>NZ_OY760916.1:1780000-2380000 GCF_963664075.1 uncultured Desulfobulbus sp.
CTGGGTAAGTTTTTTGGCGGCAACGCTCAACGGGATGATAGCCCCCGTGGGGCAGAGCTCACCACACAGCGTGCATTCATGGGTACAGTGCCCCTGGTCAAAGGACATCTGCGGTTGAAGGAAGCCGGAGACGCCGTACGCAAACAGCGAAGGGAGAAGAATCTGAGAAGGACAGCCACTGACACAGAGATGACAGGCTGTGCAGGTGGAGGTGAAGTGATCAATACCCTGTGCGCCAGGGGGCGCGACCGGGCAGGTGCGTTGTTCGGCTTTGCTGGTCGGGCGACTGGCCAGGGGCAAGGGGACTGCTCCGGCAGGCAGATCACATACAAAGAGCAGAGTTACCCCAAATTGGGAGAGGAGGGCGCGGCGATACAGATTTGGACCTTGTTTCTTCTCTCCCAGAGAAGTCGCTCTTTTCATGCCTTGTTGAAAAACTATACTGTCAGTCGGGCAGACGGCCAGACAGTTGTAGCAGGCAACACAACGGCTGGCATCAATCTGCTGTCGTGCCAGGTCAATACAGTTGGCCTTGCAAACGTTGACGCAACGACCACAGTGAATGCAGGACTTTTTATTCAGTCGTAATCGCAGCAATGCTTTTGTGGAAAACAGTCCAAGCAACGTCCCCACCGGACAGAGACTGTTACAGTAGAGTCGCCCATGGCGCACGGCTAACCAGGTGATCCCCAGTAAAACGAACGAGGAAAAAACAACCGAAAAAAAGGTGGTTGCTGGCCAGGGAGCCCGAGCGAGGATGTAGACGCCAAATTGCTCAAGTATCCAGGCGATGGAGTTCGTCAGCGGAGTAAGCAGAGGGCGAACAATGTTGCTCAGGATACGACCAAAGGTGCTGTAGGGATCAAGGAGGCTGACGGCCAGGCTACTGCCTAGAAGAAACGGCAGAGTAACCAGCACCAGCATGAGTCCACGAATGAGATTATGCGGTGGATGGTAGCCAGGAGTGGGGTTGCCCAGGGAGTACAGAATATCCTGCATGGTTCCCAGGGGGCAGATCCAAGAGCAGTAGACCCGGCCCAGGAGCAAGCTCAGCCCCAGTATAAGTAAGACATAGCTTGCCCCAAGAAGAGCACCCTGTATTGCCTGAATAAGGGAAGGGACAAACTGGATCGTGAGCAGCGTTTCCGCAGGCCAAGAGGGCTTTTGCCAGCTGCCAAAAAGAAAAAAGAGACTGATCCCGAGACATATACACAGCGAGGCTCCAATCCGTGCACGTCTGAGATGCCGCTTTAGCCAGATAAGAGGCATGCTCAGATCTTGATCCGTTTGATGGCCAAGTTTCCCAGGTTGATTTGGCCCAGGCCCATCCCCGCGGCGAGTTGAATGTGGCGGATATCAGCTGGGTTAGCCCCAAAGATCAAGCTCGCAGCAGCATCAGCGGCGACAGGATCCGTGGATACAACCAGGGATTTCATCTGGACCACATCGCCCACGGAAACGCCCCGTGGTCCATTTTGTTTCATGACGTTGTAGCCATCAACCACGGTAAGAGTTGGTTTTTTATAGGAGACAAAATCTGCAATACACTGGTGCAGATCGTTGCGGTGCCAGTATGATCGATCCCAGACAATACCCATCAGGTTCTTCATACCCACGGTCACCATGGATGAGGAGTGGTGTTTGAGCACCGGCACGTTAATCAAGACATCCGCATTCAGTACCAGTTCATGAACCTTAGTACTGGTGAGTCGTTTTCCCTGGGGAACGGAAACGCGTTGGTAGTACCCCTCGTTGTTTCCGGGGGCAATCTTTCCCCCGGCCTCCTTAACGGCCTGTTCGATACCGGAATTGCGATAGCACCGGGTCCACGTATCGCATGTATGATCAAAGACGTGCACTTCGCGGGCTCCAGCCTGCAAACAATGTTCGATAATGCGTTTGACAAGTTTTGGCTGGGTGTTGCCACCTCGATCCGGAGGGACATCCCAGCCGATATTGGGTTTAACCACCACCTTGCTGCCTTTGGTCACAAACCGGTTGATTCCCCCTAGAGAGGTGATGGCCTTGTCAAACATCTGCTCCGGTTCTCCCCCCTTCACGGCCACAAGATCGTAAGGGGACAGTCCTCCGACAGTCGCCGCGAAGACATGGGCAGCATTGTGTAGACTCAGCGATGAACTGAAAACAATCGTACCACCAAGCATTTTTTGGAGAAAACGTCGTCTATCCATGGTTGCCTCCTCTGTACAGGGGATTATTGGATGCAATATTACCCTTGAGCGTGTACCACCCTTGCGGCCGCGCAGGCCGCACCATAACCATTATCAATGTTTAAGATTGCCACACCTGGGGCACAACTGGCGAGCATGCTTCCCAAAGCGACCTTGCCCTGTTCAGCCACGCCGTAGCCCACCGAGGTGGGAACTCCAAAAATGGGTTTTGAGGTCAAACCACCCATCACAGAAAGCAGGGCCGCATCCAGTCCTGCAACCACAATGACTGCATCAGCACTGTTGATTGCATCCAATCGTTCGGTGAGTCGCCATAATCCTGCCACGCCACAGTCTTCGTAAATATCGTTGGTGATGCCGAGGTAGCTCAGCGTGCGAGCCGCCTCCCAGGCAACGGAACCATCCGCTGTCCCTGCCGAAACAATGGCTATCTTGCCGTTGGCTTTGGGCTCAAGGGGATCTCCAAAACAGGTTTGGGAAAGCGGATGATAATCATAGAGTGCCTGCACGTCTTCAGGGATGAGACTGAACTGGTGCTCGGAAAGACGGGTAAAGAGAATAGAATGGCCTGAGCCTTTACCAAATCTATGCAAGAGTTCAATGATGTCCGAATCCGACTTACCTTGGCAAAAGACAGCCTCTGGTAAGCCAATGCGAGCTGTGCGTCCATGGTCAAATAAAATGCTCGATTTCATGCTGATAGTAAATATGAATGGGGGAGGGTACGGTTCAGGTGTCCTTGGAAATACGGTCACGCAGGCCTGATCCACCTGTTAAATAGAAAAAGGTAGTATACCTGCATTGAAAGAGAGCTGATAGCTGGTTTTTCCCGATTATATGCCTAATGCTCCAAACAGCAGCAAAAAATTACGCTGAAGAGCAAGAGTGCTCGTGGCTCACGGGGGCGAAAATTTGAAAGGATTGCTTTTGTTACAAAAGACGGGGCAAAAAGAAACATCCGAAGGGCGGGATGGGTAAAATTGACTCTTCTTGAGGCATTTTTGGTATATTTTCTCCTCTTTAATCAGAGAGATACGTGTACATCCTGGAGATAAGTCATTATTATGTAACCGTGGCTGATCGGCGCCTACACAGTGCCGTGATTTCCACTTCATTGTCGTTCTTGGAGTAGTGTCCGTCTAGAAACGAGGATTTTTGTTCAAGTTCAAGGCATGCGAAAAATTTTACCGCAGGCATATAGATGATATTCCGAGGATAAAATTTTGAGCATAACGCCGAAATTGGGCAAAAAGACCGTTTCTGGATGGACACTAGAGTAATTTCGAGAGCGAGGTTCTGAGCTTAAGCACTTCCTGATCAAATGTTATCCGGATTGTGAAGCTTTGACGTTTGACGAAACCATCTTATTTGGAGAGTACGTGATGATGCAAGACTGGAATGCCTACCGTGATTCTTTGATGGAGCAGATTACCGAATATGCTAAGCAAACTCCTGATGTTATGCGAGGTTTGACGACAATAAATAATGCTGCTGCCAAGACCGGTCATCTGGACCCCAAGGTTCATGAGTTGATTGCTCTCGCCGTGGCCGTGACCACCCGTTGCGACGGATGCATTTCCGTGCATGTACAAGAGGCCGTCAAATTGGGTGCAACCAAGGAGGAAATTGCCGAAGCCATGGGCGTTGCCATTGCTCTGAATGCTGGAGCGGCCTTGGTGTACTCCTCACGTGCCCTGGAAGCGCATTCTCAATTAGTTGATAAAAAATAAGTTATGATTTCTGCCTGAAATGAGGTGGCTCCCTTACTTATCTCGTTTAATCAATCAGGCAGTTTTAATCACCTTCCTTGATAAAGGGCCGATGGCAGAAAGAGATCTGCCCGGCCCTTTGTCTCTTTATGAGGGGTAATTGTACCGTACGATGTCTGTATGATTCTCGTTCAATACCCGTCAGTCAGGGGCTCCTAAGCTTGTTCAGCCAGGGGGGGCTCCGAGTCGAGAGCCAGCCGCACGTCCATCCCCCAATAGCCCTCCAATATATCCCCCATGTTTTATCTCGTTCCACAATTGCCTATTTTTTTTACGAAGTGTAGAGTGCGGTATTGATTTTTCAATTTTCTTTCATTGTGTTTCTCTGTGCACCTAATCGTTTTTACTGGCTGGAATGAATCAATAAAGGCAAGGCTGTCTATACTCCTTTCTGTTTTTCCAGAATTGCCGCCTGTCGTACAACACGCACCCTTGCCTCAAGGAGTTTGCCTATGGGGACGACCAGAAAATTCACCTTCTCTATTCGTATTACAGTCCTTGGCATCTTTATTCTCCTTATCGGTCTCACTGTCGGGCTTGCCCTCTATCTGCAATACTATTTTTCCCATGATCTCGCCGGAACCGCTGCCAAGCATTCCTTTCTGGCGACCTCAGAGCGTGTTGGGGAGCGTATCCAGACGCTGGAGAGACAGAGTGCCCGGCTGGTCTCCGTGCTGTCCAATCTGTCTGAATTTGAACAGTACCCGGATGCCGCAAGTGAGCGTCATGTACGCACGCTGCTTGCCGGGATGATGGAACAAAATCCGAATTTTTATTCGATTTATGTCGGCTACCAATCCGGAGATTTTTTTGAATTAATCAACCTGGAAAGTAATGAGAAAGTCAGAGAACCCTTTCAGGCTGCACCCCATGATCGATGGGTTATCATTAAAATCAGGGAGCAGGAAAGTGGGCGAAAAAAGGTAACGGTCTATCTTGATCAATATTTTAAGGTGCGAACGCAGCGGCAGGAAATATCAGATTACGACCCCAGAGTACGCCCCTGGTTTACAGAAGCCCAAAAATCTCCAGGAACTATCAAGACCCGTCCTTATATTTTTTCTCTGCTCAAAGCTCCGGGAGTCACTTTTGCAAAAAGCATGAATGGGGGGCAGCGCGTTGTTGCAGCCGATATTTCCCTGGCGGGCATGTCCGCCTTTTTGCAAAAACAGCATATGCTCCCCGGTGGTGAGACTTTTCTCTTTGATAGAGATGGAACCATTACCGCCAGCGCCATAGAGAGCACTACGGTCACAGCGGCGGCAGCAACAACATCGCTTCATTTAAATGAAGAAGAGCAGTCTTTTCTTGCTGCCAATCCCATCATCAAAGCCTCCAATGAGTTGGATTGGCCTCCCTTTGATTTTACCATGAGCGGAAAGCCCAAAGGCTATTCCATTGATATGCTCGATTTGCTGGCTCAAAAGGCTGGTTTTCGCGTTGAATATATTAACGGTTTTTCCTGGAATGAGTTGGTTGAGCTCTTTAAGCGGGGAGAACTGGATCTGCTCCATTCGCTCATGCGCAATGACGAGCGGGAACGCATGGGCATCTTCTCCGCTTCCTATATGCCTACCACCCAGGCCTTTGTCACCAGGAACGGACAACCGCTCCCCAAATCTTTGCGCGAGCTTGAAGGGAAAACTGTTGCCATTCCCAAGGGCTGGTACACGGATATCTACCTTGCTGCCCATTACCCCAAAATCAAATTGCTCCATGTCCACTCCACCCTTGAAGCCCTGCGGGCAGTGGCAGCAGGTGAGGCCTATGCGACCCTGGATATAGAATCTGTTCTCAAGTTTCTTATCTCCTCCTATTTTTTTGACTCCGTCCAGGTCGGTGGGGAGATCGCAGAACTTTCGAACACTGGCAAAGGGGGCCTCCATTTTCTGACGAGGCCTGAGATGCCGTTGCTGGCATCCATTCTGGACAAGGCTCTTGCTGCGGTTACAGAGCAAGAGCGTGCTCGCCTTGGGGAAAAATGGTTTGGCAGTGGCCAAAGAAGAGCACAATCCGCTCGTACCCTCGGGACCTTGCCCCATGCTGGCCTGCTCCAGCTTGCACGCTCCACGGGGAAATCGGGCAACATGCAGGTCATGCAGATAAAGGGGCAGGAATATTTTGGTTATGTGGCCCCTATCGAATCGCTGTATGGTGCGGATAAGGAATTTATAGGCCTGCTGGTGCCGGTAAAAGCGGTAATCGGTCCCTATATGGAGAAGGTACGGGTTTCTCTGCTTGTCAGTCTAGCTTGGCTCCTCCTGTTGACGCCTGTCATCTGGTACTGCACCACGCTTATCGTCAGACCCATTAATGCCCTTGTCCAGCAAAGTGATAAGGTAAAAGAACGGCGCTATGATGAGGTCTGTGTTGTGGAAAGTCACATCACAGAGATCTATGGACTCTCCACTTCGCTGGTGGCCATGTCCGGCTCTATTTGCGAATATGAACGATCCCAACGTGCAATGATGGACTCGTTCATTCAATTGATTGCCACGGCCATTGACCAAAAATCTCCCTATACCGGTGCCCATTGTGCCAGGGTCCCCGAGCTTGCGATACTACTTGCCAGGGCCGCCAGCGAGAGTAATGCCAGTGCTTTTGCTTCATTTGCTATGGAGAGCGAAGATCAATGGCATGAATTTCGTACTGCTGCCTGGCTTCATGACTGCGGAAAAGTCGCAACGCCTGAATACATTGTCGATAAGGCAACCAAGTTAGAGACGATATACAACCGGATTCACGAAATCCGCATGCGCTTTGAGGTCCTTTGGCGTGATGCTGAACTCGATTACTGGAAAGGAAGCTGTGAAGGAGGTGATCGTGAAATACTCGCCAGATCCCTCAAAGAGCGACAGACTGTACTAAAAAATGATTTTGCCTTTGTGGCGCAGTGTAACGTGGGCAGTGAATTCATGTCGGAAGAGGCGCGATCCCGGCTCCAGACCATTGGACGGCAAAGCTGGGTGCGGCATCTGGATAATCGACTTGGTCTTGGCCCACTTGAAGTAATGCGCTATGAGGATGAACCCGTTGAGCTCCCCTGTAGTGAACCCCTGCTGGCGGATAAACCTGAGCACATCATAACTCGGCCAAAGAGAGGGAATGAGAATGGCAAAGATTTTGGTTTTCGTATGGACAAACCAGAAAACCTCTTTAATTTAGGAGAACTGTATAATTTAAGCATCGTTCGTGGAACGCTTACCGCTGAAGACCGCTACACCATCAATGAACATATTATCACCACCATTCGCATGCTGGAGACCTTGCCGTATCCTGAAAATATGACCCGTATTCCGGAATACGCGGGAACCCATCACGAAACACTGCTCGGCACCGGCTATCCCAGAAAACTTAGTGCCAAGGATATTGGCATCCCCGGGCGCATTATGGCGATTGCTGATGTTTTTGAGGCACTCACCGCTTCTGATCGACCTTACAAAACTGCAAAAACACTCAGTGAATCCGTGCATATTCTCAGTACGATGGTCCAGGAACAATGTCTGGATAGGGATCTGTTCGCCCTGTTTTTGGAAAGTGGTATTTTTTTGGACTACGCTCACAGTTTTCTTGCACCTGAACAGATCGATACGGTTGATGTCGCTGAGATTCTTAAAACGCTGGAGCCCCAAGCCACTGTCTGATGATGCTGGGGTTCTTTCGGAACGTACCCCCTGATCAGTTACGGTGAAACTCTCTTGGAGTCCAATGAGAAAAAATCAATGTTTAACGCCGCTATACATCTTCGTCATGAACTGCACCGCTACCCGGAACTCTCCTCTCAGGAAGTACAAACGGCCGCAAGGCTGGTCCGCTATTTTGTTCCCCTGCAACCAGAGAGTATCATTGAACACCTAGGCGGCCATGGTCTCGCCGTGATATTTTCAGGAAAAGCACCCGGGCCGACAATCCTTTTTCGCTCGGAACTTGATGCCCTGCCTCTGGAGGAAACCATACCTGCAGCGTATCAATCTCTCCACCCCGGCATTTCCCATAAGTGCGGTCATGATGGACACTCGGCTATTCTTGCCGCAGTGGGGAGTTACCTCGCGTCCAACCCACCACAAAGAGGCAAGGTCGTGTTGTTGTTTCAGCCGGCGGAAGAGACGGGCAAGGGAGCTGCTGCCGTCCTGGATGATCCTCAATTTGGATCCATCAGACCGGACTTTGTTTTTGCCCTTCACAATCTTCCTGGAGTCCCACTGGGCGAAGTGGTGATTCGTGAAAACAGCATGGCCTGCGCTTCCCGAGGCATGGGGATTGTTCTGCGAGGACTCTCAGCGCACGCTGCCCAACCGGAAACAGGGCGAAGTCCGGCTCAGGCACTGGCGACAATTCTAGGTAACATCACCAGGCTGCCGGAGAGTGTAGACAGCTCCGAGGAGATCGCCTTTGTGACCACAGTGGGAGCGACTCTTGGGGAGAAGGCCTTTGGTATTGCCCCCCATCGGGCCGAGATATGGGCGACCTTGCGCAGCGAACAGGATGCAACCATGCACCGCATCGTTCAACACGTGGAGCGGGTGGTGCAGGATGCGGCCAGCCAATCAGGCCTGGAGTATTCCATAACCTATGAAGATATCTTTGCCGCAACCAGCAACGATCCTGCCGCAGTTGATTTGGTGATGAAGGCACATGGTGACAATGCATGTACACGGGCCCCTCAACCTTTCCGTTGGTCCGAAGACTTTGGGCAGTTCACCGCCCGTTTCCCCGGTGCGCTTTTTGGGATAGGTGCCGGTCTTGATGTTTCGGATTTGCACCAGCCAGATTTTGATTTTCCCGATGCACTGATTCCCCTTGGTGCGCAACTCTTTATTCGTCTGAGCCAGATATGTCTGGGAAGGGCACTGTGAGGTATGGGGTGATAAATATTTGGTATCGTCCGTAAATTTATAATTTGTATCCTGACGCAACTCACCCTTCACAACAAGGAGAATACTCCATGGTTTTTGCTTCATGGCGTGAATTTACCTTTGATTGGCTATCCTTGGCCCTGCTTATTACCTATCATGGATACCTCTACATAAAGGTGCGGCGGAAACCGTTGCAAACCTCCATAGGTATAACCAACCATGCCCGGCATATGTGGGTGCAGGTGGTGATGGAAAATAGGCGAGATGTCTTGGCTGTTCAGACCATGCGCAACCAGGTGATGGCGGCATCCTTTATGGCGTCAACCGCAATACTGCTTAGTCTTGGGGCATTGAATTCCGCCTTTCGTTCGGACATGTTCAATGAAATATCCCATACCCTCAATATGTACGGTGCGCGTACAGAAGAGTTATGGATGTTTAAACTGATGCTTCTTGGGATCCTTTTTTTTCTTACTTTTTTCAATTTTACGCTGGCTATTCGCTATTACAACCATGCCTCCTACATGATTAATACCGAGGCAACCGATGATACAGCCTGTTCGATTCATTCTGTCACCCAAACGCTCAACCGTGGTGCGCTTCATTACACCTTTGGAATGCGGGGATTTTATCTCTCCGCACCTTTGGCCCTTTGGCTCTTTGGGCCTGCCTGGATGTTAGCCGGATTCCTCGCCTTGATCGTAGTTCTCTTTCGCCTTGATAGTGAGGCCTGATTTTAATTGAGTTGAATCAGGCCGTGTTGTGGGCTGCGATGGAAATTGGCAAGGACTCTGCGTCGGGGGAAAAAATGGGACTGGCACCATAAAAATCTGGGACGGTTACTCTGTTTTGTGTAAAAGAGGGCTGAATTATTTGGCATTTATGATGATGGATTTAAGAGTAACCAAACTGATTGCAAGGAATTGCTGGTCAGGGAGTGAAGTCGAGGTTTTTTTATGCAGGTGTTTTATTTTGTTTTTGAAGTAGAGCCGCAGCTTGGAAATCCCAAAAGTGCCCATGCATCAAGAGCTGTGGCCCATCTCTATGTCCCCGCAGATGATGTAGACCAAGCAAGAGAGAGTGCCCAGACCTACCTTGCAGCAGAGCTCTGGCAACTAAATAACGAAGTAAAGGCGACTCTTTTCTCCCAAGAAGAAGTGAACGAGCTTAAAGGAGACGAGTTGGCCAAATACCAGTCCGCAGCGACAGAAGGCATTCAAGAAATCATGTATTACTGGCATCGTTCTGAGTGAGCAGGCAGTAGAAAAACTATCTTTTAGTGCGGATATATTTTATTTAAGACTCTGAGTTTACAGTGTTTTACCTGGTCAGCCAGGGCGATTTTTCAGATATGATTACCATCGAAGCTCAGCCTGCTCTTCTGCAGAGCGAGTAGATGCTGTTTTTTGTCGAACGGTCTTCTGGCTGCTGGCATATTGGGGTTCGTGCCTCACCACCAACCCCTACATAACAGGCTCTTTGAAATTATTTTTGGTGATTCCATTGACGCTCAGCTGAGTTTTGCTGGTAATCACATTTCCAGAAAAGGGGATCAGCTATGAGAAAGTTGTTGTTGGTTGTGGGGACCGTTTTAGTTGTCGCAGCCGCAGGCTTCCTGGTGTACCAGAACCGCTTCAACCACCACCCCATAGATTCACTGGAGAGCCTCAAAGCTTTTATCGTTCGTGGGCAAGAGCGAGGGTATGTTCCAACCCATCTCGTGGATGAAAATTTTGTTGGACCTGACAGGCTCAAAAAAATAGATTTGAATTTTCGTACCCTGATTCAATGGAGCCCGAATGCGCGTTGTCCGGATCATGAGGATGAGGTTCTTCTCGCTCTTTCCCCCCAGGGGCAATCTGTGGTCTGTGATGCTGGAGATACCGCGATTCTGCTGGGAGATGGCAACGACTGGGTCAAAGATACGACCGGTAATGATATTATTCTTCCGGGTAAAGGGGACGATGATATCAACAGCGGCAGAGGGAGCGATATCATTATCTTTGAACCAGGCTGGGGCCACGATAGGCTGCGAGTTGCATCACGCAAAATCAAAACAGACAAAATTGCCGGTTATACGGGCAATTATCCCTATACCTACGCAACCTTTCTGGTCTTTGCTCAAGGAATTCACCGTTCAGATCTTGTCTGGGACGGAAATACTCTGGTTGATACAAAAAACGGAGACTCAATTGCCCTCAACACCCGGGAGGTAAATCTTCTTTTTGCCGAAGACTCTCCTCTAGCGACACAAGATCGCCAGTTTGTAGCAAAAATTGAAGAGCCCAAAGAGATATCTCTTGGTCGCCTCGAGCTTGAGAGCGCTGCTATACGAGGAAACATCGGATTTTTCTCCATGGGAAACCAGGGGATGTGGATCGTCGATCTCAGAGATATCAAGCATCCACAGCTGCTTTCCGAAACTTATACGCCCGGCAGAGTGCTCAATATTCAATTGAAGGGGGATTTGGCTTTTCTTTCCCAGGGAGATCAGTATCTTGAAGGGAAAAAAGGATGGGTCTCTGTGGTTGATGTTGCAAACATGCATCAACCGAAACTCCTTTCTACTCTTGAATTTGCCAACCCCGTTTATAGCGTCGCGGTGGCTGGGAATATTCTCTATATTCCCGATGCAAGTTTTGTTCGCCAAAAAGGGCAGCTACGAGTCTATGTGGTTACAGACCCCACCAAGCCGCAACCGCTTGCTGAGCTCCCCTTGTCTTTCTATGCGAAATCGATCGCCTATCTCAACAAACAACTCTTTCTCTCCAGTTTTCGTCACGGTATTGCCGTGGTAGACGTCTTGTGGCCAACGCGTCCTCGGTTGCTCACCCAATATAAACCGGGAAAAGCAACGGTTGGTTCTGTGAAGACCGTTGGAGATTATATAGTGCTTGGCCAGGATGAGAGCACCTTGAGCGTCATCGCCCCCGGAAAAAATGGACAGCTCAAGCAGACCTGTTCAGTTCAGCAAGCGGGGAACAGGGCCAAGGATGCCATGAGTCGATATGATGGCATAACTGTCCATGGAAATCTCGTTTTTCAAGCGCAGGGGCGTGAGGGCGTGGGCGTCTACCAGATACTCGAAGGGGGAAGTTGCGAATTTATGAGCAAGCTTTCAACAAAAGAGAAGTTTGTTTCAGCCTCTTTTCTGGTTGGAGATACTCTGGTGGCATGGGGACGTAAACCGAGGGCGGTATTTGAGGACCTACACACACTCTTGCCTCAGTTTAAACCTGATCCATTCCCACAAACGGTTAAGAAGGCTGACTCTTCTCTGATTGAACCGCAGAATAAGGACCGGTCTTTGAGTGTAGAGCAACTACAGACTTTGCTGTATCAGGCCGCGGTGGCCGATGATGCGCAGGAAGTACAAAGGCTCTGCGAGCTGGGGGCGGATCCCAACGCTTTGGGCCATGAAAGAAGTACCCCTGTAGAAATAAGTGCCATGCTGGGAAAACTTGATGCGCTGCGAATGTTGTTGGAGCATGGCGGTCAGGCCAATGGGCATAAGGGGGGGGCAATGATTTATGCAGCTCTGCATGAAAAATTTGAGGCCATGAAAGTGCTGCAAGAATATGGGGGGAACATTGGGCAGGTTGACGGTGATGGCTGCACAACCCTGCATTATCTCGCTCAGGACGGCACCTTGGAAATGGTTCAGTATCTGGTCGACAACGGAGTCCCTGTCGATACCCCATGCCGTGGGGGTGAAACTGCGGAAACCTGGGCAAAATATGGTAAAAATAGAAAAGTAAGCCAGTATTTGCAGCGTATGAGGCAACAAGCTGCACCTGGTTCGATGTCTGCAAATTAATGCGTAGGGGTGATGTAAGATTCATTTGAACCATGCATTGCCCCTTTTTTAATTTTTTAACGTTGAAGGAAAATGGCAAAATACGAACAAAATAAGGCACCGGCAGTGGTTTTTGAAAATGGAGAAGTTCTCTTTGCTTTTCGTGAGGGAAAATTGGCCATAAAAGATGAAATGGTCTCCAAAAATGAGTGTGCGCTCCATAAAAAGCTCCTGAAGTATGGGGCGATATGTGTGGAAGGAGATCCTACCCAAAAAGACTGAAGGTTCACTCTCATGCTCGGAACAAGCCCACACACGCGTGTATCCCGGAATATATGGGGCATAAGTACGGGGCTTCTTTTGTAACCGATCAGGGGGGGATCTCCGGACGCCCCCCGTATATTCGGTGCCCCGTGATCGCTTACCTTTTTTTTCCTTGTTTTTTGCCTCTTCAGCCCTCCTGAATTCGCTGACGGTCATCATCCTCCACGAACTGTCACGGATTCAGGCTCAGTACTTTTCATCAGTTCCCTCCTGAACGATCCTCTGTATTTTTTAGTGACTATGTATTGATTATTTTCCTGTACTAGGTAGTTGTATCAAAATTCAATTTTGTTGATAGTGGAGACGATCAATATTTTTATTTCAATAAAATTTATTAAGATCAGGGTAATTCAGGTTGAATATGAATTGTACAAATTCATATATATGCCTGCGGTAAAATTTTGCGCAATTCTTGGCCTTGATTGAAAAATCTAATTATTCAAGACATCCTTATTAAGGAAAGAGGGGATGGATTTTTCTTTATGTGAATTTTTTCCATGGAGGAGTGTAATGAAACATGCAATACGCGTCGTTTTTGCAATATCCTTTTTGCTTTCTGGCTCTGCAACAGCTCAGGCTGCCCCAACGGTTCAGGCAACACTGAAAGCCGATCCAAGCACCTTTTCCGGATCATGCCCGGCAAAAATTACTTTCAATGGGGCCATTATGAGTTCGAAGGCGGGGCGGGTTCAATACAAATTTATTTGATTACCACTGAACCTCAGCTGTCGGTTACAAACAGCAAGATCCCTCACATGCGTTCGGGATGAAACCGATGTGTATCCAAACGAAACGAAGTGGCGAAAAAATTATGTGTAATCAGAAGAACATTATGAATAAAAAATTTGATTCCCCTCAATGCTCAGCTAGAAAAGACGAGATCTTTCCCTCTGGTCGAGATGACATCCGGGAGGTGCAATGCGCCCTCGCTGTGGTCGCGACATCGATGTGTCTGTTTTTGAGAATGGTTTTCGGGATATTAGGCAAGTTTAAAAAAATATCAGGCAATCACCAAAAAACAAACAATCTTACCTTGTATGACAACAAAGGTTAGTCTTACGGACGCAGGGCACAACCCTTGCGTCGATAGATATGTACAGATGAAGTAAGTTTGACACAAACAATAGGTTACGCAGCGCATTCAGCAGATGCCCACATGGTCCCTTATCATTTTGAACGCAGGGATTTACGAACCAACGATGTGGCTATTGAAATCCTTTACAGTGGAGTCTGTCATTCAGACCTGCATACCGTCAATGGAGACTGGGGCCCACAGCAATATCCACTGGTTCCCGGCCATGAAATTGTCGGCCAGGTCATTGAGGTGGGGACGGCGGTCACTCGCTACAAGGTCGGCGATAAGGTGGCCGTTGGCTGTATGGTCGACAGCTGCCAGGAGTGCGACCAGTGTCACAATCATGAAGAGCAGTTTTGTCGCCATGGCATGACTCCAACTTATGGAGCTCCAGATAAAATTACAGGTGAAATCACGCAGGGCGGTTACGCCAAACATATCGTGGTCCGTGAAGAATGCGTTCTTCGGGTTCCTGAGTCGTTAGATCTTTCGAGAACAGCGCCCATTCTTTGCGCCGGGATCACAACCTATTCCCCGTTGCGCAGATGGGATGTCAAACAAGGAACCCGGGTGGGCGTTATCGGGCTGGGTGGCTTAGGACACATGGTTAAGCCCCCCAGACGTGCAGCAAAAAAGAGCAAGCGGAATGCTTGCTCTTTTTTGTTTGGGTTGGTTTGGTAATACCCTTGAAAGGTATGAGCCCTCTAGGAACCCCCTGGCGGGTGGAGAGAAAAGGAGAGGATGGAATATGGACGGATATATCGTCACATTTTTTACCCAGCAAAAACGGGAGCAGGATGGTGTCTCCGTGGCAAGCTGGATTGTGGAAAAGGCCAAAGAGCTTGGCATTCGAGGCGCGACGCTTCTGACCGGACAGGAAGGCTTTGGCCAGGATGGACGTTTTCATTCAGAGAGCATCTTTGACCTGGAAGACCCTCCCATGCAGGTGGTGCTGGTTCTCACCGAAGATGAATGTGATCGTCTGTTTGCAGCAATCAAAAAGAAACAGCTTCGGGTTTTTTATACGAAAACAGCTACTGTGTTTGGGGTAACTTCTGAGTAGAAGCCGTGATGGCGGGCTGGGTGCGGAATAAAGCAGTCTATGCGTAAACACAGGTTAATATAATAAAATAACAATATATTGAGAATATGATAGGTCCATTTATAAATGGCTCAGCCATAGTAGTCGGCAGTGTCGCCGGGGCGCTGCTCGGTCCAAAACTGAATTCCAATCTAAAAACCCGTATGCCCATGGTCTTTGGCTGCGCATCCATGGGGCTGGGCGTGGCCATGATCGTCAAGGTCAAGTTCCTTGCGCCAGTCGTGCTTGCCCTTGTGGTTGGCTCCATCTTTGGCGAGTTGATACAACTGGAAATTGTTTTTCAGAAAGCGGCCACCCGGTCGAAAAAACTGATAGAAAAATTCACCAAACCCACCAGTGAGATAAGCCAGGAGGAGTTTCTGGATAAGTTTGTCGCCTTGCTGGTCCTCTTTTGCATGAGCGGTACTGGTGTCTACGGAGCCATGAGTGAGGGCATGACCGGAGACCCCACCTTGCTTATCGTGAAATCAATTTTGGATTTTTTTACGGCACCTATTTTTGCCTCTTCCATGGGGATGACTGTTGGCGTTCTCGCCTTGCCCCAATTCTGTGTTCAAGCGGGGCTCTATCTCTGCGCATCACTTATTCTCCCCTTGACCACACCGGATATGCTGGCGGATTTTTCAGCCTGTGGTGGGTTGATTATGTTGGCCACCGGTTTTCGCATTTGCAGTATAAAACAGTTTCCGGTCGCCAATATGCTTCCGGCGCTGTTGCTGGTCATGCCACTCTCCTGGCTCTGGGCCTATTATCTTGGTTGAGTCCAGGTGGCAAATACGGTCGACTTCCCCGAATCCGCAACGGCAAGGGGAGGGCAGCACGTTTTTTTAAGAGTCAAAGAGTTGAAGGTGAATGATTAGGCTTTCAGCTGCACCTGCTGCCCATGTACATACGCAACTTTGGCTATTCTGCATGAACAACCGTATTTCTTCCCTGTTCTTTTGCCTGATACAGGCCGTTGTCGACCCGTGAAATCAATGATTCCAATTTCTCATCGGTATTGAACTGTGCGTAGCCGAAACTGGCGGTGACGCTTTTATCTATACCAAAATTGGATGTTTCTATTGTCCGGCGTAACTTTTCCACAAGTTGCCAGCCTCCTGCGGCTGTCGTATCGGGGAGGATGATTAAAAACTCTTCTCCTCCCCAGCGACCAAAATGGTCAGTATGGCGAATAACCTCGCTGATAAGCCTGGCAATTTTTTGGAGAACAGTATCCCCGGTGGGGTGACCATAGGTGTCGTTGATCGATTTAAAATGATCGATGTCTACAATGGCCAGGGTCAATGGGGTCTCGAGTAACTTGGCTCGTTCAATTTCCGTGTGCAATCGTTGCTCAACAGATCGTCTGTTGAATACCTGGGTGAGATGGTCAACCGTTGAATAGTGTTTGAGCTTTTCATTGAGCGCCTTGAGGCGTTGTGTATAGATACGCAGTGATATATGGCGCCAGACTAAAAGAAAGAGAAAAATCCCCACCCCTAAACCAATTCTGGTGAGCAACACCCGATCGATAAACTGCTTTTCCACCGCAATATCCAACCACTTTTTGTACAAACCAACTTTTTCCGGTTCGGTAAGCGAGGCAACGCCCTTGTCAAGAACCGAATAGAGTAGGGGAGCATCTTTGCGGACACCTAATTTCATGCTGTTTTGCTGGGGAACCGTGCCAACGATTTTAATGTTCTCCAGGGCCATGGTTTCGATGATATTGACCACGGTTGGCATACTGTCGATGGTGGCAAAAGCCTTATGCTCGCTGACCAGTTTAAGGGCGGCACGGGTATTTTCAACTTCGATTATGTTGATCTTGGGGTGGTTGGCCCGAACATATTCAGTGATAAAGTAGTGGGCCTGGAGCGCCAGTGTCTTGCCATACAGTTCTGAATACCCCCCAATAAACGAGGCATCTTTTCTGGTGGCGATAACCGTGGCGAAATCAAAGTAGGGACGGGTGAAATCAAGATACGTACCTGACTCGCTGGTTTCGTTCATCAAGGGGATGGCATCACACTCGCCGTTTTTGATGGTGGTGAGGCTCTCCTCCCAGGTCTGAGTTGTAACCAGTTCCAGGGTAAGGCCGAGTCGCTCTGCAATGGTTTTGATCAGATCTGAGGATAATCCACTGTGTTCGCCTTGAGCATTGATGTAATCAAGTGGAGGCCAGGCGGGATCGACACATATTTTCAGAAGTTTATGCTCGTTTACATACCGTTTTTCCGGGACACTGAGATTGACCAGAGTCCTTTCATAAAATTCGCTGGCTTTCAGCAGCCATTTCTGGCGGATTTTATAGAGTTCATCACCCGAAATTTCATTGAGTCCTTTTTGAATGATTGAGTAGGCAAGCGACAGGTCGGTGCGCACGCCAATGGTGAGGTCGGAAACAAAGGGCTTTTCCGTCACCGGGAAGGCCATGATGAGACCAGGCATCATCCTTTGAGAGACGATGTAGTCTACGACCCCTATCTCTTCCATAAAGCCAATCGCTTTTCCCGACTTAACCGCCTCAATACAGGCAAGGATATCTCGAACCGGCAAAAGATTAATTTCAGGGTGGTATTGAGGCAGTGTGATCTCCAGATCAAAACCTGCTGGGATGGCAATAGTTTGTCCTCGGAGGTCCTCAAATGAATGAAAGAGTCCCTTGCGCTGCTCTGGAACAAAGACGCCGGTGAGACTTTTGACGTATGGCGTGGTGAACATAAATGACTTACGTCGTTCGGGGAGATCAATGATGTTGAGCATCACATCGAGCTGCCCCTTGTCGATCATGGTTATAAATTCTGCCCAGCTTGGTCCGCTGACGTATTGAATCCTAAGTCCGGTAAGAGTTGCAATGCGGTTCATTACATCGATACTGAGGCCCTGGGGTACTCCGTTTTCATAAAAGTTAAACGGAGGCCAGTCAGTTTCGTTGTGGACGCGCAGAGGGGCATGATGAGCGATAAAATCCTGCTCGTCTGGGGTTAATTCGAGTGCATGAGAACAGACAACGGAAACGGCGAAGGGCAGAACAGTAAGGAAACAGAGAAAAAGAAGCCTTGCTGGAATTATAAAATACGACATCGCTTGCTAGTCAGTGGTTTACTCTGAAAGAGAAAAGACGTTGGTGTTGATACGATTTACTGAAATAGTTTCCCTGTACAATGAGGCGAAGACGGGTGGTACCTAGCGGGAATATTTCGTTTTTGTGAAGCATTCTCTTAAGTTGTTAAGGCCTGATAGGTAAGTTTGCCGTTCTTTCCAAGAATTTGCAAGCTAAGATCCTTTGCAATATTTCCTTATCAAAGAAGTGGATGCCTTGGATTTCATGATCATTGCTGTCAGCTGTTCAGGTAGGTGACATCACCATACACGCTGATTTTTGGTGGCTATACCCTTAAGCAAGGAATCCTGGTTTATCAGGGCTTAGATGGGGGTGTCCTGGGGGAAATGAGGGCGTGTTGCACAAAGTCTGGTGAGGTTTTGTCGTAAGCGATCACGGGGCACCGAATCTGCGGTGTTATCGGCCTGCTGAGTACCGACGTACGCTGCACAGGCCGATGCCTAGTTTCGAAGGCACCCCGCAATGGCTTACAGGGACGAATATACGGGGGGCGTCCGGAGATTACCCCTGATCGGTTACGGTTTTGGCTATTCGGGATCTGGTCAGAATGTTTCTGGCAATCGGGACTGAAAAAAGATACGTTAAGAAGATGTGGGTACTTTTGTATTCGGCGTTTTTACTTAAATAACCCAAGGTTCTTCTTCTTGGGTGTCATCATGCTCTTTGATTCCTGAATCCGTGAGCGATCATCAGTGCGTTAGTTTCGGTGTCTGGAATTTGCCGATGAAAGTAATCTGGCTGTAACATTCCGATTAAAGTCAACGTATACGTGTTCAGCGTCTACCAGCCATCACGGGTTCTGGGAGTTAAGTATGCAGATTTGGGTTGATGCAGATGCCTGCCCTAAAGTGATTAAAGAACTTCTCTTTCGCCTTGCTGAGCGAGAGGGGGTTGCCTTAACCTTAGTGGCTAATCAGTTACAGGCGACACCGCGGGTAAGCAACATTACATCCATTCGTGTCCCTGCTGGATTTGATGTGGCGGATAATGAGATTGTCAAAAGGCTCAGGCCCGGAGATTTGGTTGTTACCGCAGATATCCCCTTGGCAGCCCTGGTCATCGCAAAAGAGGGATTTGCTCTCAACCCCAGAGGAGAGTTTTACAGTAAAGAAAACATAAGAGAACGGCTTTCCCTTCGAGACTTCATGGATACCCTGCGGGCAAGTGGTGTGGAGTCCGGAGGCCCCCCAGCGTTCAGTCAAAAGGACAAACAACAGTTTGCCAATCAGTTAGATCGGTTTCTATCCCTTCATTTTCGCCGTAAATAGAGCTGGATGAACAACCCCTTCATCGCTGGTAACCAGCATTCAGTCACTGCGTCTACTCTAATTTTTCAGAGAGCGCCGTTTAGTTGAGGCCTTCGCCTCTCGCCTGTTTTCCGCTTTTCTTTCCTTTCTTTCCCTCAGTTCCCCTGTCTTGAGAGCACACGTCGTAAATTCTTGATTTTCTTCTTATCAATTGCCGGGTATTGTTGTCAGAATCAGTTGCTTTTGTCCCTTTATCGATTCTGGCGGCATTTTCGTTTGCCCGATTGTTCATGAAGTGGTCAGAAAAAAAACAATCCACTGAAAACACATGAAGAATAAATACGTATCTTTTATCAAAGAGATGGGGCCGGCATGGATTATCAGTGCCGTGGCCTGTGGGCCGGCCACCCTGGCCAGTGTCTCCATTGCCGGGGCAACCTACGGCTATAGCCTGCTCTGGGTTGTGCTGCTCAGCGCAGTCTTTGGTACCACGGCCCAGTACCTTGCAGCGCGGGTTGGGATTTTCGAGAACCGTGGCATTATAGCGGCAACCGAACAACATCTCGGGAAAATTTGGGCATGGATTCTGACCGTGGACGCCCTCTTTGCCACCTGGCTTGCAGCCATGGTCCTGATGAGTGCGCTTTCGGGCATTACCTCAATCATTACAGGGAAAGAGACTCCGTTCTGGGGCGTTGTCTACGGTGTTGGCGTCGGGCTCTTTTTAATCTGGAAAGGATACCGAACATTTGAGACGCTGTGCAAGATTCTGGTGATCTTTGTAGTCCTCTGTTTTATCGCCACCTTGTTCATGACAGATCTCTCTCTGTCTGCTCTTGGCAGTGGGCTTATGCCTGATTTTACAGGGGGAATCGATGCAGCGCTGATGATGGCTGCAATCATGGGGGGAGCCGTTCATATCACCATAATCGGTATGCACACCTACACCACAAATGCCCGGGGCTGGAAAGCCAAAGATCTTGCATTGGCCCGCTTTGATACCTTTTCATCCATGGGATTTGCCTTTGGTCTCTACAGTGTCGCCATCTTTTTAGTGGCCGCTGCCGTGCTCCATCCCCATGGCATTACCATAAAGAAAGCAACGGATGCGGCTCTTGCCCTGCAACCGCTGCTGGGCGAAAATGCCATGCGTATTTTTATGGCAGGGCTCTGGGGCGCGACTCTGTCCACGCTTTCGCCGACTTTCATGGCCGGTGCCTATTTTATTGCCGATAAGATGGGCTGGGAACACAATGTTGGCGATAAACGCTTTGCCTGGGCTGTTTTTGCCGGCTGTCTGGTCAGTATGCTGGGACCGTTTCTTAAGGGCAGCTTTTTTCTGCTGCTTCCCCTGATGCTCGCCCTGGGCTTGACCGGAACACCGCTTATCCTTGCCATTATGCTCTACTTGCTGAATCGTTCGGGAGCTTATCAGAAAAATTCTTTTGTTCTCAATTGCATGGGAGGATTGACCCTGCTGGTGACCACCTTTCTTGCTGTCCGTTTTTTATTGACCCGTTTGGTGCTTTTCTGATGATGGCTGCGGAGGAATACGATGTTCTGGGAAGACGGACATTGCTTGTCGGTGATGTCAATGCGGGAAAGACGACCAGAACCATTGTCCTTGTCCAGCAGTTGTTGGCAGCAGGCCATGGCCAGGACGTGGCGGTACTTGATCTTGCACCTGAAGCGGTCCAGGGGATCGGCGGGAAATTTCCAGTTTCATTGACCGCCGGGCTGTACTATCTGAGCACAACTATCGCCGCCCCACGACTCAACGGTAAAGACGAAGCTGAAACCCAGCACCTGGCAGAGGAAAATGCCAGAGCCATTGAAAAGCTGTTCTCCACCCTTGAGCGTCAACGTCCCCAAATTCTGGTTGTGAATGACGCCACCCTCTACCTCCAGGCTGGAAGCCTTGAGCGTTTTGCACAGGTACTGGAAGCCAGTACCACCTCAATCGTTAACGCCTATTATGGATACTCTTTTGCGGATTCTGCCCTGAGTCGGCGGGAAAGACGGTTGGCTGAGGCGCTTATACACACAAGCGACCGAGTCTTCCGTCTCTGATCCTCCCTCCAATTTGTTTACAGAAGCCGAACCTGCCATACTGCTGGCAAAGTTCAATTTCAGGGGACTAAGATAGTGCTTCCGGTCGTTTTTCTGGCTTCGAGATCACTATGCGCCTTTGCCGCATCCTTCAGCGCATACTCTTGCAGAATCTGCATCTTGAGAGCTCCGGAACTCACCACCGCAAAGAGATCCTGGGCATGGTCCAGCAGATCTTCCCTTTTGGCAGTGTAGTTCATCAGACTGGGCCGGGTCAGAAAGAGTGACCCCTTCGCACCCAAGAGTCCCAGGTCAAAGGGACCAATGGGGCCGGATGACTGTCCAAAGCTTACCATGGTTCCCATGGGGCGAAGGCAGTCAAGGGAGCTGTGGAACGTTGCCTGGCCAACGGAGTCATAGACCACATCAACGCCTTGTCCTTGGGTAATTTCCTTGACTGCGTCTGCAAAATTTTCCTGCTGATACAAGATGGTATGGGTACAGCCCAATGCTTTGGCTTTGGCAGCCTTTTCTTCGTTACCGACGGTGCCGATGACGGTTGCGCCAAGGTGACTTGCCCACTGGCAGAGGATGGAACCCACACCACCGGCGGCCGCATGAAGTAGGATCGTGCTTCCTTTCCCAACCGGATAACATCCTTTGAGCAGGTAGCGAGCGGTCATGCCCTGAAGCATCATCCCAGCCGCCTCCCTGGTTGAGATGGCATCGGGCAGGTGAACAAGCCGGTGGGCAGGAATGCAACGGATTTCCGCGTAGGCTCCCGGTGGAACACCCGCGTAGGCAACCCTGTCTCCTTTTTTGAATTCTGTCACGCCCTCTCCAACCATATCGACAATTCCAGCCCCTTCAAGCCCGATAATGGCTGGTAATTGCGCCAGCGGATACAGTCCAGTGCGGTGATAGACATCGATAAAGTTGAGTCCCACCGCCTCGTGAACGAGTCTGACCTCGCCTCTTCCTGGCAAACCAGGATCATGTTGTTCCCAGGTGAGTACTTCCGGCCCACCGTGTTGGTGAATTTTTATTGCATAACTCATAGTCTCTCCTCATCATCGATGATGCTTTCTGATTACGGTCGATAGTAGAATTCAATCACAAAAATATAAGCACAAGTTGGGCTCCAGTCAGGGGATAGTTTGCTTGAAGGGAGATCTGAATCCGTGAGCATGCATAAAAAAATCCCAATCGGGTTGGGGGGTGTTGGTTTTCCTCATGCGGATACATAGAACAGGCCCAAAGGGCGGTGGGTGAAACTGAGCAATTTCTGAATTTGTTTAAAAAATGTCGTCTGATCAGAAAGATGCGTTATTCAGTGTCCACCCGCCGTCACGGATTCAGACAAGGGGAATAAGTGAACAGTGTCTGTTATCACGCAATGATGGAATAAATGATTGACAGGAAAACAGTCGGGGTGTTTTATCCTAAAAAAGTAAAAATTGCTTGAAATCAATCGGTTACAGCCTGTTCTAGTCTAATGCCTTGCCCGATAGGCCCCCTGTGGCGGGGGATGCGGTATTGAGGTTGTACACAAGGCCGTGAATATTACCGAGAAACTAGATAATTACTTAGTTGTTTGCACCAAAAAATGAATATCCCTATAGCGGCACCAATCATCCCACAAATAAACTGGAAAATAAAATGAGTAACGGAATTATCACATCTCTCATTGGAATTATCGCTGCTTTGCTTGGAGCTTGGGCCGGATCTGCTATTAGCAGAAGATCCGCTAACGACATCTTGAGAAAACAAGAGTTCAACCAAGCCGCCGCAAAGTTCAGAGCTGCCTTTGCTCCTGCACAAGTAGAAATTTCCAGACGCAGGGAACTTGGCAATGTTAAACTCAGAGAATTTTTCTCCAAAGCTTTCCTTGCTCACGCTGTTGCAATTGAGGAGTTCAGGCCTTTCGCCAGCGATGCAAGTGCCTACCAGAAAGCATGCGAAGAGTACAAAAAAACACTGTTTGACGATGATGATCTTGGGGACGCTAATCTTAGATGGAGTTCCAACATGCTTTTTACTGCAGGAATAGAGAGCCACCAGGATTTTGTCATATATCTTTTGCGTAAAATTGAAGACATTTTGTATTTTGCATCACCAATGAAATAAAAATCACACAACCAATTATTCCAACTGACCCGCAAAAGCGCCGGGCAGCTGAATTCTACGTTAGCCGGAGAAGACCCAATGAATGACTCAGTACCCAAAGATGCCAGGTTGGCCTCAAGGGTAATACTCATTGGCCCAGAAAAGAAGGTGCTCTACTTGCGAGCTGAAGAGCCGAAGTCCAAGAGGATCTTCTGGATTATGCCCGGCGGCGGGCTTGATCGCGGCGAATCCTTCGAGGAAGCAGCAGAGAGGGAATTGCGTGAAGAGGCGGGGTGTCGGTTAGATCTTGGTCCATGCGTTTGGGTCAGGCACCACAGGCATGAATGGAACGGCAAGTCTGCATATCAATACGAGCGATTTTTTGTGGCTCACACCCAGGACGTAACCATGAGTCCTGAAGAACAAGATTCCTACATTTCGGGACATCGGTGGTGGTCTCTTGATGAGTTGCGATATAGTAGCGAAGAGTTCGCCCCAGGGGCTGTGGCTGAGTTGCTCCCCGATATTCTTAAAGGTCAATACCCCGAATGTCCAATTGATTGTGGGGTATAGATGCAATGCACATCCAGAATCGGTCAACATGGTGGTCGATCGGACGCCTTCTGTGCCGGTTATGATGGCATCGTACAAGTCATTATTGAATTAGGGTCAGGCCACGCCAACGATCTGAAAAGATTGAAAATTGAGCTCAAAAAGACCATGAAAGCAGGGCTATTTCGAGTTTTTCAGGCACAAAAAGCAGTGATATAGCGCTGGTTACAATGGCAAGAGCTAAGAGGCATTATCTACCGGGACAGGTTTGGCACATTACACATCGTTACCATAAGAGAGAATTTTTGCCTAAATTTTATAAGGATAGGCAAAGGTGGCTATGCTGGCTGCTGGAAGCAAAAAATAGATATGATTTAGCTATTCTGAATTACACCGTTACATCGAATCATACCCAGCTCCATGCAATTGATTGCAGGAAGGACTGGCCAGGAATTCAACCAGCGGAAGGGAAGGAAAGTCTGTGGCAGTCGGAAGCGAGCGTTTTATCAAAGAACTGCAGGGAACGATGGGCAGAATGGTGTTGGGGCGGAAGATTGTAGAGTCTGGAAAATCATTCCATCTTCGCGAGGCACAAGCTTCCTATTGATCTCTTTTGGGGATGAAAAATAAAAGAGAATTAAACTAAGGAAACTTCAATTCGACGACCGAGTGCTTTCGCAAATTTCTCGAGAGTTGAGAGTCGGATGTCGGAGGCATGGTTTTCCATTCTGGAAATAACAGATTTAGTCGTTTGGAGCTCTTTCGCAATTTGATCCTGCGTCATTCCAGCTTCCTTGCGGGCTTGTTTTAAAAGAACACCAAGCTTAAAAGTTTCGAATTTCTCATCAAAATCTTTCCAGTATTCAGGATCTTGCTGTTTCCGTTTGTGTATATATTTTTAAGGTCGCTCATTCTTTAGTTCTCCTTGAGAAAGGAGTTAGCAGTTGTGCGAACAATTTTCAACTAGAGTCGGTATTACTAATTTAAAAATTTGCACAACGAAAAAGGCTCTCTCATTGGTCGAGATGACATCCAGATGGTGCCCACAACCCCGAGGGATCTTTCCTGTCACAAAAGACCGAAAAATCAAAACACTATCACGGATTCAGGACTATGAAAAGTCTCAGCCTGCCCCCCTTCAGTGTCTTTGCTTTGCTCTGTATTGTCTGTTGTGTGCCGTCATGCTCGTCCACGACACGCGGCCACCTCTCTACGGGAGGATCGACTGCAGGGATGATAACAGATAAAAATATTGATGAGGCAAGCGGCATAGCCGCCTCAAAAATCAATCGAGGCGTTTTGTGGGTAATCAACGACAGTGGAAATACCCCGGCCCTCTATGCAGTCGATACCCAGGGAAATACCCTGGCGACAGTGATCGTCTCCGGTGTTAAAAATTATGATTGGGAAGATTTAGCGACCTTTGTCCACAAGGGGAAATCGTACATCCTCATAGCCGATACCGGGGATAACAAAGCCCTTCGGAAACAATGCTTTATCCATATCGTCGAAGAACCGGATCTGCGGTCGGTTTCTCCCGGAAGTCGCCGTAAAGTAAAGCCCAGCTACAGTTACCCTTTCACCTATGAGGATGGCCCTCACGATTGTGAGGCGGTTGGGGTGGATGCCCAGCGGCAAACAATTTTATTGCTCACCAAAAGAGAACAACCTCCCGTCCTCTACCAATTACCATTGTTTCCTCAGGAAATACTGGCCGTTGCCCGAAAGGCAGGACCAATACCACCGTTGCCGCGACCGTCCCTCAACGATGGTCGTTTACTTAACTTCACCCCTTATGCTACCCAGCCGACGGCACTCGATATTTCCGAGGACGGAACATATGCCGTTGTTCTGACGTATGCAAACGCCTACATTTTCACCAGAGCCGATGGCGCATCCTGGCTGTCGGCATTTGCCACTCCACCCCGGGAAATTGTGCTTCCCCCGTTGCCGCAGGCCGAATCGGCCTGTATCAGTCACGATGGCGAGAGTCTGTTTGTCACCTCGGAAGACACACCGGCACCATTACTGAAAGTCGACCTTGCAACGCATTCCAACGCTGATATATCGGGTGCGACCTCTCTCCCGTGACCTGGACGTCCCTTCAGTGCATAACTCCGTAGAACAGCGGTTGGGGCGCCTAGGCAAGAGCTAGCCCGAGGCTGACCAGTACCGCTGCCAAATTAGGGGGGCAAGTCAGCCCCGCGATGAGACATGGAAATAGAATGAATCCTACAAAGGTCATACGAGAAAAGGTTCAATGTCTTACCGATTTACCGAATATTGGGAAAGAAATGGAAAAAGACCTAAAACTTATTGGCATAAACAAACCTTCCCAACTGACGGGGAAATGCCCGTATGAAATGTATTCTCAACTTTGCAAGGCCACCGGTCAAAAGCACGATCCATGTGTTCTTGATGTTTTTCTATCTATTACCCATTTTGTGCACGGTGATTCGCCAAAACCATGGTGGAAATACACAAAAGAAAGAAAAGAACATTTGAAATGAGAGAGCATGATGAAGATAGGCCCACTGACAGTCCTTTTACTGCTCGGAGCAATAGTTCTTGCCCAGGCTGCGGATAACATGAAAGCATTTCCGCCAGCCAATAGTGGCATGGTACGCTACGTGTTGCAACTCCCCGAACAGAGCGATGAGGCCTTGTTCAAAGTGGAGCTGATTGTCGGCAAGAATGTCGAGGTTGATAAGGAAAACAGATACTTCTTCGGCGGTACAATCGAGTCGCGGTCAATTCCGGGATGGGGATTCACCCGTTACGAGGTCACCAAAGTCGGCCCGATGGCAGGAACACTCATGGCCGTGGATCCGAGCGCACCTAAAATCAATCGCTTTATCGCACTGGGCGGTGCGCCATACCTTATTGGCTACAACAGCAGGCTTCCCGTGGTCGTTTATGTACCTGAAGGTACCGAGGTGCGCTACCGCATATGGAGCGCCGAGCCCGAGATGCACTCAATGAGCAAGGAATGACATAAGACGTGTGGTATCAGAGGCAATTTTGGTTTTCCTGGACAATCAGGCAAGAATTATGGAGTTTTTGCCAAAGTTGAAATGGCTGCCTGTTCTATTTTATTCTACCACTCTGTAGCGAATACTCTCTCTCGTTCTCCTGGAGCAATACTATGGACACAGACGAACCTGTCCTGCGTTTAACAAATATCCATAAATCGTATGGAAGCGATGAGGTGCTCAAAGGGATCAACCTCATTGCCAATAGGGGAGAGGTGCTGACGCTCTTAGGGCGAAGCGGTGCCGGAAAATCGACCTAGCTTCGCTGCATCAACCTGCTCGAACAACCGGATGTCGGCGAGATTGTTGTAAGCGGAACGCATTTGTCTTTTCCTGTGGCCAAAGGGATCAACAGTAGGTTGAAGACCAATACCGTTCTCGAGTTACGGCGGAAGACAGGTATGGTCTTTCAGCCTTTTAATCTCTGGAGTCATAAAACCGTGCTTGAAAATGTGATTGAGGCTCCGGTCACTGTTATGAAAATGAGGAAGAAAGAGGCGAGCGACCGGGCAAGGGAACTGCTTGCCAAAGTGGGGCTGTTCGAGCGACAGGAGAGTTATCCATCCCAGCTTTCAGGCGGTCAGCAACAACGGGTGGCTATTGCCAGGGCCCTTGCCATTGAACCGCAACTTTTGCTCTTTGATGAATCGACTTCTGCTCTCGATCCCGAGTTGGTGGGGGAGGTCCTTAAGGTCATGGGCGAGCTGGCGGCGGAAGGACGAACCATGTTGATCGTCACCCATGAGCTTGGTTTTGCACGAGATGTCTCCTCGAAGATGGTCTTCCTGGACAAGGGGCATCTGCTCGAACAGGGGCCACCGCGTCAACTGCTGAATAATCCGAGCTCCGAGCAGTTCAAAACATTTCTCGCCAGGTCTTTTGCTGAAAGGATCATGGTTGCAACTTGACTCAAGTTAATTGCAAAACATTAAGGAAATACATGAAAAAGTTATTTGTACTCTTTTTGATGTTTTTCTCCATCATCCATACCCAGGCACTGGCCGCAGATCGCCTTTTAAGGATTGCCATTGAGGGGCAATATCCCCCCTTTAACTTTATAGATCAACAGGGCCAGCCCAAAGGTTTTGAGATTGATCTCGCCCGGGAACTGTGTCGCAGCATTGGCCGAACCTGTACATTTGTAGTGCTGGATTGGAATGGCATGTTACCCGGACTCCTTGCCGGTAAAGTGGACGCGATTATGGCCAGCATGTCCATCACCGAGAAACGGAAAAAAGCAGTTGCTTTCACAGATAAATATTACGAAGAGAGTGGCAGTTTTGTTATTCGCAAAGACTCCGGGCAGCAAATCTCTCCTGAGGGACTAAAAGGAAAGAAGATAGGTGTCCAGAATTCCACGACTTGGGAGAGCTACATTAAAAATACCTATCCCGATGCGCAGGTCGTCTTTTTTGAGGATGATAACCGGGGCTGTTTTGACCTATTGTCAGGACGGATCGATACCTATCTTGCCCAGAGCTATTTTATGAGTGAGTGGGTGAAAAAGCCCGAGGCCAAAAATCTTGTGATCGCGGGCGATCCCGTACGCGATACTCGCTCTATCGGTGAGGGGATTGGTATTGCGCTCAAAAAATCAAATACTGAGCTTAAAAAAGAATTGAATGAGGCTTTGGCCGCGATCATCGCCGATGGCACCTATCAGCAGATAGCCTCCTCCTATTTTGATTTCGATATATACGGATTCCAGAATAATTAATCGGAATTAAAGTAAGAAGTAATGCTTGAACTGAACGGATACGGCCTCTCTCTGCTGCTTGGGATGGTCAACACGGTGAAGCTAAGCGCAGGAGCACTGGTCATCGGCTTCTTTTTAGGGGGAGCCGGGGCTGTTGCCAAACTCTCAGCTTCCTCGTTTCTGCGTTGTATTGCTAATGGCCTCACCACGATCATTCGCGGTATTCCTGAGCTGTTATTTATTTTTGGGCTCTATCTCGGGAGCAGTGTTGTGGTGAACAGCACTGCCCAATTTTTTGGCTATCAGGAGTATATTGATATCAACGCCTTCTGGGCGGGGATCATTGCTTTGAGCATTGTTTTTGGGGCCTATGCAACAGAGGTATTCAGGGGGGCGATTTTGGCGGTTCCAGAAGGGCAGGTCCTTGCGGCCAAAGCCTTTGGCTTCACCCCATACATGACCTTCAGACGAATTATCATTCCACAGATGTGGCGGGGCGCCCTGCCCGGGCTGGGGAATCTGTTTTTGGTTCTCTTGAAAAATACAGCCTTACTCTCGGTCATCGGCGTGCAGGATCTGATGCGCAATGCCGATTCTGCCGTGGGGTATACCCATAAGCCCTTTGTGTTTTATCTTGTCGCCACTGCGCTTTATCAGGTGTTGACTGCCATCAGTATGCTCGGGATCAGGATACTTGAAAAACGTGCGGGTTTGGGAGTGAAACAGGGCTTCTGATGGATGTAGTACTCATGCTCGAAGCACTCCCCAAATTGTTGAGGGCGACCGAGTTGACCTTGTTGCTTGTGGGCATGACCCTTGTTCTTGGTCTTGCACTTTCTTTCGTGGTTGTCCTGCTTCGTGTCTCCAATAAAAAAATTCTCAGCTGGCCGGCCACTGGCTACATATTTTTTTTCAGGGACAGTCCGCTGCTGGTGCAGCTCTTTTTAATATATTATGGCCTGTCCCAGTTTGAAGCGGTTCGTGCGAGCATACTTTGGCCGATTTTTCGAGAGCCTCTGTGGTGTACTCTCCTGGCCTTTTGTCTCAATACCGCAGCCTATACCGGTGAGCTGCTCAGAGGTGCCATTGAAGCGGTTCCATCAGGGCAGATTGAAGCGGGCAGGGCCATGGGGTTGAGTACCTGGATGCTCTATAGAAGAATTATCCTTCCCCAGGCGATACAAATTGCCCTGCCTGCTTACAGCAATGAGGTCGTTTACACGATTAAAGACAGCTCCTTGGCAAGCGTGGTGACCCTCATGGAATTGACCGGAATGGCGCGAAATATTATTGCTCAAACCTATAAGCCCCTTGAAATATTTGTTTTGGCGGCCTCTATTTATCTTCTCCTGGTTTTTGTGGCCACACGGATTTTTAAATGGCTGGAAAAACGTTTAGCCACCCCTTGAACTGGTCTGTTCGCCCTCATTTCTTGCCTTTTTTTGTTGTCCCACTCTTTTTGCTGAAAAAGGATGCTCAATTAATTGAGTGAATGCACATGTAAAAAAATATCTGTGCATTTATGCAAACAAGAACTGTGTTTATGCCTGATTGATTTGCAAATCATCCGACATCATAGTGCAAGGCAAAGGAAAGCCTCTGGCCTCTGACTTTGATTCTGACAATTCCAAAGAGGGAGGGCAGTGAGGAAGAAAAAAATTCTAGGGCAGGTGAAAATCCCTGCCTCAATTATTTGATAATGAAAGGAAATGTATCTTGTTGAAAAAAATGTTTGCAACAAGAAATGATGTAGCCCTGACCGTCCTTCGTCTTGCCCTGGCTGTGGTCGTGCTTCCCCACGGAGCGCAAAAGGTTCTGGGGGTGTTTGGTGGCGCAGGATTTAACGGAACAATGCAGTTTTTCACTGTAACCATGGGGATTCCCTACCTGTTAGGTCTCATGGCAGTATTGGCCGAATCACTTGGGTCCCTTGGCCTTCTCTTTGGCTTTATGACCCGCCTCAGTGCATTTGGAGTCGGTGTAACCATGGTGGTCGCTGCCCTGATGGTTCACGTGCAAAACGGTTTTTTTTATGAACTGGTTCGGGACCCAGGCCGGTGAAGGGTATGAATATCATATCCTTGCAGCTGGAATGGCAGCGGCCCTGGTAATCGCCGGCGGAGGTCGCTGGTCAGTGGATGAGAAAATCAGCCAAAAGTTGATATGAAAACTGTGGTCGATTTGAAAAAAGTCGTCAAAAATGCGAAGGGACATCCTGCCCCGTATCAAGTGGATCTTATGCGCTATTATCAATGGCAGCATGTGAATGATTTTCTGAGTCATCCTTTGGATGATACGTTAACCTGACTAAGCGTCTTTGTTTTGAGATAATGGGGCTTGAAGCCCAATGGAACGAAAAACCACGTTAAGCAATCGCCACCATCTCAATTGGCTGATTCAGAGGGCGGAGTTTTCCATTCTTAATTGCATCAGACAGCGTGAACGCATAATGCCCCAGCATGTTGACATGCCCGTGAACCAAAGGTGAAAGACGGGCTTCATCCTCTTTATTGATCACTACCGACCTCTGGCGAAGATGATCGAGTGCAGCCTGAATATAGATCGTGTTCCATAAAACCAAAGCATTCGTGACTAACCCTAGGGCTCCCAACTGGTCCTCCTGCCCCTCGCGGTAACGCTTGCGGATTTCTCCCCGTCGCCCATGGCAAATCGCACGGGCAACTGCATGCCGCCCCTCGCCACGATTCAATTGCGTCAAAATGCGGCGACGATAATGTTCATCATCAATGTAGTTAAGAAGATATAGAGTCTTATTGATGCGTCCAACCTCGATAATGGCCTGGGCAAGACTTGAGGGACGTTCACTTTTCAGTAACGAGCGGATTAATTCAGAAGCATGCACAGTACCGAGCTTAAGAGAACCCGCGATCCTCAGCATGTCATCCCAGTGTTGTTCGATCTTCGGGACATTCACCTGACCTCGGGCTAAATCATTCAATGGGCCATAATCGGCGTCTTTATCGACCCGCCAAAAGATTGCTTCGCCCGCATCTGCCAAGCGTGGTGAAAATTGGTAGCCCAGAAGCCAGAAGAGGCCAAAGACCATATTACTGGTGCCGCTGGTGTCGGTCATGATTTCCGTCGGATTTAGTCCTGTCTGCTGTTCCAGCAACCCTTCCAAAACGAAGATGGAATCTCTCAATGTTCCCGGAATGACAATGCCGTGGAACCCGGAGTATTGATCTGATATAAAATTGTACCATGTGATTCCCTGCCGCGATCCATAATATTTCGGGTTAGGCCCTGCATTGATGGTTCGGATCGGCGTAACGAAACGCATTCCATCAGCAGATGCAACTTCACCACCGCCCCACTCTTTTGCTAATGGAACAAGTGCTTGGTAATCGACCAACCGTGCATTTGCTCGGATGAGTGTTTCTGACCGAAGATAGTTCTGTTTCGCCCAGCTGAGGCGGTGTCTCGTCAAAGCCGGAATCTGATGTTTGATCAATGGTTCTAGGCCAATATTGCAGGCTTCCGCTAAAAGAACTGCACAGATACTGACATTCAGATTATCGGCTCGTGCATTAGCCTCACTGACATGGGTAAACTCGTCAGCAAAGCCGGTATGGGCATGAATTTCCAACAATAGTTCAGTGAGGTCCACTGTTGGAAGCAGGCCCAAGACCTGTTCGTTCAATCTGGTCAAGCTCTCGGGTTCTTCCAGCTTCTCTAGATTGGTGATGGTCAGAGAAGGATTCTTACCCTTCAGATCAAGGATCACATTCGCATTGTTGTCAAAATTAGCCGAAACTTTTTTGTAGGTTGTGTCCAGTTGATGGATCAAACTGGCAATGGCTTCCTTGGGCTTGATTGGATGACCAAGTGAACGACAAACCTGAACGCGATTGGCCTGCCACTCTTCGCCTTGCAGGAGTTTGGATCTGGCATCACCCCAGCGATCACTTTGTTCAACGTATATATCTCGCCTACGTAGAGCGTCCTGGAGCTTATCAAGAAGACAGAGAGTGTAGCCGCGTCGGGTGACACGGCCTTCCTGATCAAAGACCAAGCGTTTCCACGGGCCTGAAATGATGTCGAGAGGTGGATTGTCCAAGTATTGTGTTCGCTTAATGCCATCTGCCGCCAAGTAATTCAAAGCGTCCAGGGTTGTTTGGCCAGCCGGAGCAGATTTGAAAACAATATCTCGAAGCAACGTTGGAAGGAAGCGCCGCACACGGCCATACTGTTCCATCATCTCCTTTTGAAAACCCTCATCTGATGGCCTAGCCAAATCGCGGATCCTCAGAATCGTTTCTGCCAGATCCTCTTTTGAAATTTTTGAATATATCGCTTCCCTTAGACAGTCGTCCTTAGTTTCATCATTAATGATCATGGCGCAAATCTCGGCTAGGGTCAGGGCCGACTTATCCAAGTCTTTTAGCGAACGTAAGCGTTTCTTCTGACCGATTTTTTTTGCCTCACCGACGATCTTGGTAATGAACATATCCAGTACATCAAGGGCATCGTCAAGAGCCATGGTTTCGAAGGCTCTGACAAAAGCAACCAGAAATCCTATTCGCTTTTTGTCAGCCATGCGCCCAACCTTGTACATGGAGATCATTCCAGCATGTCGAGCTAAGCTTTTCAGCCGAGTAAGAGGGATATGTGAAAAATCGAGGCTTTGAATTCCAAACGCTTCTAACTTCTTGTAACGATTAACCGCATCATTAAATGCAGGGCCGCTAATCTTGACGGGCCCTTTTTTAAATAGGTCGAACTGGGAATTGCGTAGTCCTTCCGAAATCTCCAGCAGCTTGTCCAGTTCCACTTTTTGTTCATCCGAGGGCAATGTCGAAAGTCGACTCCACAAGAGGCTAGTGGCTCGTTCTCGAATTTCCGCAATCAAGCGTGTGAGAGTTGTCACACCGGGGAGCAGCACCTTGTGTTGAATGAGCCATGCTGTTGCAAAGTCAAACATCAAGCTTGGCCTTTCGTTGCTGATCCAAGCTCGTGAGTATAGATGTCGGCTTAGGCGAAATCCCCAGGGCGGACTATTAAAATCGCGATAACCATATTGATCGCGGATCAGAGCCATGTGCTCCCACCTGGTGTTTTCTCGCCGGGCGTAACCAGATAATACCCTAATGTCTTTTATTGATAATTGATTCGCAACGAAGAGTTTAACATTTTTCGGCACGACGGTGAGGTCAGGAAGGAAATTTCCTAAAAACCTGGCAACGGTGATTTGTAATGCAACTCCTAGCCGATTCTGTTCTCCGCGTCGTTCAGAAATAAAGGCGATGTCGGCCTCATCAAGCAGGAAATAGCGGGCAAGTTGAGCTTCGTTGGGTTCTTCGGAAAACTGACCGTAACTACTCCTCTGCTCTTCGTTTAAAAAATCGACAGGCATTCAATCACCGCTGATAAAGAATGGTCACAATATTTAAAAGTCGAGAGTTGCTGCAGGCGAAATGTACATGGACCCGCGATATTCTCTATAGTTGGCCCAACGGGAGGGGGCCGTGAGAAAAGCCGCCAAATTTTGTTAGTGATCAAAACTATCATTCATGATGCGGGTTGCTTCATCCCTGAAGATGAATGATTGTATTGGAGACGGTGGCGGAAACGAGGGTCGTGAGCGTTTAATGGGCTCCATGATCCGGTAGCTGAAGTACACTACGGGTATTCGAAGGAAAAACCTATGATCAGGTTATTCCAATTTGATGAGAGCAGTGTACAAATAAGCTTGCGAGCAGATCGAATCTTGTTCATAGGCCGATGGGACTTTTGCCACTTTTCCCGGTAACAGAATTGCGCAAAAGCTCTCGATGGCATTTAAAATATTCCATATTTTCAGCGAATTGTTCCATTTTTTTATTTCTTGATCCATTCAAAGGAAGTCTCCGTGGACTTTTGCCACTTTTAATGAGCCTGAAAAGACAGATTGGGATTAAAGCATAGCTCCGCAGAGCAGACCGTATTTTGGAGGGAAGAACTGAAATATGAAATATCCCGTTGCAATTCATAAAGATCAGGATTCTTGTTTTGGTGTATCGGTTCCCGATATTCCCGGATGCTTTTCAGCCGGGGAAACCATCGATGAAGCTCTGAAAAATATCCAAGAGGCTATTTCTGATCATTTGCAGATTCTGGCTGAAGAGGGGAAGGGTGCTCCTGAACCGTCTGAGGTGGAGAAGCATTACGATAATCCCGATTATGCACAAGCTTTATGGGCGCAGGTAACCTATAAATATAACGGCTCGCACTCTTAAATGGGCAGAGGCTCGCTTTTGCCTTCATCGTGGCGAGGTATCATCATCACGCGGTCCTGTCCAATTGACCCGTGCAAGTGTTTCGATCAAAGTGGTGCGCTTAACACCGAAGTTTCGGCATACCGCTGCCTTGGACATCCCATTATCAAGCGCGACAATAATCGCATCCAGTTTCTCACCGACAATGGTGCGTGGCCGACCACCAATCCTGCCACGTTGCCGAGCGGCAGATAAGCCAGCAACGACTCGTTCTTGGATCAAAGCTCGCTCATACTGTGCAAGCGCACCAAATACGTGAAAAAAAAGTTCTCCTGACGGCGTGCTGGTATCCATGTTCTCGGTGAGGGAACAAAAGGCGACCTGTTTTTCCCGCAATTCATTCACAATGGAAATCAAATGGGTCAGGGATCGCCCAAGGCGGTCTAGTTTCCAGACAACAAACACATCACCGGGATTAACATACTCCAGCGCCTTACACAGCCCGGTTCGATCATCCCTTGCACCCGAGGCTCGATCTTCGAAAATGTTCCTGACATCAACCCCAGCTTTCAAGAGTGCATCGCGCTGCAGGTCTGTACTTTGCCGATCCGAATCCGACGAAACCCTCATATAGCCGATCAACATTAACGGAAAACCTCCTGTTATGATTTTCCGTACATTATACCTTTCCGACAGAGTTTTTCGTATGAAAAATATGGCCTAGATTTGGTTTTGTTACTGCCAGTCAGCCTCTTGTCGGAAAACAGCTGTTTCCCGATAAAAAAAATGGGGGGAGAAGACATCCAACCCTAGATTGATCGTGGCAGAAATGAAACTAAAATATGCTCATCTTTTCGGGGGCGCCTCCACGCCAGAAAAGGCTAGCACCCTATCGGGCAGACGTTGGCCGCGCACTTCGATGGCCTCCAATGCCGCATTCAGTTCTGCGATCTCACCTCGTGTGAATTGAACTTCAGTCGCACCGATATTTTCGATCATGTGAGCCATCACCGTTGTTCCGGGGATAGGCACTATCCAGGGCTTCTGTGCCATGAGCCAGGCAAGTGCGATCTGAACAGGAGATGATTTTTTTCGGATTGCCCAGGTCTTTATCAGGTCAACCAATTGTATATTATGAGCAAGATTTTCGGGCGAGAACCTTGGAGTGATAGCACGAAAATCACCGGATGCGAACCTCGTGTTCCCATCGATCCAGCCGGTGAGTAACTGGCAGTCCAGGGGCCACCAGGGTACAAAGCCGATGCCCAACTCTTCGCAGAGCGGTATCACCTGCTTTTCCGTGTCTCGGGTTGCCATCGAATACTCGTTTTGAATCGCGGTCAGGGGCAACACAGCATGAGCTCGACGGATTGTCTGTATGCCAGGCTCGGAAAGCCCCCAGTGCAGAACTTTACCTTCATCCATAAGCTCCTTGATCGCTCCGGCGACATCTTCAATTGGTACCTGTGGATCAACACGGTGTTGATAGAGGAGGTCGATGTGGTCGGTCCGCAGTCGTTTGAGTGATCCTTCCACTGCGCGCTTGATACTTTTGGGGCGGCTATTGAGCCCTGGGCCGCGTTCGCCGGTCTCCGGGTCTATGTTCCAGCCGAACTTGGATGTAATCCTCACCTTATCTCTGAACGGCTCGATGGCCTCACCGAGAATCCGTTCATCTTCAAAAGGTCCGTATGCCTCGGCAGTATCAAAGAAAGTGACGCCGCGTTCGTAAGCCTCACGGATGATGTTTATCATTTCCGGACGGTACGGCACAGTGGTTGTATACTTGCGGTGCATGTTCTGGACGCCGAGACCAATGCTCGACACCTCAAGTGAGCCGAGCATACGTTTTCCAGGTTTTGCATTCACCGAAGGACTCTGTTCTTCACCTTTAGGTAAAGCGGCGGCAAAACCGGGCAACATTGAGACAGCGGCCACACTTGCCACACTTGCCCCTGCGACAAGAAATTTGCGTCGATCCAATGCTGTAGTGCTGCGCTCTCTAACAGGGTCGTTTTGTTTATTATTCATTTTAGTAGTCCTCTCGTATTCTCTATGATTTCGCTTCTATCAATGTTCATGAAGTCAGAGACATCATCGAGCGCATTTCTTAAATGTGTCTCTCATATGGACTTGCAACCTGAAATTTCCGGAAGTAACAATGATTCTACCGAATAAAATTGGTAGCTATCCAAGTTTCTTTTTCAGGTAAGCCATACTTCTCTTTACCCAAAGAAATACTTTTTATTAAAAAAGCCATGTTTTTCCCCAATGTACGCATAGTCTGTAATCCCTCTTCGTCTTTTCTGACATCATCTGGTGTAAATCCATGGACGCTGTTCCAATACTGACTTGAGGCAATTGGCATACCTGCAATTGTAAAATATTTATTAATTACATCAAAAGTTGATGAGCAACCGCCTCTTCTAGCTGATACTACTGCAGCGCCCACTTTCATACTCCTTTCAAATGGAACGCTAAAGAAAAGGCGATCTATAAAGGATACTAGGGTTCCATTGGCAGAAGCAAAATACACAGGGGAACCAATTACGATACCATCTGCTTGTTCAAATTTTAGTGCTACTTCATTGACTAAATCATCAACTATACATTTTCCAGTTGATTTGCATTTACGACATCCAATGCATCCTCTAATATCCTTATTTCCGACATGTATAATTTCTGTTTTAATCCCCTGTCCATTCAGAGATTTTTCTACTTCGCTTAAAGCTGTATATGTGCATCCATGTACATTTGGACTTCCATTTATTAATAATACATTCATATTCTTACTCCCTTTAAAATAAAAAATTGAGATGATCCCCCATAGTTTTGAGAGTGGTAACATACACTCTTCTTGTGCAGGGAAGGAAAAACCTCTTAGCCTTTATAGATCAATTACTTATTGTATTGCTCATCTTCGACATGCTCCATCCAACTGACGGTGGAACCATTCTGAGGTTCGGAAATTGCCACATGCGACATCGCACTGTCCGGTGAGGCTCCATGCCAGTGGCGTACATTCGCCGGAATCCAGACGACATCGCCGGGAAAGATTTGCTGAATGACTTCTCCTTCGGATTGTACCAGGCCACGGCCTGAAATAACGATGAGCGTCTGCCCTACGGGGTGTGTGTGCCAGGCAGTCCGCGCTCCAGCATCAAAATTGACTATTCCACCACCATAGCTACCCGTAGTTTCAGATTTAAACCTGGATCCAACCGTTACATTCCCCGTGAAGTAGGCTGATGGTGCTGTAACAGGGGACGTTTTCCTGGTAACCTTTAATTCTTTCAAACTTGCATGAGGAAGAGGCGTGCCCAACACTTCGTCGAGAATCCTCGCACCATATTCAGCACTCTGCACGTCGACTTTGTCCCTGAGGACTTCTATGAAATCCTGTAACTGGGCTTTATTATAACCCGTGCGCATTGCTATATTCAGGTGCCCCTTGAACATGGGTTCTGTTCCCGGCAAAGCTGACAAAGTGCTGATAGTCACCAATTCTCGTTGCTTATGGCTCAGGACGTCACGAACAAAGATATCAGCAAAGAGATGCTCGACGAGAAACTTGTCGATAATCGGTGTGAACACAGCATACCCGCTGGTGCGGTGTGAAATATCCCTGCCAACAAGCTCGTTCCTGACCTTGTGTCCATAAACGTTCTGATCAAAATCAATTGGAAGGGGGGATGCTTCTGGACCGGTTTTGTCAACCTTACCCTGCGCCTTACGTTCGTCCATGACAGCGATAAACGTGTTGATTCCCATCAATGCCCGAGGAAACCCGGCATAAGCATAAATTTGGACAAGGGTTTCCTTGATTTGGTTTACGGTCAATCCGTCATCTAATCCCTGATTTAAAGCCACTTTCAATCCAGAAAGATTGCCGCTCGCAGTAAAAGCGGCAATGGGAATAATCGCCTTCTCTGTTTTATTTAATTCGGTATCTTCTGCCCGAGAAATGCCATTCATGCTTAGAAAAGCAAGGACTAGGGTGAACAACCCAAGAAATTGTTTGTTCATGATATCTCCAGCTTTTATGTTATGTGGCTGCATCCCTTTAAAAAGAGATGCAGCACAGATTCCCTTTAGTTCAAGCCTTTCTTTTTTAGGAAATCGCTCATCAGATCTGCGATTTGGATATTATTCAGATCGGAAAAGGGAAAATGGGTATTGCCGTGAATACCAATCTCGGGCAAATGGACAACCGTGGCATCACCGCCATGACGGTTTACGGTTTTCACCCATAATCTTGCCATTTGAAGACGGACTCTCCACATGTCCTGCCCTGGGTTGTCCACAGGTGTTGCCGGAATATTGTCTCCGTAATAGATGATGATGGGAATTTTGGTCAACTTCAGGAAATCCGCCAAGGGAACACTCAACGGATCTAACGTTCCGCCAGAACTGGCCATCGGCGGCGGAACCTCACCCTCTGGGAAAATGAAATTGGAGCCTGGTTCGTAAGCAACGACACCGCGAATCTTCTCGCTTTTGAGAACGGTCGCCCATCCCATCCCCCCGCTATGAGAATGGGTGACGAGCACTCCAGGGCCGATTTTGTTGAACAGCGCCGCCACAGCGTCCGAGTTGACATCGATATCATTGGTGCCGGTGTCGGGCGTCATCTGGCGAAAGTACTGTTCAAGGGCATTCGGATCCTTTGAAAACTGCACGCCTGGAAAGAAATTCGGCCAAATGCCAAGGCGGAAAATATCGAACCACTTCTGCTCATCAGGCTCAGCTTTTATGGCGGTGGGTTTGGTGCTGCGTCCGGCATTGCCACGGCGGGGTTGGTCGATCACATACACCCCGTAACCTCGGCGCAGAAAAATGTTTTGATACCCCTCTCTCCCATCTGGAGTCGTCTCCCAGGTCTTGGAAAATTGACCGAATCCATGCCAGAGCACGAGGGGGAATTTTCTGGCCTTTGGGGGAATCTGGTAAAATACATACGCATGGTCCCCATGATAGGTTTGTCCCTCGGATGTCATTTTGATGGGATCGAATGTTCCCGGATTGGTGACGACCGAACCACCAACTGCAAAACTTCCCTGCGCCTGTATAACCAGCGGTGCGGCTGTGCCACTTTCCAGGGGTTCTGCATAGGCGGTGATGTTCAGGTTGACGAAAGTTAGTACGAGTGCAGCAATGAGACTGCTCAGCTTTGTCTTCATCGTTCACTCCTCTTACAATGTTTCAGCATAGAACTGAGTCAATTTGACCATGGCCTGGTTCACATATTGTGGCTTCCAATACGTTTCAATATGGGTCGCTCCTTCGAGAAGGTAGAGTTCTTTCTTTTTGGCGTTGATCGCCTTTTTAAAGGCATCCTCAGTCATATACAGAGAATCTGCCTTGCTCCCGGCCAACATCAGAAGTGGCTGATTGATCAAATCCATATTGGTTGCAGCATCGAAATTCATTAACTCGAGCAGGTTGCTCAGTGGGTATCTGAAGGTCGAATTGGGGTGTGCGTGGGTTTTGCCATAATACTCAAAACCTTGGCGATAAAGGTCGAACGGCAGCTTTGCAATCTGCTCATCAGAGAGTTTTGTGTCAGCGGTATAGATGATTTTGCCTCCAGCCGCTTCCTCTGCACGGGCGCTTGAGGCCTGCTGCAAACGGTCCTGTATGGTTGAGAGTTGCGAATCCCTAAAGCCATTACGTCGGACCAAGCCTGAATTGAACATGCTCAAGGTCGCCACGGATTTGAACCGCTTGTCCGTTTGAGCGGCTTTCAATGAATAACCGCCGCCACCACAAATGCCCAGGAGGCCCAAACGATCCGTGTCGGCACCGGCATACTGGCTGATAAAATCCGCCATCCCATGAATGTCTTCGATGCGATTGGCGGGCTTGTCCGTATTTCGTGGTTCGCCGCCACTTGCACCTTGATATGCCGCGTCAGCAGTGATGGTGATATACCCTTGTTCAGCAAGTCGTTGGGCATACAGGCCAGCCACTTGTTCTTTAACGCCTCCATTGGGGTGGGCGACCACAATCGTCGGGTATTTCTTCTTTGAGTCATAGTTCGGCGGAGTATAAACGTTGGCCGAAATGTCAATGCCATCCAGTTTGTAGGTGACCGGATGTATGTTCACGGCACCTGGTACGTTTTTCGTCAACGCGCCATCATACACAAGAGAAAAGGGGTTTTGTTTATAGTCCGCAGCCATGGTTGCTCCTGTTGCCACAAGAATGAATGATGAAACAAACAACCACGTGATTGTTCCTCTCCATTTCGACGTCTTGTTCCACTCTGTCATTTTCCAGCTCCTCATGGGGTGAATAGATAGGATCACAGATCCAGCCTTCTTTCCGCCAACCACTTGACAATTGCCGGATCGCGATGGTCAAAGAAGCTGCTTTTTCCATGATCCAGCGTGGCGATGGCCGCCATATCTTTTGCGCTTAAGGTGAAATCAAACACATTGAAGTTTTCGAGCATTCGTTCCTTACGCACCGATTTAGGAATGGCGACAATGCGCCGCTGGACCAACCAGCGCAAAATGACCTGGGCTACAGATTTTCCGTGGGATTGAGCGATGGAAACGAGGATTTTATTGGTGAATATATTGTTTTTCCCTTCAGCAAAAGGCCCCCAGGATTCCATCTGGATATTGTTTTCATGAAGAAATTCATGGGCCACAAGCTGCTGGCAGAAGGGATGCGTTTCAATCTGGTTGAGGGCCGGTTTCACTTCATGATGCATGACAAGATCCATCAGTCGGTCTGGTTGGAAATTGCTTACGCCAATGGCTTTGACCCTGCCCTCGCGGTACAACTCCTCCATCGCCCGCCAGGAACCGTAGACATCCCCAAAAGGCTGATGGATCAGATAGAGATCCAGGTAATCCAATTGCAGCTTGGCAAGCGATTTCTCAAAGGCTTTTAGGGTATTTTCGTACCCTGCATCCTGGATCCATAATTTCGTGGTTACAAAAATATCTTCCCGGGATATTCCGCTCTGTTTTATGGCGCTGCCGACCGCTTCCTCATTAAAATAGGCGGCTGCCGTATCGATCAGGCGATATCCTGTCTCAAGGGCATCTAAAACGGTTCGTTCGCATTCATCCTGGTCGGCAATCTGAAAGACGCCAAAACCGAGGGCAGGCATTTCCACGCCATTATTCAAGACTATTTTTTCCATATTCTGACTCCTGCGACACGTATTGTGCTGCACAAATGTTTAAACAATGGGGCCCTCAATTCTCACTGGTTCTTAGGGGGAGGAGTAACAGGGTAGACAAAAGGCAACCTATTCCGCATACCGCTATCACCCATCCCATGGGCCATGGGGTATTGTCAGTAAATATGCCGACTAGCCCAGAGCCGAGGATACCGCTGCCATATTGCATGGCACCCGTTAACGCAGAAACGGCTCCCGCGCGTTCAGGGAAAAGTGCCATTGCACCGGTGATGGAGTTGGCAACGATAAGCCCGGTGGTCGAGACAAAAATGAACAGAGGAACAACTAAACCCCAAAGCCCTCCCCAACCTATTCCCGCAGAGAAGGCGGTGGCTATTGCGGAAAACGCACAGAGGCAGCAGCCAACCAACAGCACCCGGTCGTAGCCATGGCGCAATACCAGTCGTGCGTTGAGCATGTTGGCAAACATGATGCCGATAATACCCAGGGCAAACAAGATCCCATACTTTTGCACTGGTACGTGATAGTAGCTGATGTAGGCAAAGGGGGTTCCCGCTATGTAGGCGTACATCCCGGCATAGAGGAAGGCTCCTGTTCCCACGTAACCGAGCAGACGTCGATTCTTGAGAAGAGTGAAGTAATGAATCATCGCCCGGCCAATATGTTCTCTATTGCGTCTGGCTGCAGGCAAAGTTTCCGGAATTGTCATCAGTGCGGATAGGGTAACCAGGCCTACGCCTACCAAAACCCAAAAGATCGCCCGCCAACTTGCCCTGGCGACGATTTGCCCACCAACCGTCGGCCCGATGAGCGGTGCGATTGCCATCACTGTGATCAGGGTGGAGAGCATCTGGGCGGCACGATTGCCCGCATAAAGATCGCGAACCATGGCCCGTGACAGGGCTACACCGGCACATGCACCGACAGCCTGAACAATTCGCCATGCAATCAAGAGATGGGCATTGGTGGCCAGGGCACAGCCTGCCGAACCAATCACGAAAAGAACCAACCCGACAGCCACTGCCGGTCGACGTCCATACCGGTCGCTGATCGGACCCCAGAGTAACTGGCCCAGGCTAAAACCGATGAGGTAGCTGGAAATTGTCAGTTCGATCATGCCGGTATCCGCACCCAAAGACTGGGCCATGAGCGGCATTGCCGGTAAATACAGATCCGTGGAGATCGAGGCAAACCCCATCAGCATGCTCAATACCGCAAGAACATACCAACCCGGTTTGATGGCGATGGGTTCGACCATACTGTTGGCTTTGGTTGATTTTATCGAGATTGAGGTGGCCACTTACAGCTCCTGTACTGTTGGCCGAAAAAGAATTTCGTTAATATCCACATCTTTCGGCTGACTTATGGCAAAGGCGACGGCCCGGGCAAAAGAATCTGCAGGGATCGCGTATTGTTCGTAAAATCCCTGGACAGCTTCGAAAACATCACCTTCGGTTATACTCTTGGGCAGTTCAGTGGCAACAGCCCCGGGTGAGATCACCGTTGTGCGGATGTTATAGGGTTTCACTTCTTGGCGAAGCCCTTCGGAAAGGGCGCGCACTGCAAATTTTGTCGCTGCATACACAGCGGCACCAGCTCGGACCGTATGTCCTGCCACAGAGGAAACATTGATAAAATGACCGGATTTTTGGTTTTTCATGTACGGCAAAGCTGCTGCAATGCCGTAAAGTACCCCTTTTAGGTTCACATCGATCATGGCGTCCCAGTCATCGATTTTGAGCCGCTCCAGAGGTGAATGGGGCATCAGGCCTGCATTGTTGATCATGACATCAATGCGTCCATAGGTTTCCACTGTGGCATCGACCAACGCTTGTACCTGTTCGACCTTGGTTACATCGGTGGTGACCGCAAGGGCCTGCCCACCCTGACTTTTTAATTCTTCGGCAAGTGCCGTAATGCGATCTGAGCGGCGAGCGGCTAAGACAACGGTAGCTCCCTGTTCACTTAAACGCCGGGCAGTAGCTTCACCAAGACCGCTGCTTGCTCCTGTTATGACGATTATTTTCCCGTTAATTTCAGTATTCATAGTTCTATCTCGTTGATGTCGTGTTTGTGTAAAAGAGTTTAGAGAGTGTTCATTTTCCGGTACGTTCTGCATATTCCGCCGGATAGCGGTCTCCGGATATCTCGATATTGGCAAGTGCGGTATCCAGTTCGTTTAATTCACCAGTGCTCAGTTCGACATTCGTTGCACCAAGATTCTCCTGCAGACGGTGGAGTTTACGGGTTCCGGGTATAGGGACAATCCAGGGCTTTTGCGCCAGAACCCATGCCAGGGCTATTTGCGCAGGGGTTGCATTTTTCGTATCAGCTATCTGGCGCACCAGGTTGACGAGCACCTGATTGGCGTCGAGATTCTCTGCGGAAAATCGAGGAACCATGCTGCGAAAGTCGGAACTGTCAAAGGTCGCATGTTTGTCAAATCTTCCGGTCAGAAATCCTTTACCCAAGGGACTGAATGGGACAAATCCGATGCCGAGTTCCTCAAGCGTGGGCAACAGTTCCTCTTCGGGCTGACGCCACATCATCGAATATTCACTTTGAATGGCCGCAAGCGGCTGTACTGCGTGGGCACGCCGAATGGTCTGCACACCTGCCTCGGAAAGGCCCCAGGCCCTAACCTTGCCCTCATTAATGAGTTCCTTCAGGGTGCCTGCGACCTCCTCAATTGCCACATTGGGATCGACACGATGCTGATAGTAGAGATCGATTACTTCCACCTGGAGGCGTTTGAGTGATCCTTCCACCGATTTCCTGATAGTTTCAGGCCTGCTCTCCAATATTTGTTTTTTCCCTTCAATCTTGATTCCGAATTTGGTGGCAATGACCACCTGCCCCTTAAAAGGGGCCAGTGCCTCACCGACAAGTTCTTCATTAGTGAAGGGGCCATACACTTCGGCTGTATCGAAAAAAGTAACCCCGCTCTCCGCCGCGTTACGAATGAGTTGAATCATTTCTCCTTTCTCTGCAGGTGGGCCGTAACCAAAGCTCATCCCCATGCAGCCAAGACCGATTGCTGAAAGATTCAAATCGCTGTTTCCAAGTCTACGTTGCTCCATTTTGTTCTCCTTATCGTTCGATTTTGTATAGGCGAGGATCCGGCACCCCGTAAACCTGCCTTGTACCGACCTTATTCCTTTGAGGAAGGGGCGGTGGTTTGATGCTGAAGACACTAATGCAAGGCAACCAAAACCTGTTAGACTGATCCTGTTGAATTTTTGCCTGATCCTGTAAGACGCGCAAAATTTATCATTTCTTTGGGCGCAATCAGGGCATCCATCATTCAAAAATACCGTATGCGTAGATGTTAAATCTGAGAGCTGGAGAAAGGAGGGAGTCGCTTTCGGAGAATCAGGCAAAAATCGAGTAGGATCGGTCTATCTCAGTTTGCAGTGATGTCGTAGAATAATGAAAAATATAAAGATAGGTAGGTCGGGGTAAAATATTGGCTGGACGGCTTGAAGAAAATCAAACGTTGTAGCTGGAGAATTCCGTAGGATTATTTTTGAAACCGGGCAGCAAAATCAGGTGGTGCGGATGAATATCGAAAACGAGCGAGAGAAGTTGGAAAACATTTTGAACTTACTGGGGCAAAGTATTTCTCGTTGGACAGGTAAGGAGGAGAGGGTGGAAACATCCGTTCCAGGGTTGTCGCTTTTCAGACGCTATCAACCGACCGGCCCCATGGGGGGAATGTATGAACCAAGCATCTGTCTTATTGCCCAGGGGGCAAAGCGCGTGTTACTCGGCGACGATACCTACGTATATGATGCAGACCATTACTTAATCACTGCCGTGCATCTCCCCACAATTGCGGAAGTTATTACTGCCAGCGAAACAAAGCCGTATCTCGGGCTCAGGCTAAAATTTGACCTCCATCAACTTGCGCAACTGATGGCAGATAGCAAACTCCCTCCTCCGCGTGTTCAACAGTCACCACGGGGGATGGCTATAGGGAAGGTAACCTTACCGCTCCTCTCGAGTTTTCAAAGGTTGCTTGATCTTCTTGAAGAAGAGGAAGATGTTCCGATTCTTGCGCCTGGAATAATACGGGAAATCACCTATCGCCTACTCATTGGTGATCAAGGGGAGCGTTTACGCCAGATATCTTCGGTATTCAGCCAAGGGAATCAAATAGCGCGAATTATCGATTGGCTAAAAGACAACTATACCACATCTCTTCGCATCGAAGATCTCGCAAAGCAAGCCAGTATGAGCGCTTCGTCCTTTCACCAACATTTTAAATCAATTACAGCGATGACGCCTTTGCAATTTCAGAAAATGTTGCGCTTGAATGAAGCTCGCAGAATGATGCTTACCGAACCGACAGATGCCTCAACAGCTGCTTTTAATGTTGGCTATGAAAGCGTATCTCAATTCAATAGGGAATATCATCGATTATTCGGTGCTCCACCATTACGTGATATCAAAAAATTGCGCGAGATACCCACTGAAGGTAGAGCATAGAAAGTAAACCTTTTTAAATCACCTTAATATACGTTTATTTTTAGTTCATTGCTGTATTTCCACTTCTTCTCTCAAACCATATTTATCTCCACGAATATCCCCTGACTATCCGTGTTATAAAAAAATACTCACAAAGGAAGAGTATATGTCAGTATCAGATTCCAGTGCCTCTCACAGCACTCCATTACGCCGTGTCATGATTGCAGGTGCATCAGGACTTGTTGGCCACCATATTCTTGCAGGTTTGTTGGCGGATGACACGGTTAGTGAAGTGCATGCCCTCTGTCGGCGTAATCTAGCCGTGAAGCATCCGAAGCTCTGTGTACATTTGGTCGATTTCAATGACCTGCCGCCACTGATGTTGGGGGCCATACTGCCCCTTAACTGGCGTCCTGTTGCGGCTCAACAGGTTGCAGCAGTATTGCTGACAGAGCTACCGTTAAGTCATGGAAAGAAAGTTCTTTCCTCTGCCGAAATCCAAAATTGAGTCAAACCATACCCCGCAGCGAACAGTAAGGCTGAGAGGTTAGCTGCCTGTTGGCCTTCATGCTCATCACGTCGAATTTGTACTCCTTTTGCTGAATTCTTCGGCCCCAGCACGCTACCGTTCATCCCAAAGGGGGGCTCCGGCCATTCTGGATTCAGAAATATATTTGCGGCCTCCCCCAGGTTTCGGGGCGCTCGAATGAGCGGACGGCCAAAGTCGGCGAGATTATTTGTCGCCGCATCATCTCTTTCATCACAGTGAGGAAAACATGTCGAATACATCACGTAGTTGGTTAATCACCGGTTGTTCAACAGGATTGGGTCGGGCACTCGCGGAGCTTTTGATTATCCGGGGAGAGCGCGTTGTCGCAACGGCGCGAAATCCTGAAACAGTGCAAGACATAGTTGCCGGCCACGAAAACGCACGAGCGCTTAAGCTCGATGTCACCAGCTCGGAGGATATCCGCAGTGCGGTTGAGGAAACGGAACAACAGTTCGGTGGTCTTGATGTGCTGGTAAACAATGCGGGCTACGGCTACATCTCTTCTATCGAGGAGGCGGAAGAAGACGAGTACAGAAGCCTGTTCGAAACCAACCTGTTCGGCTTGATCGCCTTGACTCGGGCAGTCCTTCCGGGGATGCGCGCACGCGGGTGTGGACATATTGTAAATATTTCTTCCGTCGGAGGAATGATCGGAAATCCCGGGTCCGGCTACTATGCCGCCACAAAATTTGCGGTTGTCGGCTTCTCCGAGTCGTTGTCGAAAGAAGCTGGGCCACTCGGTATCAAGGTGACGGTGGTTGAACCCGGTCCCTTCAGGACCGATTGGCAGGGGCGTTCCCTCAAGACGGCACCGCAACGGATCGACGCCTACGCCAAGACCGTTCATGCGCGAGTGCACCAGCTCAGCGCAACCAGTGGTCAACAGGCCGGTGATCCAGTCCGCGCAGCACAGGCAATCGTAACTGCGGTGGATGCTCCGCAACCACCGCTCCATCTCGTGCTTGGCGCCCCCGGGCTTCAAATGGCGCGACAACAACTCGGCGCACTTCAGCAGGAATTCGACGCTTGGGAAGCAGTGACGTTGAGTGCCGATTTCCCCGCATAACTTGACGCGAGGAATGCGACTATTCGTCGATCTGAAGCAGGTGCCTCAGCTTCTGTCGTTTTTTTTAAGCCTAACACGGCGGTCGGGGATAAAAGCCGCCAGAATTTGTTAAGGCATGATACACCTATCGCTGATAGTGCACATCAGGGAGGGATCATAATACAGGTACACTGGGCAAAGATAGAGCTTGAAGAACAGTGGTTTGTTGAGGATTCTGAGAGACAAACGTTGTTACCCGGCAAATCCCAGGGGTAGCAGTTAGCAGTCATAGTTCTGTTGAAGTTTTACGGGGCTTGAAGCTCAATGGAACGGTAATTCAAAGCTTTACATAATGGCTCCATTGGACTTCAACCCCCTCTACGCCCATGTGAATCCCTACAGGATATCTGAGTTGGATATGAATGCAAGATTGCCCATTGAAGTGGCGGCTTAAAAGTTGGCGGTTATCGCAGCTACCCGGTCACTACCCCGGTTTTATGGAACACGATCTATATTCAGGCTGCACTCGATCATCTTCGCCAGAGGTCGGTAGTGATCAATAAAGAGGATGAAGCCCGTCTTTCACCTTTGGTTCACGGGCATGTCAACATGCTGGGGCATTATGCGTTCACGCTGTCTGATGCAATTAAGAATGGAAAACTCCGCCCTCTGAATCATCCAATTGAGATGGTGGCGATTGCTTAACGTGGTTTTTCGTTCCATTGGGCTTCAAGCCCCATAATCAACAGACTATGGAACTACACGAATTACTGAAGCATTTTAATCAAGGGCTCCCGGTCTGTGAGGGAGATGAGGCCCATCAGCTTTTAGTCAGCCTGAGCAATGAGGCAATGCGCCTGACTGCTGGACTCAATGGCACCTATCATAGTCCGGATGAGGTCCGAAAAATATTTTCTGCGTTGACGGGCAAGGAAGTTGATCCAAGTTTCACCTTGTTTCCACCATTTTACGCAGACTTTGGCAAAAACATCACTGTCGGCAAAACGGTCTTTATCAATGCCGGATGCAAGTTTCAGGATCAAGGAGGTATCTTTCTTGGAGATGGGTGCCTGATTGGTCACAACGTGGTGATGGCCACAGTCAATCATGGCTTGAGCCGAGAAAAACGGCACTGGAATTATGTTGCGCCCATAACCTTAGGCAGCAATGTCTGAATTGGCTCGAATGTGACTATCCTCCAGGGGGTAACCATCGGAGACGATGCCGTTGTCGCGGCGGGAGCCGTTGTAACCGACGATGTAGCTGCTGGAACTGTTGTCGGTGGTGTCCCTGCACGATTCATAAAACAAATAGACCCAAAAGAAGCGTAAAGCGGTGGCCTAAAAAAGTGGGTACAGCCGTTACGATGGCCAACGCTTGCTGGTTTATGACCAGAGACGATAACTCCTTTAAAAAAACACCTTTCTGCACACTCAGCAAAAAGGTGTTTTTTTATGGGCAGCCGATGTCACCGCTCCTTGGGTTATCCTTGGCTTGAGGGGAGAGGTTCTGTCACCGCGTCCACAAGGCTAAGTATGGATCGATAGGGGATCTCTGCATGGAGAGCAAGGCCTATCTCACAGGTTTTGCTGGTTGAGTAGCCTGCTTCGCAACCGTAGACCTGTTCCTTGAGTCCACGTAGTGCTGATTCGTTGAGCTCTGGAAAATTAAAACCTCGATCACCGGCAAAGCCACAGCAGTGAATATTTTCCGGAAGCACGACCTCAGTGGCGCAGAGTTGGGCCAGTTGTTTGAGTTTTCCATCGAGTCCCATCTTTCGGGTACTGCAGGTGGGGTGGATGGCAATTTTCTCTTTTTTGCGGACAAACTCAAGGCGTTCCACAAGGAATTCAAGGACGAATTCAACTGGTTCATACAGGCGCAACCGTTTGTCCAGGGTTGCACGCATGCGCATGAGGCAGGGGCTTGTGTCACAGAGGACAGGCAGCTCCCCGTTGTTGGTGATTTTTAGGAGTGCCTGGTTGAGTTCTTCTGCCTTTTGGTCGGCCTGTTCCATAAACCCCTTACTTTCAAAGGCCTGCCCACAGCAGAGTTTGTCGAGAGCCTCGGGAATAAGAACGCTGTAGCCTCCTTTATTGAGTAAGGAGAGGGTTTGCTGGGGCAGGGGGGTACGGTGGCTTTCCCCGCGAGAAGGCCCGCCCATGGATCTGCTGGCGCAACTGGGGAAATACACCACCTGCAAGTTGGAATCTTCGGCAAGGTCCTTGCCGGATATTTTTGGGGCACCGGCAGGCATTTCTTTATTCCATAAGGGGATTTTTCCTCCACTTCCAGTACGCGCAATTTTTGAGGCGCGTTCCATGAATTCGGTTCCGGTAAGTTTATGGATGGTATCAACCGTGTTTAATAGGCCACTGACGCTTCGTGTGACCCCGGAAAAATGATTGGCCACTGACTGGGCCACCTTGTCTGCCAAATCACCGTGCGCTTCTTCTCGTAAGCTCTTGATCATTTTGCCGGTATCAATGCCAACCGGGCACATGGTGGCGCAGAGCCCGTCTGCGGCACAGGTATCCATCCCTGGATAACGATACCCTTTGACCAGAGGTTTGAGATCATTGGGATGGGTATGTGCTGCGAGTTGGCGACTGATCTCTCGTCGGCCAACGATTCGCTGCCTGGGAGTAAAAGAAAGATTGCGTGAGGGGCAGACCGGTTCACAGAAACCACATTCTATACACTTATCCACCAGTTCATGGGTGGCTGGCAAGGGCTTGAGGTTTTTCACATGGGCCTCAAGGTCGCTGTTGAGAATAACACCGGGATTGAGCAGCCCTTGGGGATCAAACAGTGCTTTAATCTCTTTCATGAGCCCAAAGGCAGCCTCTCCCCATTCTTTTTCAACAAAGGGAGCCATGTTGCGACCAGTGCCGTGTTCTGCCTTAAGACTGCCGTCATATCGATCCACCACCATTTTTACGACCTCATCCATAAAGTCGCAGTAGCGAACGACCTCCTTCTGGATGGAAAAATCCTGGGTGAAAACAAAGTGGAGATTGCCAGCCAGGGCATGGCCAAAAATAATGGCCTCGCTGTAGCCGTGTTTGGCAAAAAGGGCCTGTAAGTCCAGGGTTGCCTGGGCAAGGTGCTCCATGGGAAAGGCTACATCTTCAATGATAACGGTTGTCCCCGTCTGGCGGACAGCCCCCACCGCAGGGAAAAGGCCCTTACGAATTTTCCATAACTGGTTGAATTCTTCAGGTACAGCCGTGAATTCAATGGGACGGACCGTGGGCAAGGAGGCCAGGCTGCCCGTAATCTGCGCAATCTGTGCATCGAGTTGTGCAGCTGATTCTGCTCGGGTTTCTATGAGAAGGGCGGTAACTGCAGGTTCGATCTCAGCCAGAAAGGGGGGCATGCCGGGCTTTCCGGTTACGGAGGCCAGGCCTGCTCGGTCAATAAGTTCTGCTGCCGCTACCGGCTGATCTTGAAGGATAACCACCGCCTCACAGACTCGCTCTATGTCCGGATAAAAGATCAACGCACTGGCCTTGTGGCGGTGTTCAATCACCGTCTGGTAGACAACGTCGGCAATGAAACCGAGTGTCCCCTCCGAGCCAATCATCAGATGCTGCATGATGTCGAAAGGGTCCTCAAAATCAACCAGGGCGTTGAGGCTGTAGCCGGTGGTATTTTTGATTTTGAATTTGTAACGGATCCGTTCACTCAATTCGCTATCGGCTAGAACCCGCTCACGCAAGGCGGAAAGGCCATGGATGAGTTCGGAGTGTGATTTTAGGCAGGCGGCCCGACTTTTATCATCACCGGTGTCGACAATGGTTCCATCAGCCAGGATAACCCGCATGGTGTCAAGGGTTCGGTAGGAATTCTGCTCGACGCCGCAACACATACCGCTTGCGTTATTGGCGAGGATGCCACCTATCTTGGCGCTGTCAATAGAAGCTGGATCAGGGCCAATCTTTCGGTCAAACTCAGCGAGAATGCGGTTTGCCTGTCCACCAATAATGCCTGGTTGGAGTTGAATTTTCGTCGCATTATCAAAGACACGGTATTGGTTCCATCCGGGGCCAAGGCGAACCAGGATCGAGTCGGTGATAGCCTGCCCGGAGAGGCTGGTGCCTGCCGCGCGAAAGGTTACCGGGAGCTGGAGTTGACCCGCCTCACGCAGAATACACTGGACCTGTTCTTCTGTATCAACATTCAAAACAATTTTCGGGATGAGCCGATAGAAGCTGGCGTCAGCGCCAAAGGTAACGGTGCGTAAAGGATCGGTGATGATCTGTTCGGATGGGATTACGTCTTTGATGCGTTTGTAAAAGGTTTGGTACGCTCCAGATAGCATGAATTACTCCTTGAAAATAAGAATCATATCTCATTCATAGAGTGGATAATCAGGAAAATCCAGAAAAAATTTTTGACCTGTTTGCTTTTGATCTCACTTAAAAGGATAGAATGATTTTATATAAGCGTATTTATGTAAAATATGTCTCATGATTGAAGATGAGTTGCATGCATATTTCCTGAGGTTACAGCAATGTTTTTGACCACAGAGTGGTTTGGTTAAACCAGCTCAGAGAAAATTGAATTTTGGTATAAAAAAAGAAAAACTTTTTTTATGGCCGAAAAAGGGCATCTACAAGGAAAATATGGTTGATAGAAATAAGAGGACGCTAACTATTCTGATTTGAGGATGTATTTTTTAAAAATCTTGCGATGAGGACAATCTTGACTGCAATAGTGTTCTGTGGTAGCTCGATAGATTTAGAAAAAGGAGGTGCTTTCGCTAAAGAATTCAAATTTTTTCTATGGAGTGCGAGTTTGATCGTATGAAAACTGTCCTGCAGAATACCTTTTTTTTATGTATTGGGGTGGTTATTGGCGGCGTGATAATGCTGTTCATGTCCCAAAAAGCCAGCACAACCTTTGTGGAACTTTTGCAAATTCAATATGAGCTGAACGAAGAAACTGCGGCAAAGGATGCTTGTAAAAATGGTGATTACTTGCAAGCCATACGTCATATTAATAATCTCATTGAGAGCTCGGCCCAACCCAGCATGCAAGTTTTTGAAGAAGGCCAGCAATTCTGGACTCCAATGTTTCCTTTGAGAGTAAAGGTGTTGCAGAGAGTAAAAGAGACCGCAGATCCCAATGGAGCTGGTGCTCAAATGATCAATGGCATCCACCAAGGCATGCTGGCTTTTGCTCTGGAGCAATACGGTTTATATGATAAGGCACAAAGACACTGGCGGGCTGCAATGCTCCGGCTGAAGAAAAAAGATCTTGCTCAGACAAAGGAATTCATTGAAAAATCGATGAAGTAAAAAAGAGGTACATGTTGGTCGGTACAAAAGTGATTTTGTACCGGTGTTGATTCATGAATAGCTGAAAAATAACATATAATCAGAAAATTGGCATGTACGACAAACAGGTGAAAACTTTTTTACATATGTTGCATCAACCCTGACAGCGCTTTTTACCTTAAGTTGTTTGGGGGCAATGTATCTCACTTTTGTTTTCCCGCAAACCATTGAGCAGTGGGTGATACAGGGCAAGTCACTTTCTGCTGTAAACCAACTTTTGGTAAACCTGAGTGTGGCTTGTCAATCAGGTTCCCCGCTCCTCATACCCGCCTTGTTTGTAGCGGCAATGGCCTGCGGATTAGGAGCCGTAATCGTCCGGAGACGTCCCTCAAATATGCCCACTTCAGAATAACCGGTGACGAAGGCGATCGCAAGGCACTGAATATGCGATGTTATCGTCCCGCTTGCGTACAGGCGTATGTTGCGCAGAACGATGCCTAGTTTCGAAGGCACCCCGCAATCGCTTACAGGTACGTATTACGGGGTTTGTCAGGAGATAACCCCCTGATCGGTTACCCTGTGACTTATTGTGCATGTACAGGGGAAAGCGAACAGAGATGAATGAAAGGGGAGGGAGGTCTTTTTTTACGAGGAGATCGAGACGCTTAGCTGTATGGTAGAGTATGGAAGAGAAAAGTTTGGCCTCTTCAATGACGACCCCAGACAGAGAGTAGCCTATATGTCCAGCCACGATAAATCAACACAGACCTCCCCACCACCTGCATCCACCCCTGCCCCCGAGAAAAAACTTTATGATGTCGCCTTTTACTATGATTGGTGCAAGGCCTGTGGCATCTGCATGGCCTTCTGCCCAAAAGAGATTATCCGTCCGGACAAAAGCGGCAAACCAGTGGTTGATGAGCCTGATGGTTGTATTGGTTGTCGATTCTGTGAAATGCATTGTCCGGATTTTGCCATAACCGTCTGCCCTCGTCAGCCCAGAAGGAGGAAGGATGATGTCTGAAACTCCCAAACGTCAGCTTCTACAGGGCAATGAAGCAGTTGCCCACGGTGCCCTGGCGGCCGGTTGTCGATTTTTTGCCGGTTACCCCATTACACCAGCCTCAGAGATCTCCGAGGTCTTGGCTGCCTGGTTACCCAAGGTTGGTGGAACCTTTGTGCAGATGGAAGATGAAATCGCCAGCATGGGGGCCATTATCGGGGCTTCTCTGGCTGGGGTGAAATCGATGACGGCAACCTCTGGGCCTGGGTTCTCTCTCATGCAGGAAAACCTGGGATATGCCTGTTGCGCAGAGATCCCCTGCGTGGTTGTGAATGTCATGCGGGGGGGCCCATCCACCGGCCTGCCGACAAGTCCGGCCCAGGGAGACGTGCAGATGGCCCGTTGGGGGACCCATGGCGACCATCCCGTTATCGTGCTTGCCGTCTCCAGCGTCAGCGATTCGTATACCCTGACCATCAAGGCCTTTAATATGAGTGAGCAGTACCGGGTACCGGTAATTTTGCTCTCCGATGAGGTCGTGGCTCACACCAGGGAGTGTGTTCAGCTGCCCGATCCTTATGAACTGCGGATTATCAACAGACTTAAACCCAGTGTCCCCCCTGATTGGTACCATCCCTATGAAGGGGATAACCGTGGTGTGCCTGCCATGGCCGCTTTTGGTGATGGATACCGGCATCATGTCACAGGACTGGTGCATGACGTTCAGGGCTATCCTACAGAAAAACCCAGTGAGATCGAGGCATTTCAGCAACGCTTAACCCAAAAAATTACGCGTGGTTTTGCTCAGATCATGATGACGCGCGGTCACCGGATCGAGGATGCCGAGGTCTGTATTATCGCCTATGGTTCCGTGGCCCGTTCGGCCATGCGCGCTGTTGATGAGGCCCGGGCCCAGGGGATTAAAGCCGGATTGTTACAACTCATCACGCTCTTCCCCTTTCCGCGTAGTCATGTCGTTCCCATTTTAAAACAGTGTCGGGCTGTTTTGGTCCCGGAGATGAATTGCGGTCAGATCAGCCGTGAGGTGCAGCGGGTGAATCAGGGAGATTGCAGCGTGGTCAAACATAATCGTATTGATGGCCAGTTTATCACCCCGGATGAACTCTATACGCAGTTGCTTAAGCTCTAAGGAGGGGATATGAGTGTTTCAGCACAGGCTATCCGCCATGAGTACCTCCGCCATAATAAGAAATTTCCCCACGTCTGGTGCCCTGGCTGTGGTAACGGTATCGTCATGGGCGCACTTTTGCGTGCAATTTACCGGTTGGAGCTCAGTAAAGATGAGGTGGTGTTGGCCTCAGGGATAGGTTGCTCCGGGCGTATGCCTACCTATCTGGATTTCAATACCCTTCATTCGACCCACGGTCGAGCCCTGACCTTTGCTACCGGAGTGAAGTTGGCCAATCCCAACCTGCAGGTGGTCACCATTATGGGGGATGGCGATGCCACAGCCATTGGCGGCAACCACTTTATCCACGCGGCCCGGCGCAACCTGGACCTGACCGCGATCATCATCAATAATCAGATTTACGGCATGACCGGAGGGCAGTATTCTCCAACCACTCCCTTTGGGGCGCGATCGACAACCTCGGTCTATGGCCATATTGAACATGCCTTTTCCATCGCCGAGTTGGCTGTGACAGCTGGCGCATCCTTTGTCGCCCGGTCGACGGTCTATCATGCGCAACTCCTGGATAAGCTCATCGAGCAGGCCATGGCGAAACCAGGGTTTGCTGTGGTGGAAGTGCTTTCCAACTGTCATATTCAGTATGGACGGCGAAACAAACTTGGTGGTGCCGTGGAAATGCTGCAGGGGTTTAAGAAAAATTCAGTCACTGTCGCCCAGGCTCAGAAACTGTCCCCTGAAGAGCTTATTGGTAAGACGACCATTGGTGTGCTGGCAGACAGAGAGCTTCCCATCTCCACCGAAGAATATGAGCGCATTCGCCAGAGGGCAGGGGAGGAGTAACCATGCAACAGGAAAAGATGCGCTATGAGATGCGTTTTTCAGGATCTGGTGGCCAGGGGCTGATTACAGCGGCGGTGGTCTTTGCCGAAGCTGTGGGGGTCCATGATGGGAGATATGTCTGCCAGACCCAGAGCTACGGACCCGAGGCCAGGGGAGGGAAGTCTAAAGCCGAGCTGGTTATCAGCCATGCCCCAATTGACTATCCTAAGGCGCGCCAGCTTGATTTGCTCCTGACTATGAATCAGGCAGCCTGCGACGCCTACTATCGAGATCTCAAACCTGCTGGTCTCCTGGTAGTTGACAGCTCGCTGGTTGAGCAGTACCCAACCAATAGAGTCATCGCCATCCCCTTTACCCAAATCGCCAAGGAGGAATTAGGGAAAGAGATGGTTGCCAACATGGTAGCTCTTGGTGCGGTTGGGCTGCTTTCTGGTCAGGTTTTAAGTACGAGTCTTGAAAAGGCGCTGCTGGCCCGGGTGCCGGCAGGAACAGAGGAACTCAACAAGACGGCCCTGCACCGAGGGATGGACGAGGCCGCCAAAATCAACCTGGACGCTCTCCCGCGTACCATACTTCACGATGACGAGGTGTAATTCATGAAAGTTGTCGCCTTTAACGGCAGTGCCCGCAAAAACGGTAATACCGCCATGATGATCAACTATATGTTTGAAGAACTGCACAAGGAGGGCGTTGAAACCGAGATGATTCAACTCTCCGGTGAACATCCACATGGCTGTATTGCCTGTTATCAGTGTTTTAAAAAGAAGGATAGCCGCTGCATTGTCGATATAGACTGTATTAACAGCTGTGTAGAGAAAATGATTGAGGCTGATGGAATTGTTTTGGCCTCTCCTACATATTTCGCTGATATTTCGACTGAAATGAAAGCGCTTATTGATCGTTGCGGCATGGTATCTCGTGCCAACGGCGATCTCTATAAACGAAAAGTTGGGGCGGCTATTGTTACCCAGCGCCGTGGCGGAGGGATTCATGCCTTTGACTCAATGAACCATTTTTTTACCATCGGCCAGATGATTATTGTTGGTTCAAGCTACTGGAATATAGGATTTGGTCGGGAAAAAGGCGAAGTGAAAAATGATGCCGAGGCCGTAACCGTTATGCGAGATCTGGGCAAAAATATGAGCTGGTTACTTAAGAAAATAAATAGCTAATAAACGGAGAAATAAGAGGCAACCTGCTGATTTGTTAAAAAATAATTTGACCGTTACCCCATAACATCCTATAAATTGTCCACAGTGGTGGTCTTCTGGTCACCACTGTGGGAGATGCCCCACCCTTTTGTTTTGCGAGGTGAAAAAATCATGTTGGCTATCTGTGAAGAGTGTTCAAAAAAGTATAATATTGATGAATCCATGATGAAGGGGCAACGAGCCCGTTTCTCCTGTCAGGAGTGTGGTCATATCATAGTCGTTGTCAAAAGTGGCAATGGACTGGAAAACAAAAGGGGAGAACAAGCTCCGATGAAGGAAACGGGTAAATGAGCCTTGTCCTCACTGCCTAACTCTACCAAACTGAATGTGAAGGGAAAACCTTTCATCTCTATGGCAAAGATCATGATGGATCAGCGATCATGCTAGTTCCCCGGGAACAACCCTATTTGGAGGGACTCAACAGCTATTACCTCCATCTCGATAAATTTATAGAACACTTCCAGGGTGATATTGGCTCTGGTGCAGTGTATTGCGTTTCATCCCGCCAAGAACTTCTCATTTTCTTCAATAAAGACGAGGTCCTTACCTCTGTTCTCAAAGAAAAGGACGGACAACTCAATACACTTGGTTCTTTTGAAATAGTCCGTAGCCATTTTTACTCAAACAGTTATTCTGTCAGAGTTTTCTTGCTTGATGAAAATGCCATTTACTATTGGGCACAGATGCCCCCTTTTCAACGAGCTAAGGCGAAACTCCGCTCGACGGAAATACCTTTACCCGATCTTATCTTTCGCCTGCGGACTAAACAGTTTTCTGGCTTCATCGAGGTGCAGCTCAATAAAAAAGAGGAAGGGGGAGTGCTGTTTTTCCACGAAGGTGACCGAATCGGCGGCTCCTACTCATGGGGAACAGGGGGCATGAGTACCGCAAATGAAGACTACAATAAACTGCTGAGTCGCGTGCAATCAAGCGAAGGTATATTTACATTTGGTAGTTTTGTTAAAGAAGAGAGTCCCTGAGTAATTGAAGAAGATGCTGGCTGTTGATTAAATGTAGGTGGACTATGTCTTTCTATCCTGAATTGTTAAAGAACGTCTCATAACTATAGAGGGGAGTGAAATCATGAGTGAAACTATAGAGGAGCTGGAGGCATTTATTGCAAGCTGGCAGGCAACGCAAGAGGGGAATAAAGAGGGATTCGTTCGTTTGAAAGAGCAGCTTAGCACACAGAAACAAGGTGTGATGGAATTCCATCCCAGACCTGGTGTGACCTACTCCCTGCGAGGGACGGTGCCAGGGGCCCAACGGCCATTGTATGTCATGGTAGATGTTATCGAAGATGAGCCTCGTTGGCTTTCGGTCTGTTTTTTTGGTGACATGATTACCGACCCGCAGGAGCTTGGTTCCTTTGTGCCCGGAGGACTTTTGGGCAATGATGCCGTTTGCTTTGATCTTGAGGAATGCAGTGAAGAATTACTGCAGTATGTAGCTGCACGAATTGATGAAGCTTATGCCAGTGCAGTGAAGTAAAGAAGAGACTAGTTGAGTTTTTTCCCCAGGCGGTACATCTCGCCATACACCAGGGGGAGCTGATTTTTTTTCAGCTCCTCGACGACGGTTTCGATAGCATAAGGGCAACGGTAGTGTTTCACTTCTACGTTGCCTTTTTTTATTTTAAGTAAGGCGTAGGAGGCATCTGGGGTTCCATCAAACATGCGGCCAACCGAACCAGGGTTAATAAAATGTACTCCTCCGATATACTTATGATACGGCGTATGAGAGTGACCGGTGACGATGATTTCACAACTGGTATTTTTGGCGAGCTCTTGAAAGCGTTTATCGGGTGTATCGGTAAAAAGAAATTCTTCGTGTTCTGCCGGGCTACCGTGATACAATCCGATGAAATTATGGCCAAGTCGCAGGATTTTTTTCTTTTTTAAAGCAAGAAGATAGGCTGCGTTTTCTCTACTGAGGGCTTCCGTAGTACTGGTGTACATGATTCTTTTTTCAGGATTGGCCGGTTTTTTAAAGTTTTTTCCCTTGAGCAGCTTGATCACCCTGTCGTCGGTATTTCCTCGGATGGAAAATGCATCCCGAGAGCGTAACCAATCAAGGGTTTGATTGGGGAAGGGGGCATATACAAGGCTGTCGCCACAGTTGAGGACATAGCTAATGTTGTGCTTCGAGACGGCTTCACTGATGGCCGCCAGTGCGGGGTAGTTGCCGTGAATGTCGCTGATAAGTAATATTTTCATTGAAAATCACTTGAGGGAATCTTGAATAATTGCTTTTTCTTCCAATCCCGGCGTCATGCTTAAAATTTTATCCTCGGAATATTAGACATATGCCTGCGGTAAAATTTTGCGCAATCCTTGGCCTTGATTGAAAAATCTTATTATTCAAGACTCCCTTGAAATAAAGAAGGACTCTCCTGCAGCCCCAAAATTGGTCTGCAAGATTCCCTAAAGTAGAGGGCTAACCAGTAATGCTACATTTTCCAACAGGCGCTCCCCAAAAGAGCGGCGAGTAAACTGCTCGCTCTCAAAACCAATGGTTTGCTGCAGATATTCTTGTTGCAGCTTACGGACCCGCCGAGTGAAATCCTGATTATACACAAAGAGTGTCATCTCAAAATTCAACCAAAAACTGCGCATGTCGAGGTTGACTGAACCAAAAAGGCAGAAATCCCCGTCCACTGTGATTGTTTTTGCGTGTAACAGGCCTCCGGTAAAGGCTCTGATATGAACTCCGGCACGAGTGAGAGCGTCATATCGGGCGCGGCTTGCATAGTGGACAAGCAGAGAATCGTTGTGTCTGGGGACAATTATCCAGACTTGGACACCGCGCTGCGCCGCTGATTGCAGTGCAGCGTTCAGGGCATTGTCCGGCACAAAATAAGGCGTGGTCAGGACTATTTCTTTTCTGGCGGCATAGATTGTCGTCAACAGCAGGTTGTGGATCGTATCCTCTCCGTAGCCTGGCCCGGATGGTGCAAGCTGGACCAGTGCCTCCCCCCGCTCTTCGACGGGGTGCAGCTCTTTGGTGATATCACTTGTGCTTAACTCTTCGCCCCGTTCCAGTAACCAGTCGAAAAAGAACGTCACCTGAAGCAGTTCCACCACCGGCCCGGTAATGCGGACCATAACATCTACCCAGGCTCCGACCCCTGAATCCTGTTTGAAAAATCTCGGGTCAACAAGGTTTTGGGAACCTGTATAGCCGATGGTACCATCAATGAGGGCGATTTTTCGATGATTGCGTAAATCAATACGCATAAACAGAGCTCGAACCAGACCCGCGGGAAGAGCCTCTTTAATTTCGACCCCTGCCTTTCTCAATCTCTTTGCGCTTGGGCTTTTAAAAAATTTCTTCGAGCCAATACTATCAAGCAGGAGACGGCACCGAATCCCGCGATGACTGGCGGCAACGAGTGCAGCTAGCAGTTGCTCTACATGACCACCTTCATTTAAGATATAAAATTCCAGGGAAATATGTTCTTTTGCCTGTTGAATGTCAGCAATGAGGCAGGTGAAAAATTGGTCTGCACAATCAAGCAACTCCAGGTGGTTCCCCCCCATCGTTGGAATACCTGTGGTTGCGTGAACCTGCTGATTGAGCGGCAGTCGTTCGGGATTTACCCCACTCCAGTCGATGTTAGGGAGATGGCGAAGTGTGGTCGACCACTGGCGAATCATGGGCCTTCCTTTCACCAGCCGATCGGCTCTGCGTTCGCCAAGACGTGTCTCCCCAAAGAGAAGATAGGTAATGGCGCCAGCAAAAGGAAAAAGAAGGATGATGACCAGCCAGGCTATCGATACAGAGGGGGCTCGCTTGCGCATAATAACCCGCAAGGAGAGGCCAATCCGGATGGCCAAATCGAATAAAAATATCGAACCGGTCAATCCCCAGCCAAAACTTTCCATGTGTCAGTTACGCACGAGACAAATAAGGGCAGCCTTGAGGGAAGACTGGGGAGGAGAGGCAAATATGAATGAAGAGGGCGTCAATTGAATGTGTTCCAGAGATGAATTTGTTTAAAATTAATTTATACTATAAAGTTCCCCTAAACCTGATATTAATCAAGAAAAAACGGATTTTCTGGTGTTCATACTTTCATTTTAAAGCCTATCTGTTAGAGTATTCTTCGCTTTTTATACCTAGCCAGTTTCTGTCGTTTTCGCTCATAGCCTCGATAACGACACTTCGAGCTTGGTCATGCATTATATTGAGATAGTGTAATTTTTCAGGCTTATACTTTCCCCTTAATCTGTGGATGCTGCTGCATATCCACGATTTCAGGTTTTCATGAAGCCATCTTCTTTAGGACATCCCATGCAGGTACAAGGTTTTAAGGCAGCTGCTGTTGCAGCCGGTATTCGTTATGCTGATCGGCTCGATCTGGGCATGATTTTTTCTACAACTCCCGCTGTTGCAGCCGGTGTGTTTACCACAAGTACGGTGAAAGCTGCTCCTGTTTTGCTTGATATCGAGCGTTTACGTTCAGGGAAGGCTCAGGCACTTTTGGTCAATTCCGGAAATGCCAATGCCTGCACAGGCGAGCCAGGCATGCAACTGGCCATGGTTACCGGTAATATGGCCGCTCAGGCATTACATATAGACCCCGCTCTTGTTCAGGTTGCCTCCACAGGGGTGATTGGTGAGCAGATCGCTACAGCCCCCTTTGAACAGGCCATGCCAAAGCTGGTTCAAGCTCTTTCCAGTGATGGTTTTGATGATCTCTCCAAGGCGATCATGACCACCGACCTGGTTCCCAAAGTCGCCACCGCTGAAATAGATGCAGACGGCAAAAAGATCAGCCTCCTTGGCGTTGCCAAAGGTTCGGGGATGATCATGCCCAATATGGCAACCATGCTCTGCTTTATCGTCACCGATGCAGCTATTGACCAGCCACTGCTGGATCAGTTGCTCAAAGCAGCGGTTGAGCGAAGTTTTAACCGTATTACTGTGGATGGGGATACCTCCACCAACGATATGGTCCTGGTCATGGCCAATGGAGCCGCAAATAATACGCAGATGACTGACCCAAGCTCTGCCGCGGTCGTTGAGTTTGCCCAAGCTCTGGATGCGATCTGTCTTGATCTTGCCCGTAAAATTGTTCTCGATGGTGAGGGGGCAACAAAATTTGTGACCATACACGTCAATGGAGCAACAAGTGAAACCAGCGCAGTGCAGGCGGCACGGACTGTCGCCAACTCAGCACTCGTTAAAACGGCTTTTTTTGGTGAAGATGCCAACTGGGGTCGTATTATTGCCGCTCTTGGCCGATCCGGCTGCCCCTTTCAACAGGAACGGGTCAGTATCAGTTTTGATGCGGTTCAGTTGGTTGCAAACGGACTTTTTGTCGGCGGAGAAGTCGAGGCAGAGGCCACCAAGGTCATGAAACAAAAGGAATTTAGAGTCACTATCGATCTTGGCGAAGGGGAGTGCTGCGGTGAGATCTATACCTGTGATTTTTCTTATGATTATGTCAAAATAAACGCAGACTATCGAAGCTGAGAGAGTTAGATGAATCCGTACTCCACCCAGACCTGGTTACTTCCCGACGACCTCCATATCGACGAGTTATTGGACTCGTTTAAGGAGAAATTCAGCCTTGAGGTATCGCCTGAATATTCGACAAAGGTCAAGTATGCTGACACCTTTGACTGGCAGCTGTACGGGAAAAACTACCTTCTTCATAACCACGGTGAGGAGTGGACCCTTTTTCAAAAAGACGCCGGGACGGTAAAAGTACAGCAGGGAGGCCCTAGTCTTACGCCCCCCTGCTTTGCCTCGGATTTTCCGCAAGGAGAGCTGCGGGATATCATCCAGCCGATTTTAGGAATACGCACACTTCTGCCCCTCGCCACAGTCCTGCTTGCAGCTCAGGAAGTTCGCCTGCTTAACAGCGATGAAAAAACTGTAGTCAGAGTACATCTTGAACGACAAAAACCCGCCGGGCGAAACGACAGCTATTGCCTGATTCGACTTGTGCCTGTTCGCGGCTACGATATCGAGTTGGCTGGTGCCAAGGAAATTTTGGCCGAAAATGGTGTTATTGAAAAGGTCAGCCCGCTGATTGGTTTTGAAGAAGCCTGTCACAGTGCTGGGCGAACGCCCCTTGATTACAGTCCAAAGTTTCAGATTCAACTCAAACCCGGCAGTACTGCGCGAGAATCGATGTCGGCTATTTATCTTGCGCTTCTCAATGATATGCGACTCAATATTCCTGGAATGCTTGCTGACTGGGATATTGAGTTTTTGCATGATTTTCGAGTTGCCATACGAAGAACCCGTTCCGGCCTGAGTCTGGTTAAGGGGGTTTTACCCAACCCGGTGGTTGCCCGTTTTAAGAAGGAATTTGCTGCTCTGGGTAGTGTAACCGGACCGACCCGTGATCTTGATGTCTACCTGAAAGATCGGCAAAAATATCTCGATCGTTTGCCCCCTACCTTGCAACCAGGCCTTGAACTCTTTTTTGATCAGCTTTCCAAAGAACGGAAGAACGAGCAGAAAAAGCTGGTCCGTCATCTCCGTACCAAAAAGATTTCTATTCTTTTTAACGATTGGCAGCGCAGCCTTGAACAGGATGAACTTCATCCGGCTTCGAAAGCCCAAATGCCTGTACTCTCAGTAGCAAACCCCATTATTTTCAAACACTTCAAACGGGTACTAAAGACTGGTTTAGCGGTGGATCGTAGCTCACCTGACGACGATGTGCACGCCTTACGGATTCAATGTAAAAAACTTCGCTATTCCATGGAGTTTTTTGCAAGTCTCTATCCAAAAGACGAACTGCAAAAAGTTGTTAAGCAACTGAAAAAGCTTCAAGATATATTAGGGATTTTTAACGATCTCTATGTGCAGCAATCCATGGTCATGAAAACACTGGAGGAGCTAACCGCGCAGCGCCCTACCAAAACGAATCTCGCCATTTCCACAAGTCTTGGGAGCCTGATGCAAAGCCTCTATCAGGACCAGGAAGAGATACGCCTCCACTTTAAAGAAGCCTTTAACCAGTTCAGCACCGAGGAAACAACTCGCCTCTGTCGTCAACTCTTTAAGACCAAGCAGGTGTCCAAATGAGCATACTTGCCGTATACAATATTAAAGGCGGCGTGGGAAAAACCGCTACCTCTGTTAATCTTGCCTATCTTGCCTCGATTCAGCGCAAAACCCTGCTCATAGATATGGACCCCCAGGGCTCTGCATCGTACTATTTTCGTATTCGCTCTCCTGAAAAATTTGGAACGAAAAAATTACTTAAAGGAGGCAAACATATTGAAAAAAATATTCGGGGAACGGATTTTCCCAACCTGGATATGTTGCCAGCTGATTTTTCCTACCGCAACATCGATATAGCCTTGGATGAATGCAAAAAATCGCAAACACGTCTCCAAAAAATTTTGGAGCCTTTCCTGGAAGAGTACGAACAGATTATCCTTGATTGTCCGCCTAACCTGACGCTGCTTTCAGAAAATATTTTTTATGCAGCCGATCAGATCCTTGTTCCAGCCATCCCCACCACACTTTCGATTCTTTCATCAGAACAGCTCTTTAGTTTTTTAGATGAGGTGGGACTCGGCTATGACAAGGTGCGGATTTTCTTCTCCATGGTGGAAAAACGAAAACGTCTTCACAGCGAAGTCATAGAGTCCATGCAGGATAAGCCTGGGGTGCTTACAGCAAGTATTCCCTATTTAACCGACATAGAACGGATGGGCATTCAGCGAATGCCTGTCACTGCGAGTCATCCCAATGCAGTCGCCTCCAAGGCCTATCAGCAACTCTGGGATGAAATTCAGGCAGAATTGTCGCTAGCATGAAACGTCTGCTAATCTGTCGACATGCCAAATCCAGCTGGAAGGATCAAAGCGTAAGTGATTTTGAACGTCCCCTGAACAAACGTGGTAAGCGCGATGCCCCGCTTATGGGGCAACGTCTTTACGTCCGTCAGACTATTCCAGAGCTCATAATGACCAGTTCTGCTAATCGAGCGCTGACAACAGCGTTGCACTATGCCCATGAACTGGGATATCCTGCAGAACAGATAATGACTAACTCCAGCCAGTATGCTGCAGGTGTTGCTCAGCTCGTCGCGCTTATTCAAACAACCAGTGAGACGGTAACGACATTGATGATCATGGGCCACAATCCCGAGAGCACGCACCTTGCCAATTATCTCTCAGGGTTGCAGATCGATAATATTCCAACCTGCGGAATTGTCGCCCTTGAGTTTTCTCAGGAAAGCTGGCAGGATATCGATGCCGCTTGCGGCAAGCTACTGTTTTTTGACTTTCCTAATAAAGTATACTGAGCGCAAAGCATTTTAAACCATGCAAAATAATGCCACTGGGACACAGCCAAACTGCATGCTCTGTAAACATTTTTTTATCACTTATGAACCCGCACGACCCCGTGGCTGTCGTGCCTATGGATTTAAGAGCAGTGCTTTTCCATCCCAGGTTGTTCTCTCCAGCTCAGGGGCTCCCTGTCAGTTTTTCTCTCCTCGACCCCAGAAATAACAATATTATGCACATGCAGGAACTATGTTCATGAAGCTTTCAGCCTTTGGTGAAAAATTTTCCGCTGGCGCAGGCATCCTTTCGCTTATGGATGATCTAGGCCGTGCCATGGCTGATCCCCAGGCTATTCTTATGGGGGGAGGGAATCCCGGGTATATCGACCAGATTGGCGAGGTAATGCACCTGCGGCTGCAGGACATGATCGCCGACAAACGAGTTTTTAAAAAGCTCATCGGCCTCTATGACCCGCCCCAAGGAGACCTGGAATTTCGTCAAGCATTGGCTCAACTGCTCCGCAGGGAATTTTCCTGGCCTATCACAGAGGAAAACATCTGTCTCACAAGTGGCAGCCAGGCTGCTTTTTTCCTGCTCTTCAATCTCTTTGGTGGCAAAACAACGGAAGGGAATTACCGCAAAATTCTCCTTCCCATGGCCCCCGAATACATTGGCTATGCTGATTTAGGCGTTGAGGAGCACCTGTTCACCTCGGTTCGTCCCAGGATCGAAGAGATCGATGAGCATCAGTTTAAATACCGGGTTGATTTCGATAAAATCACCATTGGTCCAGACATCGGAGCGCTTTGCGTTTCCAGGCCCACAAATCCGACCGGAAATGTGCTGACCGACGCAGAAATTGAGGAACTCTCTCGGCTGGCCTGCAAACATAACATTCCTTTGATCATTGATAACGCCTACGGAGTCCCTTTTCCGTCAATGATGTACACCCAGGTGAAGCCGGTCTGGAACGAACAGCTCATCCTCTGTATGTCGCTCTCAAAATTTGGACTACCTGCTGCTCGTACCGGGATTGTCATTGGCAATAAAGAGGTTATCCGCCAGGTTGCCAGTGCCAACGCTGTGATTAACCTCTCCACCGCAAGTTTTGGTGCTATGTTGGCAACGGATATTGTTGCCTCGGGAGAGATTATTCGCCTCTCTCAGGGGGTTGTCCGCCCTTTCTACCAAGAGAAGATGGAGTGGACGCGCAGGTGTATTGCCAAAGAGTTTTATAACTTTCCCTATAAAATTCATGTGGCAGAGGGGGCCATGTTTCTCTGGGCATGGTTCCCCGGACTTCCGATCACAAGTCGTCAACTCTATGAACGCTTGAAAGATCGTGGGGTTGTTGTAGTCTCTGGCGACTATTTTTTCCCCGGATTAGAGCCAGGCTGGCAACATACCCAGGAATGTTTACGTATCACCTATGCCCAGGAAAACGAAGCCCTTGCTCGTGGTATTCGTCTTATTGGCGAGGAAATCCGTGAGGTGTTCGCCAACTCTCAGAATCTATAACACCTTATTCTTACAGATCAATCTATTCATGTAAAACGAGCCTGATCCCGTCGCAATACCGATGGATTCAGGTGAAAATGAACAATTTCTTCACTAAACGGAGAGGCTGTGATGATGTGGCAATATCAAACGGTCCTGTTTGAATTTTCCAAGAATGGACTTCTTGGTGATCGCTACATGGACGATGAGGAAATTGAAAAAACGCTCAACACCCTGGGGAAAGAAGGCTGGGAACTGGTCAATGTTTCCCTGCTTGAAGACGGACTGCTTGCTATTTTAAAGCAGCCGCATGTTGAGCAACAGAGCTCTAAGCACTTTGAGCAATCCAGCAGGCTACACCACGAGCCAGGTCCTAGTATTGGCTTTTCAGAACAATCTTCCGATGTACAGACTCTTCAAGAGACATCCATGCATCCCCAACCTCAGCCTGAAACCATGCCTAAAGCGGCATCCTCTGGCAACAGGCTCCAGCAGCAGGAAGAAGATTTCGTGGGCGCTATTCGTATCTCTTGAATGGATACATAACGAACTTAACATGAGTTGGCTCTTGCAATGGCCGTCTATATTCTGAAACGACTTATATTAATGATCCCCACCTTGATTGGGGTAATGCTTCTGACCTTTGTTGTTACCCAATTTGTCCCCGGGGGACCGGTTGAACGTATGATGGCGCAACTCAGTGGATATGGGGCAGGGAAGGAGGCTGCAGCTAATACCAGTCTGTATCAGGGGAATAAAGGGCTCGACCAGGAACGGATTGCTCAACTGAAAAAACTCTACGGATTTGACAAGCCGCCGGTGCAACGTTTTCTCGAAATGATGCGCAATTATCTGGTTTTTGATTTTGGCCAATCCTACTATCATCATATGAGTGTGGTAGAATTGGTTGTCTCCAAACTTCCGGTCTCCATGTCACTGGGACTCTGGAGTTTTCTCATTGTCTATTCTGTTTGTATCCCTTTGGGCATCGCAAAGGCGGTGCGTGATGGTTCGACCTTCGATGTGTTCACCAGCACCGCAATTTTGATCGGTTACGCTATTCCCGGATTTGTCTTAGGCATCGTTTTGATAGTCCTTTTTGGTGGGGGGAGTTTTTTCAATGTATTTCCATTGCGCGGACTCATATCAGATAACTGGCACGAATTGAGTATCGGAGCCAGGATTCTCGATTATCTCTGGCATATGGTGCTGCCCATTATAGCCTCCACAGTGGGCAGCCTTGCGGTCATGACACTCCTGACTAAAAATTCATTTCTTGAAGAAATACGTAAACAGTATGTCGTCACAGCACGGGCAAAGGGGCTCGAGGAACGACAGGTCCTGTATAAACATGTTTTTCGCAACGCCATTATCCCTATTATCACAGGGTTTCCTGGGAGTTTCATCACCGCATTTTTTACAGGAAGCCTTTTGATAGAAACAATTTTTTCTCTGGATGGTATGGGACTTTTGGCCTATGAGTCGGTGATGAACCGTGATTATCCAGTTGTACTGGGGACACTCTATTTTTTCACCCTCATAGGGTTGATTTCCAGGCTCCTTTCAGATCTTTCCTATGTGCTCGTCGATCCGCGAATCAGCTTTGAGGGGCGTCAGTAATCATGGCTGAACAGAGAGGAAAAGGAACAAGCCTGGCGCATAATAGATGGAAACGATTTAAGAAAAATCGTCGAGGCTATTATTCTTTGATACTATTTCTCATCTTTTTGGGGCTCAGTCTTTTTGCGGAGGTGCTCAGTAACGATAAACCGCTCTATATTCACTACCAGGGAACTTCGTACTTTCCGTTACTCAAGATGTACCCCGAGACCACCTTTGGCGGAATATTTGAGACAGAGACCGATTATCGTGACCCCTTCATTCTGGATCAGCTGCATTTAGAGGGGAATTTTGTTCTTTTTCCCCCGAACCCTCATAGTTTCAACTCTATTAACCTAAACATCGACCGTCCAGTTCCTGCGCCCCCTTCGAATGAAAACTTTTTGGGCACCGATGATCGAGGCAGAGACGTACTGGCCCGGTTGATCTATGGTTTTCGGCTTAGCGTTCTTTTTGGTACGGCCCTGACAGCCATTGGCACGTTGCTTGGAATCCTGGCTGGATCAGTGCAGGGGTTTTTTGGTGGAAAGACAGATCTCATTTTTCAACGATTTATAGAGTTATGGGGGTCCATGCCCGAGCTTTATCTGCTCATCATTTTTGCCTCTATCTTTAAACCCTCTATGCTGTTGTTATTGATTTTGCTTTCCCTGTTTGGCTGGATGGGGCTTTCGGATTATGTGCGCGCCGAATTTCTCAAGGGGCGCAATATGGAGTATGTCAAAGCGGCCAAAGCACTTGGCGTCAATAATTTCACCATCATGTATCGGCACCTGCTCCCCAATTCCATGACACCGGTGATCACCTTCCTTCCTTTTCGTATGTCGGGCTCGATCCTGGCGCTCACAAGCCTCGATTTTCTCGGCCTTGGAGTCCCCCCATCGACCCCCAGCCTGGGAGAACTACTTGCCCAGGGTAAAGCAAACATAGAGGCCTGGTGGTTGTCACTTTCCACCTTTGTGGTCCTCGTTGGAACGTTGGTATTATTGATCTTTATCGGTGAGGCGCTACGAGAGGCTTTTGACCCAAGGAAATAAAAAAATATTTGATTACCATCAATACTCAGCTGGAAAAGAAGAGAGCTCTCCCTCTAGTCGAGATATGACACTCGGGAAGTGCAGTGCGCACTCGATTTGGTCGTGCCATCGATGTCATCCCGAACGAAGGTGAGGGATCTCGCTGTTTATGACCCACAGCTGAGGTTCAGTGGTAATAAAAAAAATAAGCGGGATCATTTTTCATGATCCCGCTTATTTTTTTCATGATTGAGCCCCTCCCCATTGGGGAGGCGTTAATGGTGATGCTCTAAGTGGTGGCGAACCTTAGCAAACTCATCATTGATATATTGCTTGAGGTGCGCTAGTTCGAAATACAGTTCCTTCGCACTATACTGCACTTCCTCAGTTTCTTGATTGTCTTCTACAACACTGGGCACGCGAGGCATAAACTTAGATGCCTCCAGCATCCAAGAATTAAATCGTGTAATGGCCGAGGGGAGTACGTCAGAAGTAACCTCCTTACGCATCAACTGTTCGTAGAGGTAGTTGACCAGTTTTTCGGTATCTTTTGCACTTTTGGCAGGCAAACGGGAGAGAAGAGCAATCACTGAATGAAGCAACTCGGCAAGGGCCTTGTATTCCGCTGCAGGGCTTGATTTTTGGATCTTGGCTAGAGTTGCTTCGGCTTCAGAAAGCTTAGCCTGATCAAGGGCACGAACTGCTGCTGGCAGAAGCGCTCCAAGCGTTGCAACTTCAGCTGTGAAATCATCAGTAATTGCCTCTGCGGAGGAATCTTCCTCAAGCGTTGCTTCCAGGGCTTCAGTCAGGTTATCAGACGAAACCCCTTTTACTGATGCAGCTGCCGGTTCAGCCGTTTCGAAAAAGGCATCGAGAGCTCCGGAAAGATCGCTACTTTCTTCGACCGTCCCACTGGATGCGAGTGATGCCGGTGAGACGGTTTCCTCACCCCCTGCCTGGGCGTCACTGAGCACTGGTGCCATATCGGGAGTGTCTTCATCCAGTTCTTCTGACTCTTCACCAAAGAAAAAATCGAGCTTTTCTTCAATCTCATCAAGGGGGGAAGCATGTAATGCAGCAACGGTTTGTTCTTCAGAAAAACCAGCCTCTTCATCACTGTCTGCCAACGCAGCAATCGGTCCGGTTTGTTCATCAAAGAAGAGTGACCTCTCGTTAGCTTCAGCCTCTTGAGCGGTGGTTGCTTCTTGCGGTGGCACCTCTTCTTCGACATCAAGGAAAAAACTATCAAGCTTACCCTCAATATCAAGAGTCACTTCTTCAAGTACAGCCTCTTGAGCACTCTTTTCTTCAGAGTCACCCTCCATAGAAAATTCAACATCTGCAAGAGCCGCAATAGGGCCTGTATCTCCATCAGTTGATTCCATCTCGTCATCGGCAAAAAGGAAATCAAGCTGCATCGCTAAATCATCATCGACGGAGTCTGGCTCACCTGCATCAGTATCGCTAAAACCAGCCTCTTCATCACTGTCTGAAAGGGCTGGGGCCAGACCACGTTTTGAGCTGAGCTGAGCGCCAATGAGGTCATCTGCCAGTTCGTCGTCTACAGGATGGATGGCCTCTGGAGGAAGGATTTCATCTGGATATTGCTCATCAGCAGTCTCCATGGCAGGCTTTGACTCCACTCCAAAGAGTGAGTCTATTTCGTCGCCAATGGACAGAGCTTCAGGAATGATGTCGACGTCGAGCTCAGGTTCTGGCTGCGTATTTTCTGGTTGAGCAGGAAATTCCTGCACGATTTCTCGACCAATATCTCTGTTGTCTGATTCACCATGAGCCGGGGTGCTGATTTCATCAACTACTCCGGCGATCATATCCTCATCAATACCTTGCTCGGATTCTGGGGAAGCTATAACCATCTTTAGGTTGTTGAGCCGATTGATACATCCCACAAGTAATCCCTGGGTTACCTCTGCATCTAAATCCTGGTCAGAGGTCACCTTTTCAAGCGCTTCATTAAAAGAGTGGAGCAAGGTAAAGGCATCAGGATGTGAATGCGCACGTTCTTCTCCTATATAGTCTCCCAAAGCTTGCAATCCTTGAAGCAGGACAATTGCTGCTTTTTCGTCTGCAAGCTGCTTGAAACAGGATTCAAGGTTGCTATTAAATTGAAGGAGGCTTTCCTCGGTAACTTCCCAATCAAGGCCCAGGATAGCTGCCTTCAGTAACTGAGTCGGTGTAGCATCCTCAGGGAGAATGGGAGGAGCGGTGTGATCATCTGTTGGCAGGATAACTAACTCTTCATCTTCAGTGGTGTCTGCTAGATCACTTTGCGTTATCTGGTATTGGAGAATTTTAAATTTCCGAACGTCACCTTTCAGCAACTGGGTAATTTGGTCTCCGGTTATATCTGGAGAAGAAATTATTTTTTCAAAGTTGTAAAAAAAAGTAAGGAGCAGCTTGATAGAGTTGGGGTGAGCGTAGGCGCCCTTGGTTTGAATGTAGGTACCAATTTTTGCTAATCCCTGAAGGTAAACCTCCGCAACCTTATCGCCCTTCCACATTGGCCCAAGGACTTCAACCTCATCGGAAAGTTCCTGGAGGATCTCATCGTTAATCTCCCAGTCAAGTGAAAGAATAATTGATTTCAGACGAGTCAGGGGCGACGACTCTTCACTGGTGAACTCAAAGAGGTCTACATCCTGGGTATCGAAAGACTCGTTGGCAAAAAGAGTCAGATCTTCGAAATCTTCAGAAAGTGTGTAATTTTCACGCTGCGTTTTTTTCATCCTACCGGCTCAGGTCTGGTGGCTTTGGAGGGGTCCACTACATAAGTTTTTTCTGAATCGAGATAACTGTTGAAGAAATTATTTTCTTCAATGTTTCAGGAACATTATATCCTGTTAGAGCACTGGCTTCGTAGTAGGGTACTTTCAATTTACTGTTTAAATCTTTTTCCAGGACCGAAGTCGGCAAAATGGGGATTCCCTGATTACGAAGATCGACCTTGTTGTATTGAAGGACGAGCGGTATTTTAAAGATGGATTCTTTGTACCCCTGGAGATTTTCGTGGAGCTGGTTCAGTGATCGGATATTTTTTTCACGCATTTGTTCCTGGGCATCAGCAACAAAGACGATTCCATCAACACCTTTGAGAACCAGTTTTCGCGTTGCGTTATACTTTACCTGACCTGGCACGGTATATAACTGGATTTTGAGCTCATATCCTTTGATTTGCCCCATGTTAAAGGGGAGGAAATCGAAGAAGAGTGTTCGATCACCATGGGTTTTCAAACTCACCATTTCCGACTGGATCTGTTTGGAAAATTTCCGATTAATATATTCAAGGTTGGTGGTTTTACCACCTCGCCCAGGTCCATAATAGACAATTTTCACCTGGACTATTTTTTCTCTAAGGTTAATAAAACTCACGACGCTCTCCTGCTCGTAAACGCGTTAACAACACAACGAGGCACTCTCTCTATTTTCTGGACCAAATCTTCTTGATTCGTTCGATAGCCTCTACGACGTTAAGTCGCAAGAAGCCAAGGGAAATCCCTTTGCCAAACATTGTGATGAGCAGGAGTTCATCATCTATTTTGGAAAAATGTATATTGCATTCAGCACCTTTGTGAAACAGAAGTGAAAATTCCTGTTCGCCGACCAGCTTGGCCATGGCGTCGACGGTGGCAAAGTTGCCAGCTGCCAAGGCCGCAAAGGAGTACACATCATACTTTGAGGTACCATTATCCTTTGCAGTAATAATGTTGCCAGCCATATCAATGATGATAACGCAATCAACACCAATTTTAATGAGCTTTTCAGTCAGGATTTCATCTATTTTTTCAAGCTGCTCCTGGCTAACAACTCCATAATTCATATGCTACCTCGTACCTGGTCAGTATGTTGTTAAGAAGATTGATAGTGCAAATTGGAGAAAATATTGGTTACTCACTGTGTCTGACTATTCACAGTTTGCAGCCAACCAAAAATGCGCATGATTTACTTTAACTTCTTGTATCTCTTATTAGGAAAATAAGTAACATCTTTTTCTCATGTCCAGTTCAAGTTGTGAACAGGAAAATAAGAGAAATTTCGCGATTCAATACATTTAGCTCGACAGGCCTCTGGCTGTCACTTCAAGAAAGTTTAAGGCGAAGAGATGAAACAGGCTGAATCGATTCAATAATATGATATCTGCCACAGGCCTGTAAAGCGAAACAAGATGTTAGGAACATTTACCCAATATTTTGATGCATATTAGGTGCACGCGCACATATCAGAGCGCCTGATTTTTAGTCTGTAGCCAGCACACAATGAAAAGGGGGGACACGTATCTGAGGCTTCTTCAAACCTTTAGCCTCCAGGCCTCTTGATTTTCTCTGGCCACTGGGGGGCGATTAAAAAATCTTAAAGAAGCTCGCTGCTAACAAATCGACAATCACTGGAGATTTCCTGTTTCTGAGAACAGGTTCATTTCTCAGGAAACTTGTTCAAGTATCAAGAGTATACGTCAGATCATAAATTATATGAAGAGGTTTTTTGGAGGGAAAAATATTTCGACCTTAAACGCAAATAAAGGGCATCAGCGCTTCTTTTCTCTGGCAAAAATATTGTTCAAAACGGGAGGTGCAAATTCGCCCGTTATTGTGAAAATCGTTACTGAATCCAAGAATAGCCCCAAAGGGAGACCTTCACTGAAACGGCATACTTACTTACCAATACCTGAATCCGTGGCAATAATTAAGACTATATCTTCCCGGCAGAGTGTTTCCTTATCAAGAAGCGCCTGGGTCAGTGCGTCTAGTTGTAAACGATGATCGATAAGAATCTTTCGGGAATGGTCATAGGCCGCTTGAACTAGTTTTCTCACTTCCGTATCGATAAGCACAGCTGTTTGTTCACTGATTATGGGTTGTTGTTCATTGAGCGGACTTGCGGCACGAAAGGTCAACGGTCCCACGACCTCACTCATTCCCCACTCACACACCATCTTGCGCGCTATGTCAGAAACACGTTCTATGTCGTTACCAGCTCCGGTTGTCATCTGGTTAAAAACGATCTCCTCTGCAATCCTGCCACCCAGTAGCGTACACAGGGTATTGAATAGGTAGGTTTGGTCATGGGAATTACGTTCCTCTTCAGGTAATTGCATGGTCACCCCCAAGGCTCGACCACGGGGAATGATGGTAACCTTATGCACAGGATCCGCTCCCGGAAGCATCCAGGCAACCAGCGCGTGACCAGCCTCATGACAGGCGGTAATCCGTTTTTCACGCTCGGTGATGATCAGACTGCGACGCTCCGCTCCCATCATGACCTTATCCTTGGCTGCCTCAAGAAGTTCCATGTCAATGCAACCTTTCTGCTGCCTTGCCATGAGCAGCGCGGCCTCATTGATCAAACTTGCCAGCTGAGCGCCAGAGAACCCTGGTGTTCCTTTCGCCAGTACATTCCAGTTAATCTCAGGCGACATTTTGACCTTTCGAGCATGGACCTGAAGGATCTTTTCGCGTCCTCCAACATCTGGCAAGGGGACCATGACCTGACGATCAAAACGTCCAGGCCGAAGCAGGGCAGGGTCGAGAATGTCCTGGCGATTGGTCGCAGCGACGACGATGACATGGTCGTTTGCTTCGAATCCGTCCATCTCAACCAGGAGCTGATTCAAAGTCTGCTCTCGCTCATCGTTTCCTCCAGCGCCAGTCCCGGAGCTGCGATGCCGACCGACAGCATCGATCTCGTCAATAAATATGATGCAGGGGGCTTTTTTCTTTCCCTCGTTAAAAAGATCCCGCACCCGCGATGCTCCAATGCCCACGTACATCTCCACAAAATTAGACCCGCTAATTGAATAGAAGGGCACGCCAGCCTCTCCCGCGATGGCTTTGGCAAGCAGAGTTTTACCGGTTCCCGGTTCTCCGTAGAGTAAAACCCCTGTGGGGATCTTCGCTCCAGCCTCTGAAAACCGTTCCGGATTTTTTAAAAAGGCAACAACCTCTTCAATCTCTTCTTTTGCTTCATCTATGCCTGCGACGTCGGTTAGCCGCACTTTGGACTCTTCGGGGTTTATAAGGCGGGCTCGTGACTTGCCAAAGGCCATGGCGCGGCCTCCGCTCTGCCCGTCTTTCTTCTGAAAGAAGAAAAACCAGAGCAGGCCCAGAAGAAGAATGGGGCCCCAGATGAGCAGGGCCTGCAGATACCAGGGAGGGGTACTTATTTCTTTGGCTAGAACACTCACCCCTTTGGCTAGAAGGCGGTCCAGCGCTTCGCTTGATTGGGGAATAATAGTTTTAAATTTTTCGCCATCTGCAGTGTCCCAATAAATGACATCTCCCTCGGTGTGCACCTTTGTGAGGTGCCCGGAATCAACTTTTTTTAAGAAATCGCTATAGGGTACTTGGTGGTACTGTTCAGGGGCCTTGTTGCAGTAGTTAAAAAGGAATAACGCGGCAAGGGCAATAATTAGCCATAGCGAGAGATTTTTGTAAAATTTCTGCACAGCATTCTCCTGAAATATGATGGGTTTGCATAAAATAAAAACTTACAATCTTGCCCGTAAATGGCAACGGGCGACGAAGCTCATAAACGTCGTTTTTGAGTTTTTTTATGAGAACGACCAATATGGGGATGAAGAAAAATACCCCCACAAACGTTGGGAACTGGGCCTGCAAAACAACGTCAATAGATAGGCGCAAAATAAGCCAGCACTAATCAGTGCAGCTACCATAAAAACTTCAAAAGGTAAAGCCGGAAGGAAAACCGAGGATTCCCCTTCAAGGCCGCCACCTTGAAGGGGAGGGGGGAAGCCCGCTCGTAATCTGGATTTTATCGAGTGGCTAAGTGATTTATTGCATTTTCCGTTCCATAATAACCAAATGCAGGCAACTTCCGCGGAGTGTACATCTGCCTAAATTTCCGCTCTTTGCTTGGAGAGAAAATCCATGTTCAAATGAGTCCGCCAGAAATTCAGTGTTTCTTTGGGCGTATTTTTCGCCTTAATTAATGACAGCAAGAAAGATTTTACGCCCACGAGATTTTTTCATAAAAACGGCTTTTACTCGGTTGCAAAATTCCATTTAATTCGTTTTTGCAGGATAATACAAACGGTAAGAGGGTGGAGAAAACCGGAAATAACAATTTTGTTTATTAGATCAAAATGAATTTTAGGGCTAATTATGATCATGCAATTTACAAGTTTCCTTACAAATGGCTTCGATTTTCTTGACAGGAAAACCTGAGCAGGATAGATAATACCTATTGGTAATCGATTACCTAAAACGTACTGGGCATACCGCCTAAAGGAGGTGTCGTTCTGTCATGAGATCATCGAGCCTGTATCCGCCAATGCATCTCGATGTAAAAATGGTCATCCCGAGACCTGGTGAACCGTTCACCGTTTCCTTTGCTCCCGCCAGGGTAGAGGCAACCGAGTTCCCCAGCAATTCCGGTAAAGGCCAAGCTTGCCCCGACTCAGGGGCCAGGAGAAAAATATGGAAGCCATAGTCTTTTTCGTTGTCTGGTTGGGTGGTGCTGTTCTCCATACACTGTTCGATCTGAGAATCAAACCGGTTCTTCAGGCGGTCAGAGAAGAGAGTGACTTGCCCTGATATCCCAAAAATCACGAAGGCGTTCTGAGTAACTGTCCCGTATTCAGGAACGCTACGAGTATTGAAGAGTCATCCACATTCTATCGAACAGCAGGCGGCACGGAGCTGCCATGCATTGGAGGAAGCGCTACCATGGAAAATATTGTAGCTAAGGTGTTGCCCCAGGAGGGAGGACTTGAAGGAAGTCGCTCCGGTTTATACGACAAAACCATTGGGTTTTTAGGCCTGTTGACCCTCGTCGGTGTCGGCTTTGGGGTACACGCATTTATTGCCGGCCACGAGCATGTATACGGAGTGACCCGCGAAGTACCCTGGGGACTCATGCTTGCAGCCTACGTCTTTTTCGTCGTTACCTCGACCGGACTGTGTTTGGTCAGCTCGATTGGCCACGTTTTTGGGTACGAAGCATTTAAACCTATTGCCAAACGTTCCGTATACCTGGCAATCTCTACCATCATCGCTGGTTTTCTCGTTATCGCCTTTGAGATTGAAAACCCCTGGCGTATGGCAGTCTATAACATCATCTCGCCTAACCTCACCTCAAACATCTGGTGGATGGGGACCCTCTATGGCGCCTACCTCTTCTGTATGCTGATCGAGTTTGCTCTGCTTCAGGCAGGCAAACATAAAATCGCAGGCATGTGTGGACTGATTGGCGTTGTAGCCGGTGTCGCAGCGCACTCCAACCTGGGTGCTGTTTTTGGATTGCTCAACGGCCGTGAGTTTTGGCATGGCCCCTACATGCCGATTTACTTCATCACCTCAGCTATGATGTCCGGTTGCGCCACCGTTATCTTTTTTCATTGGCTTGGATACAAGATTAATGGCTGGCAGATGAGCGAAAAGCTCCAGGAATCCCTGCGTGCTGTAGCTAAGCTTGGAGCGCTGCTCTACATGGTGATCATGTTCTTCACCACCTGGAAACTTATCTCTGGTATCGCAGGTCATCCCCCGGGAAAATACGAGGCCATTATGTCGCTTGTTTCGGGTCCGTACGCCACGAACTTCTGGTTTGGTGAGGTAGGCCTGGGGCTGGTCCTTCCTTTTCTGATCATCCTTGCTGTTCGGGCCAAGAACCTGACCGCCATGGCCATAGGCTCACTGGCCTCTATTATCGGCATCTTTTTCATGCGCTATGACCTGGTTATCGTCGGCCAGATCATTCCCGGTTTTCACAAGATGGATATTGTGAATTTGCCCCATATCCTTCACTACGCACCGACCCTGCACGAATGGGTGATCACTCTGTCTGGCTTTACCTTCTGCGGTATCTTGTTCATGATGGGAGAGCGGTTGTTTCGCGGCCATCTGTCTGAAGATCATTAATGATATCCGTGTCGCACAGCAGGGAGCCTCGTCTTTGCCCAGGCTCCCCGTTCCGGCACCCCGCTGAGACAGGAGGCCGGTATGGCAAGAAAGAAAACCGAGATACAGGCAATTCGCTCCGATGTGGCGATTTATCCCATCGGTGTTGCAGCCAAATTGCTCAATGTTCACCCGAGAACCCTTCGTATCTATGAACAGGAAGGGCTGATTCAGCCCGCCATGGTGGGGAATCGGCGCATGTTTTCCGCTGATGATATTCAGTGGATCACTTGCCTGCGGACCTTCATCCATGAGGAAGGCATTTCGATTCCAGGGCTCAAGAAACTACTGGAATACATTCCTTGCTGGGAAGTTGCCGACTGCCCGCAAGAAATTCACTGCCAATGCTCAGCCCGAGTTGATCGCTGTGTTCCTAAAACACTGCACAAGGTCGGCGATGAAGAGGCCCGGATCGAAGCTAAAAATACCGATGTTTCCAAACGAAAGAAGGAAGATGCTGGAAAAAAGCACCAATCCTCTGGCTGAACGAGCGTAAGAACAAACAAAAGGAACTTTTTGGCCAGGTTATTTAACTGAAATATTATGGCTGAAAAGAAAAAGCAGTCAGAGGGCATGGAATACAAAAAGGGCGTTGAAGGTTTATACCTTCAACGCCCTTTTTGCTGAAATCAGAGTTGAATCCGTGCGCTTTCCGATGAATTGAGCTCATCAGTTGGCACCAGCGGCCGGATTAACAATCTCATAGCGTTCGATTTTTCGACGAAGCGTATCTTTGGAGATCCCGAGCTCCCGACAGGTGGCCATCTTGCGCCATTTATTTCTATCCAGACTGAGAATAATCGCCTGCTTCTCTATCTCTTCTAAACTCTGTGGACCAGACTGGTCCGGAAAAACGGCCTGGTCATCGAGTCCGGTGACAAAGGGCTCCGGCAAATGTTGCGGTTGAATATAGCCTCCCTCGCAGAGTATAAACGAATACTCGACAATATTTTCCAGCTCTCGAATATTGCCGGGAAAATCATAACGCATCAGTAGTGACAACGCGCCGCTTGAGATCCCCACAATATCCTTTCCCTGTTGTGCTGCATACTTCTTAATAAAGTGTTCAATCAGTAAAGGAATATCTTCTTTTCTTTCTTTAAGCGGGGGGAGACTAATCTTGACCACATTGAGCCGGTAAAAGAGGTCATCTCGAAAACATCCCTCCTGAACCAGCGCCTGGAGGTCGCGGTTGGTCGCAGTTATTATGCGCACATCCGCCTTGACCGGAACATTGGACCCCAATGGTTCGTAAACCTTTTCCTGCAAAACCCGCAACAGTTTAACCTGCACGCTTCCTGGTATATCGCCGATCTCATCGAGAAAGAGAGTCCCTCCTTCGGCCGCGGCAAAACGCCCCTGCCTGTCCTTGCGCGCATCGGTAAAAGCGCCCGCCTTATACCCAAAGAGCTCGGACTCCAGTAGAGTTTCGGGCAGAGCAGCGCAGTTCACCACCACAAAGGGCTTATCCTTACGCCCGCTGGCGTTAAACAGGGCTCTTGCCACCAGCTCCTTACCGGTACCACTCTCCCCGAGAATAAGCACCGTACTCGGACTGCGAGCGATATCAGGCATGATGGAAAACAGCCGCTGCATGGCCACCGACTTGGAAATGATGGCGTCAAAGTTGTATTTCTGATGCAGCTGCTGACGCAGGGAAGTGATGGCGGTGAGATCACGAAAGGTTTCCACTCCACCTATGATATTGCCTTCATGATCAGTTAGCGGAGCCGCACTGATGCTGATGGGCACCTTGCTGCCCTGAATATCGCGAATGGTGATTGAGCGGTTTGCAACAGGCGCACCCTTGTAGAGACTCTCGGCAATGGCACAGTTTTTCCCGCAGATGGAGGAATGGAAAATATCCGAGCAGGATTTACCCATGGCATCTTCCCGTGCCCAACCGGTGATCTCCTCTGCAGCTCGATTAAATGAGGTAATCCGCCAGTTGCGATCGACCGTGAAAACGCCATCGGCAATAGAGTCTAAAATCAGGCTTTCGCGAATGGAGGAGGTGTTGTCGCGAAAGGTTTCAATGCCCCCAATTATATTGCCAAAATCATCAAAGAGCGGTGAAGAGCTGATTGTAACCGGGATTGAATCACCGTTTTTGTTCTTTATAAAAATGGACTGATCCACATAGCGGGCATTGCTGTCGATTGCCTTTAACAGCATGCAGTCGCTGCCACAGGTGGAAGAATGGAAAATCTCACTGCAGGGTTTTCCCAGAACCTCTTCCTGTTTCCAGCCTGTGATGGTTTCCGCCGCCTGGTTGAAGGAGGTGATGATACGATTACGGTCGATGGTGAAGACGCCATCGGCCACCGAAGCTAGAATCAGGGCATTGTTGAGACTGTCTGAACAGTCATGGAAGGTCTGGACCCCACCGATAACACGCCCCTGGAGATCATAGAGCGGATTTGAGGTCAATGAGAGGGGGAAAAAACGCCCGTCCTTGTCGGTCATAAAAACGGTTTGCCGGTTAAATGCCTGTTCCTTATCAACTGTGGAGCGTATCAGGCACCCGTTCTCACAGAGCTCATCGGGAAAGACCTCCTGACATTTTTTTCCCAGGACATTCTCTGCGCTCCAACCGGTGATCTTTTCGGCTGATTTGTTAAAAGAGATAATTTCAAGATCCCTGTTGACCGTGAGCACACCTTCGGCCAGGGAGTCAAGGAGCAATTGATTGTAGAGCGAGGCATTGTTTTCGTCGATGCTGACCAGGGCTCCTGAGAGGAGAGCACCAGTACCATAGAGCGGAGTAATGGTTGCCAGTACTTCCATGGGCTCAGCCCCATCCTCTGTTCGAAAAAGGAGCCCATCAAGGGTTTGCGCGTCTTCCCAATGCGGCTGTTGAAACAATCCGGCCAGTGAATCTGCCTTTTTTGTAAACTGGAGAATATGCTCCAGAGATTCGCCCAGGAGCTCTTTGGCGCTGCGGCCAGTCAGCAGTTCAGCATTTTTATTCAGGCCCGTTATCTGGCAGCTGGAATCTATACAGATAAGGGTCACCGCATTGCGGAACATTGTGGGGATCTGCGGAATATTTGGAGTCATCGCACCTACGCTTTAAAATGGGCTCAAGTTTTCACTCTGTGCAACAGGCAGACAAATGCATCCTCCCGGTCCAAAAAAGCAAAGAAAGGGAGAGGGCTACCTCAATAGGTAACCATTATCCCCGTCATGGAAAGGGGGCAAAAAGTACCGTTACTATACCATATATTTGAAAACTTGCTCTTCTCATGGTTTTGGGTTATGTTCATTTGTTGCATTTTTTAATTAATGAGGAGCTATTCATTTTCGGCTACCTTTTCTCGCGCCATAACAACACATTGTAGCACTCGCTGCCGATGTCGTCTTCGTTACTATTATTCTGAGGGTGTGGAATGAACATTAATGAGTTGGAAAAGTTAAACAATGAAGGGGTGGAGCATCTGCCATCGCTGGAGCGCCGAACCTTTTTGCGCGCTGGACTTGCCATAACCGGCCTGTTCATGGGGGGAACAATACTCTCCCTGACCTCTGCCCGTAATGCGGAAAGCGCCATGGGGCCCATGCCCACTAAGGAGCAATACCCGTACAGCCCTCATTACAGCATGGTCATGCGCCAGAACCTTTGCATCGATTGCGAGCGATGCATGGATGCCTGCGTCAAGACTAACCATGTGCCTGAGTATGGGTACAGGACCATTATTCTCGAGCGGAACCGCGAAATCGCTCCCAAAGAGAAAGAAACGATCTTCATGCCCGTGCTCTGTAACCAGTGCAACGAGCCGCCCTGTGTTCGCGTCTGCCCAACCGTTGCGACTTATAAGGACAAAACCACGGGCATCGTCATGATGGACAGCAAGAAATGTATCGGTTGTAAAACCTGTATGGCTGCCTGTCCGTATAATGCCCGTTACTTCAACGAGGAAGTTCGTGCCGTTGATAAATGTAACTTCTGTTTCGACACCCGACTCTCCAAAGGCAAAAAAGATACAGCCTGTGTCGAGGCCTGTCCCGCCCATGTTCGCGTCTTCGGCGACCTCAGCGATCCGAAAAGCGAAGTGTATCAGTTGATCCACAAGCCTGAGACCACGGTCTGGGTACTGCGTCCTGAGACCGGCGCACTGCCCAATGTCTTTTACATGAACGCTTAAGTCGTCAAAGGAGAAAGGATTATGAATGCAAAAACAAAAGGATCTGCACTCCTTGGCGCCTTGCTCGTCGCAGGAATGTTTTGCACTGTCAATGCGCAGGCTACTGAGCCGGCTGCCGACGCTCAGCCCCAGTTTGAATCATACGGCGATACCAAAGTCATCGCGGTCGAGCCGATTCGGGATATGTTCAGTCATAAATCGCACGTTGTCACCGCTGGCCTCAGCTGCGACAGTTGCCATCCCGATCTCTTTCAACGCAAACGTGGTACCGCCAAAGCCAATGGCGATTACAACATGGCTTCCCTGGAAGAGGGCAAATACTGCGGCGCCTGCCATGATGGCGACACGGCTTTCAACACCACGGGGCCCGAGACCTGCAAGGTCTGCCATGGCAGCGATATGAAACAGCCCGACGAGGTCGTATTCAACCTACCTGTCAAGACAGTTATCTTTGATCACAAGGGCCACGTTGAAATGGGCCTTGACTGTTACAGCTGCCACGACAAGGCCTTTGAAATGCGTGTTGGGGCTGCCGAAGAGCATCCAGAGAAATTCACCATGCAGGCTCTGTATGATGGCAAATACTGCGGCATCTGTCACAACGGCTCGGACGCCTTTGCCTCTGACACCCGTTGTACAACCTGTCATATCGGTGTAAGTGGCTTTGAACGTCGCTTTGCCTCCGAGGCTAAGGAAGATTCCCACGGCCATTGATCCTTGCTTGTTCCCTCCTGGGGCGGTTACCTTCGCCCCAGGAAGTTTCCCCTTTACCCCGCCCCTAATTGTCAAGAGAACCTGTCAGTTCACATTTACAGGTTTACTCCAAGCAGCTCTTCTTCGCTCACCACATCCCGTATTTATTATTTTTTCGTTCTTATTTTCTAAAGTTAGCCTCAGCTACCCCCACTGGCCTTACTCATTACGGCTCAAAAACAGATCATCCACCTGCCCCTTTCTCGGCTAAAGCTCAGTAAATAGGCGTATTCTGAGTCCCTTTCAATTGATCACCGTTGCAACTATCTGTAATCATGTGTTTTTCGCAGAAAATAGCATTTGCAGGTGGGGAATGCCTGCCTACAATTTGAGCCATGTCTTGAGACAGAGACCAGCCTTTCCTGCAGTTGAAAGTAGTTATATTGTAATTTAATTTCAGATAGTTACTCTCTTTTGACTTATTTCTTAGGCCCAAGTTGAAAGAGGGCGCAATTTATTCCCTTGTATTGTTTGGCAATGGGCTAATTTAGCGTCCTTCTTGTAATTATCTTATCAACACTGATGTTACGAAAAACCTAAACATCATCTTTTGCAAATAGAAAAAGAAACACAACTTCAATGCGTTGTTAGAATCCTCGCCCTAAAATAGTGGAAAAATACCGCTATGGCACATCCCTTGCGATATTGAAAGCAAGAAAAACGCTTCAACCAGCGAACAACGAACAGGGGATGACTATGAACACTTTGCCACACAGCCAGACCAAGCGCATTGAGAACGATGGCGGTCGTTCTCTTTGTTCCTGGGTTCGGTCCCACCTGGCCCAACTCGTCGAGTCTTTCTGGTTCTGTCTCACCTTTACCCTTTTTCTCCTTCTCGGACCATTTTCAGCCGTTGTTGTTCTCATCGGCTTGGGGTCTCTTGCAAGCAGTGAAAACAGAGAAAAGATGATCGAACCAGCACGGTTATAATTTTTTCCACACCAATTTGAACACGCAAGGAGGTTAGTATCATGGCAAATGGATTTTTACTGACAGCAACAGCTGAGCCAGAGGTCGCCAATCCTCTGGTTAAAACTTTATCCGGTTTGTTTGGAATTATCCTGGTGGCCGGTGTCTGTGTAGGGCTTGCCGGTTTTTTTGTCGGCCACGAGCATATCTTCAATAATACCCGCGAGGTGCCCTGGGGGCTTCTGATTTCCACGTACGCCTTCTTTGCCATTACCTCAACCGGCCTCTGCCTGCTTGCAGCAATCAGTCACGTTTTTGGCGGGAACAAGCTGGCTCCTCTGGCTAATCGTATGGTCTGGGTTTCCCTGATCACCATCCTCAGTGGTTTTGTCGTCATCGGTATGGAGATTGAAAGCCCCTGGCGTATGGCTATCTACAACGTCATCTCGCCCAATATCACTTCCAACATCTGGTGGATGGGAACCCTGTACGGTATGGCTCTTGGTTTTATTCTCCTTGAGTTCTGGCTGATTCTGACCCGCCATTACACCTTGGCGCTTGCCCTTGGTATTCTTGGTGCCCTGGCTGAAGTTGCAGCCAACACCTGTCTGGGTGGTGTTTTTTCTACACTCGCGGCACGTCCTTTCTGGTACGGCGCTCAGCTGCCGGTCTACTTTCTGGCCTGTGCCTTTCTTTCCGGGGCTGCCGCTGCAATTTTCTTTACCCACTATGCCTATGTTATCCGTGGCAAAAAAATGGATGAGAATATCTTCAACGGTGTACAGGCTGCCGGTAAGGTCATGCTGCTGATGCTGATTCTGGTTGCGGTTGCCACCTTCTGGCGCATGGCTTCCTTCTATGTAGGCGGTGTTGATGACGGTAAAATTGCTGCCAACGCACTCTACGCCGGTCCGCTTTCCTTCAACTTTTGGGTCATTGAAGTTGGTGTCGGCCTTGCCGCTCCTGCAGTTCTGCTGCTGATTACCCGCTTAAGAAGCGTTGCGGCCATGTCAACTGCCGCTCTCATGGTTCTTGTAGGTATGTTCATCTCCCGGCTCGACATGGTTGTCGGTGGCCAGATTGTTCCTCAGTACCTGGGTTTCGACAATCTGCCGACCTACCTCAACTACACTCCTTCCGGATTTGAGTGGCTGGTCGCACTGGCCGGTATCGGATTCACCGGTCTTGCCTTCCTCCAGGGAGAGCGCTTCTTCGGAAAAAGCTTCTCCGATCATGAAGCCCACTAAGAGCAGTCACCGCGAATATGACCAGCACCAGTTTGTGCTGGTCGTGGATTCAGGCAACGGGGGAAACAATGGTTGATGAACAAAAAGCGATATTCACCATCGGAGTTGCCGCACAGATGCTGGGTGTGCATCCCCGGACCTTGCGAATCTACGAAGAAGAAGGTTTGATTACACCTATCCGCAAGGGAAAATGGCGTTACTTCACCATGAATGATATCAAATGGATCGAGTGTCTGCGGGAAATGATCCATCAACATGGCGTTTCTATTGCTGCGGTAAAAAAATTGCTGCAATACACTCCATGCTGGAACATCACCGACTGCCCCTTTGAAAAGCGGAAGCAGTGTACCGCCTTCATGGCAAACGGTCTTGTTCCCAAAAAAATCGAAAAGAAAAAAGTCAAAAAGGCCGAGGATTCAGACTCCAAAGCCGCCTGACCCTGCCCCGCAAGTTTTATCTTTCAAGCCCGTCGGACTATTTCGTCTGACGGGCTTTTTTTTTATTGTCTGGCTCCGTGTGCATCCATTGGCTGCAGCTTGGGAGTGATTCGGCATGCTCAGAGTCAGGGCAGGAGGAATACATTTTCAATAATTTCTATGTGAAAGAAATTATTAACTTTTGATTTGATCTTTAGTCCAGGGAAACGCATAATTTTAGATGATCACCACACAAACTCACTCCTTGCGGCATTCCAATTTCCAGTGGATTTTGTAAAGCATAGAGTGAGAGTTGCACAAAGAGTAGAGACGTTTATCAGGCAGCAAAAATCTGTGAACCGCCACGACCACGAGGTGACGAGTGCCCGAAGAAAACATAGATTGCGGTTATCTGCAGAAAAAAGTCGATGTCCTTCAAGAGACCTTGAAACAGGTCAGCTATCAGAACCAGATGATGCTCAAGTGGGTCAACGGTGCCGTCATCATTGTTGATCGCGAAGGTGTTGTCCAGGAAGTGAATACAGTCGCGCTTGACGCCCTGGGCTGGAGCGAAGAGGAGCTTGTGGGGCGACACCTGCATGACACCATTCATCACAGCCAGGACGATGGCAGTGAGTATCCCTATGATTTCTGCCCCCTCTTCGCCGCCATTGAAGACGGTTCATCCCATCATGTGGATGGTGATGTTTTCTGGCAAAAAGACGGTTCCAGTTTTTCAGCTGATTTTATCGTCTGCCCCAATCGTGGTGAAGAAAATGAGATCACCGGCGCCCTGCTCATCTTCCGTAACCTTACCGAGCAAAAGCTCCAGGAAGCCAGTCGGATTCATTCCATGAAGCTGGAATCCATTGGTGTTCTGGCGGCGGGTATTGCCCACGAAATCAACACCCCTGTCCAGTTTATTGGCTCTAACATTTCTTTTCTTCAGGAGTCGTTTCAAGATATTCTTCAGCTGTTGGAAGCCTATGCAAAACTCAAAGAGGCTGTGGAATCAGGAGATGGGGAGACGGGCCCGCTCTTGGAAGAGGTGAACAGGCTCGAGGATGAGGCGGACGTTGAATATCTGAGCGAGGAGACCCCAACCGCCTTTGAGCAGACCAAAAACGGCGTGGAACGGGTAACGAAGCTGGTGCTTGGCCTGAAAGGTTTTGCCCATTCCGGTGATGGTGAGAGCAAACGGCCTTCCGATATCAACGAGATTATCAATAATTCCCTTGTCGTCTGTCAAAACGCCTACAAGTATGTGGCCGAGATGGAGCTCATGTTAGGCGAGCTGCCTTCTATCAAGGTCTATCCAGGAGACATTGGCCAGGTCATCGTCAACCTGGTGGTCAATGCAGCCCATGCCATCAGCGATAAGAAGGAAAAGAACAAAAGCGCGGACATGGGGACCATCCGCATCACCAGTGCCTGCGATGCCCGGTGGATCATCGTGAAGGTGGAGGACAGCGGGGGGGGGATCCCCGAAGGCGTGCGCCAACGGATTTTTGATCCTTTTTTCACCACCAAGGAAATCGGTCACGGCTCCGGGCAGGGGCTGGCCATTACCCGCAATATTATCTATGATAAACACCACGGAGAAATCAGCCTGGAATCCACCGTGGGGAAAGGCACCACCTTTACCATCAAACTGCCGATTAAATCTGACTAGTCCTTCGATCCAATCTGCGTTATATCCAGAGCCCTGAATGCACTGCGCTGGCTACTCGCTGCGAGGGTCAGTATCCTGAATCCGTGAGCATGCATCAGTGCGTCAGGTGAAACTGAACAATACCTGAATTTGTAAAAAACGTTGTCTAATTAAGAAGATGCGTTGTTCAGTGCCCACCCGCCGTCACGGATTCAGGAGTATTTCCTGGTCAATGGAGAACGTTTTTTGTGAAAGAGTTGATTGCCGAGAGCCTGCGCTCCGCTGTAAAAAGCGGACTGCTCATTTTAAAATTTGTAATCCCGCTCTATATTCTTGCCGATGTCCTGCTCTATTTCGACTTGCTCAGATACCTGGGCGCCCTGTTTACTCCCCTGACAGCCCCCCTTGACTTACCTCCGGAAGCAGCTGTTGCCCTTGCGGGTGGTGTTTTCTTGAACATCTATGCCGCCATTGCCTTTGCTGCTCCATTGGGACTCAGCGCCTACCAGTGGACCATTCTGGCCGTCTTCCTTGGGGTCTGTCATTCCATGATTGTGGAAAGCGCCATTATGGCAAAACTTGGGATCTCAACCCTGTATTCGGTGATTTTGCGCAGTGTTGGCGCCTGTATAGTGGTATTACCGGTGCTCTTTATGCCCCATTCCTGGTTTGCCGATGCTGCGGCAACGCAGCAGACAAATCCAGAGCAGTTCTCCAGTTTTCTTTCGATGTTACTCAACTCGATGACCCAGGCGCTGCAGCTTTCCGTCAAGATTATTGCACTCATCTCACTGATCATTGTGGTAATGGATCTGCTCAAACGGGCTGCATTGCTGCAAAAACACATGGAGAAGGTCAACACCTCCTTTTCCATTATCGCCGGTCAGCTCCTGGGGATTACCTATGGGGCAGGGATTCTTTTGCGAGAAGCATCCCGTGGCACCTTAAGCCGCGAAAACATCCTTTACATCGGCACCTTTCTTATGATCTGTCATTCGATTATTGAAGATGTGGTTCTTTTTGTCCTCTTTGGCGCCAACTACTGCGTGATTATTGGGGTACGCTTACCAGCAGCTTTGCTCATCAGCTTTTTGGTACTGCATTGTGCACGAGGGAAGCTGCTGGATTGGCTTGTGCGACCTGTCTAATTTTGAGCTGTCAGCTTAAAAATCAGTCACCAACGAGGGATGCCAAACATTCAGGAGAGTATTTGACCGGCAGGATTTAACTGTACTTTCGCTTCATCCCATCCTTTCCCCGCCAATTGGCCACAGGCCGCTGAGATATCTTCCCCACGACTGGTGCGAATAAAGACTGTGTAATCATTGTCGCGGAGAATTTTCTGGAACTGTAAAATTCGCTCCCTGCTTGGACTGCGAACTGCTGCATCCCCTGCGGGATTGACAGCCAACAGGTTAATCTTGCAGGGCACAGGTCGAAGCAGGTCCGCCAGGCGCTGGGCATCTCCATCAGAATCGTTTACTCCCTCAAGCAGGGTGTACTCAAACATGATCCGCTTGCGAGCTTTTTGCCGGTAGTTTTTGCAGGTCTCCACCAGCTGGGCAATGGGGTAGCGTTTGTTTATCGGCATCATCTCGGAGCGAACAGCATCATTCACCGCATGCAGTGAGACCGCCAGGTTGACATCGGTCAGTTCACCCAGTTCTTTCATCTGCGGGACCAGCCCACAGGTCGAGACAGTGACTCTGCGGTTGGAAAAATCAAGCCCGCGCTGTTCGGTGAGAATGGAGAGCGCATCAAGGAGATTTGCAAAGTTAGCCAGCGGCTCTCCCATGCCCATGAAGACCAGGTTGGTAAGAGGTGCGAGGTCGTTATTGAGGCAATAGTCTCGAACTGCACAGACCTGGTTGATTATTTCGGCGGTGGTGAGGTTCCGCGTGAAGCCCATGGACCCGGTCACGCAAAAGGTGCAGCCCATGGCACAGCCCACCTGGGAAGAAACACAGAGGGTTGAGCGGTCCTCTTCGGGTATCATCACCGATTCGATGATGGCACCATCCTCAAGACGAAAACCAAATTTCACGGCTCCATCTTGAGAGACCTCGACCATGGCTTCCTCAAAACGACTGATGGTTGCATTTTCTGCAAGTACAGCGCGAAAAACCTTGGCAAGATCAGTCATCTGCTCAAAATCGGTGATACCCGGTCGGTAGATCCACGCGAGAATCTGGCGACCGCGAAAGGCGGGTTGCCCCAGTGATTCTACATAGGTGACGAGCTGGTCCTGGGTGAGGTTTTTCAGATCAGTTTTGTTGGAAGGTAAAGTCATTCGAACTCTTAAGTATGTTTTGCAACTATGAGAGATTCTGATGTTATCAGAGTGCTCGTTGATGCTCTCTCTTGACGTTGAGGGTTCCTTCAAGTGCGGCCTGAATGGTTGTCAGCATCTGGGGTTTATCCTTAGGCAGACGACCGCTTAAAGAAAAATAATTTGAGGCGTGATTGGCATAAAACTGAGTACGGTTTCCTGCAAGCCCCAAAAGCAGGGTCTGCAATTCCTGAAATAACCCTGCCTGGTCTGGCAGGCTAAAGCGCCCCTGTTCTGCCAAACGAAAAAGTGGGCTGCCAGGAAGCAGCATCAGGGTGAGGACTGCTATCTGATGGGGATGCATTTGGTTGAGAACCTCAGCAGTCGCCTGGGCATGAGCAAGGGAATCTTGCTCACCGGCTATCCCTAAAAGACAAGTCACTGATAAAAAGAGTCCTGCTGCACGAACCCGCTTCCCAGCCTCTATCAGATCCTGAGCGTTCACTCCCTTGCAAACTGCCTGCAAGGTCTGATCGTGACCCGTTTCAAGTCCCATGTAGATTCGATGCAGGCCGAGTGTGGCATACGTTTTAAGCTGGGTATCTGATTTTTTTGCAATATTCTGACAGGTGGCGTAGGTGCTTATGCGCCGTACCCAGGGAAGTTTTTCCTTAATGAGCACTAAGAGTTGTTGAAAGGTCTCATCCTCAATGGCCAGGGCATCACCATCTGCGAGAAACACCGTACTTTGTTTACGGCAATAGGTGGCAGCAAAATCAAGATCAGCTACGATCTGTTTCCAGGACTTGAGGCGAAATTTTTTTTCCTCACTGCGATACGCTGCACAAAAGGTACAACGGTTATGCGAACAACCGACAGTGACCTGAAGGATGATGGAAAATGCCTCGCTGGGAGGTCGAATGATGTCGCCTTGATAATCCATAGAGACCAAAAACCCGTTCACAACACAATGCAGGTTGTGAACGGGGGAAAGGGATTAACCGTTCTTCTTGGCAAAATCGTTCATGAAGCTGACCAGCTTCTCAATACCCTCTTTGGGGAAGGCGTTGTAAATCGAAGCGCGGCAGCCTCCAACAGAACGGTGTCCTTTGAGACCGTCCAAGCCTACGGCTGTGGCCTCCTTGATGAACTGCGCTTCAAGTTCAGGGGTCGGCAGGTTAAAGGCGATGTTCATGAGGGAGCGTGATTCTTTCTCCGCATGACCCCGATAAAAATCAGTAGCATCAATCGCCTCGTAGACGAGAGCGGCCTTCTCGCGGTTAATTTTTTCAATGGCGCTGACTCCTCCCTGTTCTTTGAGCCAGTTCATCACTCGGCCCACACAGTAGATTCCAAAACAGGGCGGTGTGTTGAACATGGACCCTTTGTCTGCATGGGTTTTGTACTTAAGCATGGTGGGAACGTTGTCACCAGCCTCATCAAGAAGATCCTCTCGAATAATAACCAGGGTCACGCCTGCAGGTCCGATATTTTTCTGGGCGCCGGCAAAGATCAGACCAAACTTACTCACATCAAAGGGACGGGAGAAGATATCTGAGGACATATCGGAAATCAGCAGGGCATCCTTGGCGGGCATGACCGGAAACTGGGTCCCATAGATAGTGTTATTGCTTACGAAATAGAGATACTTACTGTCTGAAGATACCTCGTATTCGCTATCTGTGGGAACGCGGTTGAAGGTAGTTGCCTCAGAGGTGTAGGGGACCTCGACATCACCAAAAAGTTTTGCTTCTTTAATTGCCTTTTTTGACCAGACGCCAGTGTTCAGATAGGTGGCCTTTTCACCTGATTTGAGCAGGTTCATCGGGACCATGAAAAATTGGGAACTGGCACCGCCCTGGAGAAAGAGGACTTTGTAATTGGAGGGTACCCCCAACAGTTCGCGAATCAGAGACTCAGCCTCATCGGTGACAGCCATGAACTCTTTGGAACGGTGGCTGAGTTCGATCAGGCCAATTCCTTTATCCTTATAATTGACGATATCGGCAGCGGCTTCCTGAAGAACTGAATAGGGCAGGGTGCCGGGGCCAGGGCTGAAATTATAAATTCTCTCGGGCATTCCTCTCTCTCCTTGGTACGCGCTAAAGTAGTATGTGATGTTTGGGAACGTGCTGTTATTTCGTAAGCTTGGAGCAGGGCAGAAAAAACTACCTTTCCCCTTGAATCACGGATTCAAGGGGAAACTTCACCTGCGGATTTGCCGCAGGGCTTCATAAAGAACAATACCCGCAGACATAGCTAAATTGAGGCTGCGGATATGGGTATTACTCATAGGGATGGTCAGACAGCGGTCACTATACAGCTTGAGCAGATCTTCGGGCAAGCCTTTTGTCTCCTTGCCAAAGACCAGTTTGTCTCCTGGCAGGAACTGCGCTTCTGTATACGACCTACCTGTTTTTGTGGTTAAAAAATGCAGCGTACCTTCCTTTTGTTCGCTGAGAAACGCATCAAAACTCGGCCAGTGATTGATCTGGACATAGGGCCAGTAATCCAAGCCAGCTCGTTTGAGATGTTTGTCATCAACTTTAAAGCCCAGCGGATGGACCAGATCTAAAACAGTATCCGTAGCCCCGCAGAGACGGGCAATGGATCCGGTATTGGGTGGAATTTCAGGTTCGACCAGAACGATGTGTAGGGGCTCAGTCATGCAGGTACCTTCGACAGAAAAAAACAGAAAAATAGAACCCGTATGTACAGAATATGGATAGAGGTTGCAAATTTAAAAATACAGTATACATTCTTTGATCCGCTTTTCGTTGTTGCCGCGCGTTTATCCAGCATGCTCAGCAGAGCCTGTCTACGTGTTACCGATCAGGGAAATACGCCCTGCAAGAACCGAATCATCGGATCTGACAGGGAAAACGTGATGTACAGGGACTTGGGTGAACCAAGTCAAACCTGGTCGTATTCAACGATTTTCGCCCCACAGACACCTTCACCATAGCGGGAAAAATATGGCGCTCATCGTACAAAAGTTTGGGGGAACCTCTGTCGGTTCCACTGAAAAAATCAAGGCAGTTGCCCAACGGGTAATTAAAAATCACAAGGCCGGTAATCGGATGGTGGTGGTGCTTTCAGCCATGTCCGGTGAAACCGATCGTTTAACGGGGCTGGCAAACGATATACAGCGTATCCCCAATTCTCGCGAGATGGATATGCTTCTTGCCACCGGGGAGCAGGTTACAGTCGCTCTTTTTGCCATGGCTGTCAAAGAAGCAGGCTATGATGCGGTTTCCCTACTGGGCGATCAGGTAGCTATTCACACGGACAACATGCATACCAAGGCGCGAATCGATTCCATCGACTCGGAGAAAATTGCCAAATATCTCGATCAAAACAAAATTGTTACCATTGCCGGGTTTCAAGGCGTGGCAGACAACGGAGATATCACCACCCTGGGCCGCGGTGGCTCAGATACTACGGCGGTTGCATTGGCTGCAGCGCTTAAGGCAGATGCCTGTGAGATCTTCACCGATGTTGAGGGGGTCTACACGACCGACCCCAATGTCTGCGCTCAGGCGCGGAAAATTGATTATATCAGTTACGACGAAATGCTTGAGCTTGCTAGTCTTGGGGCCAAGGTGCTCGACATTCGTTCGGTTGGGTTGGCAAAACGGTTTAGCGTACCTGTCCATGTACGTTCCACATTTTCTGAAAATATTGGTACCTGGGTCGTTGAGGAGGAAAAGATCATGGAATCCATGCTGGTGTCCGGCATTACCTACAGTAAAAAAGAAGCTCGAATCACCATTAAAAAAGTTCCGGATCAGCCCGGAGTTGCGGCGAAAATATTCCTTCCTATCAGCGATGCCGGTATTTTGGTAGACATGATTATCCAAAATACCACCGATGGCCAGCTTACGGATATGACTTTTACGGTTCCGCGCAATGATTACGAACGAGCCATGGACATTTTACAAACCGTGGCTAAAGATATTAAGGCAGATTCAGTGAGCGGAGATAAAGATATCGCCAAGGTGTCCATCGTTGGTGTTGGTATGCGAAACCATACCGGTATTGCCTCCACCATGTTCCAGATCCTGGCTAAGGAAGGGATCAATATGATGATGGTCTCCACCTCTGAAATTAAAGTTTCCTGTATTATTGCCGAAAAATATACGGAACTAGCCGTTCGGACACTGCATGATGCCTTTGCTCTGGACAAAGAGAATACCCCCACTGAAGAGACTGAGTAAGAGATAATGCCCCGCTTGATAGAGCTGTACGACACCACCCTCAGAGATGGAACCCAAGCCGAAAATTTTAACCTTTCGGTTGATGATAAAATAAAAGTCTGCCGGCAACTTGACCGTATTGGGATTGATTTTATTGAGGGTGGGTGGCCTGGATCAAACCCACTGGCTGTAGATTTTTTCAAAAAAATGCAGGATGTAGAGCTGAAGCAAGCTAAACTTGCGGCCTTTGGCTCTACAAGACATTTTCAGAAAAAACCTGAGCAGGATGGGAACCTGCAGGCACTGCTTGCGGCAAAGACACCGGCTGTCACCATTTTTGGTAAGAGTTGGGATATCCACGTCATAGATGCCTTGCGAATTGAGTTGAAAGATAATCTCGCTATTATTGAGGACTCACTTGCGTATCTCCGTCCACAAGTCGAGCATCTGATCTACGACGCCGAGCACTTTTTCGATGGTTTCAAAAACAATCGTGAATACTGCCTTGCAACTCTTGGCCGAGCCATTGCAGGTGGGGCGGAAACGATTGTTCTCTGCGATACTAATGGTGGTACTCTCCCCCATGAAATTCCAGCCATTATAGAGCGTGTGAAAGAGTTTGTTGCTGAGCAGGGCAAAGAGGTGAAAATTGGTATTCATCCTCATAATGACTCTGAGACCGCCGTGGCAAATGCGCTTATGAGCGTAGATATGGGAGCAAGTCAGGTACAGGGGACGATCAATGGGTTCGGCGAGCGGTGTGGGAATGCCAATCTGACCTCGATTATTCCAGCCTTGGTCTGTAAAATGGGACTTGAGTGTAAGGTGGCCAAACACATTGACTGCCTTTACACGACAGCGCGTATGGTCAATGAGTTGGCCAATTTGCCACATAATCGCTACCAACCCTATGTGGGTGAGTCATCTTTTGCCCACAAGGGGGGAATCCACGTTAGTGCGGTTCAACGCAACCCTATGACCTACGAGCATATTGAGCCGGAAAAGGTCGGCAACGTTCGCAGAATTCTTATCTCAGATCAATCCGGACGGGCTAATGTGCTGATGAAGGCACGAAAATACGGCCTTGATATGGAAAGTAGCGATCCGCGGATGGCCAATATCGTCAAGGAGCTCAAAGAACTGGAAAATCTTGGCTACCAGTATGAAGCTGCCGAGGCAAGTTTTGAACTGTTGATGCGACGAGCACTTGGCCTGCATCAGGATTACTTTAAGCTTGAAGCTTTCCGTGTCATGAACCACAAGTATGATATTAATAAAAATCCCTTAACTGAGGCTACAATTCGTCTTTGGGTGAATGACCAGGCAGAGCACACTGCTGCCATGGGAGAGGGGCCTGTCAATGCATTAGATAAGGCACTACGTAAAGCACTGGTGCGATTTTACCCTTCACTTGAGGATATGGAGCTCCATGATTATAAAGTACGTGTACTCACCGGAGAGCATGGAACCGGGGCCAAAGTGCGCGTCCTTGTTGAGAGTAAAGATCTTGAAGAGAGTTGGGGAACCGTTGGTGTATCGGTGAATATCATTGAAGCAAGCTGGCAGGCACTTGCAGACAGTATCAATTACAAGTTAATGAAGGATGGCAAGTCAGAGAGCTGATAGAGTAATTGTTCCTCATCTGTACGGAGATAAGGACAAGCGCGCGCTTGTCCTTTTTCTTTTTGGCCTCCTGCTTATCTTGGTTGATTTGTGGTCTGTCGGCCACAACGCAGATGACGGCCAATACGGTTTTCACCCCCAGTCTTCTCCTCATCTCCTTCGGTTTAATACCAATAAAAATATTAATGATTATATACCATTAAGCCCAAATGGCATCCGTAACAAGGCGATCGCAGCCCGCTACGCTTTGTTTATCTTTGAGCCTTTGGCCATAAACCGGGCGAGTCAGCAAGAGCTTACGTTGCTCCCTGGCATTGGTGTTCAGTTGGCCAAAAATATACAACACCATATTGCCTTACATGGTGCGCTTAAAAATGCTGCTGACTTATCTCAAATTCATGGAATCGGTCCTCAAAAAGCTCGAAAGCTGCTCCCGCTGATCACCTTTTTACAAGACGACTAACTCATCATTACAATGCCTGAGACCACCCAAATTTCATCGCCTGTGCTTGTCCTCATTGGCCCTACAGCCATTGGTAAGACAGCACTTTCCCTAGAAATGGCCTCTCGATTCAACTGCGAAATCATTTCCATGGATTCGATGCAGGTATATCGACTCATGGACATTGGTACTGCAAAGGCTACCGTTGAGGAGCGGAGCAAAATCGTCCATCATCTTATTGATATCATAGACCCAGATGATCAGTACGATGCCTCCCGATTTGTTTTCGACAGTTTAGAGGCCATAAATAAGATTACAAAAAAAGGCAAAATCCCTTTGATTACAGGAGGGACTGGCCTCTATCTTCGTGCTCTTTTAGAAGGGCTTTTTGAGGAAATCAAGGTGCCTGAAAGCCTGCGTCAAGCCCTGCAAGTGCGGCTTGAACAGGAAGGTAGAGAAATACTTTACCAAGAATTCTGCCAGATTGACCCGGAAAGCAGCGCCCGTATTCATATAAATGACACACAGCGTTTACTCAGAGGGCTAGAAATTTACCTGGCCACTGGTCGTCCCTGGTCACAGCATCTTAGAGAGCAGGCGCAAAAAAAGCCGCCGATACAGTTTCCCAGTCTGCTTCAGATAGGTTTGCGCACTGATCGATCTCTTCTTTATGAGCGCATAAAATTGCGAACAAACAGAATGATGCGGCCTGAATTTCAGCAAGAGGTTGAATCTCTTCTTGCTCGAGGTTACGGTCCTGAACTCAGTTCGATGCAGTCAATTGGCTACAGGCATATGGTAGGATATATTCAAGGTAAGTGGGATTTGATAACAGCAACATCGACCCTCATTCAGGATACACGTCGCTATGCAAAGCGTCAGTTTACCTGGTTTAATCGTGCTAAAGATATCCACTGGTATGATGTGGATCAACCTGCTAAAATATTGACCGCAGTGAATCAATTTTTGCGACCAAAATAATTCACGCCAGGTGGTTGAAGGACAATTATATCATTTTTTAGACAAAGCCTTTTTATCTAAACGACATCCTAACCCCATAATTACGAACTATTGCGATGCCACATCCTCTTTATATTTTATCTCCCCAACTGAATACTCCGGAAACGAAACGATTTGGTGACCAAACAGCTCATCATTTTCGTTTGCCTCCGCAGCTCGGTGAGATCCTATATGTTCGTGGTATCGATACCCTTGAACGGGTTGATCAATTTCTCAACCCACAATTAACGATGCTCCCGTCACCTGATTCCATGAAAGGAATTAAGGCCGCTGTAGGTATCCTTCTTGAAGCCTACAAAAAAAATCTGCCTCTCCTCATTCACGGTGACTATGATGTGGACGGCATTACCTCAACCACCTTACTGACAGCGTTTTTTCGCGAGGTTGGCATTTCGACCTGCTATGTCATCCCTAATCGACTCGAAGAGCGGTATGGGCTTTCCAGGCATTCGATCAGACGACTGATCAATCAGCTTGACAGTCCCGCAAGGGGAGGGGTGTTGATCACTGTTGATTGTGGAATTACAGCCATTGATGAGGTCGAATATGCGCGTCAGCAAGGACTTGAGGTCATAATTACCGATCACCATGAGCCTCAATCTCAATTGCCTCAAGCTGGTGCGATTATCAATCCTAAACAGGCTGACTGTCTTTTCCCATTTTCTCAGCTTGCAGGGGTTGGAGTAGCCTTTTATCTGGTTATGGCACTGCGTAAGGCATTTAGAGAACATGGGATTTTCGACGGCACTCAGCTCAACTTGAAAAAATACCTTGATCTTGTGGCCTTGGGGACGGTTGCTGATGTGGTGCCTTTGGTCGGGGTGAATCGTATTTTGGTGCGGGCTGGGCTTGAGGTTTTATCTGAAAAACACCGACCTGGAGTCCATGCACTGTGTGAACGTTGTGGCATTGCCGATCGAGAAATATTAGCCGAAGATATCTCATACCGGCTGGCTCCTCGTATTAATGCCTCAGGCCGGCTGGGAGAGCCTGAAATTGGGGTTAAATTGCTGCTTGCTCAAACTTCGCAGACCGCTCAAGGCCCGGCAGACGCCCTCGATCAGTTCAATGTTGAGCGTAAAACCCTGGAACTCGATGCCCTGGAGGCAATTGAAAAACAGTGCAGCGAGCTGATTGCAGCGGGTAGGGAAGGACTGGCAATTTATCAGGAAGGGTGCCATCCCGGTGTTCTGGGAATTGTTGCATCCCGCATAGCTGAACGGTACGGCCGACCAGTCATTATCTTCACCGACGAGCAGGTTGGGCCCGACTCCACAAGCCTCAAAGGTTCTGGACGATCAGTTGCAGGAATCCATCTCTTTGATTTGCTGGAACAGTGCAAGGAATTTATCTCGCAGTATGGCGGACATGCAATGGCTATTGGGTTGACCATCGAGCAGGCAAACATCGAAAGATTTGCGAAACTTTTTAATTCGCAGGTCTGTGCTTGTGGCGAACCACTTGGACAGGGCAGGGGAATTGAAATTGACTACCACTTCACCGAAAAAAAGGCGCTGACTAAGAATTTCGCACGTGCCCTGCATCGACTCCAACCCTTTGGTGAAGGAAATCCCGAACCGAGCTTTTTGCTCTCCCGTGAACGGCTGATGCATCCAAAGCGCAGTAATGGGCATTTACGTTTTCGCGTTCAGGCAAACGGTTATGTTTTCCCTGGAATCGGGTTTCATCTGGCTGAGAACGGTCATAATTACAAGAGTCCCCATGACCTGGTCTTTCACTTGAAACGATCCTGGTTCCGGGGGATAGAGCAAGATCAGGTCCAGGCAACCCATGTGTTACTGCCTTAAATTCATTACACTATCTAAAATTTAACATAATATATATTATGCGACATTTGCTTTTTCACAAAACGAGCGACTTGCGGCCAGCATTCGTTTTTTCCTTTCTTCCGTCGCATGCGGCTTTTCAAGCTTTTCCTATATCCCTCAACCCCACAGAGACAATGCCATGAATCGTGAGATCTATCAGGAACCTTTGGTATCCCGTTACACCAGCCGTGCTATGCAGGAACTGTTTTCCGAACGGTTTAAATTTACCCAGTGGCGCAAATGCTGGGTTGCCCTGGCTGAGGCCCAGCACGAATTGGGACTTGGTGCGGTGACAGCTGAAATGGTCGCTGAGCTGAAAGCCAACATCGACAATATCGATTTTGATGTGGCCACCGCCAAAGAACGTGAGATCCGTCATGATGTCATGGCCCATGTTTTCGCCTATGGACAGTGTTGTCCGCTTGCCGAGCCGATTATCCATCTGGGTGCAACCTCGCAGTTTGTAGTCTGCAACACGGATTTATTTGTCCAAAAACAGGCGCTGCAGCTGGTCAAGTCCGCTTTGATTCAGGTTATTGCCAATCTGGAAAAATTCTGTCGCACTCACAAGGATTTAGCCACCCTGGGCTACACCCATTATCAGCCTGCACAGCCTACCACTGTCGGAAAGCGTAACACCCTGTATCTACAAGATTTATTAATGGATCTTGATTATGTAGAATCACTTGAAAAACAACTCAAGGCCCGAGGTGCTAAGGGCACTGTCGGCACCCAGGCGACCTTTATCGAGCTTTTTAATGGAGATCATGAAAAAGTGCGTGAGCTTGATCGCCGTGTTGCCGAAAAACTTGGGTTTGACCAGGTATTTGCCGTCACCGGGCAGACCTACCCCCGCAAACTCGATATGAAAACCTCGGAAACCCTGGCCGGTATTGGCGAGTCAGCACACAAGTTTGCGGTTGATCTTCGCTTGCTGTCAAATCTCAAAGTCCAGGAAGAGCCCTTTGCCAGTAAACAGGTGGGCAGCTCCGCCATGGCCTATAAGCGCAATCCCATGCGGAGTGAGCGGATGACAGGTCTTGCCCGTAAATTGATGGGACTGCCGGTCAATTTTGGGGCCACTGCGGCAAACCAGTGGTTTGAACGGACATTGGATGATTCGGCTATTCGTCGTATGGATATGGCTCAGGCATTTTTGCTCACAGATGCGGTCTTAAAGCTGTATATCAATATAACAAGTGATATGGTTGTTTATCCGAAACAAATTGAAAAGCACCTCCGTGAAGAACTGCCCTTTATGGCTACTGAAAAAATACTCATGGCCTGTGTCGAGCGTGGCAAAAGCCGCCAGGAGATGCATGAGGTTATTCGCGAGCATTCCGTTGCCGCAGGTTTTGACGTAAAAATGAAAGGCTTGACCAATAACCTCCTCGAGCGCTTGTCTGCAGATGACCGCGTCCCTTTTGAAACCAAAGAACTCGAAGAGCTCATTGGCGATTACCAGCAATTTACTGGACGTGCCGGAATGCAGACCACGGAGTATCTGGATGAGCATGTGGTTCCGGTTTTGGAAAAATATCAGGGATTGTTGGGGAATGTTGATGCCACCATTTCTGTTTGATCTCGGTTTACCCAGAAGGATCTAAACGAGCATGGCTGCTGTCGTTGAATGTTATCTGCTGATTCGTCCTGAAAAAATCAGCTGGCTTCGTTTTATTTTTGAAGGATACGATGGACTGGCCATTGTCTCAACTCTTGCCGCAAAACAGGGTTTGGTGCGTATCCAGACCCTGGATTGCCGCTTTGCCGAAACAATGCGCTTGGTGGAAGCCCTTGCGCCCACTCTGACCCCCTACCCTTCACGGTGCCTGGAAACAGTACCATCGACCTCAGGAAATTATGAGTAAAAGCCTCTACATTAAAACCTTTGGCTGCCAGATGAATGAACGCGATTCTGAGATCATCGAGCAGCTGCTTGCCCAGGAAGGGTATAGTCCTACCAGTGAACCTGAGGGAGCGGATCTGATTCTCATCAATACCTGTTCCATTCGGGAAAAGGCAGAGCAAAAAGTTTTCAGTTTACTGGGGCAACTGCGCGATGAGAAAAAACGTAATCCTGAGTTGCTCCTAGGGGTGACTGGCTGCGTTGCTCAACAAGAGGGTGAGCATATTCGCGAGCGGATGCCCCATGTTGATATGATTGTCGGGACCCAGCAGATATATCAACTACCGGATATGGTTGGACGGCTTGCCCAAAAACAGACCAGCAGAGAAATTGCGACAAATCTTGATGCGGCTTTTGAAATTCCTCCCTTTCAAAGACTCCTGGAAAACGTATCCCCCTCCCCTGCTCCCCAGGCATTTAAACGTTTTGTCACCATAATGCAGGGGTGTAACAACTTTTGCGCCTACTGCGTGGTCCCAGGAACCCGTGGCCGTGAGATCAGTCGTCCGGTTGCCGATATTCTTGAAGAGGTGGAAATTCTTGCTCGCCAGGGAGTGCGTGAAATTACTCTTTTGGGGCAAAACGTGAACTCCTATGGGCAGACTAACGCTGTTGCCCAACAAGCTGTTGGCTTTCCCGAACTTCTTCGCAAGGTGGCTGCAGTTGAAGGGATTCAGCGGCTTCGCTTTACAACTTCGCATCCAAAAGATCTCACCGATGATCTGATGCGTTGCTTTGCCGAGCTTGATAATCTTTGTCCACATTTTCATCTACCGGTGCAGGCCGGTTCAAACGCTGTTCTTAAGCGGATGAACAGAAAATATACCGTTGAGCAGTATCTTGAAAAAGTGGATGGGCTGCGCTCCTACTGTCCTGAAATTGCTCTGGCAACAGATATTATCGTCGGCTTTCCCGGAGAGACCGACGCCGATTTTGAGGCCACTATGGACCTGCTCAATCAGGTCCGTTACCACAGTTCCTTTTCCTTTAAGTATTCAGACCGGCCCCATACCCGCTCTGCCGAATTTTCAGATAAGGTTCCTGAAGAGATCAAATCTCAACGGTTGGCGATCTTTCAAAAACGGCAAGATGAAATATCTTTAGAGCGTAATTCTGAGCTTTTGGATACCACACTTGAGGTTATGGTTGAGCTCTGTTCGGAGTTCTCAATCAAAGCTCGGACCGGGGGCAATCATGTGGTTCACATCAATGAACCGCTGACAGGAATCAACCCAGGCGATCTGGTTCAGGCTCGGATTATTCATGCAGGCAACCATTCCCTTCGGGCTGTGCTTGCATAATGGTGTTCCGGCATCCACTGCCATGTAACTGCACTTTAAAACCTTACAGGTCAGTTTAAGAAGCGATGCTTACCTTGCTGTAATAACGTTTTTTATTTAGAGTTACTCCTGGTAAGTTCTTTGTTCAATTTGTTTAATGAGAAACGATCATGATAGATTTCCACACCCATACTTTTTTTAGTGATGGCGCTCTTGTTCCTTCCGAGCATGTTCGTCGGGTTGAACAGATGGGCTACGAGGCAATCGCCATCACGGATCATGCTGATTCCTCTAATATTGGCATCCTCATTCCCAATCTTATTCGAGTTGCCAAGGAACTCAATGCAGTAAACACCACCCAGCTCGTCGTTGGAGTCGAGCTGACCCATGTACCACCACCACTGATCGGGCCGTTAACCAGAGAGTGTCGTCAGTTAGGTGCTCAGTTGGTCGTAGTTCATGGTGAAACACCTGTCGAGCCGGTCCTGCCCGGAACCAACCGCGCTGCCCTGGAAGCAGGGGTTGACCTGCTTGCCCATCCAGGCTTTATTACCCAAGAGGAAGCTGCGCTCGCCGCGCAAAAAGGTATCCTCCTTGAGCTTTCCGGGCGTAAAGGTCACAGTTTAACCAATGGTCATGTTGCGCAGATGGCACGTCAAACAGGTGCATTGCTGGCTATCAACGCTGATGCCCATGAACCAGGTGATTTTCTCTCAGCTGAGATGGCCGAAAAAGTTGGCTTGGGAGCTGGTCTTTCAGGCGATGAATATATGCAAATTCGTCGGAATATGAGTGAGTTGCTTAGAAAACTTCCATCGCTTTCTTAACAGAATATTTGCCTGCGAGCTAATACGTTCTAAGGAGCATAGGCTTTGCCACAAGAACTTTGTGTGACCATCAATACACCGTATATTGAACTTGATAAACTCCTCAAAAGGGAGAATTTTTGCGCCAGTGGCGGAGAAGCTCGCTTTGTTATCAGTGAGGGGATGGTTCTGGTTAACGATCAGATTGAACTGCGTAAACGAAAAAAAATTTACCCTGGCGACCTGGTATCTTTTCAAGGAGAAAGCCTGCGGGTCGTTGCGCGATGAATACATTCTGCCAGAAACATCACAGGAGGCATTTTTATTCAGCATTCGGTTGAAAGATTGTAGCCCTTAATTCTGCACAGGAGCGTCACCTATGGCTGTCCCGGTACAAGCCCTACTCAAACACTGGTCCTATCGTTTGTTTGCTCCTGATAAGATGCTGCAACACTCCTACGATGCCTTTCGTCGCCTGCTTGAACAAGACAGCACGGCCCATACCCTCATGGCAGAATTTGAGGAACTCTTTCATAACGACCGTTATGAGGATCTTGCCCGGGTTGGGGAACGCTATCAACACTTCAGTCAGGCTGTTTTGGCCATGGTTGAAAGTCTTGAGCAGATGAACCCCACCGAGGCCAATTCCCTGCGCCAGTACTTCACTAAATTCGATTTCTACATCCGTTTCCTTCTCGCACCACCAGAGCAATTTACCATCCCCCCCTATGTTGTTTCACTCGATGAGCAGCAGAGCGATGCCGTCCTGGGAAACAAGGGCTACAATCTGGTCCAGCTCAAAGAACATGGATTGGCTGTGCCCGATGGCTTTGTCATCACCACCACCGCTTATTTTGCTCTGATCGAAAAAAATAATCTTCGAGTTCCAATCAATTCTCTCCTTGCTCAGCTGGACCCTCTTGATCATGAAGGGTGTGTTCGGATATCAGCTGAAATTCAGGCTCTCATCCTTAAAGCCCACCTCCCTTTAGAGGTTACACGAGAACTTGAAGAGTTCACTGTATCCTGCAAATGTAACGATAATTTTAGCACTCGCTTAGCTGTGCGCTCATCGGCTGAGAGAGAAGATGGCACCTACTCCTTTGCAGGCCAGTATGAGTCTATTTTAGGTGTAGTACCCGATGAGCTTCCCCAAGCCTACCTCAAGGTTATTGCATCTAAATATTCTGTCCAGGCACTTTTGTACCGTATTCATCTTGGATTTATGGATGAAGAAACACCGCTTGCTGTCGTCGTGCAAAACATGGTGGAAGCTGCCATAAGTGGGGTTATTTATACACAGTTGCCCTACGGTGATGCGAGTGATCAGTACCTGCTTATTGAATGTATCCATGGCCTGGGCGATCTTTTAGTCAGTGGGCAGGAGATTCCTGAAACCTACCTTGTCCATCGCACCAGCTTTGACATTCAGCTGACCAGCCCTTCATCCCAAAAAGAGCGACTGGTCAGTACCAGAAATGGAGTTCAGCGTCAGCCACTTGAAAAAAAAACACAACAGAGCCCCATGCTCAGCCAAGAGCAGGTTGTTGAGCTTGCTCGGAAGGCACTTCGTATTGAAAAACATTTTGCCGGAGTGATGCAGGATATCGAATGGTCAATCGATGATCAGGGACAAGTGCTGTTTCTGCAAAGCCGACCTCTCAGTGCTTCCGCTGGCCAGGCCCTCGATTTATGCCAGGCGCAACCCGCAATGGAGATTGAGGGTGAAATTGTTTTTGCCGGTGGCGTCTGCGCCTCAAGAGGTGCTGTTGCTGGCCCTGTGTCCCATTTTCTGAACCAGGGCAGTTCGAATCTTCCTCTGGAAGCATCCATTTTCCTTGTGAAAGAAACGCCCCCTTCCCTTGTTGCAATTACCGAACGGGCTCTGGGGATCATTGCGGAAAAAGGGGCTATAGCTGGCCATTTTTCCACGGTCTGTCGTGAAAAAGGCATTCCTCTCCTAGTGCATGCCGAAAGAGCCAGTACCCATTTGCGAGAAGGCCAGACGGTGACCCTGGACGCCAGTCACTGTAAGATATTTTCTGGTAATATCAGTGGACAATTCGAAAGCCTCTCTCACCTTAACGGCCAAAAACAGCAGAGTTACCACAAACGTATTGGGGCTATTCTTCGTTTTATTACCCCTCTGCAGCTCACCGATCCTCGAGCTGAGAGTTTCAGCCCGCAAGGTTGCCGTTCCATGCATGATATCATCCGTTTTTCCCATGAACGTTCCCTTTCCTCCATGTTTTTTTTGGGGGATATGATTTCAGGGAAATCCCAACGGGCCAAAAAAATTCGCACAGAGCTCCCTATTGACCTCTATGTGCTTGACTTGCGTTCCGGGAAAAAGAATACCGAATCAGCTTCACTCCCCGTGGCGGATTTTCAATCTCATGCTCTTTCTGCTCTCTGGGGAGGCTTGACCCATCCCTCTATTGATTGGGAATCTCACCAGCATTTTGATTGGAAAAGTTTTGACGATGTTGTCCTTGCCGGCGGCATGGCCTCGACCGAGAGTGGTGATTTGGCCTCCTACGCCATAGTTGGTCAGGGATATTTGAATGTCAACATGCGATTTGGCTACCATTTCACGCTTATAGACGCCATCTGCGGTGCGGATTCCAGGTTGAATTATGCACAGATCAGATTTGCTGGCGGAGGTGGGGAATATGCAGGACGTCATCTTCGTATTCAGTTTCTTGAAGCCGTCTTGCAGCACTATGGGTTTGTGACGACAGCCACGGGGGATCTGATCGATGGCCGTCTGGTTGAGCGAAGCCAAGAGGAAATATATCAGTTGTTAGACAACCTGGGAAAACTCCTTGGGGCCACAAAGCTTATGGACCTGGTCCTTCGAGAGGAGTCCCAGGTGCCGAAGTTGGTCTCACAATTTTTAAGCGGTATCTACTCGTTTACCCACTAACGTAACAGGCGATTACAGCAAAGGAAAATCATGCCAAAATATGAACTGACCTGGATCACGGAACATCTTGCCACTGGCTACGCGCCCATGTCCTATGAAGAGCTTGATGCTATTCGTGAGCAGGGAATCTCTGCAATCGTCAACCTCTGCGGTGAATTTTGTGATCTGCATCAAATTGAAGAACAGTCTGGGTTTGAGGTGTATTACCTGCCGGTGGCTGATGAATGTGCGCCTGATCTCGAAGAGATGGAAAAAGCACTTGAGTGGTTGGATGAGGCTGTCTATCTCAACAAAAAGGTGCTGGTTCACTGTCGTCATGGCTTTGGGCGAACAGGTACCTTCGTCTCTGCCTATCTGCTTCGCCGAGGGCTGGGAATGAAGATGACCGAAAAGGCGCTTAAAGGAAATCGTGCCAAGCCGACAAACTATTCCCAGTGGAAACTTCTCCGTAAATACGGCAAGCAAGAAGGCATTCTACAAGCCAAAAAGCCCTCTATTGACAATCAGATTGGTATTGATACCCAGGCCCTGGTCAATGATTACATAACCTTTGTCGCGGCTGTTGATGATCAGTATGGTGATCTACTCAATGGGGCAGACTGTTGTGGTCAGGGAAACAGTTCCTGCTGCTTTCAACCTTTTGATATGCTCCTGATTGAAAGCCATTATCTCAGTAAAATGATCAATAAGAGCCTCAGTCAAGACAAACGCTTAGAGGTTATCGAGCGTGCCGTGGCCATGACCCGCAAACTCAGAGAATTACATCATGAGTCCCCGGGCCTGAGTAGTGAAGAGTTTCAGCAGCTCTCCAGTCAATCGGGCTTCCGCTGCCCGTTGCTCAGTGATGAGGGAGCCTGTCTCCTCTATACTGCTCGCCCTCTCAGGTGCCGCCTCTTCGCGGTCAACCAAGATGCACCCATGGCTGATTCCGTGCAGGAAGGACTGAGGCGACTTTCAAAAAATGCCTATCTGACCCTTGCCGGTATTTTCCCACCAGGGGGCAATCTCGATTTTTCCAGTGTTGACACCATGTCCGGAAAATTCGTTCAGGTGTATTATCAGGCTATGATGCACAAAAGGTAAAGGAGAGGAGCTTGGTCGAATTGGTTTTTTCTCGCTCTCAAGCCATCATGCTTCTCTAGCAGGCTACCCTTCTCTTTTCCTCCCTATCGGTTTTCACCGCTTTTACTCATGCGCAAACTATTTGTTTCAGTGCAACTAGTTTGTTGCACCTGATCGCCCCTATTATTTTGGTCTTCATCAAAAAATCCTCTATCCTTTTTAGCGCAGTAAAAATATTTACCCAACTTATCAAATATTTAGGTGGTCAGTCTTTAAGTGTCTACATTTCTGGCACCAACCCTGCTTAAAAGTAATCGATTGATTACAACGATCAAATTATCTGAAAATGATTCTGTCTGAACAGGCCGAAGTATCATTCTTTTTTGAAGATAATACCGCTGAATAACATTGTATCCCTGCAGCAAAATCGTTGCCGCTGATCAGCGGGAATGTTCGGTACAGGAGATGAAGCAGGTTGGTCATCCATCATAACAACATATCGCTTAGGAGTATCCATGGCTGAGATTCTCTCATTGGATGACGTTCAGGACGCCACCGTCCTCATTGGTAAGATATTAAAGAAAAATGGACATACGGTTCACACCTTTACCGAAGAAGATGATGCGATTGCTTTTGCAAAAGAGAACTTCATAGACCTGGCTATTCTTGATATTAAGCTCAAAAAAATGAGTGGGATTGAGGTGTTGGCTATTTTAAAAGAGAACAACCCTGCTCTTCGAGCCATCATTTTGACCGGTTATCCGACCATTGAAACAGCAAGGGAGGCGATCAGTCTCGGCGCGGACGAATACTGTGTTAAACCCATTGATCGGGATGAACTCGAATCAAAGGTGGCCCATGTCCTGGAGCAGTCTCATCGATGATGGGCAGAACCTAACAATCCATTTTATTGATTTTTACCTTTTGTTTAAGCACAAAATCCCGGAAGATTGAGGAGGTGGACTATAAGCAGATCTTGTTTGACAAGTATTTTGTTGTTTGACCATTCATTTTAAGTTGGAAGGAGAAATTGCATGAAAAAAGTAACTGTTCTGGTCGCTGCGGTCCTCTCCGCGGTGTTCCTCTTTACCTCACATTCGCAGGCTGCCGACGCCAAGCTGGGAAGCACCCAGGTGAAAGCCGGTACCCCGATTACCGTTAGTGGTACCATTGAGCCCGGTCAGGAACTCTACGTGACCGTCGCCTCTGAGAAGATGTTTGCGCCCAAAGACGCACCCGGGCCCAAAGAAAAATCTCGTCTGACCAACGGTAAAGACGGCAAAAATGCCTTTGGCGACACTGAAATCCCTGCGAGCTTCTACGTCGTGACCAGTGCTCCTCAGACCCTGGCTGCCCCCAAAGAGGTATGGAAAGGCCAGACACAAGGTATCTTCGCCTTCCCGCCTTTCAAATATCGGGTAATGGTCAACAAAATCTTGCCCTGGGAAAAGATTGATCCTTCTCTGGTGCCCATGCTTGGTCCGGTTTCCACCGAATCGCAGTGGAAGTTTGTCACCTTTACCCATGAGAAAAAATTCGGTATCAACACCGTTTCCAAAGAGCCTGGCAAGGGCGGCGGCAACGCTCGTATGATCATGTCTGACTACAACACCACCCAAGAGCTTTGGAATGAAGGTGTTGCAGTAGAGCTGGACAAGGCAACCGGTAAGTTCTCGGTTACCATGACCCCATATAAAAACCTGGCTCCTGAGACCAAACTCGCTGTCTACGTAAACGGCGACAAAGTCGATACCGTGACCATTGAAAAATCTGGTTTCTTTTTTGCTACCGGTAACGTTTACATGAACCCGCTTGTTGTTTTTGGTGGCGCCTTCATCATCGGTATGCTCTTTGTCATCATGGGGGCTGCCGGTGGTCTCTTCACCGCCGCTTTCCAGATTACCGTAGTTGGCACCAAGGGGCCGATCGGTATCAATGCTGGTAACACCATCAAGCCCACCAACCTCTTCTTGACCATGTGTTCTCCGATCACCGGTCTGATGACCTTTGTCAAAGAGAAACGTTTTGCCTACCCGGTCGCTATCCCTTTTGCCATTGGTATCGTCGCAGGTGCATTTTTCATTGGACCGCCCCTGTCTGCAAAATACCTCAACCTGGCAGCGTTTAAATTCTACCTGGGTATCATCTGTCTGGTCATCGGTATTAAGTTGTTCACCGAGTCTCTGCCCAGCGCCATTGCCAAGAAAAAAGCCATGCAGGCCATCGTTAAGAAATTTAACGCGGCGGTTAAAGAGGCAAAAGAGTCTGGCAAGGCTATGGAAATGGGTAAGGTTGAGTTTGAAAAATTCAACTTCATCAAGTTCAATATCTCTTTCTGGGGTGAGACTTTTGTTGCTCGTCCTTTAATGATGCTGCTTGGTGGCGTGCTCATGGGGATCATCGCCTCCGCCTTTGGTGTAGGTGGTGGTTTTATGTTCATGCCCTTCATGACCACCCTGGTTGGCTACCCGATGTACCTGGCGGTGCCGATTGCTCTAGCTGGTACCTTCGCCACCTCCATCGGTGCGGTTGCCAAGTACACCATGCTTGGCTACCAGCCTGACTGGGTTATGGCTGCCTTGATTGCCGCAGGCGCTATGCTTGGTGGTATTGTCGGTCCGAAAATTCAGAAAATGCTGCCGGAAATTTTCCTCAAGAGAATGCTGGCCATTGCCCTGATTTTGACCTGTCTCAAATACGCAGATCTGCTCTGGTTCCTTCGTTAAGATCAGAGACCGAAAACGTATGACCATGGGGATATCCGGAAACGGTTATCCCCATTCTTTTTTAGGCGTATTCAATGGCCTTGAGCGCAATCACGCTTCTTGGTAATGTAAATGTCTGAGCCTAACTGTCCTTCTTCTCTGTTCCACCTTTTCTCTAGAATACTCCATGGATCAATTGACCGCGCTGCTTGATGTCATCTACCTTAAATATCTGACCCCAATTTTTGTTGGGACCGGTCAGTTGCTTGAGTTTCTTTTGATTACGCCTTTTCTCTCCATGCATCTGCCACCGCTTTCCCATGTATTCCTTCTTGCCGGGGTCTTGGCGATCTTTTCTTTTACACTTCGCAAGCTGCTGAGAGTTGAACAGAAAGTGCGTCAATTTAACCTCGATTTTGCAGCTAAACGGGAAAAGCAACAGGACCTGCAAATGATCTCTGACAAGCACAGTCGTCGTGCCCTCTATAGGGTGACCGACGAAGAGCTCAATGATGAGTACAATCGTTTTCTCGCAGGTCATTATGCCCGGTATGTCTCCATCTATCTGTTGCCCCTTTTCCTGATGCTCGCATGGCTCAACACCCTCTTTACCCCCTCAGCGCTTGAGCAATACCATGGTTCGCCCTATGTACTGGCTTTACCGATTGCGAGCATGGGGATTGGTGGTTTGAACCTGACCTTTTGTTTTTTGGTGGCGTATATTTGCTGGCTGATCATCGGCTTTCAGGGAAAACGGATCTTTACCAAGAAACAGAAATGATCCTTATGGGAATCTTGAATAATTGCTTTTTCGTAACTACTCACCCCTATTCTTCGGCATCAGGCAGAGTTCCTGCCAGTGCCAACTGGATAGCGACAAGAGGATTGATCCCCTGGCTTGCCATGTTCTGCAGGTAACTTGAAATCCTGCAGTAAGCCTGGGCATATTGTTTCCGTCGAAAACAACCGGATATTTTCTGTTTTACCTTAGCCATGCGAAGATCCCTTTCCGCTCTGTTGTTGGTGAACGGCACATGTGGTTCTTTGGCAAAAAGCAAGACTGCCGCCTCATGCTTTTGTAATCGCTCCCAAAGATTGTGCGCATCGGATTTGGCTATCCTGCCGCGCTTCCCTTGGGGTTTTGGAGGGATCTTGGGCAACTCCTTGCTGCCACGCGTAAGGATATTACGGTAGCGCTTCTGCAGGTTGGCATACTCCCGTTCGGTAAGACATTTTTCCGGACGTTGAGCCACCGTACAACACGTTTGCTGGAGCACCGCTTTTAGATTGCGGGCCCACCGGTATTGGTTAGAGTCAACGACAAACGTCAACTCTCGCAAAAGGTGCGAGCCGCAAAGTCCGTGACCGCAATGGTCGTAGGATAAATATGATGCCCAGCAATCATGGATGATCACCCCGCCATACCGAGGGATGATATTCAATCCTTCGATTGCCTCCTTGCCCCGCTTTCGATGCAGTACTTTCAGGGTTGTTTCGCCGGAAGAATAGACGTGAATCCAGTGATTCTTCCCTTCAACCCGAAACGAGGTTTCATCCACATGCAGGGATGGAGCCTGCAGCAGCCTATCAATAGCTCTGGATTCCCATGCTTCGAGTGATTGGTACAAGCGCAAAACAAATTTGAGCAGGCTGGCCTCGGAGATTACGCTACCGATCATGGCTGCTATCTGTTTTTGAACCCGGTTTAAAGCGACCATCTGGCTGATAACCAAATGAATGGCAAACGCTTTAAGCCCATTGCCGTACTGCAGCTTACCCGGCATATCGTCAGGAAAACGCCCCTTGACTGTTGCTTCACAATTGGGGCATTGCTTTATTTCTGCGTCAATGTGCTCGACAACTTTTTCAAAAACGATGTCGATTTTTGTCCGACGTTCATGCCCCTGGCATGCAACGCTATCCAGCACCATTCCGCAGATATCACACACCTCGACCTGAGCAGTGGTGACCGATTCTTTGACGCGTGTATTGCCAACCCGCCCATTGACTTGTTTCCCCCTGCCGGTAGTGGTGCAGTGCTTGGTAGTGGTTTCGTCTTTCTCGGTTTGCGAAGAAGGAATGCTCGAGTTTTTGTTTCCCTTGCGCGTTGTCTTCTCAAGAAAGATAGAGAGTATCAACTCGACAACAACCAGCAGGCTGTTGACCAGGACCCGTATCTCAGAGGAAACTTTGCCGGTGGAACAAAGCTGTTCAAATTCCTGTTTAAGGAGATCGACTTCTTCGCGGACCCTTATTTTATTTACTGTTCCCATGGGGTTACTATACCATGGCTTTTTTCGACCTCCTGTGTGCCCCTGAGTTGAACGATTGAGCGCTATCGCATCTGTTTGCTATCGGAACGCAATATTGGAACGATTTAGAGACGACCAAGCGCGTTGATGGGCATTTTTGTTGACATCCCTGGCTATTGGAAAAAATTTCAGTAAAAACCTGTCAAGTTATTTATTTGGCTTTGAGCTTTTTTTAGAGGGTGTGAGTAGTTACCCTTTATGTAAGATAACCCATATTTCTCGGGAAATTTTTTCCCAAAACCGGTGAGAGCAGGAAATAAAAAAAGCCCATCCATGCACGTCTTGTCACGGCATGGATGGGCTTTTTCTTTTCACCCTGAATCATTCGATTCAGGGTTCACTGAAGCGTCCGCTCAAAAAAGATTCAAAGGAAAAATCAGCGGGTCAGTTTGATCTGCGCTTCCTGGTAACGACTTATGGTTTTCTCCAGGATCTCAGCAGGGATTGGAGGTGGGGGTGGTTGTTTGTCCCAGTCGAGAGATGAGAGGTAATCCCGGAGGAATTGCTTGTCAAAACTGGGTTGCCCCTTGCCTGGTGTATACTCATCCAGTGGCCAGAAACGGGAAGAATCAGGGGTGAGCACCTCATCAACCAGCATCAGCTGATCACCAATCATGCCCATCTCAAATTTGGTATCGGCGATGATAATGCCCTTGGTCCGAGCATAGTCAGCAGCCCGCTGATAGAGGGCTATACTGGCCTCTGCCATTTTTTGGGTCAGTTCTGCTCCAACCAGCTCTTCCATGCGGGCAAGGCTGATATTTTCATCATGCAGCCCCTGCTCTGCTTTGGTTGAGGGGGTGAAAAGGGGCTCAGGAAACTGATCGGATTCCTGCATGCCTGCAGGCAGGGCAAAGCCACAGACCGTGGTATCCTTTTTGTACGCGCTCCAGAACGAGCCGGAAATGTAGCCACGAACAATGCATTCAATCGGTACAACCTTAGTCCGTTTTACCAACATGGAACGTCCTTCCAGCTGATCACGGTACTGGTGACAAATTTCAGGAAACTCATCAACATTAGAACTGATCAGATGATTGGGCAGGATATCCCCAAGCAGATTGAACCAGAACAGGGAAATCTCGGTCAGCACCTTTCCCTTTCCGGCAATGGGATCTTCCATGATCACATCATAGGCTGAGATGCGATCGGTGGCCACCATCAGCAGTTTGTCCGCATGGCCAGGAATTTCATACATATCACGAACTTTGCCGCGGTGCAGCAGGTTCAGCTCCGGGCAGTCGGTGGCGATTACAGCCGTACTCATTGGGTCTACTCCTGAGACTAAGGTTAGTTTTGATAACAATATTATTAATTGTCGTTGTTTTACCTGGAAAAAGCAACACTGTAAACCACCCGCGGGGGCAATCGTCAAGTCGAATTGGACAGGCGTAATTTTTAGTCAGATTCCAGCTGATGCTTTGTAACCAGGAATTATTAATACAGTACGTGCTCTCAGAGGCTTAGGTGGTCTGGGCCCATTCACACGTCAGCTCTACTTGACAAATCCGGTTAACGATTCTTACTATATAAGATCATTAACTACCATGCCCGCAAGGAGGTATCACATGGCTTTTATTCGATTTGTGGATCGCCCGACATTTCGTAACCCCTGGGCTGAGTTCGAGCGGATTCGGCAAGGATTAGATGAACTCTCTCGTTCCTATGGTGAAAAAGCTCAAAGTCAGCCAGCCAATGTGTATCCACCATTAAACATGTACGAAGAGCCGGATCGATTACTGATTACCGCGGAGTTACCCGGTGTTGCAGTGGAAGATTTGGGCCTATCCATTGACGGAGACACCTTAAGTCTTCAGGGGAAACGGGATAATCGCCAGAGCCAACCGGGGATTTCTTATCATAGGCGGGAAATAGAGTCAGGCAGTTTCAGCCGGGCAATCGCTTTACCGGTGAAGGTTGATAGTGACCGTGTCGCTGCAAAACTTAACAATGGTGTTCTCACCATTACCTTGATGAAGGCCTCTGAGGTAACCCCCCGCCAGATAAAAGTGTCTGCAGATTGATGGAGGCGTGAAAATGGCTGAACAAGAACTCAAAATTCAGGATAAAAAACCAGTGCCCCCCAATCAGGAATCAACCAAGACTGAGAACTGTTACGCACCCCAAGTCGATATTTACGAGACCGAAGAAGAAGTTGTTGTTCTTGCAGACGTACCGGGGGTAATTACAGAAAATATCGAACTTTCTCTTGAAGAGAATATTCTCACCATCAGCGCTCGGCGTGAAGCGCCGAAGTATCTGGGCCGTCAGATTCTTGAAGAATATGCAACCGGCCATTACCTGCGTCGTTTTACGGTGGCTGAAACCATAGATCAGGATCGTATCTCAGCGCAACTGGTTAACGGCGTGCTGCGAGTGAGCCTGCCAAAGGCTGGACCAGCGCAGCCTCGAAAAATTGAAGTCAAAATCGGCTGATTGACAAAAGCGCCAGAATAAAAGGTCGTTTGTTGTCCCTTCTTATTTTTTCCGCCGCAACTCCGGACAGGCGGGATTGGTGTATTCGACCAGTTCCGCCACCAGGGAACCAACAACTATACGTGACTGAATTTCCACTGGCACTCGACAACGGTCGTCGGTGAGCCAGAGCGCTGTGTTGCCACTCTTTTCATACAGCCCACGGAACTGCATCTTAGGTTCAACTTTCAATGTGGGGCGCTTGCCGAAAATTGTCTTTCGTTTCTCCCGTTTGACCACAGCTACACGGACCTTGTGTCTTTTTTCATCGGCAAAGGTCGGCACAACGATCGGGACTTGCCCAATATATTGCAAGGCCCTTGAAATGATGAACGAGGCGAATTCGTTATAGACCTCCCCCTCGACCCGGTATTCTTTGACCTCGTCGTTATTTTTTTGATAGCGCACGGTGTGCGTCTTCTGGTCATAGAGGCTCATCCGTTTAGTCCTGTGGTTATTTCCCTCATTTTGCTCGACATCGTAGCGAACAGGTAACTTTTCAGGGCCAGAGACATAACAATGAAACCGATCATCAATGGGATAAAACAGAGAAAGCGGGCCGTAGTCCTTGACCTTTGCCTCGATGACAAAGTCGCCCTTTTCTGATGCTGGCTGAATCGCCAGATAGATATCGCCAATTTTCACCCCCCCACTCCAGGAAACCGAATAGTGCAGTTTTTCTTTACCTGAATAGATGATTCCAAGGGTTTCCTGGTTGATCTGGTGTGGGCGGAGCTCAGGAATTTCCGGGGGTGTTTGAGAACTTCCCTCTACAGGTGCGGCAAACAACGTCCAGGCAGTCAAGGCCGCCAAAAAAGGTTTCATCTGATCAACTTCCTGTGGCTAAGGCGATACATGTGGCACAAAAGAGTGTCAGTGCGATCAGTCCATTCATGGAGAAAAAAGACTGGCGGATACGGGTGAGATCTTTGGGGCTGACAATCAGATGCTGGTAAAAGAGAGCTGCCGCTGTGATAGCAATACCAAGAAAATACCAGAAATTCAGGCCTGTTAAAATGCCGGTCAAGGTAAAGAGGATAAAGGCCAGCAGGTGAAAAAACACGGCAATACGAAACCCGTTTTTGCGTCCAAAAAATGACGGCATGGAGTAGAGGCCTGCTTCGCGATCAAAGTCGGCATCAAGGCAGGCATAAATACAGTCAAAGCCCGCAACCCAAAATAAAACCGCTAAGGAGAGAACCCACGGATAACCGTCAAGGCTGGCCGCCACCGCCACCCAACCACCAAGGGGAGAGATGGCCAGGGCAACACCAAGCACAACGTGGCAGAGCCAGGTAAAGCGTTTCGTGAGCGAGTAAAAAAGAGTCAACCCTAAGGCGAAAGGTGCAATGGTGAGCGCCAGGGGATTGAGCATAAAGCAGGCGAAAAAAAAGAGCAGGCTTGCGCCAATCATCAGCGCCCATGACTGCGTCAAGGTTACCTCACCAGCAGGCAGGGCACGGCTGGTGGTGCGTGGATTTGCCGCATCGAATTTGCGATCCGCAATTCGGTTGAAGGTCATGGCACTGGTTCGGGCACCACCCATGGCAATGATAACCCAAAAAAAGACAGAGAGGTCTGGTATCCCTCGCTTGGCAAGAAATGCACCCATCAGTGCAAAAGGCATGGCAAAAACAGTGTGCTGGAACTTAATCATTTCCAGCAGAACAGAAATCTTCTTCCACATAGTTACATTCCCTGCCAACGCTTAATCGATGAGGAGTCGACCGGAATATGTAGTAGGTCGCAGATCCGTGCAGCAAACTGCCTGGCGATATCTTCAAGCGTTTTTGGATGTTGATAAAAAGCGGGCATCGGAGGGCAAATGGTGGCCCCGGCCTCATGGACTGTGAGCATATTGCGCAGATGGGTGCGGTTGAGCGGAGATTCCCGCACCGCAAGGATGAGAGGCCGTCGCTCTTTAAGGGTTACGTCGGCTGCGCGGTGAATGAGATTACCGCAGAAGCCCCCTGCAATGGCGGCAAGTGTTCCCACTGTACAGGGCAAGACAACCATGGCATCATAGCGTGCAGAGCCAGAGGCAGGAGCCGCGGTAAAATCGTCAACCTGATACCATCGCTCGACCTGACTGAGTTCCTCAGGGGTAATGCCAAGCTCAAAACGAAGGACTTTGCGCCCGGCATCGGAGATGATTGCATGCACTGTAACATTAGCTACAGAAAGTAATCTCAGTAACTCGGGAACATAGAGCATACCTGTTGCGCCAGTAACCCCCAGGAGAAGACGTCGAGTCTCAGCCATAGAATCAGTCCTTCACACCCCGATAAATAGAGACGATACCAAAGGTCAAGGGGATACGTGACACCTGGTTAAAGCCCGCCTCGCGCATCATCGCCATCAGTTCATCGGGTTCATAAAAAGCGGCGATGGAAGAGGCCAGGTACTGGTAGGCCTCTTTGTCACCGGAGATAAGTCCGGCAACCGCGGGCAGGATCTTGTTGAGGTAGAACGAATAAATGGGTTTGATGATCGGGTTGGTTGGCCGGGAGAACTCGAGGATCAATAAATTGCCGCTGGGTTTGAGAATGCGATGCATCTCTTTTAATCCCTGCAGGGTCTGGGAGAGATTACGTACACCAAAGGCCACGGTGCAGCCCCAGAAACTGTTAGAAGGCGCAGGCAGGACTTCACCATCTCCGCAAACAGGTGAAATGCGAGGACGACGGTCGTCATTGGGGAGCACCTTGGCCCCTGCACGAAGCATATCTTCACAAAAATCGACAGAAAGGACACAGCGTTGAGGGGCCTGTCTGGTTAATTCCAGAGAAAGAGGCAGGGTGCCTGCACAGAGATCCATGACCCATCCTTCGGGAAACTGGCGAAGTAACCTGGTTGTGCGCCATCGCCAGTAGCGGTCTATCTGCAGGGAGAGCAGAGAGTTTAACAGATCATAACGCCCACTGATGGCGGAGAATTTGTCGTGAACAAATTGTTTTTTTTCCTCTGGTGCGGGTAAGGTGCTCATGAAGTACTCGTTCTCCCCTGCTGGGGATTTCAGATTAAAATTGTCGTTTCCGTAGAAAGCCCCGAGAACAACGTTCCGGGCTTGGCAACATGCTGATTTCACGCAGGGTTGTTTTCAGCGATTTGACTTTTTACGAGGTAATCAGAATTGACAAAGCAGGAGCCGAGGCCCACATGCTTATGCAAATATTTTCAGGGGCAGCACATTGGCAGGAGCCTCCTGACGATCCATTAAATACTGAAAAAAGCGTTCCAGCGCCTGAATTTTGATCGCACTCAGGTCGTGCTCTATCCCCATAAGGTAATGAGAGCAGGCTTCACAGTCCATGGGAATTCGACGAGCAACCTGATCACAGATCTCAGCCATGCGCTCGGCACCCTGCTTGCGGCAGTTGACCAATGCCTGGCGAACCTGACGTGCTATCTCAGGCTCCCGGTTCAGAAATTCTTCGCGAACGGCGCAGACAGAAAAGACAAAGGGCAGACCGGTTTGCCTGTGCCAGGTTTCCCCCAGATCAAGCTGCACCGGATAGCGTTGCTCAACATTAAGACGCAGGGCATCATCGCCAATGGCGAGTACCGCACTCGCTCTTTTGCTGTTCTCTTCATTGGCGTAGACCTCCCCAATTTCGTACCGGGGCCGGACCTTGTAGAATTCTTCGAGAATTATTTTGAGCAGGCGAATGGAAGTGTCAGACTGTCCGGTGAGAATGACGAGCTTGTCATCGAGCTCGTCAGGAGCCACTTTTGAGAAGAGAAACACCGATCCGACCGGTCCTGTAGCACTGATAGAGAGATCTGCAAGAATCTGGTACCGCTCTGGGTGAAGTGCGTAGGCGAAGGACGACACAAATCCCAAATCGATCTTATCTTCTTCAAGCAGCACGTTGAGTTGGCTTGGTTGAGCTTCAACAACCTGCCACTGATCCGGAAAACTCTGCTCTTTCCAAACCTCATAGATGGGGGCGACATTTATATAGTTCACCATGCCAATACGGACCATGGTCTGACTCCTTATATTACATAACCCTTGTGGGGTGTAGATGACTACCGGCGCTGACAAGATAGCGCATGAGCTGTTGTTTATTCTGAACTGTCTCAGGAAGCGTGATTGCAAGGAGATCCGCGGTTTTCCCTGAAGCAAGAGTGCCTCTCTGGCAATCGACCTGAAGCGCCTGAGCGCCACCCAAGGTGGCCATGGCAAAGATATCCGCTGCGTCAATTTGCGGATATGCCTTGGCCAGCAGGGCCATCTCCCGCCATAGAGAGAGCTCTGGGTTAGAGGCGACACTGTCGGTGCCCAAAGCCGGGAGTATGCCCGCCTCAAGGAAGCGGTCGACCGGGGCTGTCCCCACTGCGAGAAATTGATTACTCCCGGGGCAAAGGCAGACTTTGGCACCTTCACCTGCAAGTATGGCTATCTCTTCGGGATCGACATGGATGGCATGGACGCAGAGGGTTGTGTCATTCAGCACACCGAGTTCATAGAGGTAGCGGATCGAGCCCGCCTTCCCTGGGGGGATAAACGATCCATCCCAGAAGCCACGACTGCGTACAAAATCAACCATCTCTCCCCTGCCCTGAGCGAGCATCTCCTGCTCTGCAGGTGGCTCAGCGACATGGATGGGCAGCGTATGGCCGAGCGAGCTAGCCCGTTGTTTCAGGGCCTGGATGAGTTGCGGGTGGGTTGAGTAAAGAGCATGGGCGCAACAGCGTTGCGTTTCCGGCTCTGCAGCAAGTCGTTCCAGGTTTTTATCCAGGGTAAACCGAGCCAGTCCCAGATATTCCTTGAAGGCCAGCACCTGACAGCTAGAGCTTGACTCAACTGCTCCGCCAATAGTTGTATTTCCGATATCGGCAAGGACACTTACCCCGGAGTTGTATTGCTGCTCGGCACAAAACTTAGAAGCTGCCTCTATTGCTGGGCCGGAAATCCCCAAACTGTCACGCAGGTAGAGGAGCTGCACAATCCACTGGGTAAATGAGGGACCTGATGGCTTCTGAGAAAGCTCTCCTAAGTGAGAAAGCTCAAGATGAATATGCGCATTAACCAGGGCTGGGGTTAGCGCTGAATGGGGATGATCAACAACCTGGGCCTGTGGATAACGGGCCTGTAAAGGGGCCTGTGCATCCACAGCCAGAATAGTTTTCCCTTCAACAACAATCCCCGCATCCGCTACAACCGGACCGCAGACAGGCACAACCCAGGGCGCTTTATGGAGCTTAAGGCCAGACATCAGATAGGCGTATAGTCCATCAACCGTTGTTGCGGAGAAAAGCCAGCATCGCTGACCAGTCGCCGAATCTCTTGCTCGGAGAGTCGAAAACGGATACCAGCAGCGGCAACTACATTTTCCTCTATCATGGTCGAACCAAAATCATTCGCACCAAAAAAGAGAGAAATTTGGGCTATTTTGGGGCCTTGTGTAACCCAGGATGCCTGGATATTACGAATGTTATCCAGGAAGATGCGACTTAATGCCAACATCCGCAGGTAATTAACCGCCGTTGTCTTCTCAACTTTACGAGTCTCGGCAAGCGGTGTGTAGTCGGGTTGGAACGGCCAAGGAATAAAGGCAGTGAAACCGCCGGTACGATCCTGGAGGGCACGCACTCGCTCAAGATGCTCAAGCCGTTCTTCCATGGTCTCGATATGACCAAACATCATGGTCGCCGTGGTACGCAGCCCTAAACGGTGGGCTTCTTCCATAACCCCAATCCACTGATCCGCATTACATTTTCTTGGAGCTAGTTCTTCTCGTACGCGGTTACTGAGAATCTCTGCACCGCCGCCGGGAATGGAGTTTAACCCCGCATCGACCAGTCGTTTGAGAACTTTAGCCACCGGCAGTCCGGAAATTTGGGAAAAATGATAAATCTCAGGTGGCGAAAATCCGTGAATATGAATTCCGGTCTCTTTCATGAACCGGAGCATATCCTCATAAAATTCCAGTGGTTTATCTGGGTGCAACCCGCCTTGCAAGAGTATCTGGGTGCCACCGAGTTCCTGGGTCTCCCGAATTTTTTCCAGCAGCTCCTCTTTGCTGAGGACTTTGCCTGTAGCATCTTCTGGTGCTTTGAAAAATGCACAGAATTTACAGGCAGATATGCAGATGTCTGTATAGTTGATATTGCGGTCGATCACATAAGTGACCACAGGTTCCGGGTGCAGTCGCCGGCGAATATTGTCGGCAAGAAACCCTAACTGGTGGAGATCTGCCTCACGTTCAAGTTGAAGGAAATCTTCTCCATTGATTCGTTCCCCTGCCTCGATTTTTTTCTGTATCGCTTGCATGGTTAGAATGTCTCAAGAACGTTGTAGAGGGTATCGCGTTGAACGGGCTGACGACCAGCTTCCTGGATTAGCCGGATAAGGGTTTTATGGCCAAGAGCCTGTTCGGTTTCGGCCCCCGCCATATGGGTGATCACTTCCTCTTTGACGGTTCCATCCATGTCATCAGCGCCAAAAGAGAGGGCAACCTGGGCCAGTTTGGGGCCGATCATGACCCAATAGGCTTTTACATGGGGAAAGTTATCAAGCATCAGGCGACTTACAGCTATATTTTTGAGATCATTAATACCGGTGGTATTGCTATGCTCAGCCATAGCCGTGTTTTTAGGATGAAAGGCCAGTGGAATAAAAGCAAGAAAACCGCCGGTTTCATCCTGGGTTTTGCGCAGGGCATCCAGATGCTCCAGACGTTCACCAATGGTCTCTATGTGCCCATAGAGCATGGTCGCATTGGTCTTCAATCCTTTTTTGTGCGCAGCTTGAGCAACATCGATCCAGCCTTCACCTGATAATTTTCTCTCACAGGTCAGCTGGCGAATTCGCGGACTGAATACCTCCGCACCTCCTCCGGGCAGAGAACCAAGTCCTGCAGTAATAAGCTCATCTAAGGTATCTTCAACAGATTTTCCATTGAGTTGAGCCAGATGATAAATTTCCACACAGGTAAAGGCCTGAATATGTACTTCTGGGCGTACTTCTTTGATACCTTTGAGCAGGTCCGTGTAGTAGGAAAAAGGAAGATCCGGGTGAATACCCCCAACCATATGAATTTCGCTGATCGGCTCATCAAGGCGCTCCCGCACCTTCGCTTTGACGTCATCCACTGTCATTTCATAGGCAAGCGGATGGTCTTTCTCACGACCAAAGGCACAAAATTTACAGAGGTTCGTGCAAATATTTGAGTAATTAATATGCTGATTGTAGATAAAAAAGGCCTGGTTACCGTTTTTGCGTTCACGAACGATATTAGCCAAAGCCCCTAGAGCCAGGACGTTTGGATGCTGGTACAGTTGCTCTCCGTCTTCTAAGGATAAGCGTTCCCCTTCGCGGACTTTTGCCAGTATACGGCCAAGTCCTGCCTGCTCTATATATGCATCCATTCCTGTCTGCTCCTAGATTGTGTCTTTGATGTCGAATGTGTTCTCGTCGAAGCGAAAAAATTCAGTTTTTCTTTAGCTTGTCCGGGGGCGACAACTGAGTTTACGCACCCCATGAATAAAAACAAAGAAGCCCCTTATAAAGACAAGGGGCTTCAAAAAAACGAAATATTAGTCGTATTAGTCGAGAAAGAACCGCAGCTTCTCCCGACGGCTTGAGTGTCGTAAACGATTCAAGGCCTTTTTTTCGATCTGACGAATACGTTCTCGAGAAACATTAAATCTTTTACCGATTTCCTCGAGTGTGTACTCTGCCTTTTCTCCAATACCAAATCGAAGTCGAATGATTTTCTCTTCACGCTCGGTCAGCGTCGAGAGCACCTCTGTTACGCGGTGAGCAAGTTCCCTATTTTGAACAGCATCATAGGGGGATTCAGATTCCTGGTTTTCAAGAAAATCACCAAGAGTTGAATCATCATCGCCAACCGGGGTTTCCAGTGAAATTGGTTCCCGTGATGCCTCCAAAATTGCCAGGATTTTATCCATGGGCAAATCGGTCATCTTCGAGATTTCAACCGGGGTGGGTTCACGCCCAAGTTCTTTTAACAGCGAATAAAACGCTTTAAAAAACTGGCTGCGCAGTTCAAGAAAATGCACAGGCAGGCGAATAGTCCGGGTTTTATCAAGAATTGCCCGGGTTATTGCCTGACGAATCCACCATGAGGCGTAGGTTGAGAATTTGTTGCCTTTTTTGTAATCAAAACGAAAAACAGCCCGCATCAGGCCCAAATTACCTTCCTGGATAAGATCAGCAAGGGTCAAGCCCTGGTGCATATAGCGCTTGGCGATGGACACAACCAATCGAAGGTTTGCTCGGATCATAGAGTCCTTGGCAAATTCGATGGATCGGTTGTATGCCTCTATCTTAGTTGCAAGCTCAAACAGCTCTCGAATATCTGGGTAATTGCGGTTAGCGATGGTCACACAGTGCCGCATATAATTGAGCTGCTGCTTTTTAGGCTTCAGCGTCGGGTCTCGACGCTGCCAGAGGTCGATCCTGTCGACCAGCATTTTAATTTCGGCAACGCCTGAGGTGTCCTCACGGATAGCCTCAATTATGGCGTCAAAACCTTCACGTATGGTTTTAGAATACTTTGCTTCTTCCTCGGGGGTGAGCAGGTCAAACTGGCCCATCTCTCTGAGGTACGTGGTTGTGGTTTCTTCCGAATCGTGTTCTTCGCTATCGGGCAGGGTATCGGAAGAATTGTCTTCGTCACCGTTTTTCTTGCCGGTCCATTCTTCACCGGATAAGGTCTTTCTCTTTCCCGACTCTTCCTGGGTAACAATTTCAATATTGTTTTCCCCGAGAAAATCAAATAACTCTTCAATGGCTCCCGGATCTTTCACCTGATCGGGGAGGAGTTCATTCAGATGCTGAAATGTTATACAGCCTTCATCCTTTCCGGCCTCAAGAAGGTCATTTTTTATACCAGCGAGCACCAGCCTTCTCCTTTAATCTGTGCATAACGCACATTGTGTTTCAGGGTCAAAAAGAATATTATAGTCTACTCTATGAAGAAAATAATGCAATCGAAGAGTGGGTGTCATGCAATAAAAAACGTTTTGCCGGTATGATGGACAGGAAATAGGATTGCATGGAACACGCAGAGGCATGGGTTCACGCAGGGCATAGTTTCTTGGCAGGAGTAGACACACATGAATAATTGTACATCGATAAACATTCTCCGACAAAGATCAAGTGGTATTTTATTACCAATTTTTTCCCTTCCTGGTCCCTATGGCATAGGTGAACTGGGGAAGAGTTCCTATGATTTTATAGATTTTCTCAAAGATTCCAAACAGAAGAGCTGGCAGATTCTCCCAACCACGCCGGTTAGTGCTCTCTTTGGAAATTCTCCGTATATGAGTATTTCCGCCTTTGCAGGCTCTCCTCTGCTCATCGACACACAGGCACTCGTTCAAGCCGGGTTCATTGATCCAGATGATCTGCCCTCCTCTCCCTCCTTCTCGCCCTACCTTGTCGAATACGAGAAGGTTGCTGCCTTTAAGGATCAACTGTTGCAAAAGGCCTGGCAGCGATTTTTAGAAAAACCCGACGGTACCGACACCTTAAGCGAATTTGCGGCCAACCATCCCTGGGCAAAAGAGTATGCGCTCTTTGTGACTCTGAAAGCTAAAATGAATAATGCCCCTTGGTACGAATGGCCAGAAGGGCTTCGAGAGTATGCGCCTCAGGCTTGCAGGCAGGCGGAAGTAAAATTTCAGGATGAGGTACATTATCATCTCTTTACCCAGTACCTTTTCATGGAGCAGTGGCAGGCCCTGCATCGCTACGCCGCAGAGCAAGCTATTCAGCTCATTGGTGATCTTCCCATCTATGTTGCACTGGACAGCGTCGATGTCTGGGTTCACCAATCCATTTTTCAACTTGATCCAACCACCCGCCACCCCCTGAAGGTTGCGGGGGTTCCACCGGATTATTTCAGCGCTACCGGTCAACGCTGGGGCAACCCTTTGTACTGTTGGAATTCAAACGATGACACGGTAAAAAATCGATTATATGACTGGTGGGAGCAACGGCTGCGGCACAATTTTTCCCTGGTAGATATTGTCCGGATTGATCATTTTCGAGGGTTTGAATCCTACTGGGCTGTACCGGCAGAGGAGGAGACCGCACTCAACGGCAGCTGGGAACCGGGCCCAGGAGAGCATTTCTTTGTGGAGATGGGGCGCCGCCTGGGAAAGATGCAAATTATTGCCGAAGATCTGGGGATTATCACCAAAGAAGTTGAGCAGCTTCGAGACTCTTTGAGCTACCCGGGAATGAATATTCTGCTCTTTGCCTTTGATGGCAACCCGGATAACAGCTATCTCCCCTACAACATGAACAAGGCGAGTGTGGTCTATACCGGGACCCACGACAACGACACTGCTGTTGGCTGGTATCTCAGCCCCGAGGTGTCTATTGAGGCCAAACAGCAGGCCAAGCTTTTTGCCAATCGCTTCGATGATAACGCTGGCGGATTCCACAGGGAGCTCATCTATCTAGCATATGGATCACCCGCAAATCTCGCGATTATTCCCATGCAGGATGTACTGGGATTTGGCAACGATTGCCGTATGAATACCCCGGGAACAACAACCGGCAACTGGCAGTGGCGGCTGAGAGGGGCGACACTTTCCCCCGAACTCGCCAACTGGTTGAAGGCGCAGGTCGAACTGTTTGGGCGTTCTTTATCTCCCTGTCACCAATCGCCGGAAAACACTCAGGAGTAGATCAAGACAATGGCATCCTGATTAAAGGAGAGTCGGAGCCGTCCCCCATGGTTGCGACCATAGACTTCCCACCCCGGTTCACCTTTGATCTCACAGTGAAGACACTGGGGAGAGTGAATGTTTTGCAGGCTGTCATTCCAACTGACCAGAGTGTACTCTTTATCATTCTGCCCAGCCAAGGCATCGCCCAGGAGCCGGGCCAGGGTGAAATCAAGGACTGTTCCTTCAAGAGTGATTGCTATATTTTGCATCCTTTCCTCTCTATATTGCTTTTGATAGATCATACCGTACAAGGTTTTCAATGAGGTATCTATAAAGCAATTGATGAAACCCTACATTCGCCCTGATAATGATTCTTCTCTTTGCAAGTGAGCGCCGTTATCGACTATACTGGCTTCGTGTTGATGCGGACTTTTGAGCATCCCCAGGCTGTTTGTCTAATCACCGATTATATTACGACCAAGGAGGATTTGCTGTGAGGAAAACATTGTTCCCGGTGCTGCTGTGTATGTCACTTGGCCTCTTGGCTGGAGGCTGTGCAGGAGATAAAGCTGAGATGGGCTCATCCCACAAAATGGCGATGCATACCCAGGCTGAAACAGGTGTCTACACGGGCAAGGTCGCTGGCGTTTCCCAGCGGGCTCAGACTTTATCGATAACTGTTGGCGCAAAACATGATGGTGGTTCCAAAGGCAAGGTGATGATGCTCAAGTTTGACGCCGATACCAAGGGAATGAATGTCGCCGCCAAGGGAAAACCGGTTAAGGTTGCGTACGAAAAACGTGGCAACGATCTCTATGCCACACAAGTTGAACTGAAGATAGCAAAACTGCCTGCAGGTATCACAGAGATAAAAACCAAAGAACTCAAGCAACTGCTTGATGATGGCAAAAAACTCTACCTGGTCGATTCCCGTCCCACCGGACGCTACAATCAGGGACACCTGCCTGGCGCCCACTCTATTCCCCTGCCAGTGCTCAAGGAGAAAAAAGTAGCTGTTCTTCCAAGAAACAAAAGTACAATGCTTGTTTTTTACTGCGGTGGCATTACCTGTCCCCTCTCCCCCAGCTCTGCGATAATTGCCAAAGATCTTGGTTACACGAATGTGCATGTCTATCATGAGGGTGAGCCAGCCTGGTCCAAACAGGATCTTCCGACCTACTCCACAAACTCCTATATCAAAAAAGGGAATGTGGTACTGATTGATATTCGTCCCACCGAAGAGGCTATTTCCGGACGGATCAAGGGGGCCTACTCGGTTCCTTATGAAATGTTGGAAGACCGCCTTGATGATGTTCCCCGTAACGCGCCTATCGTGCTCTACGGAAATGATGAGGTTGTAGAAGCCGTGGCTGATGTTCGCTTTGAAGGCTTTAAACAGGTCTCTCTAGTGGAAGGCGGTTATACCGGTTGGCTTAAATCCGGTGGGGAGGTTGAAAAAGGCCCGATCTACAATATGGAGATCAAATGGGTAAGAAAGCTTGGCAAAGGGGAGGTCTCTGTTGCCGATTTTCGAAAGGCTGCTTCAGGGGAAGATAAAGATGCTATTATCGTCGATGCTCGCACCAAGGCCGAGGTGGCTGAGTTGGGCACCTTTAAAAACACAGTCAATATTCCTTTGGATGAGATCCCCGCTCGTATGCATGAGCTGCCCAAAGACAAGAAAATCTATGTTCACTGTTCAACAGGTGCTCGGGCCGACATGGCCTATAATGAGCTCATCAAAAACGGATACAACGCCAAATTCCTGCTGCTCAACATTAAAGATGCCGCCTGTGACTGCGAGATTATCAGGCCGTAATCAGGGGTAACGAATACAAAAAACGTCCTGTCTGGCAGTGCTGCCGGGCAGGACGTTTTTTTTTGGGGGATTCAGATCGCTTTGACCTCTTCGAGCAGAGCACTCATCTCGTCAATTTTTTGTCTGGCAACAGCCACGGAACCATCCCGGGCATCGGATTCCATAGCCATGGCTATGTCCCGTATTCCCTCCATTCCCAGACTTGCCGAGGCGCCTTTCAGGCTATGTGCAGCACGAACGACACCATCGGTATCCTCGCTGTTGATCGCCTGCTGTAGCTGCTCAAGATCTGCGCTTGCAGAATCTTTAAACAGGATGAGAAGTTCCTCGAGTAATTCTTCATCGCCTGCGGTTTGCTCAAGAGCGAACTCCCTATTCCAGTGTAAATCTGCCATATACGCCTCCAAAAATTATCGGGATATGGATAAATTGTATGCTGCGGTTATCTTCTCTACCAGCGAAAAAACAATTTTTCCTGCACGAAAACAACAAATAACCCCATCTTTAAGTCCAACCAAGGTCGACCCTTGCCCCCCCGGGGTCTCACCACCGTCAAGAATCAGATCGACCTGGCCATCAAACATGTCAAGCACTTCCTGGGCATTGGTGGCTGCGGGTTGGCCAGAAATATTGGCACTGGTCGCGGTAACCGGTGAGTCAAAGCTCTGAAGCAGCTGGTTTGCCAGAGGGTGGGGAGAATGGCGGGCAGCTATCGTCCCTGTTCCCCCGGTTAAACGGGTGGAGCAGATTGGTTTGGCAGGAAAAATAAGACTGAGTGGTCCGGGCCAGAAGTGTTCTATCAGGGGAGAGAAGGAAGGTGGTATTGTCTGAGCTACCAACGCAAGCTGCCGTGGGGATGCAACCAGGAGAAGAATTGGAAGAGCACCCGAACGTTTCTTAAGTTGATAGAGCCGATCAACAGCCCGTTCGTTAAAGGGATCAACCGCCAGACCGTAATAGGTTTCCGTGGGAAAGCCGACCACACCTCCAGCACGCAGTATGGTGGCTGCCTGCTGAAGGGTGGATGCATCAGGGAAAACTATGGAATTCAACCTTGCAGAGCCTTGTTTTTTGCGGCAACCTGCTGTGCCATTTCGTCGGCATGCTCAACGAGTTTTTGCTGCAGGCTGTCATCTGCAAGAGCAAGAATGCGAACGGCAAGCACCGCCGCGTTTTTGGCTCCTGCTTTACCAATGCCCATGGTGGCCACCGGAATACCTGGAGGCATCTGAACGGTTGAAAGCAGGGCATCAAGGCCATTGAGTGAAGAGGCATCCAGTGGAACACCGATCACGGGCACTGTGGTGTGCGCGGCCATAACTCCAGCAAGATGAGCTGCCATGCCAGCACCAGCAATAATGATTTTCAGACCACGTTCTCGGGCAGTGGCTGCATAGTTGGCAGCATGCTCAGGCGTGCGGTGGGCTGAGGTAATCAACATTTCATACCCGACCCCCTTGCCTTTGAGGAAATCGGCGGCTGCCTGCATCACAGGAAGATCAGAGTCACTGCCCATAACAATGCCCACCTGGGGGCTGCTACTTGTGCCGTTGAGGCGAGCCAGAGCACGGTGCCCGATATCGCGGCGGTAGTAACAGCCCTGCCAGGAAATGACAGAGACCGCTTCATATGCCTGGGCAAGGGCCTGTTGAATGTCATCGCCAATGGCAGTGACACCAAGAACGCGACCACCAGCGGTCGCAACCTGACGCCCCTGCATGGCCGTTCCTGCGTGAAATACCTCAACGTTATCAATCTTTGAGGCCTTGATCAAGCCGGCGATCGGGGCCCCTGTGGTGTATTTTCCGGGATAGCCACCAGATGCCATAACCACGCAGACGGTTGGGCGAGGATCAATATCAAGAGTGATCTGATCCAAGGTGCCATTGATGCAGGCTTCGAAGATATCAACCAGGTCTGATTTGAGGCGCATCAACAGGGGTTGACATTCAGGATCTCCAAAGCGGCAGTTGAACTCCAGGACGTTGATGCGATCGCCATCGATCATGAGCCCTGCATAGAGCATTCCTCTATAGGGGCGTCCTTCCGCCGCCATGCCTTGAATCGTGGGCAGCATCACCTCTTGCATGACACGCTGATGCAGTGAATCGTTCATGACCGGTGCAGGGGAGTAGGCCCCCATGCCACCGGTATTGGGCCCTTTGTCTCCCTCAAAGATCGCTTTATGATCCTGGGAGGTAGGCAGCGGCAACACAGTTTTGCCATCGGTGAAGGCGATAAACGAGGCTTCTTCTCCAAGGAGGAACTCTTCGACAACAACCTTACTGCCGGCCTGACCAAAGGCCTTGTCCTTCATGATTAGGTCAATCGCCTCTTCGGCTTCCTCACGAGTCTGGGCAATGATAACCCCTTTACCAGCTGCCAGACCATCAGCTTTGATTACGCAGGGAAGCCCTATGGATTTAACAAATTTTTTAGCGGCTCCCCGTTTATTGAAGGTGCCATACTTGGCAGAAGGAATATTGTATTTAGCAAGAAAATCTTTGGTAAAGACCTTGCTTCCTTCCAAGATAGCGCCTTTGGAGTCTGGTCCGAAGATGGCAAGTCCTTCACTTTCAAAAGTATCGACAATGCCTTGGGTAAGCGGGTCCTCTGGGCCAACCACGGTCAGATCGATTTCTTTCTCCTGGGCAAAGGCCAGCAGACTGGGAACGTCTCCAGCTGCAATATCGACACATTCGGCGATGGATTTAATCCCGGCGTTGCCTGGGGCGCAATAAACTGCGTCCACTTTGTTAGATTGTTTCAGTTTCCACACTAATGCGTGTTCACGTCCACCGCTGCCGATAACCAATACTTTCATTCAATCTCCTCCGACCATTTGTAAGTGGGCCATTACTCTTTGGGTTCTGCTTCCTTTTAATAAAAAATATCAAAGCTCGTCCATAAAAATGTAATCGAATTCAGCGACTTCATCTTTGATAACTTCGATACTTAACTGCCATTTATCTTGACATGCCTATTTATAAACTGGTACTGTGCGGAATGAGGACTCATTCATTTTTTGCAGCATTTGCCTGTTTAAACATAATAAATGAAATCACCAGATAAGCATCGTAAAATCATACGTGCTGCCACCAAAGTGTTCGCGAAAAAAGGCTTTTTCAATGCTCGAATCTCCGACATTGCCAAAGAAGCCAAGGTGGCGGATGGAACGATATACCTCTATTTCAATAACAAAGCTGACATTCTGCTCTCTGTTTTTGAACAGGAAATCGGTAAGCTTATTGATCAGGTCGCGGGACTGTTGGAAAAAGAAACAGACCCGCAGGAAAAACTGCGCATCTTCATTACCAACCATTTAGAGGAAATGAAGAAGAACAGATACCTGGCCGAGGTTATACATATCGAACTCAGACAAACCAGCAAACTGATTCGCGAGTACCGTAAAAACACGTTTAATGAGTATCTCGCAATCATTGCACAAATTATAAAAGAAGGCCAAGAAAATGGTGCTTTTCGCCCGGAGCTTCATCCGCATGTTATTCGGCAGATGATTTTTGGCTCCCTGGACGAGATTTCCCGTTGCTGGCACGTGGGAAGCGATTGCTCGTTTTCGACAGACGAGATGAGTTGTCAGATGACCACACTCTTTCAAAGCGGCTTGCTCGCCCCTCATTCGCCCTAATCCTTCCACTCTATCCGCGATATCCCTGCAGGATGTATCAAAAAACGAAAGGACACTCCGTGGTGTGTCCTTTCGTTTTACTGCGTCTTTTTACTGGATTTTACCTGACTCGATATCCATCACTTCAAATTCACGCATTCCTCCGGGGGTTTTGGTGAGAACTTCGTCACCAACCTCTTTCCCTAGAAGCGCACGCCCAAGCGGTGAGAGCACTGAAATAGATCCTTTTTTGACATCTGCTTCTTCAGGTCCAAGAAGCTGGTAAGTGACCTCTGATTCGCTTGCCAGGTCCATCAAAGTGACAACGGTTCCAAAGACAGCGCGATCCGTAGAAACTTTGGAGCAATCGATTACTTCCGCTCGACTCAATTTATCTTTGAGCTCAAGAATTCTTCCTTCGGTCAGACTCTGCCGTTCTTTGGCGGCATGGTACTCGGCGTTTTCGCTGAGATCTCCATGCGCACGCGCAACCTCGATTGCCTTGACGATTTCAGGCCGCTCTACCCGTTCAAGCCGTTCCAGCTCTTCACGCAGCTGCCGATTCCCTGCCAAGGACATCGGGATACGTTCAACCATGTCAACTTTCCTCCATAATTGTATTCGTTGCACCCTACTCTGGGGTACAAAAGAGAAGAAAGCGTTGGGGATGCCCCAACGCTTTCAGCTTTTGCGCTTGATATCTGTTGCTTTTCAACAGATGAAAATAATCATGCTTTTATGCGCGCATCTTTGTTTGAGAAAATATGAAATCAAAACAGAGAAGTAAAGATTGTTTTCTCTAGCTTCTTCTGATACCAAAGACACACTGCTTGTGCAAGTTTAACTCGCAATCAATTACCGTTGTAGAACCGGGCAATAGTTGTGACTACATATTCAAGCTGCTCAGTGCTCAGCTCAGGATAAATCGGCAATGCCAATGAATCTGCGGCTGCAGCCTCAGCAATCGGAAAACTCTGGGTACCGTATCCAAGCTCTGCAATGCATTCCTGCTGGTGGAGGCAAAGCGGATAGTAAATCTCACAACCAACTGAATTGTCCTGGAGAAACTGACGCAGCTCGTCACGTTTGGGCACATGAATGACAAACTGGTTGTAGATATGATGATTATGTTGTTCTGCACCTGCAACCTGAGCATACACGGCTGATGGCAGCACAACCGGCTCATTGACAAGGCCGGCCTCTGCGAAAAGTCTGGTATAGGTGGCCGCATTTTCACGACGTCCTGCATGCCAGTTTTCCAGATGGTCCAGCTTAATAGAGAGGACAACTGCCTGAATGGGATCAAGGCGAAAGTTACCACCAACCCGTGAGTGGTAATATTTAGGTTCTGCTCCGTGGTTACGGTTAGAGCGCAGGATACCCGCGTAGGCTTCATCTGAGGTGGTAATCATGCCACCATCGCCAATTCCACCAAGGTTTTTACTGGGGAAAAAGGAAAAACATCCAGCTATCCCCATGCCGCCGGCACGTCGCCAGGTTATATTCCCCTGCTCTTCAAAAGGATACTCCGCACCAATAGCCTGGGCGGCGTCCTCGATCACAGGAACGCCGTACTCTTTGGAGAGTGCCATGATGGGCTGCATGTCTGCGCATTGGCCATAGAGATGCACAGGGATCATGGCTTTGATGCGGTTTTCTCCAGCACGGTCAGCCTTGAGGGCTTCTGCAGCAAGGGCGGGATCCATGTTAAGGCTTTGAGGGGTTACATCAACAAAGAGTGGCTTTGCCCCGACCCGGAGAATAGTTCCCATGGTGGCAAAAAAGGTATAAGGGGTGGTTAAGACCAGGTCCCCTGGACCTATATCCAGAGACATCAAAGAGTTTAACAGGGCATCGGTTCCGGAAGAAACACCGACGCCATACGTGGCCTGTGAGTACTGGGCCACTTTCTCCTCAAGCTCAGTCACTTCACGGCCAAGGATATATCCGGTGGAATCTAGAACGCGGGTCACGGCCTCAAGCATTTGTGTGCGCAACGGGGCCAACTGGGGTTTCAAGTCAAGCAAAGGTACATTCATGGGAACTACTAAAGAATAAAGTTTGGGAAGAATGTTGAAAAGAACGAAGAACTCAGGAGTTCTGATCCGTCGGTCCAGAGGCGAGGATCATCCCATCACCACTGAGAAAATCCTGAATATCAGGCATTTCTTTTTCGAACTGTTTGCGTAATTTTTTAAGTAGATTGGCCTCAATTTGCCGGACTCGTTCGCGGGAAATACTAAATTCATCGGCGATTGTCTGCAGAGTGCGTGGTTCGTCACTCAACAGACGGGTACTGAGAATAACCTGTTCTTTTTCGTTGAGTTTGGTACTCAGGTCAGCAAGAATACCTGCAAGACGCTCACGCATCTCCTGGCTGGCGACGACCTCTTCTATGCCTGGGGCATCGGAAGGAAGAAAGCTTTTTTGTTCGTCTTCGGAGTCGCTGCGCACTGGGGCCTCAAGGGAGACGTCCCAGTTATCCATCCGCTGCCCCATCTCGATAACTTCTGACTCCTTGACGTTCAGCCGCTCAGCAAGCAACTTGACCTCGGGTTTAAACCCTTGGGATTCGAGAAGTTTCTTTTCTTTGTTCAGGCTGAAAAACAGTTTACGCTGGGCCTGTGTCGTCCCGATTTTAACCAGGCGCCAGTTATCCATAATGAATTTGAGGATATAGGCTCGAATCCAGTAGGCTGCATAATAAGAAAATTTAACCCCGCGGTAAGGATCAAATTTTTTGGTAGCCTGTACCAGGCCGACATTCCCTTCCTGGATGAGATCCATAAAATTCTGCATCCAGTACTTCTGGAAATCCATGGCGACCTTAACAACCAAACGCAGGTTTGAGGAAACCAAACGGTACGCCGCATCAGGATCCCCGGTTTCTTGAAAACGTACCGCGAGTTCTTCAGTTTCCTCGCGGCTGAGTAACTCATATTGACTGATCTCTTGCAAGTAACGGTGGAGAGCAGGATTGCTTAATGCAGGCAGGTTATCATCTGTCGATGTCAGCATCAAAGCGTGCTGAGGTGCCTCTTTTGCTTCCACACTGTCTTTTTCGCTCTGATCTCTCATTAATCTCTGGTATATCGTTAGAAAACATAACCCTGCAAGGAGAGAGCTCACATGCAGGGATCACAGGGTAAGTCTACCCGAAAAATTCAAAAAATACACTTTAATATAACTATAGCTGCTTGTAGAGTTTTATTTTTAGCTAATCTATGCTAAGGGTACCGAGCTCTCCAACCACGCATCTATTTTCTTTTTATACTTTTACAACGAATGAATAATATACGAAATTTTAGCATTATAGCTCACATTGATCACGGCAAGTCTACTTTAGCCGATCGCATGATCCAACTGTGCAAAATAGTCACTGATCGAGAATTTAAGGATCAATTGCTTGATAGCATGGATATTGAACGCGAGCGTGGTATAACCATCAAATCGCAGACGATCTGTCTTCCATTTGTCTCCGATGATGGGCAAAGCTACATCCTTAATCTGGTAGATACCCCCGGTCACGTTGACTTCAGCTATGAGGTTTCCCGCGCTCTGGCTTCCTGCGAAGGAGCCCTGCTTCTCATAGACGCAGCTCAGGGAATTGAGGCCCAGACCTTAGCGAATCTTTACCTGGCCATGGAAAATGACCTGGAAATCATTCCGGTGATCAATAAAATCGATCTCCCTGCTGCCGAACCAGAAAAGGTCGCTGGCCAGATAGAGGAAGATCTGGGACTTGACGGAGAGGCAATCCAGAAGTGTTCAGCAAAAACTGGCGAGGGCGTTCTTGAACTGCTTAATGCCATTGTAAAATATCTCCCCCCCCCAAAAGGGGACCCCGAAAAGCCGCTTGAGGCACTTATCTTTGATGCCAATTACGATCCCTATCGGGGAACGGTTATCTCCGTTCGTATCGTCAACGGTACTGTCAAAACCGGTGATACCATTGTCTTCATGTCCAATGGTGCGGAATACAAAATCGAGGAGCTGGGCGTATTCCGCCTGCGTCGAGAGGCACAAAAACAGCTTTCAGCCGGGGAGGTCGGGTATATCATCGCGGGAGTCAAGACCGTCTCTGACACTCGCCCCGGCGATACAATTACCCTCAAAGCAGCCCCCTGCCCTGCCCCTTTACCTGGCTTTAAAGAAGTACAACAGGTCGTGTTTTCTTCGCTGTATCCAATCTCCACCGATGATTACGAGGATCTTGCGGCCGCCCTGGAAAAACTCAAACTCAACGATGCTGCCCTCACCTATCAAAAGGATTCCTCTGCTGCCCTCGGCTTTGGCTTTCGTTGTGGATTTTTAGGACTTCTCCATCTTGAGGTTGTCCAGGAACGCCTGGAACGTGAATTTGATATTTCTCTCATCTTGACGGTCCCCACGGTAAAATATACGTTCTACCTTCAGGACAAGACGGAAGTAGTCGTCGATAATCCTACGTACTTTCCCGATCCGGGAACCATCAATCGCATAGAGGAACCTTTTATAAAGGCAACCATACATATCCCAGAACGCTATATGGGTGCGGTCATGACTTTATGCATGGAACGACGAGGTGAGAATACAAAATACCACTACCCCATGCCCGGACGAATTGAATTTATCTGTGAATTGCCACTTGCCGAGGTTATTTACGATTTTTATGATCGACTTAAATCGGTTACCCAGGGATACGGTTCCTTTGATTACGAACTTTTGGATTACCGCCAAAGTGATCTGGTCAAACTGGATATTCTGGTCAACGGCGAGCAGGTGGATGCGCTTTCCCAGTTGGCCCACCGGTCCAAAGCCCGCGAACGCGGTCTGAAAGCCTGTGAACAGTTGAAAAAAGAGATTCCTCGGCAGATGTTCAAGATTGCCATCCAGGCTGCCATCGGTTCAAACATCGTAGCCCGTGAAAATATTTCAGCCCTCCGTAAAGACGTAACAGCAAAATGTTATGGTGGTGATATCTCGCGAAAACGCAAGTTGCTGGAAAAACAAAAGGAAGGCAAGAAACGGATGAAAACTGTGGGTAATGTGGACATTCCTCAGAGGGCCTTTCTCGCAGTTCTAAAATCTGATCAGTAAATCTCAGGAAGCCTCACAAGTTTGAGCCCGTTTTTTTCTCAAAAAAACGGGCTCAAATCATTTCTTAGCTGTCTTCACCACAAAGGCTATTCCGTTTATTGGTTCGCTTGTCCGACGATATCCGCCACTCGGCAGCGCAGCTCCCCCACTCCAAGCCCGGTTTTACTCGAAAACACAATTCGGTCCTTTGCCCTGAGGGTCAGACCGGCATCCAGAGCGGCAGCATTTTTAAACTGATCGTTTTTGCTGAGTTTATCCGCTTTGGTGTAGATAGGGAGAAAAGGAACCTCCAGATAGCGGAGCCAATCGATCAGATCACGATCGAGTTGTTTGAGTTCGTGTCGAAGATCAATGATAACGACAACGCAGCGCAAGGTTTCTCGTGTCTCGACATAGCGAGAGATCAGTTCCTGCCAGCTCTGACGGGTCTTTTGCGAGACCTGGGCAAAGCCGTATCCAGGTAAATCCACCAGATACATAGCCTCGTCCACGAGGAAGTAGTTGAGGCTCTGTGTCTTTCCCGGTTTAGAGCTGGTTTTGACCAGGTTCGTCCGGCTTATCAGTTTATTGATCAGGCTGGACTTGCCCACGTTGGAGCGTCCGGCAAAGGCGATATCGGGATAGATGGGCTCAGGGAGCTGCCCGATGGCATGGGCAGAGAGTAAAAACTCTACTTTATTAAAATTCATAGATAACGCTCTCCCCTGCCCCGTGGTTCTGGAACAATCAGATAACCTTGTTCAGTGAATACTCGATGATGCCCTCGGCACCACCTTTTTTCAGTTTGGGCACAAGGTCACGTACCTGATGCTCGGAAATAACGGTTTCAACAGAAAACCACTCTTGCTTGTACAACTGAGCGACCGTGGGCGCATGCAGGCTTGGCAGCATGTGAATGATAGTCTCCAGGTTTTCCTTGGCCACGTTCATTTTGAGGCCAACGATGCGATCAGCGCGCAGCGCACCTTGGAGCAGCATAGCGATGTTTTCGATTTTTTCCCGTTTCCAGGGATCCTGCAGGGCCGCCTTATTGGCAATCAGCTGCGTGTTGGACTGCATCATCTCATGGATGACACGCAGGCCATGGGCGCGGATGGTGGTTTCGGTCTCCGTTACTTCGACAATGGCATCACAGAGCCCTGAGACAACTTTGGCTTCTGTGGCACCCCAGGAAAAGGTGATATCCACGTTGAGGCCGCGATCTTCGAAAAATTTCTGAGTTACGTTGACAAGCTCGGTGGCAATACGTTTGCCGTCAAGCTGTTCAACACGAGTGATTTCAGAATCTCCTGGAACTGCAATAACCCAACGGGTAGGTTTTTTGCTCACTTTGGAGTACACCAGGTCAGCAATAACCTCAATATCGGACTCGTTCTCTTGGGTCCAGTCTTTTCCGGTGATACCAGCATCCAACATACCGGACTCAACGTAACGTGACATCTCCTGTGGACGGCAGATGGAACAGGAAAGTTCCTGATCATCAACCTCGGGAAAATAGTTACGTGAGGCCAGTTTTATCTGCCATCCTGACTTGTCAAACAAAGCAATTGTTGCATCCTCAAGACTGCCTTTGGGAATTCCCAACTTCAATAAACTCATGTTTCTTTCCTTCTATTCAATCAACGATTTTATTTTGAGCCGTATACCGCGTCGGGATCAAAGACTTTGGAAGCCTCTGTTACCTCAAGCATGTCTCCGGACACCTTTCTATAAAAACAACTTCTATAGCCTGTATGGCAGGCTGCTCCACCAAGTTGTTCTACTTTGTAAACAACCGTATCCTCATCGCAGTCAACCAGGATTTCCTTGATAACTTGCACATGGCCCGAGGACTCACCTTTGAGCCATAATTTGTTGCGAGAACGGCTCCAATAATGAGCTTTTCCAGTTTCAAGGGTTTTCTCCCAAGCAAGTTGATTGATATAGGCAAGCATTAAAACTTCGCCAGATGCATGGTCCTGAACAATGGCAGGCAAAAGCCCTTTGCTATCTTTAGCAAACGCGAGTTCTATCATGATAAGTACTGTGGTGTTGTGTGAGTATAAAAAAAGTTAAACAGGGTACCTATGAAAACATTAAACGGTCTTTTTAAAAAAATGGCATCAGCTCAATGGAAAGACATCTGATGATCGTTAAAAATCCCGGAAGCAGGCGTTGGAGGCAAAGAGACAGCTGGTACGTGATATCTCAGCAGAGTTGCCCTCCTCATCCTAGCGTCACCATAGTATTATTTTACAGGGACAAGAAGGTGTGCACATTTATGCTGTTACGCATACTTTGTCAAGTCTTGCTTGGATAATTGGCCGCCTTGTAAAAACCCGATTCATTGGGTATAGTCGCGCAGAACTGATCTTAACCCTTCATTATACGGAATACCTATCAATGCGAACTGTTCAACTTTTTGATACTGTTTCAGTAAGTTATGTTGCCAAATCACCAAGCGGTGAGGTGGTTGAAAGTGTCCCCGAAGAAAAACCCATCACTCTGTCAATTGGCCAGGGAAGAATTCTTAAAGCTGTTGAGGCTTCCCTGATGGGAATGGAACCCGGTGAAGAGAAAACTGTCCATATTCAACCCGAGGATGCTTACGGCCCTTATCATAAGGCCCTGGTCCATGAAATACCTCGTGCCACATTTGATGGGCGGATCGATCCTAAACCCGGAATGATTCTTTCTCTAGCCGTGGAGCGTGATGGTCAGCAACAGCAGGTCCCAGCAACTGTACTTGCAACAGGAAACAATACTGTCACAATCGACTACAACCACCCCCTTGCCGGTATGATCATCAGCTACACGGTCAAACTACACGCCATTGGCAATTAACACGTCGTTTTCGTATCCCATTCATTGCTGAGGGTTGAATGCGTCCGCATTCGCTCTCAGTAATAAGACTGCTTTTTCTGCCTCTTTCCCTTCTTGTAGTTCCTCATTTTCAATCACTTGCCTTGCCCAGAGCTTGAATGGCAGATATTCAATAGTTCCAAAGAATAACCTCTGTTTGAAAAAAATCTGTACAATCATCTTTCCACACGTACAATACTTCTAAGGTCGAGGAATTATGTGGTGCGCATTGGGACATTTAGCCCTACACCGCGATCTCGAAGGTTGAAGACGACACCATCTCATTGAGGGAGAACCGTTTATGTCTATCGAAGATGATGAAATATTGCAGGGTTTTGTAGAAGAATCGCTCGAACATCTGGCAGATATCGAAAACGATCTCCTCGCAATTGAAGAGAGAGGCGCCGATATCGATGTAGAACTTGTCAATAAGGTCTTCAGGGCCGCCCATTCAATTAAGGGCGGTGCCGGTTTTATGGGGCTCAACGCCATCCAGGATTTAGCCCATGCCGCTGAAAATGTCCTGGGCCTTATTCGCAGTGAAAAACTCATTCCCAATCCTGATATCGTCAATGTCCTGCTCTTGGCTGCTGATGAACTTCAACGAATGATTGAAGATGTCAGTAACAGTAACTCGGTTGATATCACAAGTCATGTCACTGCTCTCAATGCAATTTATGAAACGGGTGAATCCTCTGTTTCAGCTGCCAAGCCAGCTGCTGAGCCTCCTGCTGCACCAGTTGCGGTACAGGATGTGGCAACGGAGGAGGTTGTTGCAGAAGAGACTGTTACCGAAGATCATCCGGTTCTAGAGGAAATAGAAGCTGAGCTACCGGTCGAAGAACCAGAGCCTGTGGTCATTGAACCTGAGGTAGACATTCCTGAGGTTAGCCTGCCCGAGATCAGCTCTCGACCCAAATCAAGTTCTTCAAGCCCGGCAAAAACTGATACCAATATACGGGTTGCCGTCAGTCTTTTAGACCAGCTGATGAACTTGGCAGGAGAGCTCGTTCTCTCACGCAATCAGTTGCTGCAAACCATAACATCTGGTGATGTACGTAATGCTGAGGCTGTTGGTCAACGTATCGACCTGGTGACTTCCGAGCTTCAGGAAGCCATTATGCTCACCAGGATGCAGCCCATAGGTAACGTCTTTAACAAATTTCCACGCGTGGTCCGTGATCTGTCCAAAAAACTGAGTAAGCAGATTGATTTAACCATCGTAGGGAAGGATGTAGAGCTTGATAAAACTATTATCGAAGCTATCAACGATCCACTCACCCACCTGGTACGAAACTCTGTTGATCACGGTGTTGAGGCTCCGAGTGTACGCACCCAGAAAGGCAAAGATGCCCGTGGCCTTATTGTCTTAAAAGCCTACCATGCAGCTGGCCAGGTCGTCATTGAAATCAGTGATGACGGCAAAGGGCTGGATGGTGACGCACTTGCTGAAACTGCCATTAAAAAAGGGCTGATTACCGCCGACCAGGCTAAGGTCATGTCGGAGAAGGAACGGATTAATCTGATTCTGCTTCCAGGCTTTTCTACAGCCAAGGAGATCACCGATGTCTCTGGTCGGGGCGTGGGGATGGACGTGGTTAAAACTAACCTTGACCAACTTGGTGGATCTATCGAGATCGAATCCGAGGTGGGTAAAGGTTCTACTATCTCAATTAAGCTTCCTCTGACCCTGGCTATTATCCCCTGTCAGATCGTTATGACCGGTGGAGAGCGATATGCAATACCGCAGGTAAATTTAGAAGAATTATTGCGTATTCCAGCCTCTAAAGTCAAAGAACGTGTTGAACGCGTGGGAGATGCTGAAGTTGTCCGCCTGCGTGGCAATCTCCTCCCTCTTATTCGCATGGCTGAGGTCTTTGATATCACCCCGACCTATTATGATCCAGTCCAAGAAGAAACGAGGAAAGATCGTCGACGCAACATTGCTGATCGACGCTCAAGATCATCTGCTCTTTTTGGCGAGGAGGGAGAACCACAACAAGAACGTGACACCAGCAACGAGCAGAAACGCACATCCGGTGAGCGACGTCAAAGTGCATCGAGTGCTTTAAACATCGTCGTTGTTTCAACCGGTGCCATGAAATACGGGCTTATAGTTGACCGCCTCCACGACTCAGAGGAAATTGTTATCAAGCCTCTTGGACGTCATCTTCAGCAGTGCCAGGGGTATGCAGGTGCAACCATCATGGGCGATGGCAGGATTGCGCTTATCCTCGATGTCTCGAATATTGCTCGCATGGCTGGCCTGACCTCTCTTGAAGGATCAGAACGAGCATCTGAGCTAGCGGAAGCGGCCAAAGATGCAATCACCAAGACACGAGATAAACAGGCTCTGCTCACCTTTTCAAGTTCTGTAATTGAGCAGTTTGGCGTACCGCTTAACCAGGTTGAGCGTGTGGAAAAAATCAAACGTGATGATATCGAGGATATCGGGGGGCGTCGCGTCATGCAGTATCGTGGTGGCAGTCTGCCGCTGATAAGTATCGATGAAGTCGCCTCTGTGATGCCGCTTGATGATCGTGAAGATCTGCTGGTTATTGTTTTCCATATTGCAGGCAAAGACGTGGGGCTCCTGGCTATTGGGCCGATTGATGCAATCGAAATCAGTGCGGATATTGATGATGTTACCCTTAAACAGCCTGGTATTATGGGCTCCACCATCATTGGTTCTAAAACCACTATGTTGGTCAATATATTTGAAATTATACAAATTTCAAATCCTCAGTGGTTTGAGGATCATGATGCCTATGCAGAAATTCCCGTCGATGACATGAATGTTCCGACCATTCTTATTGTCGAAGATTCTAACTTTTTCCGTAACCAGGTAAAAGGCTATATGGAAGAGGCTGGATTCAACGTGCTAGAAGGTGAGGATGGGGTAATTGCATGGAATATTTTAGAAGACCATGCGGATGAGATCACCATGGTGGTGACTGATATTGAAATGCCCAACATGGACGGATTTGCCCTTACCGAAAAAATAAAAACCGACGATCGATATAAACACCTTCCTGTCATCGCGCTGACGACCTTGGCTGCCGATGAGGACATTGCACGCGGGAAATCAGTTGGTGTCAATGAATACCACATTAAACTCGATAAAGAACGACTTATGGAAAGTGTCCATCGTTACGCTAAAGCCGCTCTCGAAGCCTAATTCCTCATTGGTGGAATAAACATATGCGTCATTTACGTCTGAGCATAAAATGGAAAATACTGATCCTGGTCTTACTTGGCCCTGTACTTATCGGATCGATATTGACTTGGCAGCGAATTACAAATATGCGCGAGCAGGCTATTGAATCAATCATTACCCGTAGTGAAGGGATAGTGCTGATGGCTGAAGCTGCCAGGGAACAGATGGCTGAAAAACTAAGCCAAGGAATTATAAAACCGTTTGAGCAGTTGACAGCTGCAAACATCATGGGAGCCGTACCAGTTATTACGGCTATTGATGCTGCTCATTCCAAGGCCCAAGAAGCAGGATTCGAATTCAGGGTACCAAAGATTGATCCTCGTAATCCTAAAAATACGCCAACAGCACTCGAGCGGGAAGTGCTTGCAGCACTGAAAAAGGATAAACTATCCCATAAAGTTCTGATTGAGAAAGATCAGATTCGATATTTTCGTCCTATTTATCTTTCTAAAGATTGCCTGTATTGCCATGGTGATCCCCAGGGTACTCGGGATGTTACAGGGGGGACCAAAGAAGGCTGGAGAGAGGGAGAAATGCATGGTGCTTTTGAAATTATCAGCTCTCTTGAAAAAGCAAATAAAGCAGTTGGCAGTGCTATTTGGAGTGTCCTCATCACGGTGGGGTGTATTGTCGGTGCTGTGGCGTTTGTCTGCTTTTACCTAGTCCAGTCTGGAATCGTACGCCCGGTTCGACTGGTCAATGAGTTTATCGGCAAAATTGCTGCTGGAGATTTACAGAGCTCCTTGAAGGTTAACTCTGGTGATGAGATCGGGAGCATGGTTGACAAGCTCTCGAATATGACCGGAAAGCTTAATCAGATTATCCGTGAAATTTCCGCAGCCAGCGATGAAATTACAGGCTCTTCAAGACAACTGGGTGCCTCTGCGGAAAATTTCTCCCTTAAAGCAGAAGACACGTTTAATCGGACCATTAACGTGGCTGCAGCGGCTGAAGAGATGAGTGCCAACATGGCCTCGGTGTCAGCTGCTACGGAAGAAGCGTCCACCAACATTACCCTCGTGAGTACTGCAACCGATGAGATGACCTCAACGATCCATGAGATTGTATCCTCGACCGAAAAAGCGCAGGAGATAACTAAAGCAGCCGTGCGTGAAGCAGGGGCAGCCTCGGAACGCGTTGATGAACTTGGGCGAGCAGCTGTTGAAATCGGCAAGGTCACTGAAGCTATCACAGAAATTTCTGAACAGACCAACCTGTTGGCGCTTAATGCTACCATCGAGGCTGCCCGGGCCGGAGAGGCTGGCAAAGGATTTGCGGTAGTGGCCAATGAAATCAAAGAACTGGCTCGGCAAACAGCTGGTGCAACTGGGGAGATTAAAGATCGGATTGGTTCGATTCAGAATACAACTGAAGCCACTGTTCGTCAGATTCAGCAGATCACTCAGGTGATCTCAGAGGTCAATACCATCGTTACTTCCATAGTGACAGCGGTTGAAGAGCAGTCAGCCACCACCGGCGAGATTGCAACCAATATCAACCAGGCGTCCATGGGAATCCAAGAGGTCACTGAAAATGTGGCCCAGGCTTCAACCGTGTCCGGTGATGTGGCTCAAGATATTGTTGAGGTCAGTCAGTCGGCTGAGGCAATCACTGAGGGCAGCGATGAAGTAAAACAGAGTGCTGGAAACCTCTCTGAGGTAGCGCAAAAACTCAAGGAAATCGTTGGTCATTTTAAGGTTTGATGGTTGTAAAATTATAATCTACGTTTGAACGAATACTGGAGACTGAAATGGCGGAATCCAATACAAGTAGCAAAGATACCATTGAGCTCTCGACGTTTTATGTCGGTAAAGCCCTCTGTGGTATGGATATCCTCAAGGTGCAGGAAATCAATAAACTGATGGAGATGACAAAAGTACCCCAGGCACCAGACTATATGGTCGGAATTCTTAACCTACGTGGTCAGATTGTCACCATTATTGATCTTGGACAAAAACTTGGTCTTGGTAGTATTGAGGTCAATACTGACTCACGAAATATCATCGTCAATACACCAGGAGAACATGTTGGACTGCTAGTGAGTAAAATCAGTGATGTCGTAATGGCTGACCCTGATCGGGTAGAGCCAGCGCCTGCCAACATGAATGGTATACAGGGCACTTTTTTTACGGGCGTTTACAAGACTGAGAATAAACTTATCGGTATTCTTAATATCAAGGAAGTTTTACGCCTTGAATCAGATAACCTGAGTCGCGGTCTTGAGCGTTGATATCAAATTCATACGATGAAACTGGCAGATACTCTCAATGATCGGTAAAAAAATCAAAGTTCTCGTCGTTGACGACACCATTGTTTACCGCAAGGCGGTAAGCGATATTCTTGCTGAGATGCCCGGTGTGGAAGTGGTGGGCGTTGCGCATAATGGTAAGATCGCGGTTTCCAAGATCAAGTCATTGCAACCCGACCTCTTGACTCTGGATATCGAAATGCCAGAGATGAATGGCCTGGAGGTCTTGCAGTATCTTCATAAAAACGCGCCTCAAACCTCTGCCATCATGGTCTCTACCTTGACCAGCGAAGGTGGGGATATGACCATGCGTGCCCTAGAACTCGGGGCGTATGATTTTATTCTCAAACCGACTGCTAAAAATATTAGTGAAAGTAAACAACAACTCCGTACTTTGCTGGCGCCTTTAATCAAGGCCTTTCAAACAGGGCGAACAACTGTGGGCTCTATGCAGGATACCTCTCGCCTTCGTGCTGGACGTCCGCAACAAACAACATCCGCTCAACTACGAGCACGGCCTACGCCAGGTATTCAGACACCAGGAAAAACTACCGCTCGACCGGCAGCCCGCCGACAGGGAAAATCAGAAATCATCACCATTGGGATCTCCACCGGTGGCCCTAATGCCCTTGCCCGTATGATGCCCATGTTGCCAGGGGATTTGGGCGTACCTATAGTTATTGTGCAACATATGCCACCGGTATTTACCAAGTCGCTTGCAAACAGTCTCAATAACAAGTGCGCACTCACTGTAAAAGAAGCTGTGGATGGTGAGCCGTTGAAGCCAAATGTTGCATATATCGCTCCTGGTGGTAAACAGATGAAACTTGTTGCATCCACCGATGGCACCAATCGCAACATCAAAATAACCAATGATGCCCCAGAGAACTCGTGTAAGCCCTCGGCAGACTATCTGTTTCGCTCAGTTGCCGATTATTACGTCGGGCGTACCACGGCGGTCATTATGACAGGTATGGGGTCCGACGGAACGAAAGGGCTTGATATCCTCAAACAGAAAGGAGCTTTTATCATTGGACAGAACGAAGAAACCTGTGTTGTGTACGGTATGCCTAAGGCTCCGGCCGATCTTGGATTAACCGATGTGGTAGCGCCGCTGGATAGAATCGCCGGTGAGATTGTTAAATCGGTAAAATAACCGAATCTTTGGAATGGCAGGGCCCATGCTTAAAATTTCCCCTGAAGAGATAAAGCTCATCACTAAGTATATATACGAAATTTCAGGTATATACCTTGACGAGAGCAAGAAGTATCTCCTGGAGACTCGACTGAACTCAATAGCCGAGGAGTACAAATGCGCCAGCTATCAGGATTTCTATAGAAAGGCTAAGGCAGATGCATCCAAAAAATTGGAGCGTAAAATTGTTGATGCCATCTCAACGAACGAGACCCTTTTTTTTCGCGATACGGGCCCATTTCAGCTGTTGCAGCACAAAATTCTACCTGAACTCATAGATGCACGTACGCCCAAGACATCCACGCTCAAAACTAATCTTAAGATTTGGAGCGCTGCTTCCTCAACAGGACAAGAGCTTTATTCAGTCGCTATTACCCTTCAGGAACTTTTAAAGGATACGTCTAAGTATACCATCAAACTGCTCGGAACTGATATCAGTGATGCTGCAGTTGCCCAGGCAAGTAGCGGAAAGTATAATAAATTTGAAATAGAAAGGGGGCTAGCCCGGGATAAGCTGACTAAATATTTCACTCCAATCGGTCAAACCTGGAAGGTCAGTGATCAACTTCGGGCCATGGTAAATTTCCGTAAATTTAACCTTATGACTCCTTTTACCGGACTTGGAAAATTTGACATCGTGATGTGTCGAAATGTCGCAATTTATTTTACCTTAGAGGATCGAAAAAAATTATTTAATAAAATTGCCAGTGTTCTTGAACCTGATGGCTATCTCATTATTGGGAGTACAGAATCCCTGACAGGTGTCTGTCCCCGTTTTATTCCGAAACGGCATTTACGCTCCATTTTTTATCAGTTGAAATAGTCAGAATATTAGGAAATTATATCGTTTTACATTCAGATCCAGTGAGGTGAATAGAACTCCGTATTTCGATCTAAAATCTTTGTTAATTGATGGAGCCATGGGGCATGCCGTGTGAAGCCGAGGAGGTGCGCTTATGAACACAATGTCAATTCTTGTTGCTGATGATGATCCTGTCATCCGTCGTTTATTTGAAAAACGACTTGCGGATGAAGGTTATGAGGTCACGGTTGCAGAGGATGGAATTCAGGCAGCACGACTCCTTGATCTTAGCACGTATGATGTAGTTATCACGGACTTAGTCATGCCTGGTGATATAGGTGGTATCGAGCTGTTGAACCTGGCAAAAGAACAAAGTATCGAAATCGAAGTAATTGTCATTACCGCCCATTCATCTGTGAATACAGCTGTTGAAGCGATGAAAAAGGGGGCTGTTGATTACCTTGAAAAACCGATAAATTTTGATGAGCTTTTTTTACGACTAGAAAAAATTGCTGAAGTCAAGGCGCTCATGAAAAACGCTGGTGATCTTCGTGAAGCTATGGACGTAACCGAAACTTCTGCAGCTCATACTATTCAGGCCCTTGAAATGAGCAACGCAGAACATCAGGCAACGCTGGGCAAAGTAGAAAAAGTCCTCTCAGATACAGCACAGGACGAACTTGAACGCATTCAGGTTGCACTTAATCTTATCAGACAAAGGTAGTCAGATTTATGGAGGAATCGTACGCAGCGCCTACGGGGGAAACTTTTTCTGAACTCTTGGCAATTATTACCGCCCTACGCAGTGAAAAAGGGTGCCCCTGGGATAAAAAACAAACACCGCAAAGTTTGCAAAAATATCTTCTTGAAGAGAGTCAGGAACTCATCGAAGCAATCGAACAGGGTGATTCTAGATCTATCTGTGAGGAGCTAGGTGATGTTTTTTTCCTACTCTCTTTTTTTGTGCATATCTACCAAGAAAAACAGTTTTTCACATCTGAAGATGTATTTCGAACCATTATAGAAAAAATGGTTCGCCGCCATCCTCACGTGTTTGCCGGAGCTTCAGTATCCGACGAACAATCCCTGCGCGATCAATGGAATCGCATCAAAGCCGAAGAAAAAGTAGGACCACCCCCCCAGGACTAAGCCCTTTTTCCTTGACTTTATCGCCTCTTTTCCACTAAAAAGAGAAATTCAACTATAACCTTCTCGCTCTCATCGTGCGGATTGAAGCGAGGGCCACCAAGACCATGAGGAGGAATCATGCGCCATTACGAAACAACGTATATCCTTCGCCCAAATCTGGGTGAGGACCAATTCACAGAAATCATTGATCGTACCAATGCGATCATTACCGATGATGCAGGTGCAGTTATCATCCTGGACCGTTGGGGAATGAAACGTCTTGCTTACGAAATTAAAAAAGAAGTTCAGGGCTATTACGTCTACCTGAATTATGCGGCAACCGCAGAGGTTGTTGACGAAATCGAGCGTATCTTCCGCATTGATGATCGCGTGCTGCGCTACCTCACCCTTAAGCTCGCTGATGCCATGGACGCAGAAGGCATTGAAGCTGAGAAACAGCGGATCGCCGATAAAGCTGCCGCCATCGAGAGAGCAGCAGCCGAGGCTGAGGAAGGCGATGATATCGATGATGATGACTCATCAGACGATAACGACGAATAATTCATCGCATTAAAACCAGCAGATTTCAAAGGAGTAGCACTATGGCACCAAGAAAGATTTTTTCCCGTCGTCGCGTTTGTCGTTTTTGCACCGACAAAGAATTGTATATCGATTACAAGGACCCTAAGACTTTGCGTAATTTTGTAACCGAGCGCGGCAAAATTATTCCTCGTCGTATCTACGGTACCTGCGCCAAACACCAGCGTGAGCTGACCGAAGCTGTAAAACGCGCTCGTCAGTTGGCTCTTCTGCCCTACTCGGGTTCTACCCAAGCATAAACGCTCCTGCTGAAAATGGGGTTTTTAGGGCTGAGCAGGGGGAATGCATCCATCCCCCCTGTCCTGCTGTTTGCACTGAGCATTCTTTTTTTCCTTCCGGTTGCCGCGCCCTCTGTATTTGGGTGGGTTAACGGCTTTTTAGCTGTACCGGTTTTTTTCTTGCTCCAGGTATATGGCACACAAAAAGGTTCGACGGTAATCCGTTCTAGCCTTGTTTTGGCTGGTTTAGCTGCTCTTATTCTGCAGCGGATTGATATCTATCTCTTCGCTTTGACCATGCTCCCCCTTGGCTATGTTCTGCACGCCAGTGCCAGCCGAGGAGACTCAGCTGCGCAAAGCGGGGGGAAGGGCCTGATGACCCTGCTGCTTAGCTGGTTGGTTTTTTGGACCGGCCTAGGGATTGTTACCAGCACCAACCCTTACGCATCGCTCATTCAAACCCTTGACCTCGGTTTTCAACAGGCCTTGGAGATGTACACGGCCAAGGACGCAGGGCTGGCACCTGAGATGGTGTACAACCTGCAACTCATAACCAATAATCTGCGCGAGACTGTACCCCGGGTTATGCCAGGGTTACTCGCCACCGCAGCCATCCTTACGGTGTGGATGAACATGGCAGCTGGCAACCGCTTTGTTGCCCGTGCTCAATCCGCTCCATGGGGCCCCTATGAAGGGTGGAAATTACCAGACCAATTGGTCTGGTTGCCGATTGTGGCTATTATCACCGTGCTGATCGGTGATGGGACTATACGAAACATTGGACTCTGGTTTGTTTTTGTCAGTGGCGCCCTCTATCTCTTTCAGGGATTGGCGGTTTTATTGGCATTATTGAACCGCTGGCATGTGCCCCCTTTTGCTCGTATCTTCCTCTATGGATTTCTCATAATCCAGAGCTACAGTCTGATTATTCTGGCATTGCTGGGTATGTGTGATGTTTGGTTCAACTTGCGACACAAATCGATTGAACGATAAAGATCGACTTCTTGAGCAGCGGTTACCAAGATAGGATCTTTGATCGTTTTGAAACGAGACGATAGAGAAAAGAGGACTTTTCAATGGAAATTATATTACGCGAAACTATAGAGACCTTAGGGCAAGAGGGTGAAATCGTTAAGGTTAAGCCCGGTTATGCCCGTAACTACCTTATCCCGCAACAGAAAGCAGTTCTGGTGACCAAGGCTGCCTTGGCTCGTCTGGAGAAGGAACAACAGGCCATTGCCACTCGTCTTGCCGAAGAAAAGAAACAGGCAGACGGCCTGGCTGCACAACTGGAAGGCAAGGTTGTTGCTATCAGCAAACGTGTTGGTGAAGAGGAGCGTCTCTTCGGTTCTGTAACCAATGGTGATATTGCTCAGGCCATCGCAGATGCCGGCGTCACTGTAGACAAAAAAGCTATTGTTCTGGCCGATGCCATCAAAGCTATTGGCGAGTATAAAGTGACCGTGAAAACCGGTTACCAGACCACTGCCACTGTTACTGTTCAGGTCGTTCCGGAAAACCTCGAGAGCGAACAATAATTTTACGCTACATAGTCCTCCCTTTTCATTCCTTGAAAAAGAGGGGGCTGATGTTTTTAACACCGTGTCTGGATTTTTCTTCCCAGACAATTGTTAAACCATCTAAGTGCCTTTTCTGACATCAGAAAAGGCACTTTTATTTTGGGCGTGCCATTCATTGCCAGCCAAGGTATATTGTACCCTTAAACCTTTTTTCATTCCTCTTCTATTAACCGCGCATGCAACAGTCCGCTCCCACCATAAGTGGCGCCATAACGCCATCCATGGTTCCGCCCCAAAGCGTTGAGGCTGAACAGGCCGTCCTTGGAACCATCCTGCTGCAGGATAAAGCCCTGCTTAAGATTGTCGAGCTGTTACGGGCCTCTGATTTTTATAAAGACGCCCACAAGACGATCTACGCCGCAATGGTGAACCTGTTTGAAAAACACGAACCCCACGATCTCATCACGGTAACGAGTTTACTCTCTGATCAAAATAAGCTTGAGCAGGTTGGGGGCGCTTCCTATCTGGCATCGCTGATCGATATCATCCCCTTTAGTGGAACCCTGGTCCACCATGCACAGCTGATCCGAAAAAAATCAGTGCTCCGGCAACTGATTCAGACGACTTCCGAGGTGACGGCACGTTGCTATGATGCTCAGGATGACATCGACCATCTCATTGATGAGGCAGAAAAAACTATCTTTGAGATAGCACACTCTAATAATACCCAGGGCTTTCAGCCCATGTCTTCTATTGTTCCGCGCGCGTTTGATCGCATCACCACACTTTTTGACAAACAGGAACAGATCACTGGCGTTGCCACTGGCTATGATGAACTTGATCGAATGACCGCAGGTTTACAACCTTCTGAACTGATTATTTTAGCCGCGCGTCCCTCCATGGGAAAAACTGCCCTCTCAATGAATATGGTCCAGCATGCTGCCCTCATTGGCAAAGTGCCAACTGCTGTTTTCAGCCTTGAGATGTCTATGGAATCCCTTGCTCTCCGAATGCTCTGCTCGGTTGGTCGCATAGATTCCCAACGGATGCGTACAGGAAAGCTGCATGATAACGACTGGCCAAAATTGACACGGGCGACTGGTATGCTTTCTGATTCCCCTATCTACATCGACGACACAGCAGGTATTTCGGTTCTAGAGATGCGGGCCAAAGCGCGTCGTCTCAAATCAGAACATGATCTTGGCTTAATTGTGGTCGATTACCTGCAGCTCATGCAGGGAAAAAGCAATTCAGAAAACCGTGCGCAGGAAATATCAGAAATTTCTCGATCTCTTAAGGCCATGGCCAAGGAACTTCATGTTCCTGTGATCGCCCTTTCCCAGCTTAATCGAAGCCTGGAAAATCGGACGGATAAACGTCCTCAGCTTTCCGATTTGCGCGAATCTGGAGCCATTGAGCAGGATGCTGATGTCATCATGTTTATTTACCGTGACGAGGTCTATAACCGCGCTGAAGACAACCCCAATAAGGGTCTTGCCGAGCTGATTATCGGTAAACAGCGTAATGGCCCTACCGGAATGATTAAGCTCACTTTTCTCGGTGAGTACACCACTTTTGAAAATTACACCACCCGGCTTCCTGGCGTTTACCAGGGGGAGCCTGATATGTCTGAAGAAGAGCTTGATATCCTCTGAGCAGGAAGTACAAATTTTTCACAAATTGAACCGAACCAGCGTGTCACATGAATCCATGAAGCCTTTTTATAATTGTAAAAGTCTTTATTTGTTCACGACACCCCTTATAAATTAAATACTTGTGCACATTCGTCATGCAAATCAACGAGAGATACGATTTCAAAGATATTGAACAGCGCTGGCAGCAACGCTGGGATGGAGAAAAGACGAACAAGGTCACCCATGAACCGGGACGCCCTAAATACTACGTACTCGAGATGTTTCCTTATCCTTCCGGTCGGATACATATGGGGCATGTGCGCAACTATTCCATAGGTGATGTTATTGCCCGCTATAAACGCATGCAGGGGTATAATGTGCTCCACCCCATGGGCTGGGATGCTTTTGGTTTGCCTGCTGAGAACGCTGCCATGAAACGCGGGATTCATCCTGCAGCCTGGACCTATGATAATATTGACTATATGCGTGGTCAGCTCAAGGCAATGGGCCTCAGCTACGATTGGAACCGTGAACTGGCAACCTGTCGCCCCGAATACTATCGCTGGGAGCAGAAACTTTTTCTCGAACTGCTCGATCGCGGGCTCATCTATCGTAAAGAAACCACTGTGAACTGGTGTGACGATTGTCAGACGGTGCTTGCCCGTGAACAAGTCATTGACGGGACCTGCTGGCGATGCGACCAGCCTGTTTTACCCAAAACCATGCACGGCTGGTTTTTCAAAATAACCGACTATGCAGAAGAGTTACTCAGCGACCTGGACAAACTCACTGGCTGGCCTGAGAAGGTAGTGACCATGCAGCGCAACTGGATCGGCAAGTCTACCGGTCTGGCCTGTGATTTTCAAATTGATGGGCGCGATGAAAGCATTACCATTTTCACAACCCGTCCTGATACCATCCATGGTGTGACCTTTATGTCGCTTGCAGTGGAACATCCATTGCTCAAAACATTGACCGAAGGTACACCGCAGCAAGAAGCAGTTGAGCGTTTCGTTCAGGAAACCCTGATTGAAAAGCAGCGATCCTCCCTTGACCAGGAACTTGACAAAAAAGGTGTCTTTACAGGAAGTTACTGCATTAACCCTTTTACCGGCGATAAGGTGCCTATCTATGCTGCGAACTTTGTTTTGATGGAATATGGTACCGGCGCAGTCATGGCCGTTCCTGCACATGATCAGCGCGATTTTGAGTTCGCCCGAAAATATAATTTAGCCATAAAACCGGTTGTGCAGCCCGAAGGGGATCCTCTTAATCCAGCCACCATGGAGGCTGCCTCGGAAGATCCCGGCGTTTTAATCGCATCAGGGGATTTTACCGGGACTGCGTCTGAGCAAGCGAAAGCTGATATTATTGCGGCAGCCGAGGCGGCTGGATTTGGCAAAGCGCATGTCACCTACCGTCTACGTGATTGGGGTATTTCCCGTCAGCGCTACTGGGGCGCCCCTATACCTGTGATCCATTGCGAACAATGCGGTATCGTACCGGTTCCCGAGGCAGAGTTGCCGGTTGTGCTGCCGGGAACCAACGAGCCAAATGGGGATCATAGCCCGCTACACCAGCAGGAAGACTTCATTGCCACCACCTGTCCTCAATGTGGTCAGCCCGCTCGACGCGAAACTGATACCATGGATACCTTTGTCGAATCCTCCTGGTATTTTGCCCGCTACACCAGTCCCCGCAATGAAAACGCTCCAGTGGATAAGGAAGCTGCGAAATACTGGCTCAGTGTTGATCAGTACATCGGAGGTGTTGAGCACGCCATTTTGCATTTGTTGTATGCGCGGTTCTTTACCAAGCTCTTACGAGATCTCGGCTACCTTGAGGTTGATGAACCTTTTACCAATCTTCTGACCCAGGGGATGGTTATTAAGGATGGGACAAAGATGTCCAAATCGAAGGGGAACGTGGTCGACCCCAATGATCTCATCGAACAATACGGAGCGGATACGGTTCGCCTGTTTTCTCTCTTTGCCGCTCCTCCCGAACGCGACCTGGAATGGAACGCCCAGGGCGTTGAAGGAGCTTCCCGCTTCCTGAACCGTGTTTACCGAATGGTGGTGCAGAATCTGGCCTGTTTTGCCGAGGCAAACAGTGTGGAGATGAGCTCACTCAATGATGCCTCACGTGCACTGCACAGAAAGACCCATCAGACCATCGCCCGTGTGACCGATTCCATAGAGACCAATTTTCATTTCAATACAGCTATCTCCGGTGTCATGGAGCTTGTGAACCAAGCTGGTTCCACTACCGATGATGCCATGGATAAGGCGGTCTACAGGGAAACCCTTGAAACTATTCTCACCCTGCTTTTTCCCATGGTCCCCCATTTCTGCGAGGAACTCTGGACCCTTTCTGGGCATACAGAGCAGCTTCATTATTCCTCCTGGCCAAGTTATAATGCAGAGGCGGCCAAGGAAGATGAACTCACCATAGTGGTCCAGGTTAACGGGAAAGTGCGGACCAAACTGCAAGTTACCCCCAGCATAGCCGATGATGAACTCAAACAGCTGGCACTGGGAGATGAAAAAGTCGTCAAATTTATGGACGGCAAAGAACCCAGAAAAGTGATAGTGGTTAAAAAGAAGCTGGTCAATATTGTACTCTGATCATAGTGGTCTGCGCTTTTATTTCCTTCATCTGAACTAGGACTATGCTCAAAAAACACGCCTTTGTTATTGGACTCGCCTGTGCCTGTCTTGTTGCAGTTACCAGTTGCGGTTACTACTTCCCCCATGTTTATGAAGGGAAACATCGGGTTATATATGCTGCAACCTGGAAAAATCGGACCAACAAGCTCAAGCTGGATATGACTATTTATAAGTCGCTTTCCCGTTGGTTTCAAAAAACGCAGTCCGTCGACCTCACTAAAAATCAGGTTGGCGCAGATTATATCCTCTCCGGGGAAATACTCTCCATTGATTTACCAACAGTTTCCTGGGATACCAATTCTGATGCCACTGGAACAAAAGTAAAGCTTTATGTGCGCTACGCCCTCAAGGATCGGCGAACAGGAGCCATTCTCTGGCAAGAAAATAATAAGCTCTACACAGCTGACTATACTGTAGCGGTTGCCAATAGTGCCGCTGATGATGAGGCACTGGCTGCAATAATAGAAGATATGTCTGAGATTATTTATTTAGCCACTTTAAAACAACTCCGACAACAAGATCAGCAAACCCCTTAATGTTTAGGGTTTGTCAGCCTTCTCGTGTTTTTTACTCCGTACTTCATAAGGCGTTGGGAATAATTTTCCCACGCCTTTTTTATTCAAAGATATGAACTTACAACCAACTGCCTACCCCACACTCACCATTGGCTCCTTGCAACTCCCTTCCTCTCTCCTGTTGGCGCCATTGGCCGGGTATACCGATCTGCCCTTCCGTCTTCTCTGTAAAGAAAACGGAGCAGCTCTCTGCTACTCAGAAATGGTGAGCTGTCACGGCCTGTTGTATGAACAGAAGAAAACCTACGAACTTTTAGCCACTGTCCCGGAAGAGAGCCCCTTTGCTGTCCAGCTCTTTGGCAGTGAGCCGGAATTCATGGGGCGAGCTGCAGCAGTTGTCTCACAAGGTGATGTTGATATGATCGATATCAACATGGGCTGTCCGGTTCGTAAAGTCATCAAAAAAGGCAGCGGTGCAGCCCTGATGAAAAATCCTCATAACGCCGAGGCGATCATTAGAGCTGTCTGCGCCAACACAGATTTACCGGTAACGGTGAAGTTTCGCTCCGGTTGGACTGAAGAAAGCCTCAATGCCCCCAAGTTTGCTCAAATGGCCGAGGCTGCTGGTGCCAAGGCACTGACCATCCATGGACGAACATGGATTCAAGGATTTGGAGGAAAAGCCAATCGGGACATGATTCGCTCCGTCAAGGAAGCGGTAACTATCCCCGTTATAGGCAATGGCGACGTACTCTGCTATGACGATGGGCTTTCGATGATTGAGGAGACCGGCTGTGACGGGGTTATGGTAGGGCGTGGGGCACTGGGAAATCCCTGGCTTTTTGATCCCCAGGGTACCCCTACAACGCTTGCCGGACGCATGCCAGTAATTGAGCGCTACCTGGATTTGGCCGAATTACATTTGCCCCTGGTTAAGGTCTTATTTAAGGTTAAAAATCATACGGCCAAATTCCTCAATGGTCTCAACGGAGCCTCTGCACTGCGGCACGCACTCTATGCCTGTGAGAATGTTGGGGCTATTCGTGACGTACTGGCCAGTTCGCTTGATAATTCACTTTATTGATTCACTCTCTTCTGAAAAATTTCTGAGGAATACCATTCGACCAGATCTCAAATGCGTGCTGTTTTCTTAACCGCATCGAATAATAATCTGGAGATTTGTAACGAATTTCATCTTCATTCGTCAGGCATACAACTGCTTCAATCTTCAGTTTATGAATTTCGCTCATAAATTGATCTATATGCTCATGCCGTCCCGGCATTGCATGGAGATACATTTGTCCTGGAATATGAGAAGGGAGCGATATTTGCTTAAACATGATATATACCTAGGAGTTTGATATGCAATTCGAAAAAATCTTGATTATTGATGTTCGGTTGGGAGCAAACCAGGGTTTTGGATGTTTTCGACTCGACGATAGAGTTCAAGGGAAATGGCCTGGGCACTATTGAGTTCGTCCCAGTTCATTTCAGTCATCAGTTCATTACGATTAATCGCGGCCATTGTATTCCCTCGGCTGGCTGCCAGCGAATACCAGGCATACCCCTTTGCCCGATCCAGGTCTGTTCCCGTACCCGTTGCGTACATAAGTCCGACATTGGCCTGGGCCAAGACATTTCCCTGGTATGCAGCCCGCTCATAGAGTACTAACGCCTTTTCGTAATCACGCTCTCCGCCTAAACCGTTATAGAACATATAGGCCAGGTCCGTTTGAGCGCTCATATTTCCCTGCTCAGCCCCTTTATCTAGCCATTTTTTAGCTTCCAGGAAATTTTGAGGCACGGTCTCCCCACGAAGGTACATGGAGCCGATAACAGCCTCTGACTCAGCTGTTGACTTTCCAGCCTCAGCCGCCTGCATGAGCCATTTAAAACCACCTCGTTTATCCTCATTGGTTCCCAGTCCCTGATACAACATGCCTCCGTAAATATACATGGCTTCAGGATCATTTTTTTCTGCGGCACGTTTATAAAAGGAGAGCGCCCGTTCATAATTAACCGGCTCACCTGCTCCGTAATACGCCCTATACCCCTGAGCTTTCAGACGACGAACCTGCAACGAAACATTGTTTTGCTGTTGGTTTGAGTAGGCACACAGCGGAGAAGTGAGCACTAGAACAAAGCACAAAAGAAGCCCGCAGCAGAATCTAAAAAACGTGCTCTGGTGAAAAGAAGGAGCCGCAGGAGAAGCAATCATAAGAAGCACAGAACGTTACCTCTGATAAGCAGGGGTTAATTCCCAAAAACATTTTGCAGCAGTTGTTGCTCTATCGAGGCAGGCTTTGCGGATGAATCCTTATGCTCTTTACTGGTTGCCGTGTTTGTTTTACTCCCGGTCGACGTTTTACCCAAAGCAGTCTGACAGGGATCACTATCGGCAACAACCTTGTCAACGAGCAGTTCTCCCAAGGTGGAGAGACCTCCTGTGGCCACGCCTGCCCCCAGAGATACTGCTGTTTTCATCGTTCCGACAGTATCAAGCCCCATTGAAGGTTGAGCCAATGTCCCCTTGATTTTAACAAGACCAGCAAGGGGACTGGAAAGAGATACCCCAACCCCACCTCGGGCATGGGGTTTAATCCCCAGGTCAAGTTGCTCGTTTTTCAGATTAATGGTTCCAGAGCCTATGACATCCACCTTATCGGTGCGCATGGCGATGCCCTTATCTGCGGTGGCCACACCATCGTTAACAACAAAGCGAACCACTGCACAGCTAATCTGCGTATATTTTTCTGAAGAGACAAAGGGGTTAATGCTGCCAAGAAGTTGGAAAATAAAATCACCAGCCAACCATTCCAGGGATTTGTTCGCCAACTTGGCAGATCCTACACTGATAACGCTCTCACCGTTGAGAGATCCCATAAGACCGCGAACGGATTTGCCTGAGCTTTTCAGATGAATGTTGAGCTCGGTTTTCCCGCCACTAATTGCGCCTTTATCCTGGAGAGAACCTAAGTTCAGATTGTTTCCTTTGAGATTGAGCGCCATGGTTGGGGTTGTGCGCCCACCATCCAAAGTGAGGGAACCGTTGAGCGTGCCACCGGCAACCCCGGTGGAAAAGGGATCAACGCTCAGTAAACCATTGTTCAAAGAAAGTGTGACGGTGCTGTTGGTCAGTGTCTGTTTATCAAGAATCAGTTTGTCTACCTTGATCTGTATCTTGGCATCAGCACTTTGAAGGGCTGCCAGAGGTAAAGGTTCATCGGAAAACAAACGACCATCCTTTTTGCCCGGTTGAGCCTTGGCTGGTTGAGTCGCAGCCGCTGTACCCTCTTGAGGGGTAAAATCTGCCACTGCAAGGACTTTGCTCTCTAGAGAACCGCTCAGCAAGGGGCGTTTACCAAGCTTGACTGCAAGATTTCCTTCGAGGTCACTGCTTTTGGTGGTCAGCTTGATCCCTGAAATATTCCAATTGCTCTTACTGCCTTTAACCTGGGCTTGCAGGGCAAGAGGCCCCTGCAGGGGTACGGGAGAGCCCGTCAGTGGTGTCAGGTTGGCCGGATTGTCAACAGCAAGGGCAACTTTGAGATGAGGTGTGGGCGTTCCCAAAAGATTCGCCACGGTACCTGTGGCGTGTACGGTGGCCAGTTCCTTTTTACCAAGTGCCAGGTTGATGTTGTTCAGGGATAATGCTTTATCACTGCCTGCAAGCTGAGCGGAAAGCTGAACAGGGCCAAGGGAGTCAGGAAGTTTGGGAGCCTTGTCACCAAGGAGGGCGACCACCTTTGTCATTTCTTTGGTGGAGAGATCCAATTTCAGGTTTACCCCCTGCAGTGCCTTCAGGTTTTCTATACTGCCACTGGCTTGCAAGGTTACGCCGGCAACAGCAGCTTTGATGGCAAGGGGCCAGGGTTTCTGTTGAAGAATGGTATCGATATTTCCAATTGTTCCGCTGAGATCGAGTTGCTGACCACGGGCCTTGGTCACCAGCTTCAGATCAAGTAACGAAGGGTTTTCTCCGTTGGGACGAATGGTCAAAAGATCAATATCTACCCGCTCTGATTTTTTACTGGTACGGTCATAGAGTGTGAAAACCCCCTGTTCGATGGAGAGCTCTTTAAAGGCAAGACTGTAGGCGCTCTGGTCTGTCTCTGGTGCTACTTTTTGTGTTGCTGTCTCTTCCGCTTTGGGTTCCTGTGATTGTTCCGGCGGTGAAAAATCAAGGTTACCAGGCCCGCTTGCTTCAGTTTCTATAAGTACATCCGGAGAAACAAGGATCAGTTTATTCACCATGACCTGTTTTTGCAGCAATGGTGTCAGGGCGACCTCCATCTCAAAACGTTTCAGGGTGACCATCTCCGGGCGTGAGGACCCCGCAGGATTGGACAGGGTGACGTCGTTGACGACTACCCTGGGAACCAGACCGATTTTCAGCTCCACCGGCCCTTTGATAGTGAGAATACGGCCAGTGCTCTTTTGTACCTGGGTCGCCAGCATGTCTTTGATCTGGTCGGTATTGATTGACTGAAGGGCAATGACACCGCCCACAATGAGAAGGATGAGGAGAATTATACAGCTTATGGCAATCTTGAAAAAAATACCTTTCTTCATAAATAGCCTCCTTGAAAGCATGGATTTATCGATTTTCTGAACTTTTTACGGAATGAGACAATGCCTGTTGACTCAGAAAAACACCTGTGAATGGCATTGGTAAGAAAAGAAAAAATTGAAGATTTGACTCTAACAAGAGATAATATCAAATCTTGGAACTGGAAAGTTATTTTTAGGTCAGAAATTTTCTTCTTTTTTATCGTTTACCCGCAAGGAGCTGTCGATGCCCCCGGTTGTCAGTTTTATAGGTTGGCATAATTCAGGAAAAACAACCCTCACTCGCCAGGTTGTCACCTGCCTAAAATCCAAAGGAGTCCAGGTGGCAGTGGTTAAATCGACCAAGGAAACCGGTATAATTGTTGATCAACCGGGTACAGACACAGCGCTGTACAAAGAGGCGGGCGCTGATGCCCTTGCCCTTTGTGCACCAGATCAGCTTATTATACAACGTAAGCCCATAGATTTAGAACTCGCTCAATTTGGCCCCATACTTTTCCCGGAAGTAGATATTATCATCGCAGAGGGGTTTAAGCATGCCACCAACGTTCCTAAAATTGAGGTACGACGTGATCAGAACGCCCCCTGGCTCCATCAGCAGGTCAGTGGGGTCTTTGCCGTTGCCAGTGATGGTCCTGCAGCGCTTGAGTTACTGCACTTTACACTCAACGATGCCGAGGCCATAGCGACATATATTGAGGAAACGTTTCTTCGCACCGTAGGTACGTCCTCCTCTGTACACCAAGGCAATAAAACCTCATGAGTCATCCCCCCTCGTACACAACGAATAAAGCTGGCCTGCCTCCTGGTGCTCTGGTGCATGTGAGCAAGCTCCCTCTGCAGACCGGTCAAATTACGGTCAGTGCCTATGACGCAGAGGGGTGTAATACAATCAATATTCAACAATTTTCCGATATTTTACCGTATCGTCAAAAAAAACGTCGACTCTGGGTCCAATGTGAGGGGCTTGACATTGTAGACATGGTACAAGCTCTTGGCAGTGAGCTTGAGGTTCACCCGCTGGTGCTTGAAGATATTCTCAACACCCATCAACGGCCCAAATTTGAAGAGTATGACAATTACCTCTATTTTGTGATTAAAATCCTGCGGGTAAATAAAGATCTGAGCATAACCCACGAGCAGATAAGCCTTCTTCTCTTTGCTGATATGGTCTTTACCTTTCGCGAACAGGCTGATGAGTTCTTTGCAGGAATTCGGCAAAGACTCGATAATCCAAATGGGCGGTTTCGTACACTCGGCTCAGATTATCTTGCTTACGCCATCATCGATCTCGTGGTCGATCACTACTTTGTTCTTACAGACACTCTGGAAGACATCATCGAAAACATAGAGCTTGAACTGCTTGCACGACCACAGGCTCATCTTTTCAGCACCATTGCCCAGCTGAAAAAAGAACTGGTCTTTCTTCGCAGAGCCATTACTCCCATGCGTGAGGTTATGCTCTCTATTCAACGATGCGAATCCTCCCTGTTAAATAAGAAAACCCATCCCTATTTTCGAGATGTCTTTGATCATTGTCTGCGTGTCATGGATACCCTGGATACTTACCGTGATTTTATTAACGGGCTTTTAGATATTTATCTTTCCAGCGTCTCTAACCGCATGAATGAAATCATGAAAGTGATGACGGTGTTTGCAACCATTTTCATTCCCCTGACCTTTCTTGTGGGAGTGTATGGAATGAATTTTGAGTATATGCCTGAGTTACACTGGAAATGGGGATATTTTACCCTTTGGGGACTCTTTTTTTGCATTCCAGCAGGCTTACTCTATTTTTTTAAACGTAGACACTGGCTCTAGGCACTCTCCTCTGAAAAAATAATCGCTATGCGCGAACGAGATAGATGTTGACCCTCCCTAATAATATCTTGTCAAAGAGGCTAAAAATACGATAAAAATGGACTATAGCGTAAAAAATCTCCCCTTTCCCCTGTAGATCACCTTTTCGTCAAGGACGCATGGCCAAGACTTCAGCAAGCCATCAGCATCTATCTGTCCCCTGCTTTTTATTGGCTGTCTTTGTTGTTTTCGCCTTTGTCCCTTGCTTGCCGCATAGTGCATTTTCCCAAATTTCTGCTGAATTGAAACCATCGCTTGTTCGCTCTGTCCATGCCCGAAATATTGGTAAACGTGTACTGGTATTAAACTCATATCATCCTGGAATGCGCTTTTCAGATGAGGAGACTCGAGGCATTCGAGAGAACCTTCCCATAGAGACCGAACTCTTTATCGAGTACATGGACACAAAACGGGTTCGGGGAGAACAATACTTTCAGCAATTAGCCCAGCTCTATGCAACGAAATACAGGCCTGGCAGCTTTGATGCCATTTGTTCCCTTGACGATAACGCGCTTCGTTTTCTCCTTCGCTACAAAGAAAATCTTTTTGGGCCAATCCCAGTTATTTTCTGTGGAGTCAGCATCCCTCAACCTGAAATACTCGAACAAGCGGGCAACGTGCATGGCGTTCTTGAAACTCTAGATCTCGAGGTGGGGATTGATTTCGCCCTCCGTTTGTTCCCTCAAACCAAGCATATAGCACTCATAACAGACCCAACAACCTCAGGTGCCGCAAATAGAAAAACCTTTGAGCAGCTGGCCCGATCCGGACGTTTCAGTCAGTCCTTTATTTTTGTTGATCCTGATGGGCAGGGACTTGAACTGGATGAACTCTTTGCTGCTGTAAAGAATCTTCCCGAGCAGACCATTATCTATCACTCTGATTTCTTTGTTGATAAGCAGAAAAACCCCATCAACATCGAAGTCCTTATGCCGCAACTCTCTCACGAGGCACATAGCCCTATTTTTGTACACAATAACGTCTACATGGGGCTGGGTGTTCTAGGAGGGAAGGTCAACAGCGGCTATGATCAGGGAGCCACAGCAGCAAAAATTACAAGAGAGATCTGGGCACACGACGAGCCAAAAAATATCCCCGTTATCCGTGAAATCCCTAACCGGGTTATGATTGACTCTGCTCAACTCAAACGATTCAACCTCACAGAGGAAGCTTTACTTCTGGCGTCAAGTGTTCCCAAAAATGAAATATTGTTTTTTAATCAGCCAGAAGACTTTTGGCGCGGTCGCGGTAAATATGTCTTCTGGGGACTAGGATTTATCGTTTTTGAAGGGCTGCTTATTGCATGGCTTGTACGGCTTTTTATGTGCGAAAAAAAACTGCAGATAGAAGCCAATCAAGCCAGTGAACGTTTTCAAGCCCTCTTTGAGCTCGCCCCTTTTGCCTGCGTCCTCAATGATGAACAAGGGCGCTACCTGATGGTGAACAAAGCCTTTACCACCGTGACCGGAATTCACCCTGAGCAAGCGATTGGTCACACCTCGCAAGAGGTTGGCGTGCTCATGAGTAAGGAGGATGTACGCCGCATTAAAAAGGAGCTTGCACAGTATAAAACTCTTTCGAGTATTGAGTTGACTCTCACGCTGCGTCCAGAGACCACGCTCCATGTGCTTCAGGCCAGTACTCTGATTGACTGGGATGGTGCCTCCGTTATTCTCACTGCCTCCGCTGATATTACCCGTATACGTCAGGTCGAATTTGCCCTGCGAGAAAGCGAAGAACGTTATCGAGATCTGGTCCAGGGGGCAGCTGTTCTCATTATAAAATTCAATACCAAAGGGGTTATAACCTTCGTCAATGATTATGCCCTCGACTTTTTTGGTTTTCGTCGAGATGAACTCATTGGACACAATCTCACCACAACCATTGTACCCGAAAACGATTCTAACGGAGCAGATTTACGCCCCCTGATAAATGCTGCCTGCGAGTCGAGCGATGTACTTTTTGAAAACATAAATGAAAACACAACAAAACAAGGAGAACGCGTCTGGATACATTGGAAAAACAGAGTCATTCGTGAGGAAAAAGGGGCAATTAAAGAAATTTTCTCTTTTGGCACGGATATCACAAAGCGCAAATGCGCCGAAGAAGAGCAGGAAAAATTACGCGCCCAGCTCCTGCAATCCCAAAAAATGGAGTCAGTTGGAAAGCTTGCAGGTGGGGTAGCCCACGATTTCAATAACATGCTGGGGGTGATCCTGGGCCACTGCGAAATGGTGCTCAGCTCGCTTGGCACAGAGCATGAGCTCGCTCATAACCTTGAACAGATCCTGAGTGCTGCCAACCGTTCCTCGGAATTAACCAAACAGCTTCTTGCCTTTGCCCGTAAACAGCCCATTGCGCCAAAGGTCTTAGATCTCAATCACAACATCTCGATGATGATTGCCATGATCCGGCGGCTCATTGGAGAGGATATTGAACTTGTCTGGGAGCCGGGAAACGATCTTTGGGCGGTTCATTTTGACCCAACCCAACTCACGCAACTTCTCACTAATCTGTGCATTAACGCCCGCGATGCCATAGACTCTAATGGTAGGATTATCATAACAACAGAAAATATCCGGCTTGATGAACAGGCATGCAGCCAGTGTATCGAATGTCATCCCGGTGAGTATGTTCAGATCAGCGTCAGTGACAACGGGTGTGGCATGGATAAACAAACGCAAAAGAGAATATTTGAGCCGTTTTTCACGACCAAGGCCCTTGGCCAGGGGACAGGATTGGGGCTTTCCATGGTCAGTGGCATTATCAGTCAGAATAATGGATTTATTCATCTCGACAGTGAACCTGCGACAGGGACTACATTTCGGCTTTATCTGCCTCGCTATAACGGCGAGATCATACCGGATCATGATCCAGAAGAAACAACAACCAACCACCAGGGGCAAGGGAAGATCTTGTTGGTTGAAGATGAGCAGGTTTTACTGGAAATGACCACCTCCATGTTGGAGGGACTCGGGTATTCAGTGCTCAGTGCCGCCTCAGGCTCGGAGGCACTCAAACTCGTTTTAGAAACGCCTCAGCCAATCGATCTTCTCATCACCGATGTGGTTATGCCAGGTATGACCGGAAACGATCTGGCTCGAACCCTTCAGCAAAAGTATCCCGATCTCACCTGTCTGTACATTTCAGGGTATCCGGCTGATCTTGTCTCCTTTGAAAGTGCACATTTTCTTGAAAAACCGTATACCCGCAAGGCATTGGCCGCTAAGATTCAAGCACTCCTCCACACGTAATCCCCACCTCCCCAGAATCTACTGGTACACATCTTGCTCAGTAAAAGTGTTTCTTTTAAATCAACCTGAATCCGTGATAGCGGGTGAAACTGAACGATACATGAATCTGTTTAGAAAACGGTATCTCATTAAAAATTTATAGTTTTTCAGTTTTCATCCGCAGCCACAGATTCAGGACAAGCAGGATACACGTACATGGAATCATTACACTCTGGTGAAGAAACCCTATGGATTGACCTCAGGCTCGAAGACTACGAGCAGATGCATCACATCCAAAAAACACTTCACCATCGTCGGCAACGTGGGCTCATTCCTAATCTGGTGCTCATGCTTGAGCACACTCCCTCGATCACCATTGGCAGTTCTGGTGGGCATCAGCATCTCTTAGCCAACGCCGAAGTTTTACTTCAACATGGCATAAAGGTCCATGAAACCTCACGCGGTGGGGATATAACCTACCATGGCCCTGGCCAGCTGGTCTGTTACCCTATCCTCGCATTAGAGGGAAAACAGCGAGACCTTCACGCCTATGCCCGAAAAATGGAGGAGGTCATGATTCAAACCGTGCGCAGCTGGGGGATTACCGCTGGGAGAAAATCTAAATTTCCTGGAGCATGGGTTGGGGAGGCAAAAATAGGTGCCATGGGAATTGCTGTTCGTAAATGGACCACAATGCATGGCATTGCGCTCAACGTATGCCCCAATCTTCTCCATTTCAGCTTTATCGTGCCCTGCGGTATTACCGCCCACTCAGTGACCTCCATGCTCCAGCAGTTGGGATTTTCACCAGATCTCAAGGAAGTACGCCGGGAAATGCGGCATCAGTTTTCGACCATCTTTGGGCTTTCCCTACGATCAGCATCACTTGAACAACTACTTACGGAGGATTATCTTGAAACGGCCTAATTGGCTGGTGTTACCAGCGCCCAACGCAGAAAGTATGGATCAGATACAGGCACTGCTGGATAAAGGACGACTTCACTCTGTATGTGAGTCGGCACAATGCCCCAATATTGGAGAGTGCTTTGCCAATAAGACCTGCACCTTTATGATTTTGGGTGATATTTGCACCAGAAACTGCACTTTTTGTGCGGTCTCCCATGGTCGCCCCCTTCCCCCGGATCCAGCTGAGCCTGAAATGGTCGCTCTTACTGCCCAGCAACTGCGCCTGAAACACGTAGTTGTCACCTCGGTGACCCGTGATGACCTTCCTGATGGTGGAGCCGCACATTTTGCAGCGACAATAAAGGCCATACAAGACACAACAAAGGCGACTATCGAAGTCCTTATTCCTGATTTTCGCGGTGAGGAGGCATCGTTACAGCGCGTGATTGCTGCTCAGCCCAATGTAATCAATCATAATTTAGAGACTGTCCCCCGTATTTACAGGGACGTCCGTCCAGGTGCCGGTTATCATCAGTCCCTTGAACTTATTGCCCGGGTAGCTGCCCAGAGAAGCCAGGGAACTATCTCCACAAAATCGGGCCTCATGCTTGGCCTTGGCGAGACAAAAGAAGAAATTTTGGAAGTTATGGATGATTTGCTTAATGCTGGCTGCCAGATTTTAACGCTTGGTCAATATTTGCGCCCATCTCCCGAACATCACCAGCTTGTTGAATATATACACCCAGATGTCTTTGAAGAGCTGGCCCAGATAGGCGAGGCCAGAGGTTTTAGTCAAGTTGTCGCCGGGCCTCTGGTTCGCAGTTCCTACCACGCGGCAGAAAGTTATGCCGCAGTTCGTGGCTGAATCAAAGCGAGTTTAATCCATGGACAAAGAAATCACCCTGACCCTGATTGCCAATGCCGGCATACTCATCGAATATGATGGAACAGGACTCCTGGTTGATGGTATCCACCACGATGCCACCAGCCGCTTCAGCCCTGTTTCCTGGGTTGATTTATTGCATATGCGCCAGGGAAAACAGTCGTTCAAAACACTTGATTACCTCTTTTTTACCCATGAACATCCCGATCATTTTTCACCAATGTATGTAACGGAACTCATCCATGCTCGGGAGATACACAAGGTGTTTCTCCCGAGCGCTGCTTCTCCAAGCCCCGAGTTCACCCTGCTTTGTAATCATCTCCATAAAAAATCAGTAGAAACTGAGATCTTGGATCTCCAACCTGGAGAATTCCTGCCCTTTGAGCTTACCCCTGCGATCCGCGGGAAAATCATTGCAACCCGGCACATGGGCCCTCAGTACCAGGATGTGATAAACTATTGTTATCTCATTGACCTCAATGGATTCACCCTGCTTTTTACCGGGGATGGAGATTTTGTCGGTGAGTACTACGAATCCGCCCTTCAAGGTGAGGAGATCGATCTCGTCCTGGTTAACCCGCTGTTTTATCAACATCCCCAGGGACAAAAGCTGCTCAACACTCTTTTTACCCCTAAGCATCTTATCGTCTACCACCTGCCCTTTCCTGAAGATGACACCATGGGGCTACGCACCATGGTGGAACGCTCAAAAATACGTTTTCAGTGTACCACCAGACATACCCATATCTTTCAGTTCGAAAAACAATCCCTGGTACTTCACCCCTAAAAAGGGTTCTTTTATCTTTTCGCCTTTCCCTTAAGTCAAGAAAATCACAGCATATTGATTTCAGCAAAGCCTGTTAAATTTCCACATCCGTGACGGCGGTTAGGCACATATCAACGCATTGACTGCACTGATGAATGCTCACGGATTCTGAGCATTGCCTCTGCTGTTCTATTTCTGAACAAGCTGCCACAGTTTTGTGTCCTGAGTTAGAACACACCCTCCAAATCGCTCGCAAGAGTCAGGGCCGAGAACATCTTACACACTCATTTTTTATGTAATTATCAACGATACTCAGCTGAGGAAGATAAGAGCTCTGCCAACCACCGAGACCACATGATGCAACATTCCGTTTTCACACAATAAAAAAAGATTTTGTTTACAGTTAAAAATAGCCACATTGTTCCCTTGAGGATTTTTCCATCAGGTACGCTAATTGCTTTATAAGGTGAGGAAATAACAAACGAATGTGGTGACGGCAAAGAGGTTATCGCCCATCATCATTCAGCATCAACAATCTTGAAAGAGGAGCACAAATGAACTCATCAGAAAAGGCAGGACAAGCACTGGCCTATTTAGCAAAATACTCCCCGAGTGAGTATGGCAAGTACCTGGAGTTTACTAAACAACTGGCTGCGATTGATGCCCTGCCCCATAAACAGTTAGAACTTATTTTGGTAGCCACAGCCGTTATGTCACAATGCGAGATGTGTATTGCCATTCATACAGAGGCAGCGGCCTCCATGGGAGCGAGTCGCGAGGAGATTCTGCAGGCAGCTTTCATGGCAGTAGCGATGGGAGGCTCGCCCAAGCTGATGTATATGTCCTATGTCTATGAAGCGTTGGAAGATTTATTTGGTTAATGTTGTAAATCATTTTACCTCTCAGGGAGTTTGAGTTGCCCTGAACCTCTCCTCTTGCCGGTTATTGCGACATTGACCGGCAGGAGGATTTTTTTTGTTTCATTCATTCAGCAACAAAATATTTTTCTGTGATCATGAGATAAAAAAAGGCCGCCCCATACGGAGCGACCCTCTTTTTGCAGAACAAACAGCGTCTTTTTTTACATCAAAACGGTGAAACGATAATTTTTATATTGGTAGCCTTGTTGTTCACCAGTTCCTCAAAACCTTTTTCGACGATATCATCAAGCTTGATTTTACCGGTAATAAGGGGGCTTGCTTTGAGCTGACCTGTTGCCAGGAGGTTGGCAACACCCTGAAAGTCGTCAATGGTATAGGCAAGGGTGCCAATGACGACCTTATCTGTCCCGCTTAGACTGAAGAAATTAAAGCTTGATGGCTCCTCAAAGATACCCACTACAACTGCCTTGCCATTATTTCTTATGATATCAACGGCCAGAGGAGCTGTATCCTTGTGGCCAATGCACTCAAAAGAAACATCAGCGCCTGACCCACCGGTCATTTTTTTCACTTCAGCGACGACATCGCATTCCAAGGGATCAAGAATGATGTCTGCGCCACATTCTTTGGCCAGTTCTTTACGCGCAGCGGCTGTTTCAATGGCGATAACCGTGGAAGCACCTGCAGCCTTGGCACACATGATCGTTCCCAGGCCAATGGTACCAGCCCCGAGCACAACAGCCGTCTGTCCCAAGAGCGACCCGGCCAGACGAACGGCCTTGAATCCAGTTGCCAAGGGCTCAATGAGAGAAGCTGCTTCCATATCAAATCCCGCAGGCAGGACATAACAGAGCTCAGCGGGAACATTGACCAGTTCAGCAAAGGCACCCTCGGCCATCAGCCCGGTGAAGGCAAGTTTTTCGCACACATTGTAGCGACCTTCACGGCAGGTTACGCAGGTACCGCAATGCTGACAGGCATCAGGAGCTACAATATCACCCACTCGTACGGTGGTAACGCCCTCGCCTACAGCTACAACCTCGCCGGAAAACTCGTGCCCAAGGATCAGTGGAGCCTTGGTCCCTGTCAGGGGATGGGGCTCAACCGGAATAAAGATCGGGCCCGCCAGGTACTCGTGCAAATCGGAGCCACAGATGCCGCACCAGGCTACCTTGATCTGCACTTCACCAGGTTTGGGAGCCGGTGGAGTGGGGACATCTTCAACACGAATGTCTTTTTTACCGTACCATTTTGCTGCTTTCATGGACTGTACCTCGTATTAGTGAAATATTGAATCGCCGCTGACATTGCCAAGGGCTGGATGTATGTCAAAACGAACCACACCAACCGCAATCTCTTTTCCAACAGCCTCCGCAACGAGAGCGACGCCTTTATTACCAAAACCTGCACAGAGTTCGATGGCTTTCACCCCTTCCTGCTCAACAATGCGTTTACAGACCTCAACCGCCTCGGAATAACTCCCGACTCCAATACTCAAAAGATGAATAACAGGAGTTTCAATCCATTGGCGGTGCGTCTCAGAGTCAGCCTCTGGGGCAATAAAAACAAATGCTGCCTTAACAATTTCAGCCATTACTGCTCCTTTAATGATGAATATATAAGAAAAAAATTGCGCAGGAACGGCAGAACCAGAAGGAAGCAAAAGCCATCAAGCAAGCTTATGAGGATTGACACACCCACCGCACCTGCGCAGAGTTATCTCTATGATTTCTACTGCTCTTTTGGCTACATGGGTTGTACGAACACACCCGCTTGCTGAGCCAGTGCCATGACCCGGGAAACATCGACAACCAGCGGTCCTGTATCAGCAAAACGAATATGGACATGCGCCCCACGTTTCACCTCTACCTCCCGTTCACCATCAAGGGCAATGACACAGGGGGACTGGTCAACACGGATGGATTGACCAAGCGTCAGTCGAGCCTCCGAGGCTACCTCCACTGGCTCGATGAGCCCCGGCGCGATCGGAGAGAGGACACGCTTACCTCCAGGCCCAAGGACCAGGTGCAGGCCAAGCTTCTCCTGGGGAGCGATGGTATGCAGCTGGCCGCCAATGGCTGAAAGACCAATGCTGTCTGGACGACAACGGGTAAGAAAGACCTGTGTTATCTGTTTCATGGACCAGATAGCTTTAGAACCGACAAAGGTATCTGTGTGAACGGCGGCATCAACCAGGGCGATATCAACCAGATTGTTAGCAGCATCGAGAACTTCAAGCACAGGTGAGCGAAAACATCCTTCCTCTAGACTGATTTGGCCGGAGGTGAGTATCCCTCCAGCCAATCCAGCGACGGTAGCCTCTATCATATAGGGAAAAACATTGTTTGTTCCGGTTGAAAGAGGCAAAATCGGTACCACCGCATTTCCTTTAGCCACGGCCCTACTGGTGCCGTCACCTCCCAGTACAAAGATACAGCCGACTCCGGCATCGACCATCAGGCGGGCTGCTTTGGTTGAATCCTCCTGGGTATTCTCTGCACACATCGGGGCTGAGGCAATCTCAATGGGGGAATGAATCCCTTTGTGTGCACGCTGAACAATGGCATAGTAATCGGGCATGAAGATCACCCGCTTAATGCCAACGGAGGCAAGACCAACTAAAAGGCGACGCACAATGCGCACCTTCTCCTGATTGTCAAAAACACTGCCGTGGGCGACGAGACGGCGAATATCTTTGCCTGAGATGGGGTTTGCGATGATACCGACTGTTTTCATGGGACCAATGATCTAAAAAGTATCTACAGAACGAACCTAGACTCAGGAACGAATTTTCTCTACTGCAGCCACGATGTCTTCTGCACTCGGCAAGAAGGCTTCTTCGAGGGGCGGAGAGAATGGAACCGGAACAAATGGGGCACCAACACGCATAATCGGCGCATCCAGGTAATCAATTGCTTCTTCTGCTACCTGGGCAGCAATCTCTGCACCGGCGCCAGCTATTTTCACCGCCTCGTGGGCAATAACCAGGCTGTGGGTCTTTTTTACGGAAGCCAGGATGGAATCCATATCAAGAGGTGAAACGGTACGCGGATCAATAACCTCAGCACTGATACCTTTTGCTGCCAAAGTCTCGGCTGCTTCAAGGGCCGAGTAAACCATCTTGGAAAGGGCGACGATGGTGACATCGGTTCCCTCCCTGTGAATCTTGGCCTTGCCGAAAGGAATTGGACCTGCGTTTTCAGGTACCTCGCCCTCAACACCATAGAGCAATTTATGCTCAAGAAAGACAACCGGGTTGTCGTCACGAATAGCGCTGATTAACAGCCCATAGGCATCTTCAGGTGTGGCCGGCATGGCCACTTTGAGTCCGGGGATATGCATAAACCAGGACTCGAGCGACTGACTGTGCTGAGCAGCCGCACTGATACCACCACCTTGGGGTGCACGCAGGACCATGGGAATGGTGGTTTTACCGCCAAACATGTAGCGCATCTTGGCTGCCTGATTGAACAGCTGATCCATGCTGACACCGATGAAGTCAACAAACATCAACTCGCAGACCGGCCGCAGACCGGCTGCCGCAGCACCGGTGGCTGCACCAACGATCGCACTCTCGGTAATGGGAGTGTCGCGAACACGTCGCTCTCCAAATTGGTCATAGAGTCCTTTGGTTACACCAAAACATCCACCAAACTGACCAACATCCTCACCAATGATCAATACATTGGGATCACGTTCCATCTCTTCGCGCATGGCGTCGTTGAGCGCCTGCATATATGTTTTTTGTGCCATCTATTCCTCCAAAATATATAAATCGTACGAAATGAAGTATGTTTTCAACAACCTTTACTCATGATCAGGCATACACATCATCAAACATATCAGCAGGTTCGGGGAGAGGACTCTCCTCGGCAAAGGTAATGGCCTCGGCAAGCTCTGCATCGATATCAGCATTGAGCTTATCGAGCTCTTTCTGGGTAAGAATGCCGTCATCCAGCATTTTTTTGGCAAAACGAGGAATCGGATCTTTTTTCACCCACTCGTCCAACTCGTCATTGGAGCGATAGGTGCAGGCGTCGCCCTCGAAGTGGCCGCGCCAGCGGTAAGTTTTACACTCGACCAATGAGGGGCCCTCACCTTTACGGGCGCGTTCAACGGCGGCAGTGATCGCCTCGTAGACGGCGACAACATCATTACCATCGACAATCACGCCCGGCATGTCATAGCCAGCCGCACGATCGGCAATATCGGTAATAGCCATGGACTTACTGATATGGCAGGAAATACCGTATCCATTGTTTTCATTGACAAAGACAACCGGTAAATTCCAAGCGCTGGCCAGGTTCAGTGCTTCCTGGGTGGTCCCTTGGTTGGATGCTCCATCGCCAAAGAAACAAACGGCAACCCGATCTTCACCTCGGTATTGAATAGCCATACCCGCTCCTGCAGCGATCGGGCCACCACCACCAACGATACCGTTGGCACCCAGGATGCCCAAATCAACATCAGCGATGTGCATGGAGCCACCCTTCCCTTTACAGTAACCCGTCGACTTACCGTAGATTTCAGCCATCATCAGTTTCAAGTCTCCACCTTTTGCAATCAGGTGACCATGGCCGCGATGGGTACTGGTGATGTAATCTTCTTTGTTCAGTGCAGCACAGGTTCCGGCAGCAACCGCTTCTTCACCTAAATAGAGATGAACAAAGCCCGGAATTTTGCCAGCAGCAAAAAACTCCTGAAGCTTGGTCTCAAATTGACGGATCCGGTACATGGTGTTGTACATCTGGACCATGGTTTTTTTCTTAATTGTCATTACATCCTCCTTAGATGATCATTACTTGATATAAGTAATCGTATAATCGTCACTTTATTAACATTGCCATTCAGCTTGCAGTTACAGCCTACTCTATCCATACCGTCACAGCGGCATTGGCAACGACAATGGATGCGCAGTTCTTGCCAAAGCTATCCACACAGATACCATTGGTTATTAAACCGCCCTGGATTACTTCGATCTGTGGCTTTCCCACTGGCAAAACTGCAAGAACCTCTTGCTGGTTCACCTGCTCGGGAAAGGGACAGGCGATGGTGACATCAATCACCACCCCCTCAAAGCTATCCCGGTGTAAAATTTCAACCAGGCCACAGAGACAGCTACGACTTATGGCATCTCGTACCGCTCTGCAGGAAGCCTTGGTGACATCCATGCCGTGCAAGTCAGCGCCTGTGCCTAATTCAACGATATATCGCTTTTTTTCCATTGAACTAAAAACGGAATCAGGCCAGGATCATAGCCGGGTCTTCGAGGCAATCCGCCAATGCACGTAAGAAATTCATTGCGGGAGCACCATCAACGACACGGTGATCAAAGGTGAGACTCAATGTCATCATGGTTCGGCTGACAATCTGGCCGTTCTCATCAACGGACGGACGGACCTTGGTACGCCCCACGCCCAAAATGCCGACCTGAGGTGGGTTAATGATAGGGGTAAATCCGTCCACACCCATCATGGAGACATTGGTGATAGTAAAGGTGCCACCTTGCAGCTCATCCATGGTCAGCCCACCTTTACGCGCTTTTCCTGCCACCTCGCGAATTTCTACGGCCAGCTCGGAAAGTGACTTTTTCTCCGCATTTTTCACATGGGGAACGACCAATCCCTCGGGTAAGGCTACGGCAATACCAAGATTAACCGTTTTATGACGAACGATGCCCTCGTCAGTCAGCCAGGAATTCATATAGGGGTATTTCATCAGGGTACGGCTGGCTGCAAGGGCTATGATGTCGTTATAGGATACGCGTGGCACATCTTCTTTTTTGGCATTCTTTGCTCGAACCTTATCGCGAAAAGATTCCATTGCCGTGACATCGCACTCAACAAAGACAGAGAGCTGGGCCATTCCGTGGAGACTGGCCATCATGTTATCGGAGATGACCTTGCGCATTCCTTCAAACGGGATGATTTCAGGTTTCTCAGGGGTACATGTGCTGGCCTGTTCCTGTTGGGCTGCGGGCTGCATGGCGCGCAGAAGATCGACCTTGAGAATTTTTCCGCCCTCCCCAGAGCCGGTAATCTGGGAAAGATCGATTTCATGCTGACGCGCAAAAGCAATGGCTTGGGGAGCCGCATTGTAGCCGTCGTACTCGTCGGGGGCAGGTGTGTACGCCAAAACGTCTTTTTCGGTAACCCGACCGTTCGGGCCGGTTCCGGTTACATCTGCCAGATCAATTTCTTTTTCTTTGGCAAGGCGTCTTGCGATGGGAGAAGCAAGAACAAATCCCCCTTCTGTTTTGGCTTTGGGAGCGCCAGCCTTGGAAGCTGCGGACTGCGCGGGGGCAGCAGAACTTGCTGCAGCTCCTGCAGCCGCAGGTACATCTGGTGTTTCACCCGCAGCGGCAAGGATGCCCACTACCGTTTTTACGGCTACGGTGTCTCCGGCACCGACCAGAATTTTGAAAAGTACACCGTCACCGGTGGCCTCAACGGTGTTGGTGATTTTATCGGTCTCTACTTCAAAGATGGGTTCGCCTGCCTTGACTGCGTCCCCTTCGTTTTTCAACCATTTGGAAAGCTTTCCTTCCTTCATGGTCAGGCCCCATTTGGGCATAAGTATGTCTGTTGCCACAGTATCTGCCTCCGTTTTCTCAATCAGTCGGGTTTCGATCCGGATCGGCCGTCTCCCTCACTAGTTAACTTTGTCATTCCCGTGAACAGCCTCGAGAACAACCTTCCGAAATTCTTGCCCTCATTTCCAGGTGCATAGTTTTCAGAATTATGACTTTTGACGATGCCATCACCTTTGGCTTGTGCATGCAAAATTTACCTGCATCCGATTGAGCAAGAACCAGGCCAGACAAAGATGTTTGACAGGAGACAAATGACTGCACTAACCACTTAAAACTGCCTGTAACCTGCATTGTGACACCCACTTCCCTTATAAAAGGGAGCGTTTTGTATATATATACTGATAGTAATATATGAAAAATCCACATCAACGAGCACATACAGAGGTGTTCAAAAAACGAACACTTTAGCGAAGGATATTTTTCGTGAATTTAAGCAAATATAGGAGATGATGATTGCATAAAAGCAATGGTTCTGTTCAATCTTTGAACAGTTCAGAAAACGCAAGAGATAAAAATAATAAAAAAGGGAGGAATATTTTTAGAAACTATATTAAACAAGCTTGCACTTGATTTGTTTTTTAGGATAGGTCTCTTATTCGAGGAAAAATTCTCTAATAAAAGTGTCGTCTTTTACTCTGCGCAAGCTCACAGTTTTTTTTGAATGCGCAATACGGTGGATCAGGGGCGGAGAGGTGCCTTCACCCCCGGCATTGGCCTTGCGTCAGAGACAAACGCGGTCAAACCACCTCACCGCTGATTTGGTGCTCACCACGGACAGTGGCGGTGCGCCCTCTAGTTTGTAAACAGTTAGGCAGTAGTTTTCTTCATCGGCGTCTTTTTTGATCGAACAGGTATAGAAAGTTATGCACGAGCTCGTACGAAACAGGAACAAATTCTCAATAACCCAATCACTTAAAGATAAAATTGTGGTCAACCCTGGGGGGATGACAGGTAACTTCCCCTTCGAGCTCGAAAATGAACTGGAAAAATCTGTCTGGAGCCAGTTTGTTACCAGTAAAAAATTGAATCAGGAGTATATCAAAACAAGCGTTGCAGATTCCTGGAAACGTTGCCTCCATATGGGAATGGATCCGGCACGGAAAAAATGTGAACAATTCTGTGATCACGCAAAACTAGATGCAGAACACCATTTTTTGCGTGATGCGGTAAAAAACACTCCAAAAGACTTATTTTCGTATCTGGATGGCAAGGGACTGCTGTTTACCGTCAGCGACCGATACGGCTATCTCACCGCAACCATAGGTTCTTACAAGGCACTCTGCCTGGCAGATGGTATTGATTTTGGCCCAGAGGCAAATTGGAGTGAAAGCAGTGTTGGCACCAATGCCATCGGACTTGCCCTGACCAGTGGTTTACCTCAGCGGGTTATAGGTAAAGAACATTTTTGCGAGAGTCAGCATGGGTGGACCTGCTCAGCAGCGCCAATCTTTGACCTCCATGGAATTCTGCTGGGCAGTGTTGATATCTCTGGGCCCAACGAAAACGAGCATGATCGTTGTCTAGCCCTGGCCATGTATTACGCCCGCGCCATTGAAGCCCTTTATATCCAAAAACAGTGCATGGGCATGATCGGTACGGTTCTCAATCACAATGCCATCGGCCTGATCACTCTGGATAGGTACGGCAAGGTCTGCTACTGTAACCAGGCGGCAGCAGAACTCTTTGAAAGTTCACTGCCTAAGCTCAGTGGCAAAGATGCCTCTAAATGGTTTGACCTTTCACCATTTTTTGCACAGCAGAATAAAGAAACCATCCATGGTTCATTTGCCATGGAAGAGCTTCGCTGCCTCCATAACCCGACCTGGAATATTTATGCCACGCCACTGGTGAACAATTTTAATCACCTGCATGGCCTGACGCTCTGCATTTACCCCCCTGCCAAAGCAAACAGGCCAGCTGCCCACAAAACAATCATTCAGGACGATGGCTTTGCAGCTATGATTGGTAAGTCTGTTGCCTTTCAAAAGGTGATTAAAACTGCAAGACGGGTCGCCCCAACCGACACCACGGTTCTGATCACAGGTCAATCCGGTACAGGTAAAGAGGTCATGGCTCGAGCCCTGCATCGTTCAAGTCCCAGGGCCAAAAAACCATTTATCGCGGTCAACTGCGGCGCCATCGCTCCAGAGCTGATCCAAAGTGAACTCTTTGGATATGTAGAGGGATCCTTTACAGGAGCATCGAAGGGAGGACAGGCTGGAAAGTTTGAACAGGCTTCAGGAGGGACCATCTTCCTTGATGAAATTGGCGAGATGCCCCTTTCAATACAAGTCAACCTTCTCCGGGTACTTGATGAGCATCAAGTCACACGCGTCGGGGGGAAACGTTTGCTACCGGTTGATGTCCGCGTAATTGCGGCAACCAACCGGGATATGGAATCCATGGTTGAAGAGGGTACTTTTCGAAAGGATCTCTATTACCGTTTACATGTAGTCAACCTGATGTTGCCACAACTCAGTCAGCGTGAAGCCGACATTCAACTGCTTGCTGATCATTTTATTCAAGAATTTTCCCAAAAACTTGACTGCCCCATAGATGCGGTGGACCCTCAATTTCGCCAGGCCCTTTCGACCTACTCCTGGCCGGGAAATATTCGAGAACTTCGCCATGTTATCGAGTCGACCATGGTTCTGCTTGAAAACAGTACGCTGAGTGTCGATGCCCTGCCCCAGAAAATTCAGGAGGCTCTACAAGTGCCCCGCGTTACCGACGAGCCCCAAAGGCATCAGTTTACTACACTCAATTTTGACGAAATTCAAAAACAGGCTCTCAAACAGGCGCTGGTCCAGTTTGACGGCAATGTTTCGCAAATGGCAAAAGCCCTGGGGATCGGCCGCAACACGACCTACGCAAAATTAAAAAAGTTTGATCTCCTCTAAATTCACTCCCCCGCGGGAGTGAAACTGGATAAAAAAAATCCTCTTGAATAAATTTTTGTTTATTTAAGGGGATTTTTTTTATAAGGCAACCAACCACTGTTACCGGTTCTGTTTTGTCGACCAAGGTACACATCTTTGAGCGCCAGAATTTGCTCTTGATCGTTAGCCTGGATACTTGACACCAGGCAGGTAGAGTAAACAAAATATTAACGTTCTATGAAAACGAAGACGTTAAAAAAAATTGATTTTTCATTGACAGAGCAAGAGGTGTATATTGCCCACACGAAGATTTTTGAAGCTATGCACCTTCATTTTTTGTCGGAGTTGGTAGATGTTGCCTCTGGTGCGCTACCTTTTTGAGAGATCCCCACTTTTCAAAGGTTTGGCCAATGATTGATTATGATCAGGAAGAGGAAGACGTTCAGGTCATGGAATGCAAGCTCTGCGGCGGTGACATCGTCATTGAAAGTTTCAGTGAAGAAGATGATGCCGTCTACTGTAACGATTGTGAGGCTGAATACCTCATTGTCTCACTTGATCCCATCCGTCTGCAACCACTTGACGATGATGAGGACGAAAGCAGCGATTTTGACGAGGACTATGACAACTGATTTTTCCAGACGTCTTCAAGAGTTGCATACCTCTTTCTCCCGTTCCCCTTTAGCGGCGCCGGATTGAATGCAGTTGCTGAACTTGCTTCCAGGCCCGTAACCCTGCTGATTTGCTACTGATGTTTTACACAAAATTTTCAAACTTCGAGGTGGGCCCATTATGATTTTACGCAACCCCACCTCATCCGTTCTCTGGAACCTTCTTCTGCTCACCCTGGGCTCAGTACTCTTCGCCCTTGGTATTAACGGAGCTGTGATCAATAACTCCTTTATTACCGGTGGCCTTTATGGTGCGACCCTGCTGGTCTACTATAAGACGCAGATGTTTTCGCCATCGCTCTGGTACCTCATCTTTAATATTCCGCTTTTTGTTCTGGGGTGGTTTTTTGTTGGCCGCAGGTTTTTCTGGTACAGCCTCTACGGTATGCTGGTAATCACCCTGGCCACCCAGTGGATTGATTTTGATTTTCAGATTCAGGATCAGCTCTACGCGGCAATTGCCGGCGGTATTGTCAGCGGAGCCGGATCCGGCATCATCCTACGCTCAATCGGGTCTGCCGGTGGTCTCGATATTGCAGCGATTATGCTCAATACCCGATTTAATTTCGGGGTGGGCAAGGTGTACATGCTCTTTAATGTGGTGCTTTTCGGGCTGACCATATCCTTTTACACCCCTGATATCATCATTGCTTCGATCATTCTTGTCTTTATCTCCTCCATCACGGTTGAGCACGTTCTCTCTCTTTTCAATCAACGTAAAATTGTTTATGTGATCAGCGATAAAAATGAAGCCATCGCCAAGACGTTCAGTGAGGTCTTTCGCCAAGGGGCAACCTTTATAAAAGCCAAGGGAGCCTTCAGCGGCAACGACCGTCTCATTCTCATGGCAATCACCAACAACCTGCAGCTCAAAAAGCTGGAGAATGCCGTGTTTAATGTTGATGAGCATGCACTCTTTATTGTTGAGAACAGCTTTAACGTCATCGGCTCAAGCTTTGGTAAGCGGAAGATCTATTAAGTCAAGGGGGCTCAGATTTCTTGCCAGAGCTCGTTTTTTTTGTCTGTATCCGTTGACGCTACGGGTTACGGCAGGAATTTTTATTTTGTGTGTGTGGGAGACAGATGGTTGAATAAACCGGTTATAGAACTCATAGAGGTGAACAAACGATACGACGGTGAGCAGGCACTCTCCGGTATCTCCCTGTCGGTTGCTGATGGAGAATTTCTCTCGCTTCTGGGACCGTCAGGCTGTGGTAAAACGACGCTGCTGCGGTTAATAGGCGGGTTTGAGTCCTGTACCAGTGGTACTCTGCTGCTCGATGGCCAACCTGTTGCTGGTATTCCCCCGGAAAAACGGGCTGTGAATACGGTCTTTCAGAATTACGCCCTCTTTCCCCACATGAGTGTCTTTGAAAACGTGGCCTTTGGCCTGCGCATGGCCGGGAAACACCAGGATGAAATACGCCATTTGGTTACCCAGGCCTTAGAACTTGTGCAGTTGACCGGTCGTGAGAACAAACGCCCGGCCGAGCTCTCTGGCGGTCAGCAGCAACGGGTCGCCATCGCTCGGGCCATTGTCAATAAACCACGTGTCCTCCTGTTGGATGAACCCCTCTCCGCTTTGGATCACCGACTGCGTAAGCAGATGCAACGGGAACTCAAACAGTTGCAACGAACCCTGAACATCAGTTTTATTCTGGTGACCCACGACCAGGACGAGGCCTTTGCCATGTCGGACCGGGTGGTGGTCATGCAGAACGGCCAGATCGAGCAGATTGGGAGTCCCATGGAGATCTATGAAGAGCCGGTGAATCTTTATGTGGCCGATTTCGTCGGGGATATCAATGTACTTGATGGGGTAATCGAAGAGCAGACTGGTCCACAGACCTTCAGCGCCAAGGTTGAAGGGGCTGCTGTCAGCCTGAAGAGCAAGCGCCAGCTCACTCCTGGGCAAAACGTGCATGTGCTCCTGCGTCCCGAAGATTTTCGCCTGGAACTGGAGCAGGACCTGGCCACATCCCGCGATCTTTTTGCCTCCTTTCACCAGGCCAAACTCAAAGGCAAGGTCGAGCGCCTCTATTACCAGGGCGCAACCTATGATGTCGAGGTCACCCTGGATGATGGAAAAACTGTCCAAATTACTGAATTTTTTGATGAAGATAGTGAAAACCTCTCCTTTAAACCAGGCGATAGCGTGATCATCGGCTGGTATGAGGGCTGGGAGGTGGTGCTGCCCTATGAAAAATAGTGCCCGATTTCGGCAACTGCTCATTGGCTCCACCTACACCTGGATGGTGGTTCTGGCACTTATTCCCTACCTGATCCTCTTGACTGCCAGTTTTCTTTCCCAAGGTGAAGAGCAGCTGGTACGCTCGGGACTGAGCCTGAGTAATTACCAACATCTTATCTCTCCGGCAGTCTTCAGCATGGCGCGGGATTCCGTCGTTCTTGCCAGTGTTGCTGCGATGCTCTGCCTGCTTGTCGGCTATCCTTTTGCCTATGTTCTCGTCCAGGCTCCCGCTAAAAAACAGCCGCTGCTGCTCTTGTTGGTGATGATCCCCTTTTGGACCAATTCCCTTATTCGCACCTATGCCCTGGTGATGATGCTCAAGGCAAACGGTGTGATCAATCAACTGCTCCTGGGGCTGGGGCTGATTGATGCGCCCCTGCAGCTGATGTATACCCAGGTGGCTGTGTTTATTGGCCTTGTCTACACCCTACTTCCCTTTATGATACTCCCCCTCTATGCGGCGCTGAAGGCGGTTGATCCACGGCTGGTCGAGGCAGGACGAGATCTGGGCGCCAATTGGTTTCACTGCTTTTTTCGGATCACCGTGCCTCTGACACTGCCGGGCATTATCGCCGGGAGTATGCTCGTTTTTCTGCCAGCGCTTGGCATGTTTTACGTGGCAGATATTCTTGGAGGGGCCCGGACAATGCTCCTGGGGAACTATATCCGTGATCAGTTTCTCATCTATCGCAATATTCCCATGGGAGCGGCAGCATCGGTTACCATGACGGTGGCCATGGGGCTGATGCTCACCCTCTACTACGTATCCCGGCAGCGTTTGGGCAAGGAGGGGATGCAATGAGTCTTTGGCTAAAACGCATCTACGCCGGGCTTGTGTACAGTTTTCTTTATCTGCCCCTTTTGGTGGTCGCGGTTTTCTCCTTCAACGATTCCAAGTATTCGCTTGCCTGGCATGGCTTCACCCTGCGCTGGTACGATAAGCTCTGGCAAAACAGCAGCCTCATGTCTGCTGCACTGAATTCGCTGATAGTTGCGGCCTGTGCGGCCACGCTTGCCACCCTGCTGGGAACAGTGGCCGCCTTTATCATGCATCAGTATCGCTTTCCCGGGAGAAAAGTGCTTTTTGGCAGTCTTTTTGTGATGATGATGTCCCCTGATATCGTGATTGCAATTTCCCTTCTGTTGCTCTTTCTGGCGTTGCATCTCCCCCTGGGCTTCCCTACCCTGCTAGTTGCCCACGCAGTACTCTGTGTGCCTTTTGTCGCAACCACGGTCTACTCCCGTTTTCATGGTTTTCAGCGAGACATCATTGATGCGGCCAAGGATCTTGGAGCTGGTGAGTATCAGGTCTTTCGCTATATTGTCATTCCGCTGGCACTACCAGCTGTAGTGGGAGGCTGGCTCCTGAGCTTTACCCTTTCCCTTGATGACGTCATAATTAGTTTTTTCACCACTGGGCCTGATTTTGAAGTACTACCGTTGCGTATCTATTCCATGGTTCGGCTCGGTATAAAACCCGATGTCAACGCTCTCTGCGTGGTGATGATGGTTATCACCATAGCTGCCCTCGTTCTCTCAAGAATATTGCTTAAGGAAAAAAAATGAAAAACCTACTGCGTGGTCTCCTTGCGGTTGTGACCCTCTGGACACTGGCGACCTCGGCCCTGGCCAGTGACAAGGTGTTGAACCTCTACATCTGGTCGGAATACATCCCTGACGAGGTTGTCGCTGCTTTTACCAAGAAGACGGGGATCAAGGTCAATATCTCCACCTACGACTCCAACGAGGCCATGTATGCCAAGGTCAAGCTGGTGGGGAAGGGCTATGATATTGTGGTGCCTTCTTCCGACTTTGTGGGCCTGATGCGACGCGAGGGGTTGCTGCTGCCAATTGACACCAAGAAAATCCCGAATTTCGAATTACTGGCACCTCGTTTTCTCAATCAGTCTTTTGATCCCAACAATACCTATTCAGTGCCCTATATGTGGGGTTCCACCTCCATTGCCGTTAATACGGAGCTTGTGGGCAAAGAGACCATTACCAAGTCGCTGGACCTGTGGAAGCCTGAGCTCAAAGGACGACTGATTATGCCCAATGACCTACGCGAGGTTATTGGCATTGGCCTGAAGACCTTGGGCTATTCCATAAACGAAACCAACCCCGAGCATCTCAAACAGGCCTACGAGCGCCTTCAGAGCCTTATGCCCAATATCCGCGTTTTTGATTCCGACTCCCCTAAACAGGCCCTGTTGGCGGGTGAGGTCGCAGCCGGTCTTGTCTACAACGGTGAGGGCTTTATTGCCAACAGTGAAAACCCTGCCATTACCTACATCTACCCACCTGAGGGGTTCAGCCTCTGGTTGGATAGCTTTTGTATTCCCAAAGGGGCCGAGCATGTGGAAGCCGCTTACGCCTTTATGGATTACGTGCTCAGACCCCAGGTTTCGGCAACCATCAGCGAGGCGATGGGTTATTCCTCACCAAATGCCAAGGCCATTGCTTTGTTGCCCGAGGCTATGAAGAAAAACATCATCGTTAACCCCAGCCCAGAAATGGTTAAGCAGGGAGAATTCCTAGATCATCTCGATGCCGACACGATGAAACTTTACGAGCAATACTGGGTACAACTAAAAACAAAATAAAAACATTTTGGTTTCAGAAAGAAAGCAAGGTCGTCCCCCTCTACAGAGGAGACGACCTTTTTTATTGCCCAACTGCTGGCATGGCAGAAGGGCAACTATCAAGGGGGCATCACAAATTCATCTGTCCAACGCCCCTTTCAACAAGTGCCCAATCCTCTTGGACGATGTTGTAACCTTTTCCTAATCCTTTAAAAATATGGGTGAAATAGAGTTAAAATTTTCTATCGTGTGACAAGAATATCTCTTGATCACATAGGTACAGTAAGAAAATTATTATGCAAAGAGGCCTCCATATGTTTTTGATACCATTCAAGCATGGAATGGGAAGCCTGAACCTAAAATTATTTGTAAGGAAAGACTGGTTATGAAGTTATTTATGAGTTTCCTCGTTGTTGCTGTGTTCTCTGCTGGCTCCCCTGCATGGGCCTCTGTTTCCATGGAAATTCCCAAAACTTTGTCCGTGCTCGCGCTAAACGGTAAGGCTGCAAAATTTAGAGATACAATAACCTTAAAAGATGGGGTTAATCAACTTGCGGTGCAGGTCGTCAAAGATGTCGGTAAACATATGGATGCAGACATGGAATATTCAGATGTATTTGTGGTTAAATTTACTGCCACAGATCAATCACTGAAAATGACAATCCCTCGAATCAGAAGCGAACAAAGTGTCAGACAATTTAACGAAGAACCCAATATTGTCATCTCTTCACTCTCAGGGGAACAATTAGAGCTTGCCGTCGATAAACTCGAAAAAGAAGGCTTCCAGATTCTCAGAGATTACGAAGCCGAACTTGCAGCGTTTAATAGAACCAACTCTCCTGCTGCCGTGCCTGTACATGCCTCACAAGGCTTTTCCCGAGAGGCTTCATCCTCAATGTCTTATCACACTATCCCCCAGCCTGAGAATGAAGCCATGAACCCTCAAAATAAACAACCAAACATGGCTGATGACATGTTGAAATACTGGTACATCCAGGCTGACGATGCAACTAGGGATAAATTCAAAAAATGGATAAACGAATAGATTCGCTCTATTTCTCACTTCGTATGTAACTGCTGAGACACAAATCCCTGCCAATTTAACTCCTAAATGTGAGTAGGTACTCCCTAACGGGGAATTTTAACCTTGTATCCGTGACGGCGGGTGGGTATTGAACAACGCATCTTTTTAATAAGACGATGTTTTTTTACAAATTCACGTATTGTTCAGTTTCACCCGTCGCCCTTTAGGACCAGGTATTTCACTGTTTGTCTTCTCTCTATCACTCTTGATACCCACAGGCACCCAGAACAAGGGGGGAAGAAATAGCCCACATCTTGGGTTTGGAAAGAAGTTACGAGGTGGAGGAAAAAAAATGCAGGAGGGGAATGGGGAGGGATTGACTGTCTGCCATACAGACAGACAGTCAATAGAGCATACGAAAACTAATTTTTAGAACTTAATGCGTGCACCTACGAGAAATCCCATATCGGAATCATCTTCATCAGTGTCTTGAATTTCAGCAAAAACACTGACATTTTTTTGTGTCGGGAATTTGTAGGTAACATTGGCGTACCAAGCGGAAACATCGTCCTTTACATTGGTATCGTAGTCAATCTGTTGATACCCTGCGCCAATTTTAAATGACTGAATAGGTACTCCTACATAGATATTCAAGAAATCATAATCATATTTGTTAGGATCATCGACCACACTGTAATCAGCACCAACTTCGACAACTTTCGCATCATAAGAAACACTCACACCATAAAGGTCAAGCTTATCCTCACCCGCAACATTGGTTTCAAAGGAGGAATACGCTGCCCCAATGGTACAGCCAGAAAACTCGATACTTGCAAAAATATCGGTGAAGCCACCATTGTCAGAACTATCACTGCTTTCTGCATCAAGTTCGTGAGTAACGATGACAGTAACCATATCGGCAAATTCTGCACTTACCTTGAGCAGATCATCCCCTTCAGTGATCTTCTCTTTATCAAAAACATCGTCTTTTAAGGGCGATTCAATGGCACCTTCAATACCGAATTCGTCGGTTGCACTAGTCGTTTTACCGAAAACAAATTCAAAGCTTTCATAACCAAACCCGAGATAGGCCTCCTCAAGGTGCCCACGCTCATCGTTGTCTGAATCATCTGCAGCATTTTTAAAACCAAAATCCAGCTCACCAATGGCTTTGAGCCCATTGCCCAGGTCATAGGTGATATTATTTTTGATTTCTAGGTCATCGTATTCTACATCGAGGTCCTTATCTTTACCTGCCTTCTGACGGAGTTGAATCTGCCAATCACCCTTCATTTTATACTTTAAGCCATCCTTTTCAAAAAGGGTCATGGCCTGAGTTGAACCAATTGGCGCTGCGATAGCCGCAACAGTCAATGCACACAATACTTTCTTCATTTCTTTCTCCAATTCTCATTTCAATGCTGTGATAAGAACGAAGCACCTTATTCCACATGGAAATGGTTCCATCTTCTCTTGAAACCTTTGATGCCAGTTAGCTTTCGTATTCAGCAAGCCGCTGAATAGCGAATGTCCATTAAACGAGAGAATTGTTAGTAAAAGTGCAAATATTCAATAGCGATCAATTCAATTTATGTAAAAAAAATCTTAGCAAATCAATCATATTTAATTATATTTTCGTTAGAGTTTCTTTAGAAACAGAATTAATAAATAAAGAAAATAACACATGACAAAATCAAATACTTTATTAATAGAAGGGAAACATAAATGGGGTAAATGACTCAATCACCGAATCGAGTATTTAAAAAAATTTGATCAGAAAGGGGAATATATGAATAGAAATGTAGTTCAAAAAACTTATATATCAGCTCTATTTTTGACTCTAGGATTGAGTACCGCATCTCAAGCAAATATCAAAAATAACGAACTGAACGACCGCAATCCAGATCTAGGTGGGGGAAAAATTCTTTTATATACAACAGCCGGAGAATATAAAGGAAGTGCCAATGTGGGAGCGCTTCCTGATATGGTAAAATTTCTTCCTTCAGGAAACATCATCTGTGCCAATGAAGGTGAACCTGCTGATGATTATGCGGTCGATCCAAAAGGTTCAATTTCGATCGTGAAAATAAACAGAAACCGCTCCAACTACATTGAAAATGTTTCTACACTCTACTTTGATAACATCAATATCCCCCAAGGAGTACGGATTAAACCTGGGGCATCCCCAGCTGAAGATCTCGAGCCCGAATATATTGCAGTGAGTGAGGATGGCAGCAGAGCCTGGGTCACGCTGCAGGAAAACAATGCCTTGGCAATCGTTGATATACAGCGAGAAAAAATCATTGGCATAAAAGAACTGGGGATCAAGACTTTTGATCGTGTTGATATCGACAGCAAAGATGGTGCCCAGGTCTCCCCACCCCCAAAAAATATTTATGCACTGTATCAACCTGATACAGTCGCAACATACCGGGTTGGAGGAAAAGATTACATCGTTACGGCAAATGAAGGAGATGACCGGGAATACGAGGCTTGGGTTGACTATGAAAAAGCGAGCAAACTTTCCAAAAAATCAAAATTTTCCGCTCAACTCCAGCGAGATATTCTTGATATAAAAGGGAAAAAGAAACTTCGCGTGCTGAGAGATCTTGGGAAAAATTCTGAAGGGACCTACACCCAACTTTACCTCACAGGTGGCCGATCTTTTTCAATTTGGGATGGAGAAGGTAATCTGATTTTTGACAGCGGCAGCGAATTCGAAGAGTATCTATCCCGTCATTACCCAGACAACTTTAATACACGCGTTGATGACACCAAGGATCCGGACGAGATTGCAGAGCTGGATAAGGATGGGATTGCCTATGAAATGATAGGGAAAAGGGCGTACTATTGGGAAGGTGTTGACGCACGAAGCCAAAAGAAAGGTTGTGAGCCTGAGGCCCTTGCATTGGCACAAATCAACAATCGGGTTTATGCCTATATCGGGCTTGAAAAACAGGGTGGTTTTTTTACCTATGATATTACCAACCCCAAGCATCCGAAGATGATCGATTATTTCAATGATATTGATTATTCGGCTCTGCCGAGCAAAGCAGGCGACCTAGCCCCCGAAGGGACGGTAACGTTTGTCCAGGACGGTCAACACTACCTTGCTGTTGCCAATGAGCTTTCTGGGACCGTAGCTACCTACCGGCTCGGAGACAATGGAATTGCAAGCAAACTTGCCTCCCTACCTATTGGTAACTTTGATAAAGGGGCAGCTGAAATTATCGACTACGACCCAGCAGGAAAGCGACTCTTTGTCACTAATGCAGAAGATAAAACAGTCGATATCATCGATATACAAACGCCTGAGACCCCAAGAAAAGTCGGGAGTATCAACTTTTCAGCTTATGCAGATGGGTTGCAAAGCGTTTCTGTAAAAGATGGGTTGGTGGCCATCGCAGTGGAATAAACCAGCTGCTATCTTTGAAGCCTTGCATCTCTCCCCAATCAGAAAAACAGCTCACTTCTGATTGGGGATTTTTTTTATGAAAAAGAAAGTTGCTTTTCTAGGATTTGAGCAAGTTGATCAGTGCACGAGGTGCCTTTAGTACCGCACGTAATCCCCTTGACCTTGGAGATAACCTCCTCAACAGGCATCCCTTCAAGTAATACCGAAATTGCCCTGAGATTGCCCTGGCACCCACCTGTAAAGTGCAGATTGCGTAACTTACCTTCCTCTATGTCAAACGAGATAGATTTCGCACAAACGCCTTCTGGAACATGAATATTTTTATCTACCCCAAACGTATTTAAAAATTGCATAGAATCATTTCACTTATTGTATAGTAACACAGGCGCCCTTGAGTCTCATTTCGTGGTAGCACGAATGACAAATCCACCGATCAGACAAAGGGAGTTGGTATCAAATTAGAGATACTGCCAGACCTTACCGATTGTTGTCTCCATTACGGCAACGGCACAGAGTTCACTGTACGCTATATCGACCACCTGGGCACGAAGATTCCCCATTTCCTGCTTTTGGTTGAAGTCTTCCATGAGAGCAATGGCATCGTTGCGGGTGTGTGATTGTGGAGAGCTGCCATCATGCGTCCGAGGGTGGTAACCAATGTAAATGGTTTTGAGCTGTTCCTGTTCTTTGTTCATTTTTGTCCCCGTAACTTAATCAAAATTCTGTGTTCAACTCGTGAGATCTTGTCAATGAGCCGTCGAGGAGGACGGTGTTGGAAAAAGCCTGAGCCAGTTTTTTTTCATACCCCACGTGCATATAAAAAAAGCCGTTATCACTTTAATAGAGATAACGGCTTTGTACATAAAAATATAACGAAGTTCAAGCGATCAATGCTACCTCTCACGATCCGGGAAGTTGCTCTGATCAAACAGGAACTGAAACATCAGCCTGCCTTACCGCAACACTTCTTGTATTTTTTGCCAGATCCACAGGGACATGGAGCATTACGACCTATCTTTTCTTCGCTGCGCTGCACGGTTTGAGAACCTGAATTGTCACTGGGTTCTTTGGCGCCTAATCGTTTCATTGCTGCCATTTCCTGCTCACGTTGCTGCCGGCGCTCCTCCTCAAGACGGGCAAGTTCCTCATCCTGTACCAGCTGAATACGCATCAGGTTGGCGATGGTATGTTGCTTGACCGCCTCAACCATGTTGGCAAAAAGGTCGTACCCTTCCCGCTTGTATTCCATGAGCGGGTTCTTCTGGCCGTAACCACGCAGCCCGATGCCCTCTTTGAGATGATCCATCTGCAATAAATGTTCTTTCCAGAGACCGTCAACCACTTGGAGCATGACCATCCGCTCAAGCTGTCGCATCTGATCTGCACCGTTCCTCGCTTCCTGGGCAGCGTACGCCTGCTGGATAGACATGTTGAGTTTCTCACTGAACTCGTCGCTGGTCATATCGTTACGTTCATCTTCGCCCCAGTCAAGCTTCAGATTAAACACCTGCTCCACCCGATCTTCAATGGCTTCCCAATCCCATTCTTCGGAACTCCCCCGGCTACTGGCAAGCTCAGCTACAATTTGCGAGGACAGGTCGCTGATAAAATCATCGATAATAGGACGAATATTTTCCCCTTCCAAGACTTCACGGCGCTGGCTGTAGACAACTTCCCGCTGTTTATTCATGACATCGTCGTATTCCAACAGATGTTTACGAATATCAAAGTTGTGCCCCTCGACCTTACGTTGCGCATTTTCAATAGCGCGCGTAACCATGGAATGCTCAATGGGCTCGTCTTCCTCCATGCCAAGCTTATCCATCACCGAACTCAGACGGTCAGAGCCAAAAATACGCAGTAAATCATCTTCAAGAGAGAGATAGAATCGTGATGAACCGGGATCTCCCTGACGTCCGGAACGACCGCGTAACTGGTTATCGATACGTCGACTCTCATGCCTTCCGGTGCCCAGGATGTGCAGGCCGCCAATTTCACGAACACCTTCGCCCAGTTTAATATCGGTACCACGCCCAGCCATATTGGTTGCGATGGTCACCCTTCCCTTCTGTCCGGCCTCAGCGATGATCTCGGCCTCACGCTCATGCTGTTTTGCATTGAGCACATCATGGGGAATATTTTCTTTGCTGAGCATTTTGGAAATTTTTTCGGAAACATCGATGGAGATCGTACCGACCAGAATTGGTTGGCCTTTGGCATTGAGTTCTTTAATCTCTCGAACGATATTGCGATACTTGGCCGCTTGATTTTTATAGATCAGATCAGCAAAATCTTTCCGCACCATTTTCTGGTGGGTGGGAATGATAACAACCTCAAGTTCATAGATTTTTTTAAATTCAGGTGCCTCGGTATCGGCAGTACCTGTCATTCCCGCAAGCTTATCGTACATCCGGAAATAGTTCTGGAAGGTGATCGAGGCAAGGGTCTGATTTTCTTTCTCGATTTTTACGCCTTCCTTGGCTTCCAGTGCCTGGTGCAGACCATCGGAATAACGCCGCCCCTCCATGGTTCGTCCGGTGAACTCATCGACAATGACAACTCCTCCGTTGCGGACGATATAATCCACATCGCGCTGAAAGAGGAAATGTGCCTTCAGTGCCTGGTTTACATGATGCAGGTGATTAATGTTTCTTGGATCGTAGAGATTGTCAAGATCAAGCAATTCTTCCGCGAGGGCCACACCATCATCGGTGAGCATGATCTGGCGGGCTTTCTCATCTTTGGTGTAGTGATCATCCACCTTAAAATGGCGCATGATACGATCAACCTTGAGATAGAGATCTGTGGTCTGTTCAGCCGGGCCAGAAATGATCAGGGGAGTTCGGGCCTCATCAATGAGAATGGAGTCAACCTCATCGACAATTGCATAATTAAACCCCCGTTGACAGTAGTCTTCCAAAGAAAACTTCATGTTGTCGCGCAGGTAATCAAAACCAAATTCATTATTGGTTCCGTAAGTGATATCGGCTCCATAGGCCTTCCGTCTCTGCTCATCATCCATATCATGAACAATACAGGCCGTGCTCATACCTAAAAAACGATAGACCTCGCCCATCCACTCGACATCACGGCTGGCCAGGTAATCGTTTACAGTGACCACATGAACGCCTTTACCGGAGAGTGCATTCAGATAGACAGGAGCGGTGGAGGTCAGGGTTTTACCCTCACCGGTTTTCATTTCAGCAATTTTCCCCTGGTGCAGCACAATGCCACCAATGAGCTGAACATCATAATGGCGCTCACCGAGAACACGTTTAGCGGCCTCGCGTACAACGGCAAACGCTTCGGGTAACAGGTCATCAAGGGTTTCCCCCTGGGAGAGTCTGTTTTTAAACTCGGCAGTCTTTGCCTTCAGCTCCTCATCGGAAAGCGGCTCAATCGCAGGCTCAAGTTCATTAATTTCTTGGACCATTCGCCGGTAACGCTTGACTATCCTTTCGTTTTTACTCCCAAAAACTTTTGTCAGTACTTTTCCGACCATCGTCTATCTCCATCGGGGATATCACCCGAGATTAGGTAAAAAAGGGTGTCGATTTTACAAAATTATTTTTCTAAACGAATGCAGATGTTGTCTAATCAAGCCCCAGCCAGAGCTGGAGAGGTTCGAATCAAGGCATCTTCATCGCAATCAGGAAACTTAGAGCAATGGATACAATCACTCCAGATCTTATGTGGCAGGTCTGATTTATCACAGTCGATAAACCCATACTTGCGAAAAAAGGGGGCCTGATAGGTCAGGACGAACACCTTCGATATTTCGAGACTCTTAGCCTCATCCAGACATGATTCCACGAGCAGTGCTCCGATGCCGCATTTCTGGCGTTCTTCGACCACGGCCAGCGATCGTATTTCCGCAAGATCATCCCAGCACAGCTGAAGAGCACAGATACCAAGTATCGCGCCAGCTTCTTCATAGACAACAAAGTCGCGTAAATGATCATACAGGGAGCTAATCGACCGGGGAAGCATGACCCCTTTAGCAGCGAACGAACTTAACAGGGAGTGAATGGGGCGCACATCGCCCATTCGAGCCGGACGGATTCGTCCACTGTTCTTTTGTAGTGTAGCTTCAAGCATATATTTACTCTTTACACCATCAAGCGATGGAAAAATTACACCTAAGTGCGGTCATTATCTGCCGCAAGGACGGAATGTTGCTGTGTAAGAGGAGGGACAGAGGCAAGCCGTCTGTAGAGTTGCCAGTTTACCAGACCACAGGCATAGCCGACAATAAAGAGAAGCAAAGCTCTCCAACCGTTTCCCGTCCACAATAAGACCAGTAATGAGCTCCCAATGGTAGCGCCATAAACACTACCGACCAGGAGGTGCAGGCTCATAGCAGGGCATAACGGAAATCGTCGGTGCAACAGGGGAGCAACAGGACGAGCGACTAAAAAAAAACAGACATACGAACTCAGGGTCAGCGGAAACAAACCGTACACTGACCAGGTTACCAGAGATGCGTACAAAGGCTCGTCAACACTGACCAGATGATTGCGAATAAGAACAAAGGTAACAAGCGTGAAAAGATGGGCAAGGAAAAAGATACAAACCGGGGTGATAGCCGGAACATACCAGCTCACCCGAACTAACAAAAGGCGACGCAGCAGTAGCCCCAAAGCTACAAACAACGAGACCTGTTTCTGCTTTGTTGGGCGCCTACGTCGTGTTCCATTCATGATTGAGCTGCTGCTGAGGTCCTTGATACTCGAGGGTTACCCGGTGGGACCTTTTTGGATAGCGATCCGTGCCGGAGGTATTTTCTGTAGCGAACGCTCAGGTACAGACACTGAGCGGTGCACAGGTTCTTTTTTTTGTGGAAAAAGTATGGTTTGCCCAGCCCAGATTCCCAACACAAACATCCAGAAAAACATACAAAAACAAACCAGTATCAGACTCAACAGGCCTCGCCAGCCAAGTTCAATACGAAAAGCTTTTGATTTTTTGGGTTTGGTCCCATCCCGGGACGACGCTGAAGAAGAGCCATCTTTGTGTGCAAACAATCCCATGGCGCCTCAGAAGTTCCTGGTAAGGAAGGCGAACAAGGACGGAAACGTTTTTTCTCTGGTCTCCGTCCTATTTGGTAAGTCTTTTGCCGAAAAATGCAACCTGGAATTCAAAAAAGCTCGACCGCTCTTCTCACATGGATTCCGGGGCATTAAGGCCGATAAGTTCCAATCCGTTACGCAAGACCTGCTTAATTGCTCCACAGAGATACAGTCGGGCTGCACTGAGCTGAGAATCGTCGGTGAGCACCTTATGCTTATTATAGTAGCCATGGAATTGACCGGCCAGCTCCATCAGATAAAAAATCACACGGTGTGGTGCCAAGTCAGCCGCTGCTCCGGCGACTAACTGAGGATACTCGGCCAAGGTTTTGAGTAAGGCGTATTCTTCTGGTTCTACAAGTCGATCTAGGGCATCAGGACCGGCAGAACTGCTAGCCCCCTGCTCTTTTGCCTGGCGCTCGATGGAGCAAAGGCGCGCGTGTCCGTACTGTACATAATATACCGGGTTTTCCTGACTTTGTTTTTTTGCCAAATCCAGATCAAATTCGATGAGATTATCAGGCTTACGCATAAGAAAGAAAAAACGCAGGGCATCGGGACCGACCTCATCGACGAGCTCATCAACTGTTACAAAAGTCGCCTTCCTGGTTGACATTTTGACTTGTTTTCCGTCACGCAGCAAGGTCACAAATTGGTAGAGCACAACCGTAATTTTGCTATCATCACATCCCAAGGCACGTACCCCGGCCAGGACGTCGGGGACGGTGGCAATATGATCAGAACCAAAAACGTTGATCATCCAGTCATAGCCCCGTTTGAACTTATCAAGATGATAGGCGATATCGGGCAAGCGGTAAGTAGGCTCGCCGGTACTTTTAATGATGACTCGATCTTGCTCTTGGCCAAGCTCAGAGGTTTTAAACCAAGTGGCCTCCTCTTTTTCATAGACAAGATCTTTGGCCCGAAGATCATCCACCACCTTGTAAATACGACCATCGGCATACAGTGTATGCTCGTTGAAGTAGGTATCGAAACCAATACCAATCCGTTTAAGGGTGGCGTCGATATCGGCAAAGATCGCTTTTTGGGCATGATCCTTAAACACGGTGACATCGGCATCAGTATACGAATCGCCTCCTTCTGCCTGCATGGTGCGGGCGATATCGTAAATATAGTCCCCCTGGTAGCCATCTTCGGGAAAGGTATTGGGCAGGCCCAGGAGTTCGAGGTAGCGTGCGCGGGTCGACTCTCCCAGAACACGCATCTGCCGTCCGGCATCGTTAAAGTAATATTCACGCTCCACCTGATAACCAGCCGCCTTCAACACCCTGGCGATAGCATCCCCTAAGACCGCATTACGGCCATGTCCGACGCTCAGGGGACCGGTAGGATTGGCAGAGACAAACTCAACCAGAACCCTCTTGCCGGCACCAACATTGGTACAACCAAAGGTACTGCCCTGATCGTAGATGGGAGCAAGCACCGTGGCCCAAATTTCCTTTTTCAAAAACAGGTTGATAAAACCAGGGCCAGCGATCTCGACCCGTTCGATCATCGCCTCTGCCTCAAGGAGCTGTGCCAGTTGAGTTGCGAGATCCCGAGGTTTTCGTTTGTCGATTCCGGCTGCAACCAAAGCAAAATTGGTTGAAAAATCTCCCTGTCCTTCACGCTTGGGCACTTCTATGGCGTAACGACCGGCTGCAGCATCACTCCAATAATTTTGAGCTACACCTTTCTGAAAACAACGATCAACAATGTCTTTTATCTGTGATTTTATCATGTGCTAGCAACTGCGGTCGCAAGACCGACGGTGAATAATATAAATAGAGTAACGTATCTATGAGCATGCTGACAAAACAAGAGAATACCGTTCGGATTCATTATTTTTAGAAGCGCGCTCTCACTTGGCGACCTGACTCAATGCGCGCTTCAATCGACGAATTCTCGATCATTTAACTTGCCAAACAGACAGAGCACCTCATAATTGATGGTTTCCATCCAGGCCGCGATATCATCGGCTGTAATTTCTGCATCCCCCTGTGCCCCCAAAAGCACAACCTCATCGCCTGGCTGCACAGGGCCAACATCAGTTACATCAACCAGGGTCAAATTCATAGAGATCCTCCCCACAACCGGTGCTCGCTGCCCATTGACTAGTACCTGGGCACGGTTTGTCAAAATGCGCAGGTATCCATCTTCATACCCGACCGGGAGAATAGCAATCTTTGATGGACGTTTGGTTGTAAACAGATGTCCGTACCCAAGTCCATGCCCGGTAGGAATTTCGCGAACCTGGAGCACCTGTGAGCTAAAGCGCATCGCTGGTTGCAAAAACGGTGCGGTGGCTTGCGCACGACCTTGAGCTCCGTCAGGGTAATACCCATACAGAGCAATCCCAGGTCGGACCATGTTGAGCTGGGCGCCTGCAACATAAAATAATCCGCCGGAATTGGCAAGATGGAGGCAAACGGCCCCCTCCTCCTGCTCCGCAACGGGTACAGTTGCCTCGGTAAAGGTCTTGAGCACTTCCGCCGAGTTGGCTGAATCGGGCATATCGGCCATGGGAAAATGTGCCATAACACCAGCGAGCTGGAGATATGGTGTCTGGCGAACACGTTCGGCCACCTCATCAAGGGCAGCTGGAAGAATCCCCTGGCGCCCCATGCCTGCATCAAGTTTGAGGTGCAGCTTAATCGTTTTATGGTGCAGCCCACTTAAACGAGAGAGTTCGGCTAAAATTTCCGGATCGACCACGACCGGGGTCAGATCGTATTCAACAATTATCGCAAGTGTTTGAGGGATAACACCTGCCAGAATAAGTATGGGCTCGGTGAAACCAGCCTCACGCAACCGTACCCCCTCCACGACTTCGGCAACACCAAAGGCGGCAACCCCCTCTTCTGCGAAAACACGAGCACAATCAATCAGGCCATGACCATAGGCATCAGCCTTGACCAAGGGGAGCAGTGGAGCACCATTTGCTTGTTCCCTGCAGAGACGAAAGTTATGACGGAGGGCACTCCGACTGATTGTAATCCGGTTGAGTGATCGAATACTGTTAATGTTCATGGACCTTTCTCAATGTAAACCACTGGTTCCAGCCTAGTCGACTGGAAAAACAAAGTGCCCAGCCAACGGCACAGTACAACGTGCCCACCCATTGGCCGGGATGTCCCAAGCGGCGTATACAGACCCCCGCACCCATCATCATGGCAACCATGAGCCAACTCTTCCAGGAATAAAGAGCACCAATACAGGTACCATCCTGAAAATGGGCGATGCGATCAATGGATTTTAACGCAACCTTATCAAGAATGAACAGGGATTTCATGGTTCCGACCAGCAGGGCCAGCAAAAAAAACCAGAATCGGGTCCCTGTGTGCAACCAGAAGAAACCGCGGGTTAGCAGCATGCAACCAATAACAGACCAGAGAAAGGGAGCTGAAAACAGGTGCACTGAACGTGGCACCCCGGGCTTTATAGATCGGGCAAATTTACGTAGCGTCATAACAGCAACTTAAAAAGACAGACCCCTCAAAACAAATCAAGCCCATCCCCGAAAAGGGATGGGCTTGTAAACCAACCGAATGTTCTGATCAAATCAGATTTCGGTAACGGTGATAGCACCTTCAGGGCAAACCTCTACACAGGTCTCGCAGCCCAGACACTCGTCTGCGTTAACCGGCTCTGCTTTACCGTCCTGCATCTCGAAAACCTGTGCGGGGCAAGCGTTTACACACTCTTCATCACCAGTACATTTGTCTTTATCTACAACGATTTCCCACATGGCACTACCTCCAAATAAAAAAGGGTAAAAGAATGAATAACTCGAAACACGATGTTGTTACAACCTCGGCTACGAGGCAAACAATACGTAAGAATCGGTTTTTTTTAAAGGACCGGCCAACCTTTGTCAAGATAAAAGATAGTTGGGTTGAATCCTACAAATCTGTGGTTACTTTTAAAAATTGCTGCTTACAAGCCCTGATAATTTTAGTGCCCCACCGATTATCTCACCAATCATTTTTTAATTTGCATCCCGACGGATCGGGGGTAAGAAGAACCCGTTTTTTTACATTAACCTTTTAAGGAGAATTGAATGGCAAAAAAAATAAGCCCCAAGAAAGAACAGAGCTACTCAGCAGAAAAAGGGGAATTAGCCATGATTGAGGGTATTATCGAGGGAAGCCCTGAGGCTGTGGGAGTGGCTGTAATACGCTACGACTGCGGCTGCAGAAAAATGGCTGCGGTCAATAAATCTGGTGAACCGGCAAGCGAAATAATTATGTACCGCGATCACGCTGAATCCATCTGCGATCAGTGCAAGGAAGATAATGGGAGTTATATGCGTATGATTAAACAGTTCATCCACTGGAATAGCCCCGAGCCCGACGAATACACCAAAAAAATGATTATTGGCAAGGTATTGGGAACCGAACAGTAAACCCAAGCTTTTTTTGATCGCATATCGATTAGAGCTCTGCTCCCCTCTCAACAGGTGGTTCGGTGCCAAGAGCTTCGGCTCATAAAAATTATTTCATTTTTCCAGCATTTATCTTGTAGCGGGGTTGCCCATAGCACGAATCATGTCTAAGGTTGGCCTTGAATAAGCGCAGTCACTGATAGAACATCCTACACTCCTCCCTCATTGATGCCCTTTGATCGGAGCTTATGATGTAAACTTGCAGGTTTTCCTGTGATAACCTGCTTTTTTTTGCAATATCTTTGTTGTCCATGTTCCCAGCGTATCCAAATTCTATAGAAGTACTTTTAGAGCACCGCTCATTGCTGCATCCTATGTTCCATGCGCTGCGTGACGGTATATCTGAGTTTACTTTTGCCAACATTTATCTTTTTCGTCAGAGCCATAACTACCGGATAAGTCAATTGGCAGATGGCACCTTGGTCCTCTTGGGCCGGGATGATGCGATATCCTTCTTCATGCTGCCTTTTGCTCTGCCTACGCCGGAGATTCTGGCACAGCTTTTTTTCGACCAAGGTATGATGAAAGCGGCATCGGCAAGTCAGCAGCAAGAGCTTGTTCATCTAGGGTACCGTGTACTGCCGGACAGAGATAATTTTGATTACCTCTACAACCGCCAGGATCTGGCTGTGCTCCGTGGTCGCAATTACCACAAAAAAAGAAATCTGGTAAAGGCCTTTGTCACAAACCATAATTATGAAGCACGGCCCCTACGAGAAGAGTTTGTCGATGATGCCATTACGGTGCTAGATCAGTGGCGTGAAAATTTGGGACGAGATGGAGATTACGCAGCTGCCCGTGAAGCGTTAGAACGTATTGATGAGCTCGCGCTCTGTGGCGGTATTTATTATGTGGATAAGAAACCTGTTGCCTATGCCCTGGGTGAGGAACTTGGTACTGTGGCCAGTTATCTGATCCACTTTGAAAAAGCCGTCCCTGGGTACAAGGGTCTTTACCAGTTCATCAACAAATCTTTTGCCTCTGTCCTTCCTGAGGATTATGAAACCATAAATCGAGAGCAAGACTTGGGGGATGAGGGGTTGCGTCAGGCGAAGTTGAGCTATAAGCCTGCTGGTTTTATTGAAAAGTTCAAAGCGTATCCCATGGATACCGGTGGTCTTTCCGAAACTACAGGTCTATAGGAAGCGGCAGTATGTTCGCATTGACCGAGCTCGCGCTGTTTATTTCAGCCTCGTTGCTGCTTGCTTTGGCCCCAGGACCAGATAATATCTTCGTGCTCACCCAATCAGCCGTAAAGGGGCGCATAGTTGGCCTGGTGGTAACGTGCGGCCTTTGCACCGGATTGCTTGTCCATACCTGCCTGGTTGCCTTTGGGGTCGCCGCGCTTTTCCAGGCTTCTGCCGTAGCTTTCACTGCGCTTAAGTGTGCAGGTGCTGCCTATTTGCTCTATCTTGCCTGGGGTGCTTTTCGTGCAGGTAGCGAATCCCTGGAGGGGCACTCCCAGCAGGAAATCACTCTTTTTCGATATTACCTTCGTGGTATTATCATGAATGTAACCAATCCCAAGGTTTCAATTTTCTTTCTTGCTTTTCTCCCCCAGTTCACCCATCCTGAACGAGGACACCTTACCCTGCAAATCTGGATCCTTGGAAGTGTGTTTATCTGCTGTGCGTCTCTTATTTTTGGCGCGATCAGTTTGCTTGCGGCTCATCTGGGGCAATGGCTACGACAATCCAACAGAACCCAAAAATGGTTAAACAAGGCTGCTGGATCTATTTTTGCAATGCTCGCCCTTAAGCTGGCGATAGCATCCCGATAAGGCTCCTATAGGTATTTTCGGGACACCGAGTTTGCAATACACCCATTACAGCATCCCCCCGATCGTTCAAAGCACATCTCCCCCCGTATCCTGAAGAAGCGCCATTCTCCAGATTTTTCTGAAATAGAGCTTGAAAAAGCACCTGTTCTTGACTTAGGTGTTTTCTCATGATGTTTCAGGTTTTATCTGTCGGATTTTGCACTAGAAAGAGAACTGAGCATACAAGAGGGAGAATGCATGGAGACAAGCCAAAAACAGCTATTACAGCGCATTGCAGCAGGTAATGGGAATATTACGGTCCTCACTGGTGCCGGCATATCTGCTGAAAGCGGCATCCCGACCTTTCGTGGCCCTGAAGGATACTGGACCGTGGGTTCTGCGGTGTACCAACCCCAGGAAATGGCTACTTTCCAGATGTTTAGTCAAATGCCTGAGGAAGTCTGGAAATGGTATCTCTATCGCCTGGGCGTTTGTAAAGCTGCTCGCCCCAATGACGGCCATAGCGCACTTGTTGCAATGGAACAATGGTTTAGGGATCGTTTCGCGCTGATCACACAAAATATCGATGGCCTGCATCTCCTGGCAGGCAATACCCGTGAGCGTACCTATCAAATACATGGCAATGTCTTTTACATGCGCTGCGCACTCGAATGCAGTGAAGAGGTCTACCCTATACCTGAAACGGTATCCCCAAAATCAAAAGAGGAGCAACTCTCCGCGCAAGATATCCAAGCCCTCCGCTGCCCACACTGTGGAGCACGTACCCGACCCCATGTCCTCCTCTTTGATGAGAGTTATAACGAACACCATTATCATTTCTACAGTTCTATGGCGTTGGCTCAGGAAACGGCACTTTTGATTATTGTTGGAACTGCCGGAGCCACAAACTTACCCAATCAGGTTGCCCGTGAAGTATATCGTAACAATGGGATTATTGTGGATATCAATATCGAGTCCAACCCCTTCTCAGAGCTTGCTCAACAAAGCCAACAAGGGTTCTTTATTCAACAATCCAGTGCAACTGCCCTGCCCGAGCTGCTGGATATTCTCACTGAGGGACAGTGCTCGTTGTCTTGAACCTCACGGATGCAAAATTGTATCTTTGATAACAAACCTGAATCCGTGAGCATGCAACGCATTGTACACGCTCATTCAGCCTCGATGCAGGAGTTGACCGGTGGCCAAACGGTTCTTAGTGTAAAGAGGTTATTAATTTTTGGAGTAGTGTATGGATATACAAGGATTTCGCAAAGACTATCAAAAACCGATATTAAACCGTGAAGCACTGGCGACTGAACCTTTAGCCCAATTTGAGCGGTGGTTCAAAGAAGCCTGCGATACTGATGTTCTCGAACCCAACGCCATGACGCTTTCCACGGTCAATACAGAAGGGCAACCATCCTCGCGGACGGTGCTCTTAAAATTCTTTGACCAACATGGCTTTGTTTTCTACACAAATTACAAAAGCCGCAAGGCACATGAGCTCGCCAAAAACAATCGCGTTGCCCTGCTTTTTCCCTGGATCAAACTTGCTCGACAAGTAGCTATTACCGGTGTTGCTGAAAAGATCAGCGCTGCTGAGTCTGCCCGCTATTTCTCATCCAGGCCACGGGAAAGTCAGTTGGGAGCCTGGATATCCCGTCAGAGCTCCGTGCTTTCATCACGGCAGATGCTGATGCTTGAATTTGAGAAAATTAAAAATAAATTTAGTCGGGGTGAAATTCCTTTACCTGATTTTTGGGGAGGGTATCGTGTACGCCCCCAGACGGTCGAGTTCTGGCAAGGGCAGACCAGTCGCCTTCATGATCGCTTTCTCTACACCCTTGATTCGAGTGGGCAATGGTCGCTCGAGCGCCTTGCGCCCTGATTTGAAGCTCTCTATGCAGCTATTATTGATCCAGCATTATACAAACCTAGGATATGAACTATGCGTTTTCTGATTATCTTGATTGTGCTGTTTTCGTTTACAGGGGGCGGGTTGGCTGAAAACAAGCCCGTTGATGCTGTTCAAATCCAGGAGGCTACTCTAGCTCCAAAGCATGGTAATGGCAGCGCTAAAATTGCTATAAAACCCATCTCCACCAGAGTTGAAAAAACCGTTTCTCAGGTAAAATCCGAGAACGTCGTAAAACAAACTGCAGCCAAGACCAGCGAGCCGATACAAATTGAATCCGTACTGACCAAAGGGGTTAATGGCCAAAATGCCGATGAAACTCTACAGATGCTCACTGCTTTGGTTGAGCTGCAGAAAAACCTCAAAGCGCAAATTGCCACGATCAATGCGCGCATAGAGAAGAGTTCCTCGATTTCCGAGCAGGAAACCCTGAAGGAAGAGCTGAAAAATCTTGATAAACAACTTAACGAAACCGGAATTGACTTCGAACGCTTAGCCACGGGAGTCGATTCAAGCGCTTTTTCCAACCAAGCTAAGACAACATTCAGCTGGAAAGAAGAAGTCGCGACCTTACTTGAACCAAGTATTAAAGAACTCAAGGCCCTGACAGCCAAGGCCAGACAAAAGTCTGATCTCAAAGATACGATCAACACCTACCAGGAACAGGCAAAAACTGCCAAGGCAGCCGTTGAGCATCTTAAAAAACTTATTGAGAATACAAAATCACCAGAGATAAAAAATTATTTGGGAGAGCTGCTACCTGCCTGGGAAAATATGGACAAGCGGGTCAATGGCAAACTTGAGCTTGCCCAAAAAGAGCTGGGTAAACTTGAGCTCAATGATGTCTCCTTTTTTCAGAGCTCCAGTGACTCCATTCGTAACTTTTTTCGAGAACGAGGCTTGTACCTGTTGCTTGCCTTTGGGGCTTTTATTCTCATTTTTATTGTTTTTCGCCTTTTAGCGCGTTTCATCCTGGCCATTTTACCTGGCGCTCGCAAAGAGCAGCGTCCAGTCCACATCCGTTTTGTAGAACTCTTTTTACAGGCATTTTCTATAATCTTCGCCGTGTCAGGATTTATCCTTGTGCTTTACATGGCAGAAGACTGGTTTCTTTTGAGTGCCACCATCATTTTTGTCCTTGGTCTGATTTGGACAGTTCGTCAAACCCTGCCTAAAATGTGGCAACAGGTTCGGTTGATGTTAAACATGGGGTCAGTCCGTGAAGGTGAACGTATCATCTACCAGAACGTGCCTTGGCGGGTGGAAACAATTAACCTATTTTGTAAACTCCATAATCCGACTCTTAAAGTTCAGTTACGTCTCCCAATAGAAACTATGATTGGGCAAATTTCTCGTCCTTACGAAGAAAATGAGCCCTGGTTTCCCTGTGCAGTTGGTGACTGGGTCGCCATTGACGGGAAAAGTAATGCAAAGGTGGTCAGTCTGACCCACGAACTGGTCGAAGTGGTCGAGCTTGGCGGTCGCAAAATCGTTTATTCCACCGGTGAGTTTATGGGGCTGCAACCTGCCAACCTGTCCACCAACTTTTTTGTTCGCGTGGTCTTTGGGCTTTCCTACGACCTGCAACAGGAAATTACATCAACGGTTCTCGAAAAGCTTAACGATTATATGCAGCTGAAATTTGAAGAGGCAGGTTTTGCTCAACATTGCTTAAGTCTGAGTGTTGATTTTCTCCAGGCGGGGGCTTCTTCTCTTGATGTAGTAATTTTTGCCAATATGAAAGGCGATCAAGCCCCTATTATTGGTCGCATTGAACGCTCAATTTCTCGTTGGTGTGTTGAATGCTGTAATCAGAATAACTGGGAGATTCCTTTTCCGCAGCTCACTGTGCATCTGCCGGAAAATACTGATGAGTAAGTATTTTTATGTTGAATGAAGATATTCTCAATCGAATTGAGAAAATTGTTGGGTCAGGCCATGTATCCTGGCAAAAGGTTGATCTGATTACCCACTCTTTTGACGCAACTCAGCGTCAATGTTTGCCTGATGTGGTCGTGCATCCAGCGACCACGCAGGAGATCAGTCTGATCGTTAAGCTGGCCAATGAAGAGAAAATACCGATCCTGCCCCGTGGAGCCGGGTCAGGTTTTACTGGCGGTAGCCTGCCTATCTACGGTGGTATCGTTCTGGTACTCACTCGAATGAATCGTATTCTTGAAATCGATACCGACAACCTTGTTGCTGTGGTCGAACCTGGGGTGATTACGGCCCACCTGCAACGTAAGGTTGAGCAGGTAGGCTTGTTCTATCCCCCTGATCCTGCCTCCAAAGAGTTTTCTACCCTGGGAGGCAATGTGGCTGAATGTGCTGGTGGGCCAAGATGCGTTAAATACGGAGTAACCCGTGATTATGTTATGGGACTCACGGTGGTGACGCCAACCGGAGATGTCATTAAAACCGGTGGCCGCGCCATTAAAAACGTGGTGGGGTACGATCTGACCCGATTGATTGTCGGTGCCGAGGGAACCCTGGGGGTTGTCACCGAAATTATTCTGCGCCTCATCCCAAAACCTGAGGCCCGCAAGACCATGCTGGTGGCCCTGAGCTCAATAGAAGGCGCTGCTGAGGGAGTGTCAACAATCATCCGCGGAAAGATTATTCCTACTACCTTAGAATTTATCGACAATTCCGCACTCAATTGTATTCGTCAGGCCGGTGGGGATCTGGGGCTGCCCGAGACAACCCAGGCGGTGCTTATCGTTGAGGTTGATGGAGCCACAGATCAGCTTGATCCCCAGGTAGCACGGATACAAGAGCTGCTTGCTCCGCTGGGTGTGCTTGAAGTACGCGTGGCAGCAACACAGGATGAATCTGAGGCAATCTGGAAGGTCCGGCGAGCAATCAGCCCGAGCCTCCGTCGGCTCAACCCCCATAAATTCAATGAGGATATAGTCGTACCACGCTCTCGGGTTCCGGAAATGATTCGCGCCCTTGAAAAAATTTCAACCAGGTACAATGTTCCCATCGTGAATTTTGGTCATGCGGGGGATGGCAATATTCACGTCAACGTAATGGTTGATTTGAATACATCGGGTATGGGGGAGACCGTTGAACAGGTACTTAAAGAAATTTTTGCAACCACCGTTGCCCTCCAGGGATCAGTGAGTGGAGAACATGGTATTGGCACAGCCAAGCAACCCTACATTGCACTTGAACTCAGCTCTGAAACCCTTGGTGCCATGTGCGCCATTAAAAAAGCGCTTGATCCATTGAACATTATGAATCCCGGTAAAATCTTTCCTGAGTTGAGTCCCGAGTCTCCCCTGCCCTTATTGGAACATTCTGCAGTATGAGTACACAGAAAGAACTTGAGGAATATGGCCACTACCTCCAGCAATGCGTTCGCTGCGGAGCTTGCCAGGCCCATTGTCCCGTTTATGGAGAAACTTGCGAGGAAGGCTCTGTGGCTCGAGGAAAAATTGTCCTGGCTACCTCTGTACTCAGTGGACAGATTGAACTCGATGAACGGCTTCAGGAAGAAATCAGCCTCTGCCTGCTCTGTGGTTCCTGCGTCGCCAATTGCCCTAACAAAGTCCCCACGGATAAGATTGTCGGAGCCCTGCGCCGTAAAATTACCAATCAGCATGGGCTTTCCTCTGTAGGGAAAAAAGTAGCCAAGGTTACGGGATCCAGATCCCTGATGAAGACCCTGATCAAGGGTGCCGAACTGCTCTCTCCCCTGCTTTTTAAAAAAATTCCAGAGTCCAGTGGGCTTCGACTCCGCTTTTCCCCCGAGATACTTAAAGGACGAAGTTTACCAGCGCTTCCAGACCGAACCCTCTTTGAGAGAGTACCAGAATTTCTGCAAGGGGACCCTGATAAGGCAATTGTTACAGTTTTTGCCGGTTGCGCTTTGAGTTATATTTATCCCCAATGGGGCGAACTTTTGGTTCGAATCCCTCACCGCCTGGGCTTTTCGGTCTATTTTCCTAAAAAACAGGGGTGTTGCGGCATGCCCGCGCTTTCTTCTGGAAACAGTTCTTTAATTGATCAACTCAGTCAAGCGAATATACAGGCACTAAAGCACCAAAAAAGTTCCGTTATCCTGACAGGCTGTGCATCCTGTCGAGAGATGCTCGCTGGCCATTATGCAGAAAAATCCGGTTCTCCTTTTGACGCGAAGATTCTCGACATCCATCAATTTCTTCGAGAAAACGGAGTGGAAGAAACCCTCGCTACACTTTCACCCAAAGAGCAAAAAATAAAGGTCACCTATCATGATCCCTGTCATTTACGCAGTGAGGGGATAACCAGAGAACCACGTGCCCTTCTCAAGGCTTTGCCTCAGGTCGATTATATCGAGATGGAAAGCGCAGCTCTTTGTTGTGGACTTGGAGGAACCTTTACTGCTCTTCATCCTGATTTGAGCCGTATGATTGGAGATAAAAAAAGCGTAGGGCTCAAAAAATCAAAAGCGAACATTGTGGCTTCCAGTTGCCCTGGATGTATTCTTCAGTTGCAGGATATTATTGACCGTAACGGCTTAAAAATGCAGGCGCTGCATAGCCTCGAGCTCATAGATCAGGCCCTTGCCGATGCCCAAAAGCGTTAACCTTCGTTTCGGTGAGGGGGGTATCACCTTTCAGGTGCCACCCAAAACCCAGTTTCTCAAACCAGGTGAACCTGAAAACAGGGTAAATTTAGAGGGCTTAGGCCTTAGGCTGAGCTCTCTTTTACCCGCTCCCCTGCCCTCTTGCCGCGTTGCCATTGTCGTAGCTGATAAAACAAGACTCTGCAGTTACCAAACGATTCTCCCCTGGCTGATAGATTTCTTGCTTTCTTTGGGTATAGCCAAAGATCAACTTTGCTTCTACATCAGCGACGGTCAGGTGGTTGACTACAGCTGTGGAGCATCGTATACTGATTTTCTCGAGGCATGTGCACTGCACGATCAGCACTTTCGCCTCCCCTGCGAGAGTCAGTACTCGATGGTCATTGCATCCGCGGGTGGATTCCCCAAAGATATAAATTTTATCCAATCCCATAAGGCTATCAACAATGCCGCGGGCTTTGTCAAAGACGGTGGCCAGCTCATTGTTCTGGCCCAGTGTCCTGACGGAATCGGCTCCAGTACCTTTATTCCCTACTTTACAATGGGTGCACAGGAAGCATATGCGGTGCTTGTAAAATCCTACACGGGAAACGGGGGGACGGCTCTTTCCATGATGGCAAAAAAAAAACGGATACGCATACGGTTAGTAAGCGAGATCCCCCCTGAACTCTGCCAGCAAATGGATGTCCGGTCGATATCGATCAAGCAGGCGCAAGCAGCTCTCTTCCTTGAGACCAACGCGGCAATTATCGAAAACAGTTCCATGATTATCTGTGGAACTGAATCTACACCAAAGCGCCCCACAAAGTGGTAGAAGAAAAGATTCTTGCCAGTTTCATGGACTCATGCTAAGGAAACCACATTCAATTCCTTTATGAACAACCGATGCGCACCATGCGCACCCGGCCTGTCATTTAACAACCCACCTCGTGATCATGCGCAAAAAAAATGGTTTTGTCAGCCTGTTTGCCTCAGTGCAACTGGCCCTTTTCCTCCTCTTTATTCTTGCAGCAACCTCCATCATCGGCACCATAATTCCTCAAAATCAAAGTTACGGCTTTTACGTCCAACAGTTTGGGGAAAAAACAGCTCAATTTTTTGGACTGCTTGATATTGCTGATATGTATAATTCCTGGTGGTTTCTCAGCCTGCTTGGATTTTTTGCTCTCAATCTCATTGTCTGCAGCGTAGAACGAATCCCTCAAGTTTTTCGTATCCTCAGCCGTGATCTGGGGACGACATCTACGGAGCAACTGAAGAAAATGCCTCTGCAGCATGCGTACACCCTTTCCACGACCATGGATGCGGCTGCACACGAAGTAAATTCTTTTTTCCAAACACTTGGATTTAAGGCACAAAAGTTACCAAGGAACGATGGCTTGCTTTTTGTTGCCCAGAGGGGTGGGTGGAGTCGTTTTGGCGTCTATGTCGTCCATTGTTCTATCCTCGTGGTCCTTTTGGGAGCTGTCATTGGCTCATCCACTATTGCTCAAAAAGTTCTCCATAATCCCAATTTTGCCTTTAAAGGAGCAATGATGCTCCCTGAAGGGCAGGCCTCAAGTCATATTAATGCGTTTAAGGGGGGCCAGCATATTGATCTTGATTTCCAACTTTTCTGCAAAGATTTCACTATCGAATATTATTCCAATGGAATGCCCAAAACCTATCGTTCAGAGGTGGCAATACTTGAGGGAGGTACGGAAGTTCGTCATGCGATCATTGAGGTTAACAAGCCACTCACCTATAAAGGGGTGACCTTTTACCAATCAAGTTATCAGCCTTTCCAGAACTATCGAGTAGAGATTAAACGCGAAACCGACGGTCTGACGACCAGTTCCCGCATTGGTGTAGCCAAAGAGGTCCTTTGGGATGAGACGGGGGTTCGTTACGGTATTCTCAACCGAGAAAACCGTGGAGAGGTGACCAGACGGCTTAAAATCTGGTTTACTGATGATAAGGGGAAGGCCTCTGTTTTTTGGCTGCAGGCCGGGCAGGAGGCCAAAATTGAACGTCCCGGGGAGAGCTACACCTTAAAGGTTGATCAGGCTTATGCCACCGGTTTGCAAGCAACCAAAGACCCTGGAGTTGGACTGGTCTATAGCGGTTGTATCTTCATGCTTCTGGGGCTTTATGTGGCCTTTTTTCTCTCACATCGGCGTCTCTATGGAATTATTCAGGTTGAAGGCTCCGAGTGCCGAATACTTTTGGCTGGCGATGCCAATAAAAACAAGGTAGGTTTTGAAAGGAAATTTACTGAGCGTATCAAGCGTTTAGATCAATTTCCCTGATCAAGCCCACCTCACCTTTGTCCATTTCTGCTTACGGATTATCTATGGAGAGCTCTCTGTTCTTTGGCCTGGCCATGATCGCCTATATTTTGGCAGCGGCGTTTTATCTGGCCCTATTACTGTTTAAAAACGAGAAGGTCGGTTTCATCGGCATGATCTTCGCGGTGGGTGGAGTCTTGCTGCAAACAATCGCGCTTGGGCTGCGCTGGTATGAATCGTATCAGATCGGTGTCGGTCATGCCCCTTTGACTAATATGTATGAGTCTCTGGTCTTTTTTGCCTGGTGCACCACCCTTTTCTATCTTGGACTGGAATATCGTTTTAAGGCACGTATTATGGGAGCCTTTGTCATGCCCTGTGTTGCTGTGGCCATGGCCTACGCCTCTCTCTCACCCCGTATTGATGACACCATCAGTCCGCTTATTCCTGCTTTGCAGTCCAATTGGCTCATAGCCCATGTGGTCACCTGTTTTATTGGCTATGGCGCCTTTGCCGTGGCTGGCGGTCTGGGCATGATGTATTTATTAAAGAGTACAGACAAGCACCAAGCAATCAAGGCATCGATATCAAGCTCGTTACCTGAGCTCAAAGTTATTGACGACCTGACGCACAAAACCATAGTTTTTGGTTTCATGTGGCTTTCAGCTGGTATCATTACCGGAGCAATCTGGGCCAACGAGGCCTGGGGTACCTACTGGAGTTGGGATCCCAAGGAGACCTGGTCCATTATTACCTGGTTCGTCTACGCCTTGACCCTGCATGCACGCTTTACCAGGGGATGGCAGGGCCGCCGTATAGCCTGGCTAGCTATTGTAGGTTTTCTCGCTGTTTTCTTTACCTATTTTGGGGTCAACTTCTTTCTATCGGGTCTGCATAGCTACGGATCCGTTTAATTGATGTCAACGTTTTTTTGTTCTCAACGTCCTACTCACTTTTTTATAGGAGATATTCAATGAAAAATTTTATTCTTGGTGGGGCCCTTCTCGCCTTTTGCTGTGCCCCCTGTTTCTTAGCAACTGCAATCGCGGCCGATAAGGGCCCTGCAGAGATTACGCTTGAGTCCACAATTGATGGCAAGGCAAAACCCAAACCAGCCTTTTTTCCCCATGGCGAGCATCAGTCTCGTTTGGAATGTGGCACCTGCCACCACGGTAAAGATGCCGAGGGAAAGCAGATAGCTTATGTTGAGGGCCAGAAAATCGAAAAATGTGAAAGTTGTCACAACAGTAATGAAGCAGCCATGCCTGCAAAGGTCAAAACCTTCATGAAAGCTGCTCACGCTAAATGTAAAACCTGTCATCAGAAGAGTGACAAGAAACTCGCTCGCTGTACAACTTGTCATAAATAAGGGGTATTGAGAAGCTTGCTGGTGATGGCTGATTGGCAATTTCTATGAATAGCCTGTCAGCCTTCAACGCGTAGCTAGCTGCACGCTCCATCCATTGACAATGTGCAACAAATGCTATCCATACTGTTTTGGTGTGGGCAGCTTTTGTTGCATGTACACAAAAAAAAGCTGTCCACATTGGAACGAAGTGGACAGCTTTTTATGTTTCAATCACACTCTTTGAAAAGAGTGTTACATCATAGGTTTATTCTGCATGCATACGTGAAATATCACCTACAGAGAGAACCAGTTCGCCAAGCGCTGTCAACAGATTAAGTCGATTTTGACGAACGGCAGGATCTTCAGCCATAACCATGACTTTATCAAAAAATTGATCCACCGGTTCTTTCATTTCAAGAAGCGCCAAGAGTGCTTTGCAGTACTCCTGCTGTTGAATCAAAGGCTGAGCCTGAGCTTGAACTTCGGTCAAAGCAGAAAAAAGTGCTTGTTCTGCAGGCTCGCTCAACAGTGATGCTTCAATAGTTGTGCCCGTGTTGTCTTTGACGATATTTCTAATTCGCTTAAAGGATCCGGCAAGGACGGTAAAACTTTCCTGAGATCGAATCTGATCCAAGGCCTCAATTCGGGCAATACAGTCGACCACATCATCAAAGCCAACCGAGGTCGCTGCTTCGACGAGTTCTTGGGGAAGACCAGCTGCAACCTGGTCGTTTTCAAAGCGAAGACGAATAAACTCGATGACCTCTGTCACGATGGCAGCATCAGTTGCCACGACTCCTTCATAGCCCTTGAGAGCGGCAGTGGCCATTTCCTCTAAAGAGAAGGAAATTTTTAAGCCCTTGATGATACTAATAAGTCCAATAGCCTGACGTCTGAGTCCAAAGGCGTCTTTATTACCGGTGGGCTTTTCACCGATAGCAAAACAACCAACCAGTGTATCCAGGCGATCTGCTATGCCAACCAGAGCGCCAAGCAGTGAGCTTGGTAATGCACCACCAGCTCGGACAGGCATGTAATGTTCTTCGATGGCACGGGCAACTTCAGGCTTTTCACCATCGGTATAGGCGTAGACTCGGCCCATAATGCCCTGCAGCGAGGTAAACTCACCAACCATCTGACTGAGCAGGTCTGCCTTTGCCAGGGTTGCAACCCGTTGCACGTCCGCGTCGAGTTCTGGAGCTATGACGCGGGCCAGAGTGGCGGATAGTGCAACCATGCGTTCACTTTTGGCAAGCATAGTGCCAAGCTTGTTCTGGAAAACAATCCCTTTTAGCTCTGGGCAGAGTGATGCGAGTGTGTGCTTTTTATCTTCATTAAAGAAAAAGAGACCATCTTCCAGGCGTGCCCGCAATACCCGCTGATGACCGTTGGCAGCCAAAGCGATATCTTCGATTCTGGTATTATTGACCGCGACGAAGAGCGGCAAAAGTTTTCCATCGCTTCCTGCCACGGGGAAGTATTTCTGATGCTCCCGCATGGAGGTCACCAGAGTCTCCTCGGGGAGCTGCAGAAATTTTTCATCAAAACGTCCGCAAACACCATAAGGATACTCAACCAAGTTGGTTACCGTGTCCAAAAGTCCCTCATGAAGAATCGGGGTGGCGCCTTCTATCTGCGCATGCTCTTTGACTGCACGTTTAACCTCAGTAATTACCATCTCACGTCGTTCTTTGGGATCGGCGATTATGAATTTTGAACGCAGCAATTCCAGGTACTCACTGGCATTGGTGAGTTCAAAAGTTTCAGGAGCAAGAAAACGATGACCACGGGAGGTCTTTCCAGCGCTCACGCCCTCAACCTCGACAGGCAGGACCTCACCATCGTAGAGTGGCGCGAGCCACTGAATTGGTCGAGCAAAGGTGATAGAATAGTCGGACCATTTCATTGATTTAGGAAAAACCAACTCTCGAATAAGTGATTCAAGCATGGCAGGCAGAAGCATCTTGGTCTCCTGCCCCTTCACATCCTCAACCACCATCAAGTACTCTCCCTTGGGAGTATCAACGATCTGCAACTGAGCAGGATCACACCCCTTGGAGCGGGCAAAACCAATGGCTGCCTTGGTTGGATTGCCGGCCTCATCATAACCTGCTTTTTTCGATGGCCCGATGTGCTCTTGACTTCGGTCAGCTTGTTTGGCTTGCAGATCCTCTATAATAAGGGTCAACCGACGCGGAGTTCCATAGGTGCGAATGGCACCATAGGTGAGCTCCAGAGCCCCAAGTTTCTTGGCAGATTGTTCAGCCAGGGTGTTCAGGGCCGGCTGGATATATCCAGCGGGGATTTCTTCTGTTCCTATTTCAAAAAGAAGTTCACTCATCGCAGTCTGTTGGGGTAGAGATGGTTAAGCGTAGAGGCACCCCGATAAGGGAGCATACCGTATATTGAATCAGTGGGCTGGCAACTGACGGGGCCATTGCGACACAGCAAATGCTGAATAACCGTTGGCACTATTTTTCACAACAACTTTGTACCATTGAAAGGCTCCACTGGCTAGCAGGACATCGGAGATTTGTAAACAAAGTGATTCCACCGTTTCATTTTCAAGCGATTGTAAGGCCACGGCATTTTCAACCTGGGCGATGAGATCTTCAATCCAGAGAAAAGATTTCATTCGCACAGCGACCGTCATCATTCCCCAATGACCAGTGAGTCCATCCTGGTGCGAATGATGCTCAGCGGTAAAAGACAAGGGAACGTCAACTTCAACCTGTAGGTCAAGTTTTGCGTCCAAGGAACCATGCAAGCGACAATCATACCGCCGTAAAGTCTGTGGCGTCGTTGCACTACAGTTCTCAAAAAAATAGGGAAATTCCATTTCCATATGGGCTGCTTCGGCATCGAGGCGGAGCTTCATTTCTTCAAGAATGGATTGAAAGGTCTTGAGGTTAAAATTACCATGAAACTGATTGAGAATTTCCACGAACCGGCTCATGTGTGTCCCCTTAAACAAATGGGGCAAGTTCACATACATGTTAACCTTGGCGATGGTGGATTGAGTGCGTTTAGCCTTGTCCAAGACCGTTATGGGATAGGTTATGGTCTTCACACCAACTTTTCGAATATCGATTCGTCGGGAGTCAGCAGAGCTTTGAATATCTTTCATGGAGTTACGGCTTTAATAACCTTTCGGTTGTCTGAGACAAAAAGAGGAAAAGTACAGTTGGATGCCCAAGGGCAGTAGATAATACTATTCAGGTATATACGGGATGAGCGCAGACGTTTAAAGAGAACGATACAAGGGAATCTTGAATAATTGTTTTTTTTCCAATCCCTGGGTCACGCTTAAAATTTTATCACCGGAATACCATTGGCATGCCTGCGGTAACACTTTGCGCAATCCTCAGCAATCACCCACTATCACGTAATCTACGAAAATCTCCCCCAGAGAAGAAGAGCTTTGGGCAGCATGAGGGTGGACACTATCCCAGGTGTTTGCGTATGGTCGCCTTAAGTTCATCCATATTGGCCGACTTCACCACATAGGCCTCAGAGGCCCAGCTGCCGAAATCTTGTTTATACTCCTGGTAGGCTGAACTGAGAATAATGGGAATATCACCTTTGATCTCTTTCATCTGCCGCAGGACCTCGATACCATTCATCTCCGGCATATTGATATCAAGCACCACGATATCTGGGGGATTTTCTGCAAATTGCCCTAAAGCTTCCTGCCCGTTATAGGCTGAATCGACAATATAGCCTTCATCTTCAAATTCCTCTCTATAGAGCAACTGAATGGATTCTTCATCGTCGACTAAAAGAATACGTTTTTTTTCCACAGACACCTCCTACAGTTTCACCTCGCGAAGATACCTACAGGTCTCTTCAGGTGGCATGGGATTGATGTAGAACCCGGTTCCCCACTCAAATCCAGCAATCGACGTTAGTTTAGGGACAATCTCAAAATGCCAGTGATAATGTTCCAGCGGACCAGAACGCAGGGGTTGGGTGTGCAGAACAAAGTTATAGGGAACATTGGGAATACAAGTATCAAGACGACGCAGAGTTTCAGAAAATATCTCGGCGAGAGCAATCAGAGAGCTTTCATCCTGCTCAATATAGGATGAGCTGTGTTGCCTGGGCATGATCCACATCTCAAAAGGTGAGCGTGGAGCAAAGGGGGTAACCGTCACAAACTTATCGTTTTCACAGACAAGACGTATCTTCTGCTGTGTTTCCTGTCGAATAATATCGCAGAAGACACATCGGTCTTTATATTTGTAATAGGAAAGAGATCCGTCGAGCTCAGAAGTCACCATGCGAGGTAATATAGGCAGGGCAACAAGCTGGGAATGAGAATGCTCAAGGGAAGCACCGGCTGCCTTTCCGAAATTTTTAAAGATAACGACATAATTAAAACGTGGATCTTTGGAAAGATCACGGATGCGATCACGGAAGGCTCGGAAAGTAAAGAGCATATCGTGGGGTGGCATGTGTGAAAATCGGTCCTTATGGTTGGGACTTTCAATAATCACCTCATGCGCACCGATGCCGTTCATGCGGTCGTAGAGACCCTCTCCTTGTTTATCGAGCTCTCCTTCAATAACCAAAGCAGGATATTTATTGGGCACGACCCGTAACTTCCAGCCTGCGGTATTGGGGTACCCCCACTCCCGCCCATACACCAGAACCTCATCTGGCGTGGTCTTTTCATTGCCAGGGCAGAGGGGGCAAAAACCTCCCTTGACCTTGTACTCTTCGACTAAAAAGTCAGTAGGCCGTTTTCCCCGCTCCTGGGCAATGATGATCCAACGGCCAAGAATAGGATCCTTTCTTAGTTCCGGCATAGGTGTTAACGCCCCTGTTCTTTTTCGCGTTGCTCCTGGTTGGTTTTGCAATCAATACAAAACTTGGCAACCGGTCGAGCCTCAAGCCGTTTAATGGCAATATCTTCTCCGCATCCAGCGCAGATTCCGTAAGAACCATCTTCTATGCGGGAGAGAGCTTCTTCGATCTTCTCCATCAACCGCCGCTCTCGACCGCGAATACGCAGCTCAAAACTTCGATCGGATTCAACAGTCGCTCGATCGTTGGGATCTGGAATATTGCCGTTCTGACTGGTCATGTCAGTCAGTGTTTGCTCAACATCAATGTTGATTTCAGACTTCATTTCTTCCAGTCGATCTTTAAAATGCAGCAAATCTTTTTCTTCCATATCGCTCTCCCACAGAATGTGAACGTGGTCTCTTTGCCTATGTTATATCATGGGACATCAGGCCTGACAAATAGGCCGCTCTTCCCGCCGCTTTTGCGCAAAAGCCGAGTATCGGAGATGACCATGGTCTTATCCACAGCCTTGCACATGTCATAAATTGTCAGGGCCGCCACAGAAACAGCTGTCAACGCTTCCATTTCCACACCAGTACGGCCTGCCATGGAAACGGTGGCCTCAATTTCAATTGCACAGTCAGCATCGCGAAAAGAAAAGGCGACATCTGCAGAGGTAATCGCTAAGGGGTGGCAGAGAGGAATGAGCTGATCTACCTTTTTTGCCGCCATGATTCCGGCGATGCGGGCAACACCAAGTACATCGCCTTTTTTGACGGTACCTTTGCGAATCATGTCATAGGCCTGCTGAGACATGGTGATAGTTCCAGCTGCGATCGCCACCCGGACAGTTTCAGTCTTACCGCTGACATCCACCATGCGAGCGTTGCCGCTTTCATCAAAATGAGTAAATTCCGATTGCTCAGCCATTGGCTACCTTCTCTTTGCCTTCTTTTTTCTTTTTCTGCTTGCCGAGATGTCCGTGAAACAATCGGGAAAAGAATCCTTCTTCCTCTTGGTTCTTTTCAAGAGACTCAAACTGGTTCAGCAATTCTTTTTGTTCTTTGGAGAGCTTGGTGGGGGTAAGCACCTTGGCTTCGACGACCATATCTCCTTTGCCACCACCACGTAAAGAAGGCACGCCCTCTCCGCGCAAGGTGAAACGGTGACCAGTCTGGGTACCTGCAGGAATTTTTAATTTCGTCGTACCATGAACCGTGGGAACGTCTGCCTCACAGCCAAGTGCGGCTTTCACCATTGAGATGGGCAGACGTAAAAAAATGGTTTGCCCGTCACGGAGAAAATGTTCGTGTTCCTCCACGTGAATAATGACATAGAGATCCCCCGAGGGGCCGCCCCTTCGCCCACCTTCGCCTTCCCCGGAAAGCCGCATACGCGAGCCTGTATCAACGCCTGGCGGGATACGGATACTGACTTTTTTGCTCTTATTGACCAGTCCCTCACCATGGCAATCCTGGCATGGCTCTTTTACAACCTGCCCTGAACCATTACAGTGCGGGCAGGTTGTGCTGACCTGAAAAAATCCCTGAGAACGGACAACCTGCCCCCGACCATGACAGGTCGGACACGTTTCAGGTTTGTAACCGGGACGGCAGCCTGATCCTTCACAAGTCCAACAGGTCTCGCGCTTGGTAACTTCGACCTCTTTATTGACCCCGTGTATAGCATCCATGAAGGATATGTGAATATCGTAGCGCAGATCCTCACCCTGAATAGGGGCATTGGGATCACGACGTCGCCCTCCACGCCCACCACCGCCAAAACCAAAGAGATCTCCAAAGAGATCATTGATATGGCTGAAGATATCCTCGTTGGATCCGGGCCCGCTGTAGCCGCTGCTTTTTAACCCTTCTTTACCGTAGGTATCGTAAATTTGACGTTTTTGCAAATCGCTGAGCACTTCATAGGCTTCTGTTGCTTCCTTGAACTTATCTTCTGCCTCAGCGTCTCCCTGATTGCGATCAGGGTGGTACTTCATTGCCAGTTTGCGGTAAGCCTTTTTTATAACATCTGCCGAGGCATCCTTGGCGACCCCGAGGACTTCGTAATAGCTCTTGCTCATAATCCTTACTGAAATGCTTTATTCGTAGTGTATCGATTGTTAAACACAGTCAAAAAGCGCTAATCAGGCTGTTTTGGTAACTGCGTTATCCAGAGACTTTTTTCTGGCTCAGCCCCAGTGAGAATACCTAAATATTACTCAGCTGCATCTGCCTCAGCGGACTCATCAGACTTGACTAAACTGGCTTTACGCTTTTTAGGTAACTCGTGAATATTTCCAAAAGTTACCTCACCCGATGCAATTTCACGTAGCGTCATGACTATTTCCTTGTTTTTGCCACTGACAAGAAAGGGCTCCCCATCTCGATGTTGACGAATGCGCTCAACGGCGAGATGAATTAAAGAAAACCGGTTATCATCGCCAACTTTTTCCAGACAATCTTCTACTGTGATACGTGCCATGTACAAACCTCCATGGAATAAAAATCCCGGAGGGAGAGCCTCCGGGAATCAAACTTACACTGCGCTGAATGGATAAACTGAGGATTGCAGGTCAATATTCAGTGGTATACCAATCAGTTGAGTTATAATCATTGTTGGGCTCCTGACAAGTCCGCAAGCGCCCAACAGACAAATTTAGGTGCAACTGCTCATTTTTCAAATGGATTGCGAAGCATCAGTGTCTGTGCACGATCCGGTCCGACGGAAACAATGGCCGGAGCAATTCCAGTGAAATCCTCAATCCGCTTGAGATAGGATTTTGCCTCCTCGGGCAGATCATCATACGAGCGAACGTCGGTCAACTCATTTGCCCAGCCGTCCATCTCTTCGTATACGGGTTTGGCGAGCCGAGCACGGCGAATATTTTCAGGCATGTAATCAAATGGTTGCCCTTCGACATCGTACTTGGTTGCCAGTTTGAGTTTTTTCAGTCCGGAAAGAACATCCAGCTTGGTCACGGCAAACCCAGTCAAACCGTTGAGCCGAACTGCGTCGTTGGCAACCACACCATCAAACCAGCCACAGCGGCGACGACGTCCGGTGGTTGCACCGTACTCATGCCCTTTCTGCTGCAGGGTATCGCCGATCTCATCCCCTTCAAGCAACTCTGTCGGAAATGGTCCCTCACCGACACGGGTGGTGTAGGCTTTCAGGATACCGATGACCTCGTCAATATGACTTGGGCCAAAACCAGAACCGATGCAGGCGTTCCCTGCAATGGTGTTTGAAGAGGTAACAAAGGGATACGTGCCATGATCGATGTCGAGCTGGGTCCCTTGAGCGCCTTCAAAAAGGATATTCTGTCCGGCTTTTCTTGCCTTGTCGAGGAGGACGGAAACATTGCCTACATAGGGAGCAAGTTCTTCGGCAAACCGAGAAAAATCGTCGGTGATGGCCGCCAGATCAACAGGCTCTGCGTTGAACTGCTTTTTCAGGACAAAGTTCTTTTCGTCGATGGCGGCTTCCAGCTTTTCTTTGAAGAGGCTGGGATCCATAAGATCACCGACTTTCATGCCAACGCGCCCGACCTTATCCACATAGCAGGGGCCAATGCCTCGCCCGGTGGTTCCGATCTTTTTGTCTTTTGACAAAGCGTTTTCCCGTGCGACATCAAGTCGTTGGTGGTAGGGCATGATCAGATGCGCATTGGAGCTGATAACCATCCTCTCAGGAGTGACGGTCAGTCCCTTCTCTGCCAGACTTGCCATCTCTTTAAGCAGGACACCCGGATCTATAATGACGCCATTGCCAATAACACAGGTCTTGCCTTCATAGAGGATTCCGGAGGGAATGATATGAAAGATGTATTGTTTACCGTCAACAACCAGGGTATGACCGGCGTTGTTGCCGCCCTGAAAGCGCACCACAAAATCTGCGTAGCGAGTCAACAGATCAACAATTTTTCCCTTGCCTTCATCACCCCATTGGGTGCCGACCACTACCACACTGGCCATGTTCTCTCCACCATGTTTTCTCTGGTAGGCATAGATGCCTATTGATCAATATTAAAGGCCTCGCATTTCTTTTTTCTGAAAACTGTCAGTAAAAAAAGAGTTTGCGAAACGCTCAAAACCATTCTCAGGCGCAGCCTGAAAATGTGTATAAGGGCGAGCTGTTATCAAAACTTGAGCAATCTAGCAGAATTGAAGAAAAAAGTCAATCCACTGAAAATTTACTCGATAAATCAAGAGGTAAGATAAACTTCATCGCCTGCTGAAGTCATTACTGCTCGTTAGCAGTGTTTGCACACCTGTTCTGGTAAGGGGAGATCGACGCTAGCTCCTCCCCAATTCAATTTACTGCGAAGAATATTAAAATAGCTCTTCCAGGGGGAGCTGATCAGGCGCAAAGGTTTGGAGGCGCGCTGCACCAGCAGATAGTCATTTTCGGTTATAGTCCACCGCATTTCTCCGTCGACGATAACCTTGACCTCACCCGCCGGGGCAAGCAACTGGGTGGTTACCTTATACTCCGACCCCAGAAGTACGGGCCGGGATTCCAGCATAAAGGGACAGATGGGGGTAACAACAATGGCGTCAAGCTCTGCATGCACCACTGGCCCCCCGGCTGAGAGATTATATGCGGTGGAGCCGGTGGGCGTGGACATTATCAACCCATCAGCACGATAAGTGGTCACGTATTCGCGATCAGCCCAGCAGCGCATCTGAATCATGGCTTCTGTACTCTTCTTGACAATGACCACCTCATTGAGCGCATGAAATGTCTCGCTGCGCTCGCCGGTTGCCCCGTTGATAGTGGATGCGGCAAGCATGATCCGATATTCCATGCGTACATCCTCTTCAATGAGCAGGGTTTCCAGTGCCATGTACATTTCATCGGCAGCAACCTCGGTGAGAAACCCCAGGTTCCCTAGATTAACTCCCAATATCGGGACTTGGTAACGACTTGCCTCCCAGGCGACATGCAAGAGGGTGCCGTCTCCACCCAAAACGATAACCACGTCCATTTCCGGATCGATTCTATTCATTTCAGCCCGAATGGAACGTTTTTCAAACCACTGACAGACATCCTCCCCGATCTGTTCTACTTCGGGGCTATCGGGGCGGGTGATAACCCCGGCAAAACGTAGGTTCATGCACCAAGCTCCTTTGAGCGGTTGGTTGCAGCTTCTATGGCCGCCATCACCACACCACGCAGAGCTCCGTCTTCCAGTGCCTGAATGCCGGCAATGGTTGTACCGCCGGGTGATGTCACCTTGCCTTTGAGGACCGCTGGATGTTCACCGGTTTCCAGTGCAAGTTTAGCGGAACCATAGATAGTCTGCAGAACAAGTTTTTCAGCAGCGGGACGCGGGATGCCAGCCAGAACTCCACCATCAATCATGGCTTCAATGAACGTGAAAACATATCCAGGGCCAGACCCACTGAGCCCGGTAACCGCGTCCAGTTGCGATTCGGGTACCTCAACGCAACTGCCCACCGCAGAAAAAAGCGCCTGGGCAATTTCTCGATCTTCCGCCGTGGCATTTTCATTGGGGCTGAAAGCAGAGGCAGCTTCCAGGACCAGAGCCGGGGTATTGGGCATAACTCGGATTAGGCGTCGGGAGCTTCCCAGCATGTTTGCCAGTTGGGACAAGGGAACGCCAGCCATGATGGAAACAACTAAATGTTGATCGTTCAGGAAATCTTTGTAGGAGGAAAGCACCGTAGCGGCCATCTGCGGTTTAATCGCAAAAACAAGCACTTTACAGTTACTGCAAAGCTCCTCAGGGGCAGTGGTACAACGGATGGCGAATTCCTTTTCCAGGAATTGGCAACGCGCAACACCAGGCTCTGCGACCATTATGGCATCAGCTGAGACAAGACCACTTGCAAGAATGCCGCGAATCATGGCTTCGGCCATTTGGCCCCCACCAATAAATCCGATGGATGAAATTGAATTACTCATAAATATTCTGTGGTTGGTTAGTGAAAAAATAGATCCGCACCATCCCCGATTGACCTGCTCTCTACCTGAAGTAAGAGCTAAGGCTGGAGCGCGAAAGCCTTGCAGGGAGGAAGCTCAGAAAACCTGGTGCGGTAAAATAAAATAATGAACAATACATTGGAGTCGGCACAACTATACGCTTCTTCGTCTTGCTCGACAACTTTTTCGAAGAGTAGACTTTGGGAGGCAAAAAAAAACCGTCGGCTGAACCGACGGTTTTTAATGGATTACTCGCAACTGGCGTTAAAGTGCACAGGGTTGCGGTGAACGAAGATTCTGCCGAACGGGGGCGAAAAATGGCGCAAAACGGTTCCCCTGCTGCTGGGTTGAATCCACCACATGCTGCAAGAGCGACCCATTATGCTGCTCAAGGGTGACATACTCCCAGCACTGGGGATTGGCGATGATGTTTTGCATAAGCCCAAGATGCAGGCCATGACCAGAGCGATCGGCTATAACATGTCCTAAAAGCGGTGAGCCGAGTAATGTCATGTCTCCTATGATATCCAGAACTTTATGTCGAATAAATTCATCATTAAAACGCAATCCGTCCTCATTCAGAATCGACTTGCGATTCCAGTGAATAGCAATCACGTTTTCCAGGGTTCCACCAAGGGCGAGACCATTTTGCCATAGTTGTTCAACCTGCTCGACAAATCCAAAAGTACGCGCCGTTGCGATTTCTTTGGCAAAACGCTCCCGGTCAACCACAACTGAATAGCGCTGTTCACTGATAAGGGCATCGTCAAACTTGATCCGACCTGTCACCTTGAATACATCGCAGGGTTCGACTCGAATGGTCTTCTCACCGTCGGCAAAGGAGATCGTCTTGGTGATACGCATGACCTTGCGCAGGGAGCGCTGACGCTGACGTCCCGCACTTTTCAACAGCCGCATAAAGGGACCGGCGCTGCCATCCATAATGGGAGTTTCGTGAGAATCAATCTCTAAGAAGGCGTTATCAATACCACAGGCACGCAGAGCAGCCAGGAGATGTTCGGTGGTTGAAATGCGATGCTCCCCATCACCAAGAGTGGTCGCCAGGGTCGTGTCGACAACACGCTCAACACGTGCCGGAATGACGGGGTGGCCCTCCACATCTGTGCGGACAAATTGAATACCGCTGTTTTCCGGAGCCGGGGAAATGGTAAGATTGACGGTTCTGCCGGTGTGCAAGCCAACACCACAACAGCTGACGGCACGTTTTACGGTATATTGATTTGGCTCAAGTGGAGATGCCATGAAAATGATCCTTTTGTACTCTGTTAACTCTGTCTCTTTGAGAGGCGCATATGTTTGGCTTTTGTTATGCAAGAGTTAATCCATACAAATAACCATTCTCGATGTATGTATGCACCTCTTTGTAATATCGAAATAAAACAAAAACGAAAAAATCATTGATTTATTAATATAATCACTACTGAATTTATTCTGTTGCAAAAAAAACACAGTTCTTCCCCCTGTTCAATGTGGCATTTTTGCAACAGTGGCAAATCCCCCCAAGAGAACAAAACATCTCTAAATGTCAGAAAAAGGCTCTTTAGCAGGTGTCCTTTGCAGGTCGGCAAGGACATCACGAACGAAATCCCCCTCATCTCTTACCTCCATGCGAAGGGCGACAAGGGGCATTTTGAGGTCCTTGGACAAAGGGGCCAACTTGACCAGATCTTTTTCGGTAGTGATTAAGCCTAACGCATCGCTCTGCTTGGCCTTTTTTACGATTTTTTCCATGAGTTCAGCAGTGTATGGCTGATGATCACTCAACCCCTGTACCCCAGCGACTTCGACACCGAACTGGACAAGGCTTTGCTTGAATGTTTCAGGGTGAGCTATACCGGCAAATGCAAACCAAGGCTCCCCCTGTAAAATGGTCGAACTTTTTTCAAGCAGCTGATTATCAGGGTTGAGAGTTACCAGACAACATGGCGCATATTCGAGAAATGACACGGGTTTTCCAGGAAATTTTGATTGGAGCAAATCGCCAAATCTACGTGCCCGTTCCCGATTATCCTCACGAATTCCTGTCATGACAAAACGGGTGGCACGCCCAAGCGCGGCCACAGGTTCTCGAAGATCCCCCCCTGGAAAAACCCGCGAATTGCCGGCCAACCAATCCGTGTTAAAAAGCACCAGATTACTTTCTCGCCTGATGGCCATATGTTGAAAACCATCGTCCAGGAGCAATACATCTGCCCCCATATCGATGGCACGCTGCGCTGGAAAACGGCGTACGACCCCTGTGAGTACAGGTATGGTAGGCAGCATCTCTGCGATCATGCGAGGTTCATCACCGGCTTGACGTGCATCAAGGTGGATTGCGTTTCCATCTGAGACAATGTTGACCTTCTCATTGGCGCTGCCACCGTAACCTCTACTGATAACAGCTGGATTGTAGCCTGCGGCTTTGAGCGTATTTGCCAGGAAACAAACCACCGGTGTTTTTCCAGAACCTCCCATGGTTAGATTCCCTACGCTGATAACAGGAACAGAGAGTTTGAAACTTTGTAACAATCCCCTGGAATACATACTTTCCCGTAAACGCATTGCCAAGCCGTAAACCGGAGAAAATGGACGCCCAAGGGCATAATAGAAAGCTGTTGACTGCATACCTTGCCCCTTAAAAATAAATCCTTCTTTGTGGGATAGACATAATATTTCACCTTGAACTGTTTCCGCCGCCAATTCACAGGAAAAACATGGTCATTTTTAGTGCAAATTTTTCACGGTATGAGTAGAGAAACATTCTCATGTATCTAAATAGGCGGGGACGGAGCTTGTTGGAGGATAGATCCTTTTAACGAGTTAGAGCTCTCTTGGCCAATCGAATTGCCTTGCGACTGTATTCGATGCTTCGTCCAAAATTCATACAATGAGAGATAAACGCGCAAACAAGCGTCTGGATTTAGACAATATTTACACCTCGCCCCCCTTACCTGCTGCCGACTGTTTTGCAACGCTCAGCTCAAAAAATAGATAAGCCATGGGGGCAAATACATTGTTGAGCAAAAAATCAGATTCTGTGGTATTAGAAACTGCTTCATCCCATTTTGACGAACTGAGCAATTAGGAGGTTTAATTATGCTGAAAACGTTTAAAATAGTCCCAATTTGTGCGGCAATCGCCTTAATAGCCACACTGTCTTTTGCTGGAGAACCAATTAAAATTGGTGTACCCGGTGCCCACAGTGGAGATCTCGCCAGCTATGGCCTGCCGACTTTAAAGGCCGCCCAGCTGATTGTCAAAGATATAAATGCCAACGGTGGGATCAACGGCAGCCAGGTCGAACTTCTTGTTGAGGACGAGGCCTGTAAACCAGAAATTGCTACCAATACGGCCACTAAACTGGTTTCCTCTGATGTTAAGGCAATCATTGGCCATATCTGTTCTGGCGCAACCAAGGCAGCGCTGCCAATTTACCGTGATGCCAAAATTATTGTCATCTCCCCTTCTGCAACCACTCCTGATCTGACCCAGAGTGGTGACTATCCCAACTTTTACCGCACCATTGGTTCCGATGCCATTCAGGCCCGCTACGTGGTCGACTTCACGTTGGGGACACTGAATGCTAAAAAGATTGCTGTCATTCACGACAAAGGCGACTACGGCAAAGGACTTGCTGAGTACGCCCGTGATTTCATCAAGAAATCCGGAAAGGCTCAAGTAGTCCTCTTTGAAGGCGTAACTCCTGGAGCTCCCGACTATTCAGCCGTAGTCCAGAAGATTAAACGATTTAAAGCTGATGCCGTAATTTTTGGTGGCTATCACCCCGAAGCCTCCAAAATCGTCAGCCGCATGCGCCAAAAACGACTGGATATTCCGTTTATCTCCGATGACGGCGTGAAAGATGACACCTTCATCAAGGTTGCAGGAAAATATGCTGAAGGCGTCTACGCAACCGGCCCTGCTGATGTTTCTAAAAGCCCAATCGGTGTAGAGTACCGAGAAAAATTCAAACAGGCTGAAGGTAAGGAACCAGGCGCATTTTTTGACAACGCAGTGGCTGCAACCCTTGCTCTGACCAACGCCATCGCCAAGGCAGGCTCAACAGATCCTGACGCCATCGCCACAGCATTACATACTGAGGAAGTGGACTCTCCTTTCGGCAAAATTAAATTTGATGACAAGGGCGATCCCGTTGGTATTGGTTTTTCCATCTATCAGGTTCAAGAGGGCAACTACGTCCAGGTACAATAAGCCCATTGTCTATGCACACAAATGCCTGAAGCCGTACGCCGGTTTTCAGGCATTTGTTTTTTTTGATAATCGCTCCCAGACATGGTAATGGGTCTCAATCAGGCTCATTCTCCTGATCTGTTGCGTTTCTTTCACTTTCTTTTCACCACCGGATCTGCATGTAGAGTTTAGGTGGAGTCGCTTTGCCCCATGGAATACTTTATAGAACTCACTTTCAGCGGTCTGACCCGTGGATCCATTTATGCGTTGATAGCCTTAGGCTACACCATGGTCTACGGAATTATTGGCCTGATCAACTTTGCCCATGGCGAGATTTATATGATCGGTGCCTTTACAGCCCTCATTGCCTCGTCGGTTTTTACCTTTTTGGGGCTCCCCCTGCCGGCGGTTCTGATTCTGACCACGTTAGCCGCTGTCATCTGGGCCTCAGCCTATGGTTTTACCATTGAACGCATTGCCTACCGCCCCCTGCGCGATGCGCCACGCCTTTCGCCGCTTATCTCAGCCATTGGCATGTCGATTTTTCTGCAAAACTATGTGCAACTTGCCCAAACCGCTGATTACCTCCCCTTCCCTGCCCTCATCCCGGAATTTGACTTTCTTGAACCCTACGCTGCAATCGTAGGCTCAAGTGATCTGGTGATCCTGGTTGTCTCTGCAGCGGTCATGCTCGCTCTGATGCTGCTGATAAAATTTACCCGAACCGGCAAGGCAATGCGGGCCACAGCTCAGGACCAAAAGATGGCACTGCTGCTTGGTATTAATGTGGATCGGATCATCTCCATTACCTTCATACTAGGAAGCGGACTGGCGGCCCTTGGCGGTTTGCTCATTGCCTCACATATCGGACAGATCAACCTCTATATTGGTTTTATTGCCGGTATCAAGGCTTTTACCGCCGCTGTTCTTGGAGGAATAGGCTCTATACCTGGTGCGGTCCTGGGAAGTTACATCCTTGGACTCACCGAAGCCTTTGCCACAGGGTATGTCAGCAGTGATTATGAAGATGTTTTTGCCTTTTCCCTGCTGGTACTGATCCTGATTTTCAGACCTGCGGGTCTTTTGGGCAAGGCAAGTATCGAGAAGGTTTAAGGGAGCGTCTGATGATTACAGCCAAAGATTTTCGGCAGGCCCTCATCACGGGCCTCTGGTTCATGTTTCTCACCTTTCCCTTGCTGGTGATCAAAGTCAATACCATCGAAGACACCATAGACTGGCGGTGGAACAACATGCTTTTTATCGGCGGATTCAGCTTCGCTGTTTCCCTGATTTTTCGAGTGGGCAAACGACTTCTCAAAAACAAACAGGTCGCTAACGGTAAAGCTCAAGTAATCCCACAGAAATCTAAGCTCGTTTCTCTGCTCAAGACACCCAAAGTCTACCTGCCCCTTATTTGTTGTGTTGTCCTCTTTTTTATTATCTTTCCCACGCTCTTTTCCACCTACCAGACGACCATCATGACCACAGCGCTCATGTACGTGGTCCTTGGTTTGGGGCTCAACATTGTTGTTGGCGTGGCAGGCCTGCTGGATCTTGGCTACGTAGCCTTTTATGCTGTTGGCGCCTATTCGTATGCCTTGCTCAACCTGCATTTTGGTCTTGGCTTCTGGACGGTTTTACCCGTTGCCGGGCTCTTGGCGGCCTTGTTTGGTATACTTTTGGGCTTTCCGGTCCTGCGTCTTCGAGGTGATTATCTGGCCATTGTCACTCTGGGCTTTGGAGAAATCATTCGTCTGGTGCTTGAAAACTGGAGTGAGTTTTCCCAGGGCCCTGCTGGTATTTCCAATATTCCCCGTCCTGGCCTCCTTGGTCTGGAGCTCAGCCTGGATCAATCAATCATCTATACCTACTACTTGATGATGCTCATGGTGGCCTTTACCATCTTCGTGGTCAATCGCCTGCAGAACTCACGCATTGGTCGCGCCTGGTTTGCTTTGCGGGAAGACGATATTGCCTGCCAGGCAATGGGAATTGATAAAACCCGCACCAAACTCACCGCTTTTGCCCTTGGTGCCTTCTGGGCCGGTATGGCCGGGGTCTTTTTTGCGGCCCAAAACACCTACGTCAGCCCCAAAAGTTTCACATTCCTCGAATCAGCCATCATTCTCTGCGTGGTGGTTCTTGGCGGTATGGGTTCTATTATTGGGGTTATACTTGGTGCTTTCATTCTGATTCTTTTGCCCGAATATATGCGTGCCTTCTCCGATTATCGCATGTTGGTTTTTGGAGCCACGTTAGTCCTGATGATGATATTCAGACCCCTGGGAATCATCAGCACCGTGCGCCGAACCTACACACTCAAACGCTAATCTGTTGCATTTTTGACACACCATGGAACCACTACTCTCTGTTCAAGGCCTGACCATGGATTTTGGCGGCATTCGTGCCCTGGATCAGGTTGACCTGCGCATCCATCCCGGTGAAATTGTGGCATTGATCGGCCCCAACGGGGCGGGTAAAACCACTTTTTTCAACTGTCTTACCGGCATATACACTCCAACCGGGGGGGATATTCTTCTCAACCGCCAGGGGAAAACAGGTAAACGGCTCAACGGCCTCAAACCCAATAAAGTAACCGAACTCGGCCTGGCACGAACCTTTCAAAACATTCGCCTTTTTCAGAATATGAGTGTTTTGGAAAATGTGATGATTGGTCGTCATTGCCGAAGTCATGCCAAAATATTGGGGGCTATCTTTCGCAACCCCGCCACGCTGCGCGAAGAAAAGGATATTGTTGGCACAAGCTTTGCTTTATTGGAACGAATCGGGTTGGCAGATCAGGCAAACACCTTTGCCAAAAACCTGCCCTATGGGGCGCAACGGCGTCTGGAAATCGCAAGAGCCCTTGCAACAAATCCAACGCTGTTACTCCTTGACGAACCTGCGGCTGGTATGAACCCCCAGGAGACCCTTGAGCTCAACGAGCTCATTTTTTCTATCAAGGCGGACGGGCTTTCCATTTTGCTGATCGAACATGACATGAAGATGGTCATGACCTTATCAGATCATATCTTTGTCATGGATTACGGCCAAAAAATTGCCGAAGGCACCCCCGATGAGGTGCGCTACAATCCGGCTGTGATTAAGGCCTACCTGGGAGAGGAGAACGTCCATGCTTGAAATCAACAACATAGACGTCTTCTACGGGAACATTCAGGCCCTGCACGGGGTGAGTTTGAGCGTCAATCAAGGAGAAATCATCACCCTGATCGGTGCCAACGGGGCGGGGAAATCCACCACGCTGATGGCTATCAGCGGCATTGTCCCTCCACGCAGTGGTTCGATTTGCTTTGAAGGGCATGAAATCAGTGGAATGGCCCCGGATGAGATTGTCAAACTTGGCCTTTGCCAGGTACCCGAGGGACGGCATATATTTCCGGAACTCAGCGTTGCTGAGAATCTTGATATGGGGGCCTTTCTCAGGCATGACAGTAAAGGAATAACTCAAGATCTTGATTACATCTACGCCTTGTTTCCTATTCTTGCTAAACGTCGCCATCAACCTGGTGGCAACCTTTCCGGAGGCGAGCAGCAGATGCTTGCCATCAGTCGTGCGCTCATGTCGCGCCCCCGGCTCCTGCTCCTGGATGAACCCTCCATGGGGCTTGCGCCTTTGGTTACCAAACAGATTTTTGATATTATTCGTACAATCAACAAAGAACAACACACGACCATCTTTCTTGTCGAACAGAATGCCAACCTTGCCTTACAGACAGCGCATCGGGGCTATGTTCTGGAAAACGGACACATGGTCATGCAGGATCAGGCGGCAACGCTCTTAAGCGATACCGCTATTCAAAAAGCGTATCTCGGTATTTAAGCGAGTTGAAAGAATTGACTCCATCCGAGAGCAGAAAGGATGGCTTGAGCATCGCAGTTACAAGCCTTCCAAAGGAATATTATGAGTACAAAAATTAAGGTTGGAGTTATTGGAGTTGGCTATCTTGGACGTTTCCATGCCCAGAAATATGCGGCGATGGAACATGTCGAACTCGTCGGTGTGGCTGATGCCAGCGGCGATCGCGCCCAGGAGATAGCAGCGGAAGTTGGCACCCAGGGGTACAGCGATTATCGTGAATTACTGCCCAAGGTAGATGCGGTTTCCATTGCGGTGCCCACCAGTCTCCACCATGAGGTCGCCCGGGCCTGTCTTGAGGCCAAGGTTGATGTCATGCTCGAAAAACCAATCACCACCACCCTGGAAGAAGCCGACGATTTGATCCGGTTGGCTAAAGAAAACAAATGTTTACTCCAGGTTGGCCATTTAGAACGCTTTAACCCCGCGGTCATCGCCACCAAGCCCATGCTGACCCACCCCCTCTTTATTGAGGCACATCGTATTGCCGTATTCAAAGATCGGGGAACGGATGTAGATGTAGTGCTTGACCTGATGATTCACGACATTGATATCGTTTTCTCCATCGTTAACTCGCCTCTTAAATCCATTGTAACCGCCGGATCGCCGGTTGTGACGAAACACACAGATATTGCCAACGCGCGCCTTATTTTTGAAAATGGCTGCACCGCCAATATCACCGTAAGCCGCATCTCCATGGAGAATATGCGACGCATGCGCATCTTCCAGCCAGGGCAGTACCTCTCGGTGGACTTTGGCAAGAAAGAGGTCATGTCGGTTCGTTTGAAGCAGGGCGCACCGGGGATGACTCCCATTCCTCAAATTGAAAAAGCCGGATTTCAAGATCAAGATGCCCTTGAGCTTGAGCTGCGCGATTTTATCGACCATGTCTCTGATCGGAGCCTTCCCATGGTGACAGGCGAGCAGGGGCGGCGTGCTTTGGATGTGGCGCTGAAGGTTGTGGCGCAGATCAAAGAAAACCGCAAACAGGTGGAAGAGATTCTGATCAATGAGGGCAAGACTGATCTGCTTGCCTATCTGGGACAGGCCTGATTCAATCTCCATGGAGTCCAATCAGGAAATCATGATAGTGGCAGGAGAGGCCTCGGGCGATATGCACGGGGCCAATCTGCTTCGGGCCATGCGGGAGATCTCGCCTGGGTTGCATTGTTCAGGCATGGGAGGCCCCGCTCTGGTGGAGGCTGGCATGGAGCTGCTTTGGGATGCAGCCTCCATTGCGGTGGTCGGTGCTTTTGAGGTAATCGCCCACCTGGGAGACATTCTCACTGCTCGCAAAACGCTGCTTCAACGCATGCGTGAGCATCGCCCAGCTCTCCTGATCCTGATCGACTATCCGGATTTCAACCTCCTGCTTGCCCGCCAGGCGAAAAAGCTGGGCATACCGGTTCTCTATTACATCAGCCCTCAGATTTGGGCCTGGCGTAAGCGAAGGGTCCACTCCATCGCCCGACTCACCGACCGTGTTGCGGTGATCCTTCCCTTTGAGCAGGATTTTTACAAACAGTACGGCTACGAGGTCGACTTTGTCGGTCATCCGCTGATGGACACGGTCAAGCCGCAGAAAGATGAAGCAACCTTTCGCCGGGAACTGGGTGTGGATGACAAGGCTCCCCTGGTTGGCCTGTTGCCGGGAAGTAGAAGGAAGGAAATCGCCACCCTGCTGCCTATTTTTCTCCAGGCGGCAAAACGACTTGCAGAGCAGAACCCGAACCTTACTTTTCTTCTGCCCAAGGCCCCGACCATTAATCGGGAACTGCTCGATGCGCATGGCCTGGCTCAGGCACAAAAAGAACTCGATATACGTCTGATTACTGAAGATCGTTACACGATGATGAGCGCCTGCCAAGCGACAATGGCCGCCTCGGGGACGGTGCTCCTTGAGTTAGCCATACTCGGGGTCCCCACGGTGGCAACCTACCGAGTTTCCCCAATGACCTACCGACTAGGCCGTTTACTTATACGGGGAATCAAATATTTTTCTCTAGTCAACCTGATTGGTGAGCGTGCAATCATCCCGGAGCTGCTTCAGGACGAAGTGACGCCACAACGAATTGCCCAGGAGATGGCCCCCTTGCTTGAAGAATCAGCTCAGCGCAACCTGATGCTCGATGGTTTTAACGATGTGAAAACGCGCCTGGGAGGCCCTGGAGCGTCAGAGCGGGCAGCAATGGTAGCGCTTGAGCTGCTCGACACCCACCGTTCCTGATCTTTACCCCTTATTCAGTATCGTCCTCTTTTTTTTCCTGCTCGTCTTTTTTCTCACTCTCATCAACGGTGCAGTAATCATTTGTGCTGTCCATGCCTGTGTGGCCGTGCCAGGCATCCTCAGCCCAATCCATCTCTTGAATCTGATTCATGCTTTCCTCCTTGCAGAAAGGGGCTTAATACGATTTGGGAAAATTAGGGAGAATTGAGACGTAAACAGATAAGGTTCCTGATTTCGCCTTTTTCCATCACCAGTTATTCATGCCTCCATTGAATTCTCCTTCTCTCTTTTGCGGTGAAGCGGATGCTCTTTTTGTGTGTAACTCAAAAATTTTAAATAAACAATTGCCGAAAAACTTTGCATAGTCCGCAATATGCTCTTGCCGGATCCTTCTGAATCTCTCAATGATCTTGAATGGCAAACCAAGATGTAATGCGCCTGATCCTTAAAAATAGGGGAATAACGGTGCCTCAAGCTTCTGATAGAGTGGGTGCACAGGGGAGCCATTTTTGTTTTTGCCGAAACAGACCACTTGACCCGGCTCACAGACTTCACGAAGTATCTGTTCAATTTCAGGGCCGCGCCCTGAGGTGTGGCCCAGGTTCCCCCAGCTGACGACGACTATCCTTGCTTTGGCTGCAATCCGGCGAATCCAAACATCGTTTTCCGGAAGATTAACTGTCGCTTTCTTTGCCAGATCTTTAGAATAGGTACCGCGCAGGGACATGGCATTAAGCTGATAATATGCACCAACTCCCCAGTATTCCCTGGCTCGGCGAACCATGCCATCAACGGTAGGGTCACCCACATCCTCCGCTGCGCCAGAGGGGTTCATACTTATACCGCAGGCGTAATCTTCCGGATCTCCCCAATAGCGAAACAGGGTAAAACGGTGGGTTCTGTCTTTATTAAAAACTGTCCGTTCGACAATAAGAGGATCAACCGAAGGATCAGGTAAGGGGGCCGCAGAGCCGATGGCGGCGGTAGCATACGTAGACATCACAGCATCTCGTTGGTAAAATAGTCCAAATCAAATAGAGAGAGCATTACATCGTTCCCTGAGTTTTCGCAAGCACGCCCACACAGGAGCTTCCCATGTCCCTTCTCCGCGTCAGGTTCATTGTTATCCTTAGCTTTTTCTTGCTGGTTTCCGGTTGCGCCAAACACACCCTCGATCCGGACGGAAAAACACAACTTGTTCTTGCCCAAAAAAGAAAGACTAATTCCATCCTGGAAACACAAGCCCCCGCATTTTTCCTGCAAAATACACAAAATAGCTACAATCGCATTGGCCAGGTAACTGCCCATGGCAACGCCCAGACACACCAGATCACCATCAATCCTAATCAACCTGTGTTCTATGTTACAGCCCTTCCCTTCGCCACCCCAAAAGGCTCCTATACAAATCTCATCTATCGAATACACTTTATCAAGCAACCCTTCAGCCTCTTCCCCTTTCATCTTGGAGCCGGTAATAATGTCGGTCTTTTGGTCATTCTCACCCTTGATGCAAAAGGGGATATAGTCCTTGTGACCACTGCCCAGACCTGCGGCTGTTACGCACTTACCCTGCCCACCCACGCGCTCCCACCCAACGCCTACCCACCTCATTGGCCCCTGGAACCTAACAGCAAGATCGGGGTGTACGGAGAGGAACTCCCCTCAATTCTTCCTGCCGTCACCACCGACGATCTGCTCACAATCACGCTGCGACCAGAAGTGCATCGAGTTATGGAAATTTCAGTTCAAAAACAAGAGCCTGTGGCCAATCAACAGGTCCATGCCAGCCTCACGGCCTTAGACGAATTAAAGAGCTTACCGCTGGACGATGGAACCACAACCAGTCTGTACTATTCACACGGCCCACTCCGTGGCCACGTAAAAGGGGCAATCAAACCCTGGGAAACGCTCTTGCTGGGTTTGGTGAGTTTTGATGTATTTGTTGGTATGGATAAGGAATATGGTGATACCGCCACAAGCGGAAACCCTTTTTACACCAGCTTGAAACTCTGGAATAGAAACATCTCAGACATGAACAATTTTGCAGGCTATCTCCGATTTAATGGGTGGCAGCTATGATGAAAAAATACTGCTACAAATTGTGGCAACCTCTTGTGCTGATTTTCTTTTTGTGTGGGCTTACTCCTTTTCGACTTTCCGCTGCCCCCCCTTCCATTTTTCTCGAAGAAAATTTTTCCAGTCTTGAGCGCTGGGCCCCTCTCTACTTTCCTAATATCGATCGTTACTCAACTTATACCGTCGGGCCCTGCGGTGACACCACCTGCCTCAGGATGGCCAGTGATAACTCTGCCTCAGGATTGGTGCTCAAAGAAAGCTTTAACGTTTACCAATATCCCCTCATCACCTGGCGCTGGAAGGTCAGCAACATCTACAAAAAAGGTGACGCATCAAAAAAGGAGGGAGATGACTACCCAGCCCGACTTTACATCCTTTTTGCCTATGATGAGGAGGCTGCATCCTTCGGCAAACAGCTCAAATACAACATGGCAAAGCTGATCTATGGTCAATATCCTCCAGACAGCTCCATTAGTTACATTTGGGCCAACAAACCTACCACTCTCCCCTTCATCTTTAACGCATATACCGATCAAGCGCGTATGATCGCGGTGAGCTCAGGAAAAGACAAGGTGAATACCTGGCAGGAATACTCGGTCAATATTGTGGAAGATTACATGACGGCTTTTGGTAAAAAACCACCGGCAACAGCAAGCCTTGCGGTTATGTGTGATTCTGACAACACTCATGAATCAGCTCAAGCCGTGATAGAATATATTCGTATTGAGAGAAAAAAGTGAACGATTGGAGTGATGGTGAAGAAAACGAAGAGATCCCGGTTGTCCTTCCCATTGATGGCGTCCTTGACCTGCACGCCTTCTCCCCCAAGGATGTCAAAACCCTGGTACCAGAATATCTTTCTGAATGTCAGCGTTTGGGAATAGTACAGGTGCGGATTATCCACGGCAAGGGCACCGGCACACTGCGGCGCACGGTGCATACCTTGCTGGAAAGAATAGAAACAGTTGCAGCTTATCGTCTGGGAGACGATACCGCAGGTGGGTGGGGGGCTACGCTGGTTACCCTTCGGGGGGAGGCGTCGTCTCCATAGATTCGACCAGGCCGTGCGAGGTCGCAAGCGTACGAACCTGGAGCATAAAAGTCGATGGCAGTGGCAACTCCCGCTCCTCCTGGAGAATCCCCAGGGCCTTGGCTATCAACAGTGATCCGATTGAGTGGATCCCCTCCTGGTTGTCACAGATTGTTTTCATGCGCAGAGCATCGGTGATTATGGGAACCAAATGCTGCACAGTCTCCTTAAGCTCATGGAGCTCCCGCTCCACCAACTCACGATTGGCAGTGGCAAACTCGCGAATGCCCTCATCCATGGCCTGGGTACCAAAGAGGTTATTGATCACTGCTCCTGCAAGCTGAGTATGATAGGCCTCATTTTGATCAACATAACGGTCATGCACTTTTTCCCGCAAAACCTTAAATAAAATCATTTGAACCGTGGTCACGGCTTCCCGCATAACCGGAATCACCTTGTTATCGACCATGGGCGCATCGTTTTGTGTCTCTTGGGTCATAAAACTACTCGTATTGCCGAATGATTAGAAAAAACTTCATAGAGACGGAGACGCTCTGCCTCACTGATGACCTCAATCTCCAGATTGAGGCTTAAGTACTTTCCGCTTGAGCTGGCGTTACCTTCAGTAACCTGGCATCGCGCAATATCCACCGTCTGTTCGATCACCGCAAGTATGGCGGTACGCTCCTCGCCAATCAGTTTATACTGCCACTGACAGGGGTAGGTAATATCGGGTTTGCACCCGTCCATACAATTCATACATTCTCCTCCTGCGGGCTTATACCGCAGCTTGGCTCGACTTGCCACCAGGAAATTATTTCCTTATTTTTGTTTATGAATGCTAGAATAGCATAACCAATCCCAGAAGACGGAGAGACGTTATGCGTCATCAGATTTTAGTTGTGAACAGCCATTTGCAGCGGTCCGAGCTGCCACCGGAGTATTCTATAAAATTTGACATTGTAGCTGCAGCAGACGGTAAAGAGGGGCTGGCACGGCTTGCCCTTTCGTCCAAATGGGCAGCTGTTCTTGTGGCGACTCAACTTGACGATATGACAGGTCAAGCCTTCCTCAGTCAGGCGGTCACACTCACCCAAGCTGTCACCCTGCTCCTCGTTCCTGAAGATCAACTGCTTGCCAACCTGCAGTGGGCCAACTGTCGTTCTATCTTTCGCGTGGTCCCGGAAAGTACCCCCGGTGATGTGCTGGCACGAATTTTACTGGATGCAGCCCACCAGTACATCTTGATTCACCAAGAGGAAGATCTGTGGGAACGCATGAGTCAGTTGAGCCTGGTAGACCCTCTCACCGGTTGCTATTCACGCCTGACCCTGGAAGATCAGCTACGAAAAGAACTGAAGCGCTCCCAGCGTTATGGTCACCACCTCTCCGTCATCCTCTGTGATATTGACGGACTCAAGGGCGTTAACGAATCCTTTGGCCACCGTATTGGCGATCATATTCTCACTGGCTTTGCCAACATTGCCATGCAACAAATTCGCCGGGATATTGACACCATCACCCGCTGGGGTGAGGATGAATTCCTGATTGTCCTTCCTGAAACTACTCTCCGCGGAGCAGGAAAGGTCGCTCACCGCCTTCAGGAACAGCTTACCCAAAAAGGCAGCTTTCAGGACGGACATCAGGTAAGCTGTACCGCAAGCTTCGGAGTTGCTGGCTTTACGCCAGATCACTCGAGTCGTAATGCCCAGATAGAAGACCTGCTACTGATAGCAAGCCGTTGCCTTATGCAGGCAAAATCGGCTGGCGGAAATCAGGTCCTTTGTTGCCCATGACACACTCAATTTCCACGATCATTGATCTTTCAACCAAAACATCATGATTCTCTTTACCTCATCCAAAGGCCAGGATTACAGCCCATTGACTGTGGTTTGCCCCCGCTCTGAACCAATTTTTCAAGAAAAGGCATTCCAACTCAATAAGTTGCTCGCTTCCCTTCCCCCAGGGCAACTCAAAAAACTCATGGGAATCAGCGATGCTCTCTGCCAGGAAACCGTACAAAAAATTGCAGCCTTTGCAACGGCTTCGCGCAAGCCTGCACTTTTCACCTACAGTGGTGAGGCTTTTAAACGTCTTGCCCCTACCACCTTAGATCAGACTGCACGCGATTTTGGGCAACGCTATTTCTGTATACTCTCAGGCATGTACGGACTCCTGCGCCCTTATGACCTGATGGCGCCCTATCGACTTGAGATGGGCTACAAGCTGGCAAACAAAGCTGGAGCATCGCTCTACCCATTCTGGAAGGGTACGGTAACCCAGTATCTCAATACCATGTTGACCAATAACGCATCCGAGGCCTTAATCAACCTTGCCTCAGTTGAATACAGCAAGGTCATTGATAAAAAGGCCCTTGTTTGCCCCTTCATTGATATTCAATTCAAGGAAGAAGCCGGGGATTCACTCAAATCCGTGGCCATCTATGCCAAACGTGCCCGCGGCATGATGGCGCGCTACCTGCTTTCCAACAAAACAACATCCCCCGCCGCCATCGTCGACTTTCAGGAAGAAGGATACCGCCACCGCCCCGAGCTCTCACACACAAATCTTTTGGTGTTTACCCGACCTAAGCCCTGATGGCCTTATCCACCTGCCCCCTCACGAGAATATCTTCTATTCAAAAGAGTAATTTGATCGTTTAGGGTCCAGAGGTCATAAATGTAGCCCAGTCCCAAAAAGCCAAAGGTCAGGAGATACAAAATCCCGGTTCCGACCTTGCCAAGGTAAAAACGATGGACACCAAAAAGTCCCAAAAATACCAACAATAGCCAGGCGACATTATAATCGATGGGGCCTGGCTCGTAGCGCAAATCTGCCTCCCGATCCATCATGGGAATTAAAAACAGATCAACGATCCAGCCAATGAAAAAGATCCCCAGGGTCAAAAAATAGATGGTTCCGGAAAGTGATTTTCCGTAGTAAAATCGATGCGCTCCGAAAAATCCAAAAATCCAGGCCAGATAGCCGATAACAATAGAGTGCGTCGGGCGATGGTCATATTCCATTTTCGTTACTCATCCAGATTGATTTCATCGTTGTTATACGCGCAAGTGATGCTTCTATACGGCTATAATCAATCCGGCCGCTTTCAAGCAATCTCCCAATAGCCTGAATTCCCCGGGCAAGAGCGTCCTCCTCTGGGCTAAGATTATTGCCAATGACCAACATATCCACCCCGGCCAAAAAAGACAACTGCACCGCCTCCTCCAATCCCCATCCCTGCGTTATGGCGCGCATCTGCAGGTCATCACTGAATACAACCCCCTGAAAGCCAAGTTTTTGACGAAGCATTCCTTCAAGAATCGGTTGAGAGAGCGTAGCCGGTAAACGTGAAGGATCAAGTGACTCATTGACCAAGTGAGCTGTCATAATTCCGTCAGCATAACCTTCGTCGATAAGTCGACGGTAAGGAGCTAACTCTGATTCGTGCCAACATGAGGAGACATCAACAAACCCCAGATGCGAATCCGCGCCAGCTGAGCCATGCCCTGGAAAGTGTTTCAAACAGCAATGCACGCCATGATGATGGTGACCATCAATAACTGCACGTGCATGGGCAACAACCTGAGTGGCATCTTTCCCGTAACTTCGCTTATAGCGACTAATGATAGGGTTATCCGGGTTGAGATCAAGGTCAACTACAGGTGCAAAATTCAGATTTACTCCCATGGCAGAAAGTTGGGCTGCACAGTTGAGCGCCGCGATTTTGGTTGCTTCAATCCCCAGGCCGGAGAGATCAGTTGCAGAGAGAGAGGCCTGAAATCCATCACGCTCTTTCAGTCGACTCACCATCCCCCCTTCCTGATCGATGGCAATAAAGAGTGGGGTGATACTTTGCCGTTGCAGCTCCGAAGTTAAGGCAACGAGCTGAGAAGGAGATTCAATATTTTGTACACTCCTGTCCACGTTGCGATCAAAAAGGAGGACTCCACCGGGGGGATTTTCCCGGAGTGCGCTTGTCAGCCAATTGTCACTGATCAGGGAGATACCTCGAAAACCCACTAGAAAAAGCTGGGCTATAGCTTGGACCAACCGCATAAAATACCTTCGAAATTGAATTTTTAATCTGAGATGTCGAAAAAATGACTACTTGATCATGTTATTGCTTGCATGGTCGGCTTAAATCCGGTATCAAAAATTTAACTCCTTCTTTTCACGAAGAAAAAAAATTTTAACTTTACCAGGCATGAATTTCGCTATAGTAAATCGTGAAATCCTTCTCGCCCAATGCTTTCAGCCAAATTGGACGGCAATAAACGAGACATCAACTCCGGGACTTCTGTGATGCGTAAAAATGCCCTGAATCAGAATGCTCTACCAGAGCAGAAAAATAGCCAAATTCCAGATAATCTGGAAAACCTGCTCACCGAACTGAGCCATTATCGGCATCAATCAGAAAAGCTTCGAAAAATAAATACACTATACAAGCGAATGGCAGGTATTCTTGACCTGCCTTCCATGATCGAGGCCTATTCTATCTGGTTAATGGAATTCATTGACCACGAACTGATCGGTTACAATAACCCCTGCAAAGAACGGATGCACATGTTCTGTTCGTATCATGGCCCCCAAAGACGTCAAGCTATACAATTGGCCCAGGAACTCCTTGATACCTACCCTGTTACAGGGAAATGTCCTGAGAAGATTGATGGCTTCCATATCCACCGCTGGATAATTGACTCTTCAGATTGCTGTGGCACTTTGGTTGTGCTCCGCAAAGGGAAACCATTAAACTGTGATGATCTCGATTTCATTGAGGAGTCACTGTTAATTCTCGCTGACCCTCTGAAGCGGGCTCTTGAATATGAAGAGATCTTTGCCCAAGCACGTAAAGATATGCTCACTGGATTGCCTAATCGCTATGTCTTTGAAGAACGTATAGGTTCTATTATCGAGCAGGCCAAACGCCATGGACATCCGCTTACCCTGGCTGCTTTGGACCTTGATCACTTTAAGGCAGTCAATGACACCATGGGACACCTTGTTGGTGACCAGGTACTAAAGAAGGTTGCTGAAGTACTAAAAAATCAAATTCGCCTGACCGATCTTTTGGTTCGCATGGGTGGAGACGAGTTTTTTTTGGTTCTCCCCGATACATCCCTGCAGGATGCACGTTACCTAGCTGAACGCCTCTGCCAGGCAGTTGAAGAGTTGAACATTGAAACAAGTGCCGGAAAACTGGCAGTGAGCATCGGTCTTTCAGAGTGGGTCAGTAAGATGGATCTTAATGCTTGGCTTGAACGTGCCGATGATATTTTGTACCAGGCAAAGGCCAATGGCCGAGCACAGGTAGCTGTCAATTAAGCTCCAGTCCCCTCCGGACTCTTCTTATATCCTGTTCCAAGCACCATAAAAAAAACGCCGTTTCATTCAGAAACGGCGTTTTTTTTATGGTGCTTGGAACAGGAATCACATTTTATCCGGAATCCGGTTTAAACCTGTTGTTCCTATGTTCTTCAAATGCCTACCACTTGAATCTGCAAGGGAATGCAGTGCATGGATTTTTCTTTCTGAAGGGTTCGACCAAGCTGCCAGTCAGCACAAGCAGCGTTCTCACCTAACAACTTCACAGCTTCGTCACACAACCCTTTAACATTGATAATGGGGTGTCGTTTAAAAACCTCAGGCAACCCGTGGGTGAGGTTGCAGGCGAGGCAACGTCCCGGGCGTTCATGCAGATTGATAAAGAATCCCAGAGTCTTGCTCGATGCGTCAAAACCTTCGTAGCTCAGCGTTATGTCATAGGCCCCCTCATCGGCATCACCGAAAAGGGCATCAAAAAACTCATTGGTTCGTTCAGCAGGAAAAAGGCTGGCAAGAACTTCCGGGGTATAAATCTCTGTTGGTTCCATCGTTTACTCCAGGTATACGTCAAAAAATTGGCGATCTTTCCCCCTAAGAGCAATAGGCTGAACCTTTCCGGGGAAAATTTTCTATAGTTTCAATACCTTCTTCATCATCTTCAAACAAGATCAACGGCATGCGGCCAAACTTAATCATTGGACCTGCCCTGTGTCAACACCATTGCAGCCCCTCGTCCACTATGGTAGAAAACCGATCATGCAACGCCATCTATTTAACGACATTGAATCTGTCCCTCCCCTCGAGTCCGATACAGCGGAGACTGCCGTCACGCCAGAGGTTCTCAATCCCGCGCAATATACTGCAGCCACCCATGGCGAAGGCCCTATCCTGGTCATTGCCGGCGCAGGCTCAGGAAAGACTCGTACCCTGGTCTACCGTATGGCCTACCTCATCGAACAGGGGGTCACGCCGGAATCTATCCTTCTCTTGACCTTCACCCGACGGGCTGCCCAGGAGATGCTCCACCGTGCCGGAGAATTGACAGCCGGCTCCTGTCGCAGGGTCATGGGCGGAACCTTCCACGCCACAGCTAATATTTTACTGCGGCGCTTTGGCCACCACATTGATATTGGTTCCAACTTTACCATTATTGATCGCGGAGATGCCGAGGGAATTATCAATCTGCTCAAATCTTCACTGGGCATGGCCGGAGCCGGAAAACGGTTTCCATCCAAGCGCGTGGTGATGAACCTGATCAGCGGTGCAATCAACAAGGCCAACAGTATAGAAAACCTGGTGTATCAGGAACAGATTCACCTCACAGAATTCATCAATGATTTTTACACAATAGCTCAACACTACCGCCAGTTTAAACTCGATCACGGCCTGATGGATTACGATGATCTGCTGGTTTTCCTCAAAAAGCTGCTGGTTGAATCAGAAGAGGCCCGCACCCAACTCTCAAACAGGTTTCGTTATATACTGGTCGATGAGTACCAGGACACCAATCAGCTCCAGGCCGACATCGTCCGTCTGCTTGCCCATACCCACAACAACGTCATGGTGGTTGGTGATGATGCCCAGTCTATCTACAGCTTTCGTGGAGCTGATTTTTACAATATCATGCGCTTTCCTGAGCAGTTCCCGGGCGCAAAAGTGGTCAAACTTGAAGAAAACTATCGTTCCACGGAACCCATCCTGCAGCTGACCAATGCGGTGATAGCCAGCGCCGAACAAAAATTCACCAAGACCCTGTTTACCAGAATCACAGGGGGCGTGCGTCCACAGCTCATCGTTGCCACCAACGAATCAGCTGAAGCCCGCTTTATTACCAGTGAGATAAAAAAGCTTCAGGAATCGGGTACCGATCTAAGTGAGATAGCGGTACTCTTTCGCTCGGGATTTCATTCCTACAAACTGGAAATCGAGCTTTCTGGCCACAGTTTTGACTTCGACAAACGCGGGGGCTTGAAACTCACCGAATCAGCGCATATTAAAGACCTGCTTGCCTTTTTTCGCATTGTTATTAACCCCTGGGATAATCTGAGCTGGAACCGAATCTTACTCCAGCTGGAAAAGGTGGGCCCCAAAACTGCCAATAAAATTCTCGACTCCATCCGTGAAGTAGATGATCCGGTCATGGCCCTTGCCAACTATCGTCCCGCTGCAGCCTGGAAGGCACAGTTTGCTCGCTTAAACGATATGCTGGCCAGACTCATTCAGCCTGGTCAGTCTCCCTCGGACCAGTTTGACCTCGCCATGGGGTATTACGAACCCATTTTTGAAAAAATTTATTATGACGACTACCCCAAACGCCGTCGGGACCTGGATCAGTTCAAGGTTTTGATGTCTGGCTACGGTGATCTTCAATCATTTGTTGATGATACCGCCCTTGATCCGCCAGATGTCAGCAACACCGCTGAACAGGTGGAGGATACCTCACAAAAACTTATCCTCTCCACCATTCATTCGGCTAAAGGGCTGGAGTGGGACACGGTCTTTGTTATTGGTTTGGCTGAGGGACGCTTTCCCCATCAGAACGCTGTTCCCGGAGAGCAGTACGAAGAAGAGCGGCGTCTGCTCTATGTGGCCTGCACTCGAGCAAGGAAACAGCTCTATCTGACCTACCCGCGTGAGATGACCACTCCGGATCGCAAAACCATACGCGCCAACCTCTCCCCCTTTCTCAGGGAAGTAAACGCGGGATTGTATAATACCCTTGAGCCCGGTCGCTCCACACCGGGACCGATTCCGCCTCGACCAGGACGAGATGAAGGACTGGGGGGCCCAAAATCAGGTCTCAAAAAGTCTGCCCGAGTGGCCTATAAAGAAGGCATGCAAGTCAACCACGCATTTTTTGGTTGTGGCCGTATCACCTCCATTCCAGGACCACGGCGTGTTGAGGTTCATTTTGATCGGCATGGACCTAAAATTTTGCATCTGGATTACGCAAAACTTGAAGTGCTCTCCGAGTAACTCCTACCACACAGATATTGCACAGACTTTGTGTGCAATGCCTGGAAATCACGATACGTATGAATTATCAACAGGCTTGTGACTGGCTCAATGAGCATCAGTTTTTTGCAATCAAACTGGGGCTTGAGACCACAAGCAAAATATTGGCTGAACTGGGAAATCCCCAAGATACATTCCCCATTGTTCATCTGGCAGGGACCAATGGCAAAGGTTCGGTCGGGGCAACACTTCTTTCTTCTCTCTCTCAGGGCGGCTACCGGGTAGGGTTCTACTCCTCTCCACATCTGGTTTCAGTGCGGGAACGATTCCGCCTGGGAGATGAGCTCATCTCGCAGGAGGAGTTCACCGAGATCATCACCGCGCTGGACCTTTTTCTCAAAGATCGGCCCCACCCCACCTATTTTGAGCTGACCACCATTATCGGACTGCTCTGGTTTGCTCAAAAAAAGGCTGATCTCGTTATTCTCGAAACCGGCATGGGGGGGCGGCTCGACGCCACCAATGTGGTGACACCGGTAATCTCCATTATCACCGACATCAGCATCGACCACGAGCAGTACCTGGGTGAAACCATAGAAAAAATCGCCTATGAAAAGGCTGGAATTATCAAACAAGGAATACCGGTCATCTTTTCAGGGCGGGATAGCGCGGCCTTGCCAGTAATCACCAGGCAAAGTGAACAGATGGGCAGCAGCTTATGTCTTTTAGGACAGGATTTCACAGGTCGAGCAACCAATGAAGGAATTGAGTACTGCTCCCTCAGCGGTCAAGCCCAGAGGTATTCACTGGCTCTTTCCGGTGCCCATCAGGTCATCAATACCAGCCTTGCTCTGGCAGGTTTGGATCTGCTGAACGAACGTTTCCCACTTAGCCTAGAGCAACGCAGCCAGGGGCTTGCCTGCGTGCAATGGCCTGGACGCATGGAACTTGTCCCCACAACATTCAAAGATAAAAAAGTACAGGTGCTTTTTGACGGTGCCCATAATGAGGCCGGAGTACAGCAACTTGCTGACTCCCTTGCCCAAGGCTATCCGCGCAGACGCCTGATCCTCATTTGGGGAAATATGGCCGACAAGATGATGGCACCTGCCTTTAAACGAATGTTAGCCTTAGCAGATCAGGTCATTGTAACTCGTGCTGAAAGTGAGCGTTCAGCTTCACCGCAATCGCTCTTTGTCAGCTTAGCTCCCGAGGCGCAGGCGAAGACCCGTTGTCTCGAGCCAGCAGCCGATGCCCTGGAGCAGGCCATGGAAGCGGCCGGAGGAGAGGATCTCATCTGTGTTGCCGGCTCGCTCTACCTGGTTGGAATTCTTCGTCATATTCTTCTACATGGAGAGAGGAACAATGGATAATTTTTTTGGACTCGATCCACTGGATGAAGGTATCCTCAAAAGGGAACGAAAAAAAGCCCGCGAGCTTCGTAAAAGTCGATGGTGGCAGCAGAAGACTTCAAGCGGAACCTGCTGGTACTGCGGAGAAAAAGTTGGATTTCACAACCTGACCATGGACCATGTTATCCCGCTTGGCCGGGGAGGACGTTCCACCAAAGATAACCTTGTTCCCTGTTGTAAAGAATGCAATACCAAGAAAAAAAATGCCCTGCCTATTGAATGGGACGAATACATGGACGAGTTGAAAAAGAGAAAGGAATAATTCAGTATTCCCTTTAAATCGCTACAGTTCTTTCCTGCCATGCCCAAACCCGCTTAAACGATACAGGAGCGCACCCAACCTCGCCAAAACAAAGTGTCACCTCCCCTCCTCATTCAAAGGGTGACAAATCCGTTCTTTTCCCGTATGCTCCCGCGACCCCGGTGAGCGGCGGGAGTATGCTTCTTGCTGGGTGAATGTATCTTTTCACTCTCTCAGTCCAAAGGAGCTCCTCATGCAGCGCAGGACCATTCAGGTCGAAGAAAAAGTCCCCTTCCTCAGCGGTATCCCGCTCAGCATTCAACATCTCTTTGCCATGTTTGGGGCATCGGTGCTTGTGCCGACCCTCTTTAAGATTGACCCCGCCATTGTTCTCTTGATGAACGGTATTGGCACATTGATATACCTGGTGCTCTGTAAGGGGAAAGCGCCTGCTTTTCTAGGATCAAGTTTCGCTTTTCTCTCCCCGGTTTTTGTGGTCCTCGGCCAAAATCAAGCACTGTGGCATGATAAATATTCACTGGCTCTTGGTGGTTTTATCGCTTCCGGGCTTGTTTTCAGCACTGTGGCACTCATCATCTGGCGATTTGGCTCTGCCTGGATCAACACCGTGTTGCCTCCGGCAACCATGGGGCCAATTGTCGCCCTGATCGGTCTTGAACTCGCCGGAGTCGCTACCAAAATGGCAGGACTGACAGCAGATGCATCAGGTGGTTATGACTTGAAAGTTGTCTGCGTCTCCATCACCACCCTTCTGGTGGTGACCTTCGGTTCCGTTCTTTTTCGTGGGTTCATGGCCATTATTCCTGTACTGACAGGCATCTTTGCCGGGTATATACTGGCCATTCTCTTGGATATGGTCGACTTTACCGGAATGGCCAACGCTTCACTTTTGGCCCTCCCGACTGTTTACACGCCCAGGTTTGACTGGAGCTCGATTCTCATTATTCTGCCTGCTTCCCTCGTGGTCATCTCTGAACACATCGGTCACCTGGTTGTCACAGGAAATATCGTTGAGCGAGATCTTACCCGGGATCCCGGTCTGCATCGATCCCTGCTTGGCGATGGCCTTTCAACCATGCTTTCTGGATTTTGCGGGTCGGTTCCCACCACCACCTACGGTGAAAACATCGGCGTCATGGCCATCACCCGTGTGTACTCTGTCTGGGTCATTGGTGGTGCAGCGGTGTTCTCGATCATTCTTGCCTTTTTCGGCAAGCTCTCTGCCTTTATTCAATCTATCCCCACCCCAGTGATGGGCGGAGTCTGCATGCTTCTTTTCGGTGTAATCGCAGCCTCTGGTATTCGCATGCTGGTTGAAGCCAAGGTTGATTATTCTAAACCTGCCAACCTCTGCCTGACCGCCATCGTCTTTATAGTCGGTATCAGTGGTGTCTCCCTGAAACTTGGTGAAGTGGAACTCAAGGGGATGGCACTGGCTACCGTGGTTGGTATGATGCTCTCTCTCATCTTTCATCTCTTTGCTCGTTTTTCTCTTCTCTCCCCTGAAAGCATCGAAAAATAAAACAGGATAAAAGGACAACAAAAGCCGGTATTGACAGTCATTACCGGCTATTGCTGACTCCCCTTTACATACTCCTGAAAAGAATCCGTGATTCTTTTGTCATGGCTTGCCCGGCAGTTGAGAGAATCTCTCTTGAATCAAGCATTTTCAATGGGTTCAGCCTTGTTGTCTGCCCGTGGATGTGCTATCAAAAATAAAGCAATTTCCAAAATGTAAAATTTTGTGCACATGAAAAAAGGCTGAGACCGGATAAATGGAAGGATCAGAGTTGACCAGCAATCTTGTCAAAATCAACGATATAATTAACGTGTACAACTCGTACATCACTCTTTTGGCACAGCTGAAAAAAGATTCGGGGAATCTGGCTATAGTCTTTCATGATCCTGGGCAAAAACGCATTGTCCAGTTACTTGATGGACATTTTGCTCAAAATTTTCGAGAGATTGTCTCAAATTTCTCTTTGGGGATGACGACCGGGTCCATTGTCGGACTTGCACGAGAAAGGACACCAGCAGATATTTGGCATAGCGATACCATTGAACGGAATTATGCCGATAAAAACAGCCTACATCAGGGGATTCGCCGTATTGTCGAGAAAGAGGACGGTATTCCTGTCTTTGTCCATTCCATCAAAATAGTCGGTAACATCTCCCCAGCCCTTGCCTATACCTTGAAAGGGAGCCCCATAGAGATCCGACAGATGCTGCAGAGATATAACTCGATACAAAAACAGATCTTGGAGCAGATCAGCAAAGGTCGTCCCGAGGTAACGGGAACCAGGCAGGAAAAATCATACTCCGCCGGAGAGGGGTACAAGTCTGAAAACAGGCTTCATTCCATACGCAACCGGTTAGACGCACTGACAGTCCGTTAGAAGCAATCCCACCCGTTCATCTGCCTACCTGTTGAGCAGAACACCTCGAGCTTGTCTATCGTAGGGGGCGCCCTGACAAGCACCTGATACATTGTTTTTAGTAAAGCTGTACCAGGCTCACCAGGCAAATGGAGAGGATAAATCCCCCGTTAAAAACAATAAATCCACGCTGCATCTGCTCTCCTCCCTCCTCTTCACGCCAGATAAAGACGGCAAAACATCCCAAAAAGCAGCAAAGCCCCAGCAAAATCATTTTACTGGGCAACTGTAATTGCGGCAGGTAAAGCGGAGCAGCCGAAATGATGGTCATACAGGCAAGCAACCAAACCATAAAGAGACGTTTAGCCCCGCCTGGCGAGAGTTTGACCATGAGCACAGGTTTTCCAACACGTTGGTAGTCGTGTTGATGACGAAAGTAGACCAAAAAAAAGTGTGGAATTTGCCAGACAAAATACAACGAGAAGAGTAACCAGGAAGGATGACTCAGGCATGGGCCGCCTGCTCCACACCAACCGATGACAGGGGGCAAGGCCCCAGCCACAGCACCAGGAAGAAGCGCGTAAGGAGAACGCCGTTTTAACCGGGTGTAGACTCCGTTATAGAAGACCAGAGCAATCAGCCCCAAAGCTACTGGCAGCCAGTCGGTTGTTCCCCAGCCCAAGAGCAACATTCCCAGAAGACAACTCACCAAACAAAAGCTGCCCCCTTCCAATGGAGACAACTGCCCAGTGACCAGCGGACGCCGACAGGTTCGCTCATACAATCGATCAATTTCGATTTCCTGAAGGCTGTTACCAGCAGCCCCACCACAGGCGAGCAAAAAAACTCCAAGACTTACCGCTAAAAGGGACCAGCTTAGACCAGCCTGATACAGGATGAAACCAAACCCGGCAGAGCAGCCAATGGGCAGACAAAGAACCGCCTTGCTTACTTGCACAAAGGCTCGAATTTTTTCAGCTCTTTTCTTCACCCCTGCTCAACCAGCACCTTGCTCCAATCAGGTTCAGTATTCATCAAGCCAGGCCTCGTACTCAGCCTTGGGAACGACCTTCAACTTAGCCAGCATGCCGGAATGATCAAGACCACAATATTCTGCACAGAGGATATCAAATTCACCAGGGCCTTTGGTTTGAAACCAGACATAGGTTGGGTAATTTTTGACTGCATCCACTTTGACGCGGAAGGCTGGCAGGTAGAAGCTATGAATCACATCCATGGATTCAAGGTTCAGTTTAATCGGCGTATTTTCAGGAACAACCAGCAGATTTTCTGATTCCTTATCGTTGTCATACACAAAAATCCAGGAAAACATCTGAGCAAGGACTTCCACTTGAAGCGTTCCGGCAGGAACGGCCCTGAGACCGGTATACGACTGCCAGCCAAAGACAAACATGGACAGGGCAATGAGAGTGGGGATAACGGTCCAGGCGACTTCGAGTTTCCAGTTATCCCGAATATCAGCGGCCACAGGATGTCGACTGCGGCGATAACGGATGACAAAATATATCATCACCGCTGTAATCAGAACCAGCAGTACAGCGGAAACAACGAAGATGTACCAGAAAGCGCGATCTATACCAACGACTGGATCCATACGTTTATCCCTTGATTTTTGTCATTCTCAACAATTTTTTCTCTACAGGCTCATTTGTCGCTTTTTTCCACCCAGTCCGATTACCTCAGAAAAGGAGGATTATCAGCGGTAGGCTACATCCCAGAAGGTAAAAGAGATCATTATGGCAAGAAAACAAATGGTGCAAATAAAGGATATCTTAATTGCCTTCCCTTCAAATTTAAGATGCATAAAATAGAGCAGCACCAAGGATACCTTGCTGCAGGCAATAGCCAGGGCAATGGGAACATTGAAAATTCCCATGTGGATATAACTCACACCAATCGTCACCCCAGTCAGGACCATGAGCGCTGCCAGTACCTGTGCCAGACTCTTGTAGGAAAGTATATGTTGTTCTTTTTCCTGCATACCACCTCCTTCCCCAGTACTTAAAGCACCAGATAAAACAAAGGGAAAACAAATATCCAAATGAGATCAACCAGGTGCCAGTACAATCCGGAATTTTCGAGAAAGCCATACCGTTGGCTTGTAACGGAGTCCTGCCAAATCATCACAAAACTTACAGCCAGAAGTGTCATACCGATAACAACGTGGAGACCATGGAGACCGGTGATGACGTAATAGAGGCCAAAAAAGATATTGCGCCCAGGAGGCCCGTCCACCAGCTCAGGAGAATTGGGATAAATGCCATGGGCAAACTTGTGGCCCCACTCAAAATATTTATTGATCAGAAATAAAATGCCGCAAGCAAATGAAGTGGCGATCAAAGAAAGACTCAGACGCTTGCATTCCTGTCGGAGAGCAGTAATCGAGGCCGCAACTGTGAAACTGGAAATAAGAAGGATACAGGTGTTGATCGCTCCGATAATGCGGTTGAGCTCCTTCCCGCTATGGGCAAATTCCTTTGGGTAATCATGAAAGTACACCGCATAGAGCACAAAGAGTCCACCAAAAAGGATGATCTCCGTGTAGAGAAACAACCACATCCCAATGCGAATACCTGTTTGATCGTGCTGGTGTTCCATGGTGTTATCCTGTTCGTCTCGTCAATGACGATTTATTCTGCGACTTCCTGGTCTCTCCCCTTTCCCCTTGGTCCTTTTGCTCGAACAATATCTGAAAAATCGTAGGGATAATCTTTAATAACGGGTTCGGTCACAAAATTATGCAGGGGCGGCGGCGATGGGATAGTCCACTCCAGGGTGCACCCCCCCCAAGGGTTGTCTGTAGTTGGTATTCTTTGACGAAAGCTGAGCATCAGATTCACCAGCATAAGGATCATTCCTGCAAAGAGAAGTACGCCTCCCAAAGCTGCCAGCATGTTTCCCTGGGCATACTGCGGCAGATAATCATAGTAGCGTCTGGGCATACCCTGAAGTCCGAGTATGAACATGGGCATGTAATGAAACATGAAACCAACGGTGGTCAGGGTCGCGGCGATATACGCGCGGCGAAAATCATAGAGGATGCCAAACATCTTCGGCCACCAATAATGAAGAGCCGCAAAGAAGGCAAATCCGGTGCCACCAAACATGGTAAAATGAAAGTGGGCGACCACAAAATGGGTATCATGCACATGAATGTCTGGTCCTGCAGCACCAAGAACCAGGCCCGTTAAGCCGCCGACACTGAAGAGATATATAAAAATCAGGGAATACAGCAGTGGAGGTGTCATCTCGATAGAGGCTTTATACAGAGTTGAAACCCAGGAAAACACTTTGACCGCAGTGGGAATGGCCACCAGAAAGGTCAGGAGCGAAAAGACGAAAACAGCCGTGTCACTCATACCACTGGTGTACATATGGTGGGCCCAGACCAGTGAACCGGCAACGGCGATTCCCATGGAGGAAAAAACGATGGCCTTGTAGCCAAAAATGGCTTTACGGGAAAAGGTAGGGATGACCTCAGAGATAACCCCCATGCCAGGAAGAATCATGACATACACCGCAGGGTGGGAATACATCCAGAACAAGTGTTGGTAGAGGATAGGATCACCACCTTTGGCCGGATCAAAAAGCCCGACCTGAAAAACGCGCTCGAAAATAACTAAAAGCAGGGTAATTGAAATGACAGGTGTCGCCAGCAACTGCACCCAGGCGGTGGCATAAAGGGACCAGGTGAAAAGCGGAATCTGCATCCACCCCATATCTGGATGGCGTTTACGGTGGACCGTGGTTATGAAGTTGAGCCCAGTGAGCATGGACGACATGCCAAGAATAAAAGCGGCAAAAACGGTCATCGGGACATTGTGCTTGGTACCTACGCTAAAAGGAACGTAAAATGTCCAACCGGTATCTGGGAAACCACCATTACTGAAAAGTGCAACGAGAGCGAGCAATCCACCGAGGATATAGAGATACCAGGAAAGCAGGTTTAATCGCGGGAAAAAAACGTCATCCGTGCCGAGCTGGATGGGAAGAAAAAAATTCCCAAAAATCGCAGGTATAGCAGGGATGATGAATAAAAAAATCATGATCACCCCATGCAGGGTGAAGGCCGAGTTGTACACCCTTGCCGACATGATGGTCGGTCCCATTGTCGCAAGCTCAACGCGGATGAGGAAACCGATCGTTAAGGCAATCACAAACCAGAATAAGATCGACCAGAGATACATTATCCCCAATCGTTTGTGATCGTGGGTCAAAAGCCACGCTTTCGCGCCTGTCAGGCCTGGAGGAGCGGAAGTTTCATAAAACGTCGATGGATTGGCCATGGCATACCGTGAAGGAAGTTAGGGGGTATTTTTTCTGCGGAGCAGGCGAAACAACCAGACACCGCCCACCACGAGGACCAGAGCTGAGGCAATTTTTAATACGTTGAACACAAATGCATTCTGCTGAGGATTTGCCGGAAAACAAAAAGCAAGAAGACGTCGAATCGAGGTTGAGGGACGTCCTTCAGCTGCCTCTGTGAGCGCAAGCTCGACATCACCGGGAATAAATGAACCGTAAACATATTTTATAATCCGGCCATCCGATGCCACTGCCACAAGTGCTGAAGGGTGAAGAAAGACCCCATCAGTTTGTCGAGCAAAACGATAGCCTATCGCGTCCGTGACCAACCTGATATTCTTTTCATCGCCGGTGAGAAAACTCCAATGGTCTCCATCGAGTTTATCTGCAAGGAGATGGGTGTAATTGGGTTTTGTTTGCCTCGCATTTTCTGGAGTCTCTTCAGCGTTGAAACTCAGACTCACGACACGAAATCCTTTACTCCCGCTGGAGTGTATACGACTGAGACTTACAGCCAGATTTGCCTGATCAAAGGAACAAATTGCTGGACAGGTATAATACACCGGCAAGAGCAAGGTCGGGCGATCGATAAGCTGTCCCAGGCTTATTTTTTGACCATTTTCATCATTAAATTGCGCCTCCAAAGGGAGATAATCGCCGGTCTTTTCCTGAACCCAATCTTGAGGAGCCTTAAGGGAGAGTTCTGAAAACGTGTTGTTGTTTTTGTCGTCAGCCGGCAGAAACGGGTTTTCTTCTCCTTGTACTGGCAGGGACAGCAGTAGACAAAGAGTGAGAACGGCACGCAGAGTCATGGTCAACACAGCAACAAGCTCTCCTTTATCTAAAGCCGGGATACGAGATAGAGGAAAGGGGCAAGAAAAACACAAGCCTGCACTTTAGCCCCTCCCGGAGCCTCGAAGAGGAGCCTGAGAGGGCCAGGTAAAAGCCCTCTCCGTGCTCTGAAGCAATCTATTTCATGGTACCTGTTGCGAGATTGATCGTTTTAATTGCATCATAGACATGTTTCATTCGAAACGAGTCACGATCAGGACCATAGGCAAAGAGAACCTTATTTTCACCGTTGGGGTCTATCTGTCCGTCTTTAGAGTCGCCGCTGTTGAGCGGCAGGGTGAATTCAAGTGTGGTTGAATTCCCCTCTTCCGCACCGCCAACCAATGTCACGTTCGACGTACCGCCTTTTCTTTCATCGGGTGCGTGGGAGGTCACGCCGGTGCCAAAATCATCTGAAATCTTGACCTCACCGTCTTTTACATAACCAATTATAATATTGGCGTCCTTCATCATGTCAGAGGGGTTAAACCCAATGCCAACCCATCCCTGAGTCGGAGCCATAATCTTAACAGCCAGGGTATCTCCTGTTATGCTCCAATCGAAACTCATCTTATCGATGGTCAGTGAATGTTGGTAGGCTCCTGCATAGAGAGAACCAGCAAAGAGCAATGAAGAAGAGAAAAGAGAAAAAGTTGCAACCAATCTGCGACGAAACGACATGTGCATCTCCTTTTGAACGTTAACTTCTGATAAACACCTGAGCCAACCAGAGCTCAGCCACCGTAAACCAGTTCTCCACCGGAAAATCCTAAACCAACTGCACAGCCCAAGCAGAGAGCGTAAATAAAAAAGAGTTTTGTTGCCTTGGCGTGCTGTCTATGGAGAAAGAATGAATAGCCCAGCAGTCCTGTTAATGCCGCGGCAAGGACCATCTTAATGACAATGTAAGAAAGATACCGGCCGGCATACATATGCTGCCAATCAAAAATACCGGCAACAATTGTTGGAATAATGAAGACTAAGGCCAGGACAGTACAGTGAAGACTTGTGGTGAGAAAGATATCCTTTTTCGTGTACAGAGCTAAAAGGGAAAAAAAGAAACACCCCATAACCATGCCCATGGGAATATGGGTCAATGCGGGATGCAGGGGATGATGAAAACCTATTTGTTGCAGGAAGGCATACAATGATTCGATCATACTACTCCTCCTCTCACTGGTTTTATGTATAGCTTTACGGGTAATTCTCCTTTGTTGATAATGCCAGTCAAACTTGTGCAATTATAGCGTAAAAATCAGCAGGAAAAAATTATTTTAATATTTTTTCTTTTTCCTGAGCTATTGGCCTTTCCCTCAGCTGAGCATCTTTTCGATCAGACGATTCTCCCAAAAGGCTTTCCTCAAACGAGAGGTCTCCTTCTTCTGGAACGCGTTGTTTGCCACGATGTACGATTTACTCAACCTGTAAGCGCCACTAATCTCCTTACCCATGGTTTTTCTCCTTGTTTATTTATTCCCACCCCCGGAACATGGTAAAATACTTGTCAAGCCCGCCTGGAAAGAGTAGGTGATGGGGACCATGGGCTTTCTGGGCAATTGCCTGTGGTCACTATCCTGAATCAGTAAAATCTGGAGGGTTGCAAACAACCTCTTCGTCACAGAAACTGGCATTCGGGATCATTTGCGACCATATCGAGGGGGCTCCCCCTCATCTTTTTGATCGGTTCTTGCTTTCTTTCTCTTTCAAGCAGTTTTGTTCAACGGGTTCGCTACATATCCGAAAGGAAACACGGGGGAAAAGATCGGTTACTCACCCAATCTAGATGGTCTCGTAAAAAGGCAAAAACACGTAACCAGTCATGAAAATTCAGCATGTTACGAAGCTCGGAACGTCGTTCTCGGGGCCTTTTACGAGAACGACAAACAAGGGGATCACACACTACATGGAACAATTCTTTAACCCGAAAAGTATCGCAGTCATTGGAGCAAATGACAAACCAAATGCCATTGGCTCTGCGCTGATGGACAACCTGATCCAAGGGGGATTTCCCGGCACCATCATTCCGGTGAATCCCAATCACGAAACCGTTCGTGGTTTAAAAGCCTACGGATCTGTCGTTCAGATCAATCCTCCCCCGGAGATGGCGATTATCGCCACCCCCATTGCCACTGCACCGGATATCGTACGTCAGTGCGTTATTGCGGGGGTTCAGGGCGTTATCATCATTGCCGCTGGCGGCAAAGAACTTGGGGAAGAAGGCGCCCTGATTGAAGAGCAGATCGAAGGCGCCGCTGAAGGGTCAGGGATGCGCATCATCGGGCCCAACTGCATGGGGGCGATGCACCCTGCCACCTTTGTCAACGCAACCTTTGCCGGAGGCATGCCGGCTACCGGCAATCTGGCTGTCATTTCCCAGAGTGGCGCCATCTGTGCGGCCATTCTGGATCGAGCCGCAGCGGGCCACCTGGGATTCAGTCACTTTGTTTCCATTGGCTCCATGCTCGACGTCGATTTTGGTGATCTGATCGACTATCTCGGTAACGATGGTTCTGTGCGGGCGATTCTCCTCTATATGGAAAATCTGACGAACCCGCGAAAATTCATCTCAGCTGCGCGTTCCGTTTCCCGAATCAAACCCATTATCGTTCTTAAATCCGGAAGAAGTGATGCAGGCGCCAAAGCCGCCTCCACCCACATCGGCTCCATGGCAGGTGAAGACGCCGTCTATGATGCCGCTTTTAAACGAGCTGGTATTGTCCGTGTTCCCTCGCTGGCCAGACTTTTTGACTGTGCCGAGCTGATGGCCAAACAACCTCGCCCCGCAGGAACCCGGCTTGCCATCCTCACCAACGGCGGTGGCCCCGGGGTCATGGCAACCGACACGTTGGCTGAATACGGGCTGAATCCCGCGCCAATCCCCGAGGATATATACACCCAACTCAACGACCAGCTCCCCCCGTACTGGAGTCGGGCCAATCCCATTGATATTTTGGGTAACGCAACAGTCGACCGGTATGCCAAGGCTCTGGATATCTGTCTTTCAACCCGCGAGTTTGACGGGCTACTTGTGATTATGGTTCCCCAGGACCTCACACCGCCTGAAGAGGTGGCGAAGGTTCTGACGCAGATTGCCAAGCGTAAGCGCATCCCCATCTTTGCCTGCTGGATGGGAGGAAAACGCATGGCCGAGGCAATTAAAATTTTGGATGAAGCAGATATCCCTACCTACGAGACCCCTGAACGCGCCGTACGCGCCTTTATGTACATGTGGGAGTACAGCAGAAACCATGAACTGCTCTCCCAGGTCCCGCCCAAGCTCTCCAACGAACTCTACTTCAACCGGGATCAGGTCTTCAGGACTATTTACGAGTCGTTTGAGCAGGAGATTGACCTGCTCAATGAGTTAAAGAGCAAGGAGGTGCTTGAGGCCTACGGCATTCCGATCTGTACATCAGTGCTGGCAACGACCATAGATGAGGCTATTGAAAAGGCAGAAGAAATCGAAGGCCCTCTGGTTATGAAACTCCTCTCCCCGGATATATCTCATAAATCAGATGCCAATGGAATTCACCTGGACCTACGCAACGAGGAGGACATCCGCAGAGCCTATGCTGCAATCATGGAAGGCGCCAAGTCGTATAATTCCGAGGCTCGTATAGACGGTGTCAGCCTGCAGCCCTTTATCGCCAATGCCGACTTTGAGTTGTTCATGGGGGCCAAACAGGACGAAAATTTTGGGCCGGTGCTCTGTTTCGGTACAGGAGGTGTCTTTGCTGAGCTGGTGGATGATAAAACCCTGGGATTACCTCCGTTAAACCGTCTCCTAGCTCGTCGTATGATTGAAGAAACGCGTGTCATTCCCCTGTTGGAAGGATACCGAAACAGCACTCCGGTCGAGCTTGAAAAAATCGAAGAACTGTTGATGCAGCTTTCGCAGCTGATCACTGACTTCCCTGAAATTATTGAAATGGATGTCAATCCCATCCTTGTCAAAGATGGTCAGCCCATAGCTGTTGATGCTCGTATCAAGCTGCAGCGGATAGAAAATGGCAATGCCCCCCACCTGGTAATCAGCGCCTATCCCCAGCACCTGGAACGACATGATCTCACTGACATGCAGATGCCACTCTTCATTCGGCCCATCAAGCCTGAGGATGCTCCGCTGTTTGAAGACCTCTTCAACACCCTGACCCCGACCAGTATATATTATCGATTCTTTTCCGTCGTTAAAACGCTCTCACCGGAAATCCTGGCCCGCTTTACGCAAATAGATTACGACCGGGAGATTTCTTTTGTCGGTCTGGACGAGAATCTGGGGAAAGAACGCATGCTTGGGGTCGCCAATATACTCGGTGAACCAGATGGAAAGCGGGGAGAATTTTCTGTTCTTATTGGCGATCCCTGGCAAGGAAAGGGCATTGGCGCGAAACTCTTGTTACAATGTTTGCGCATTGCCCAGGAACGTCGAATGGAAATTGTTTGGGGAACGGTTTTAGCAGAAAATAAATACATGGTCGCACTTGGCAAAAAGCTCGGTTTTACTGTTAAACAGGGAGAGGATCCATCCGAGTATAAATTGACCATTGACCTGAACACGGCAAAGTTGTAAACGGTCGGCAAGATGCTAAGGAATATGGCCTGGCCCCCTTGGGCATCATGAGTTTGTCAACGCTGGCCGCACAAAACGGCAGCACCTCTTTTTTTGTAAGCAGTCATAAGTAAATTCAGAAACAGTGCCACATTTTATCTCTTTATCCAATTGTAGGGGTTCTGTTTCTTGCACGGGGATACGCTTTGAAGTATTTCCCGTTCCATGATTGCCTACGTTTTTTCTCATCTTGAGGTTGAGTATGTCGCGAGAAGTAACAATTGATCAGAAAGAATGTATGGGCTGTGAGGCCTGCGTAGAAGTCTGCCCGGAAATTTTCGGTTTTGATATCGATGAGGGCAAGGCGTACGTCATCGAGTCGGAGGAGGAGCCCGATGAGGACTGCGTTGAGGAGGCCATAGGCTCCTGCCCAGCTGAATGCATCGGTTTCGAGTAAGTCTTACAATAAGCAAAGGGAGTCTTGAATAAGAGGTTTTTTCTGTAAGCGATCACGGGGCACCGAATCTGCGGTGTTATCGACCTGATTACGTACAGGTATACGCTGCACAGGCCGATGCCTAGTTCTAAGGCACCCCGCAATCGCTTACAGGTTCGATGATACGGGTTCTTTCGGAACTTCCCCCCCTGATCAGTTACGTTTTTCTTAAACACAGGCTTTATTGTCTGTCTAGAAAATACGATTATTCAAGATCCCCTGAATCATGCCACCGTAATTCTCTATAATTTAGTCAGGAGCAGCCATGGTTACATCGATTATATTAATCAACGCCGAACGCAAAGCGATCAACACCATCGCCGAGCAACTTCAGGAAACTCCTGGAATATCAGAAGTTTACTCAGTCAGCGGAAGCTATGACCTTGTTGCTCTGGCGCGCGTGAAAACCAATGATGATCTATCAACCCTGGTGACCCGTCAACTGGTTGACATTGAAGGCATTGTGAAGACAGAGACCATGCTTGCCTTTCAGGCATTTTCCCGCCATGACCTTGAGTCCATGTTTGCGGTGGGGATGTAACAGCGATTTGTAGTGACAAAAAAATACTTTTCCCTTGATCATCTGGCTTTGGCCTGCCAAATTACGCTATAACCGAAGCCAGTGACCAGGGAAAAAAGTGAGTTTTTTGACTGAATTTCACAGCCTTCCCCCAAGGGGATCACCTTATTTAAGGAAAAAAAGCGCGATTACATAATGAGTTACAACACAAAAAAATGATAAAATCAGTTGTAACTTTGTTTGAAATAGTTTATTAATACACAACTTGAAACGAAAGAGTCTTTTTACTGGTCATCAACACAGACCTTAAACGACTCGCTCACTGCTTTAGTTGAATTTTGATCCGCATGATTTTTATTTGTAGTTCTCGCTCTTTACGCACATCCCACTTCACTCAGTCTCAGTACCATCTCTGCAGTTCGAATCTCTCGATCGCTTAATATATTGATATTGAATAAAATCACCGTCCAAAGATCTTTTGGTTCATGATAACATGTGTAACCGATTACAGCTTTGTGATGAATGATTGATGAAGATGTTGTTGTCTTTCTTGAATAAGGCGTAAAGAAAAACTGCAAATGCTGTCTGCAGCAACAAGGCAAAACACTCAAGCTACACAAATTAAATAGAAAATTAACTCCAGGTAAATCGTGCTCTGTAGCAATCTGGAGAAGATATTTGACGCTTGTACCATACAATCTCAAATAGCCTTATAAGGCTGAGACCCTATCGTGCAATCTGACGTCAAAAAGACTACTGAATGATCTCAGTGAATATTCAGTGGCGTACAAATGGCCCGCGAGGGCCAAATCACAATAGTGCGCAGAGCGCACACGTAATGAGGAGTAGTAAGAAATGGCTGAAGGAACTGTAAAATGGTTTAATGATTCCAAAGGTTTTGGTTTTATCGCACAGGATGGCGGCAACGATGTTTTCGTTCACCACTCTGCAATCCAATCCGAAGGTTTCAGATCCCTTGAGGAAGGCGAGCGCGTCACCTTCGAGATCGTCGATGGCGCCAAAGGCCCGGCCGCCTCTCGTGTTATGAAAATGCGCTGAGATCGGATAGTTCGAGAAACCCCGCCTTTGGCGGGGTTTCTTTTTTTAAGCGCTTTATGGCTCCACTTTGTTCAAAGCGAGCCTCCCTCCTCTTCTTTACCTCCCCCCCACATGCAACGCTGAACACTTCTGGGCCAAGCCTTGGTTCCACTTTTTTCTGCGCTCTATTTTCCCCGATTGTGTCCCTGAGTCTTATCAGGTAAACTGGAAGACCTTATTCTCCCAGCTTTTAAGAAAAGGAAAGACGACACCTTCATGGAGACCATTGCCCATATCCATACAGATTTTCCCAGTAAATTCGGTATTCCCAGGCAAAGCGGCCTGGTGGACGCCCTGATTGGAAAAATCATATTCACGCCCCCCTACCGGAATCCTGCGGCAGTCCGGGGTCTTGAAGGATTTTCCCATATCTGGTTACTCTGGCAATTTTCTGGCGCCCAGAGAAAAACATGGTCTCCCACTGTCCGCCCTCCACGCCTTGGTGGAGACACCCGCATGGGGGTCTTTGCCACCCGTTCCCCCTTTCGTCCAAACAATATCGGTCTCTCTTCGGTTCAGCTCACCTCCATTGAATACTCAAAACATACAGGTCCTGTTCTCTGGGTACGCGGCGTCGACATGCTGAACAATACGCCAATTTACGATATCAAACCCTACCTTGCTTACACCGACAGTCATCCCGATGCGAGCAAAGGATTTACCCAAAACCAGGATAGTACGAATCTCGAGGTTATCTTCGAAGAAAGACAGCGAAACATGCTCACGCCTGCTGAGCACAGAGCACTGACAGGAGTTCTCAGCCAGGACCCCAGGCCACGTTATCAAAATGACCCGGATCGGGTGTATGGCTTTTCCTTTGGTAACTGGGAAATTCGCTTCAAGGTTGTTCAAACAACTCTCACGGTGCTGGAGCTTACTCCGGCGTACGACTCAAATTAAAGGATCCACTTCATGGCACATCAAGATCAAGCCCCCCAGTCTCTGCAAATACGTGACAATCTTTCCCGCCAATACAGCGATATTTACACTGCAGAGGCGCTGGCGGCTCTGGCGCATATGAGTCAGTTCAATCAGGAACAAAAAGCGCTGATGAATAAACGAATCCTTCGCCGGAGAGAGCGCATTCAACAGCAGCTGCCTCTCGGCTTTTTGGATCCGGCCTCCATAATTGCGGGAACTGATATTCGGGTTGCGGATGCGCGGACAGGCAACTTTGTAGGATCGGTCATTCCAACCGACCTGCAGCGTCAATGGGTCCAGGGAACTGGACCTGCCGCCAAGCCCAATGCCCCTCTTGAATCCAGCCTGCGCAATGTCGCCTATGCGCTGCTTTCGGGAGCGGATGGTTGGATGTTTGACGGAGAAGATGCGCTGGGCCAGATCACAACCATGTCGCTTGACAACCAACGGAGCCTCATGCTGGCTATTGCAGGAGATCCGCTCTTTTTGCAAGTGGCCGAGCAAGTCTCCAAGGAAATGAATAGCTGGGCAGAACAGTTTTTTGGTCATCCAATTATCAGTGACTGGCGGCAACAGCTCAGCTTTACCACCAAAATTTTTCGTGCGCGCGGGCTCCACTTAGATGATCGCCACCTAAGATTTAAGGGCAGTTCTCTTTCTGCATCCATCGTTGATCTCACCCTCTATGTGGTGCTCAATTACCAGGCCCTCCAGGCTGCGAACAGCTCAATCGTCTTGTATCTCCCTAAAATTCAAACCGCCGAGGAAGCGGCTTTCTGGAACAAACTCCTTAGCGCTCTCGAGGCGCACCTCCAACTTGCCCAGGGAACGATCAAAGTCTATGTGCTGATAGAACAACTTGAAGCCACCTTTCAGCTCATGGAAATTCGAGCGGCCTTGGGGCTGCATTTTGTCGGTTTTAATACCGGGCGTTGGGATTATATCAATTCGGTTTCGGATGCACTTTGTGGCGACAAGAGCTTCATTAATCCCAACATTGAAGCCATCACCATGACCTATGGCTACATGCGCCATTATGAAGATCGTGTACGGCGAGCGGTCAACACGGCCGACGCTCAGGGCAACTTTGCACTCTGGCAAGGTGGTATGGAACCGAATATCCCCGTAGGTTCCCAGCAAGGTGTCGCTGACAGCATGGAACGTGCACGAGCCGGTGCGGTACGAGAACAACAGGAGGGGGCCAGTGGCAAATGGGTTGCCCACTGGAAGATGGTTCATATCATTCGCCCGATCTGGGAGGCCACACACGAAAATAACCAGATGGGAAGAAACTTTGGCCCTCTTGGATATACGGAGGAAGATGCTGTAAAACTCATCCAACTGGAACCAGCCCCACGCACCATGGAAGGAGCGCGCAACCTGCTCTCTGTGGCCCTGCAATACGGCAATGCTTTTGGCCAGGGCATGCAGGCTGCTGCTTTGAAACCTGCCGATTCATTTGGAAACGATGATATTCTCTACCTGATGGAGGACATGGCCACAGGTGAGATTCGCCTGAGTATTCTCTGGGAATGGCTCTATAAGGGGGCGGAACTGAGCGAAGACGATCCAAAATCCGGTATCAAGGCCGGGGATGTTTTTACGACCCAGGTGTTTGAAACCTTGCTCCAAGAAGAGTATGCCAAGCTTCTGCAAGCTGAGAGTCGTGATGTCCACCAGGATTCCAAACAAACCACCCTGCCCATAGCCCGATCCATAGCCCTGGCCTATGTACTGCACCCACAAAAACTGCCCTGGTATGTTGATCTTCTCAACATCAATCTCAACAATATGGATACGGTTTTAGCAGAACAGCGTATCAACCAGTATATTGAAGCATTCACCCAAAAGGGCATTCGCATCACCGAAAACCTGGATACCCTCCCCCTGTAAATAATTTTCTCATTGCTTCCAATGAGTATTTATTAAACTTACTTTGAGTGTCAATTGAATAGACTTCTCTACCTGTTGAACTGTGTATTCATAAAAAAAACGGCAAAACCGTATTTTCCGCTTCATTTCTCATCCATTTCAGGGTAGGTTCCCACCTCTTTTTGTATAATCAGGGGATTTTCCTGAATCCGTGAGCATTCTCACTTAAACGATGCGTCATTCAGTGGTCACCCGCCGTCACGGATTCAGGATTACGTCATTTGCTTTTCTCACACTGCGCACTGTACGAGCTACTGCGCCCATCATTTCCACAGGAAGTATACTTCATGCTCCAAGCGACCAATATTGCGCTTTCCTATGGCAAGCGCGTTATCTTTAAAGACGTCAACATCAAGTTTACCCATGGCAACTGCTATGGCCTGATTGGGGCCAATGGCGCGGGTAAATCGACCTTCTTAAAAATTCTTGCTGGCCAGAAAGACGCTGATAAGGGCGAGGTCTCCATCGATCCCAAAGAACGAATTGCTGTTTTGCAACAGGATCAATTCGCCTTTGATGAAGAGACTGTTCTCAACACCGTTATCCGTGGCCACCAGAAGCTCTACGACATAAAGGTCGAGCGTGAAGCCTTGTATTCCAAGGGTGAACTGAGCGAAGAAGAGGGGATGCGCTGTGGAGATCTCGAGATAGAATTCGGAGAAATGAACGGCTACGAAGCCGAGTCAGACGCGTACGTGCTCTTAAGCGGTCTTGGCATCTCCGAGGAGTTGGGCGAGATGAAGATGAAAGAGCTCGATGCCGGTGATAAGGTGCGCGTCCTGCTAGCCCAGGCGCTCTTTGGCAACCCGGATATTCTCCTGCTCGATGAACCCACCAATAACCTGGACGTGCAATCCATCGCCTGGCTGCAGGAGTTTTTGATCCGTTTTTCCAATACCGTCATCATCGTCTCCCATGACCGTCACTTCCTCAATCAGGTCTGCACCCATATGGCCGATATTGATTTTGGCCAGATCAGAGTCTATGTGGGCAACTATGATTTCTGGTACCAGGCCAGTCAGTTGGCTCTGCAACAACGGCAACAGGAAAACAAAAAAGCGGCAGCTAAAGTCGCTGAACTCAAAGAGTTTATTCAGCGTTTCTCCTCAAATGCCTCAAAGGCCAAACAGGCGACCTCACGCAAGAAGTTACTGGATAAAATCACCGTGGACGACATGCCGGTTTCCTCGCGTAAATATCCCTGGATTGCCTTTAAGCCCGAGCGGGCCTGCGGTAACGTGATTCTCGAAGTCGACGGTTTGAGCAAGACGATTGAAGGGGTCGAGGTGCTCAAAGATCTCACCTTTTCAGTCAATAAGGGAGAAAAAATCGGCTTTGTCGGCACCTACGGTGTGGCCAAGACGACCCTGTTTCAAATACTTGCCGGGGAGATTGAACCCGACTCTGGTAGCTTCCGTTGGGGCCAGACCATTACCACCTCCTATTTTCCAAAGGAAAATTCTCAGTTTTTTAAGCAAAACCTGCGTCTGCTCGATTGGTTTGCCGAGTTCATTCCCCCGACAGAAAGCGAGAGTTATTCGCGCGGATTCCTGGGACGGATGCTCTTTTCCGGTGACGAGGTGGAGAAAAAGACCGGAGTGCTCTCCGGTGGTGAGAAGGTACGCTGTCTCCTGGCGAAAATGATGCTCAGTGGAGCCAATGCCCTGATTCTCGATGAACCGACCAACCACCTGGATCTGGAGTCCATCACCTCACTCAACAACGGTTTAATCGCCTTTCCCGAGGTGATACTCTTCTCTTCACACGACCATGAGTGCGTCGCCACCGTTGCCAATCGGATCATCGAGCTGGGGCCCCAGGGCGTTATTGATAAGATGATCGGCTACGATGACTACCTGGAAGATGAGACCATCGCAGCGCAACGGGCTGCAATCTACGGCCGTTAATCGCTGACTTTTGTGAAAAACGATGTAACTCTCAGGCGCCCTTACGCAGGGCGCCTTTTTTTATGGGCAATGACAGCATCAATCAACTGCCTTGACAGGGTCATGGGCTCTGGCAGTTGCGGTATCTGATCGATGGGATACCAATGGGCTGCCTCGATTTCGTTGGGATCCAACTGCAGCCTCCCACCTGCATATTCCGCGGTAAAGGCAACCATGAGCGAATTGGGAAAGGGCCATGGTTGACTGCGAAAGTACTGCAGATTCTGGACTTCAATCCCCACTTCTTCGCGCACCTCACGATGCACACACTGCTCCAAGGTCTCCCCTGGCTCAACGAACCCGGAGAGGGCGCTGAACACCCCAGGTTTAAAATGAGGGCCTCGCCCCAACAGGATAGTATCTCCTTTGCTCACCAGCACCATAATAGCAGGCGAAATTCGTGGGTAAAAATGAAGGGAACAGGCTGGACATTCTTTGGATAACGGATCTCTTCCCTGCTCCGTTCTGCCACCACATTGTCCACAAAATTTATGGGTAGCCTGCCAATCAAGCAGTTGCACCGCCCTTCCAGCAAGAACATAGGCCTCATTCCCGGCTAATGCGTGTAAAGAACGCAAGGGCACGAGTTCATGGGGTATGGAGGGCAGAGTTCCCAACTCTGCTGTCATACAATTTTCTCCCCGCCATTCTCCCACCGGCAAGGGATTATTAAGAGAACCAAAAGGCAATACCTCACCAAAGGGAAAAATGTCCCTGGAAGAAATCGTGCTCGTGGTCAGGATCTGATTGCGATAACGTAAAATCCAGTAGGCTTTGTTGTTCATGAAATTGATACTATATCTTTTTTCGAAATCTCTTGTTCGTTACAAGTTCAGATGATAACAGTTTGCGAAATACTCTTTCTTTCCCCTTCCACCCCATGGCACTCAAAGTACCACTGCCTTCGTGTAAGCCAAGTGAAAAGTCCCATGCCAGCCGTGTGGCAGTATCTACAGTTGCAAAAACACGACGTTCCCCCCTTTTAAAGAGTCTTTCACTTGCGACCTTCCATGCGACTCTAGCAGTGCCCTTCCTTCAGAAACAAACAAGGTAACTACGCTATATCAGCAGGTTACAAACAGTTATTTTTTTGGCATTTAAAATGCTTAGGACTAACTAACGCATCTCGATGCAGATGAGAGTACACCAAGAGACCGTTACACTTTATTTCCTCTAGGAAGGACTACAAGGAGGCGCTCTATGCCACGAGGAGATGGTACAGGTCCCATGGGAATGGGATCGATGACTGGTTGGGGCAGCGGATTCTGTGCGAGTGGAACCGGCACAGGGTTTGGCGGAAGGTTGGGTGCTGTTCAGGGACGATTTGGAGGACGTCGATGTGGCGCAGGCCGAGGCTTTGGCCCTGGATTTGCCCAGGGATGTTACGGCCGAACTGCATTCACAGCGTCAGTTCCTTTTTCTGCTGAAAATCAGGAACAGCGACTCAAAAATCAGGCTGAAACCTTACAAGCACAACTGCAGCAGATACAGAGTCAGTTAGCTGCAATGGCAAAAACGAAAAGCGAATGATGATGGCACCGAAAAAAGTCAAAATGCTAAAAAAAATCCATGGCAAAATCAGCATTTTCCGAAGATCGGCACGTCGTTCTCGGGGCTTTTTACGAGAACGATAATCACAAAAATAAAAAGTCCTAGAGGACTCCGGAACGGCTCCGGTACCAATTAGTGCATCGCCTGAGGGGGATACGAAGGCATGCAGAAGCGACGTATCGGAGCTAGGAGGGTGAGTTTGGTTGCACCAAGCTCACCCTTTTTTGACCTAATTCAGGAAAAATCGATCATTCTCTAAAAATGCCCTGGCCTCTGTCGTTTCGACCGGCAGGGAGGATTCCCAGAAAAAGAAAAGAATCCTCTTTTAATTTCGAAAAGACAACAATCCAAAGAGTGGTACATCCTGAGGCCAGGGCAAACTTAACTAGACTTGTTTACTGAGCAAAGGAAAGGAAAAACAGGAACTTCACTAGACTTCTATAGAATTATTCTATACAAGAGGCAAAGCTCTGCAAAATTTTTTTCTTAATGTGCAGGCTTATTTTTTCCGCCCACGGCACGCCATCTGCCTTGACCGGTTGTCTCCACCGGTACGACAGCGCGACCAGCCCACAAGCGGGGACGCAGCCAATTTTGGGTGTCGACCACATCATCGTGTGCAGTCGCCAGTGAGTTTCGGTCAATGGAAAGTACATGCATCCCTGCAGCTTCAAGTTCGGCGACAGTAACCGGGTTACCAATTTCACGAAGTTTTCCATATTCAATGAAACGTCCGCACCAGCCAGAAATCGTCAGACCAACGCCCGCCGTGGCGCCAATGATGCCATCGTTTGTGCCTCCATGCCCTGAGAGATGAAAACCATTTACGGCCCTCATCGCATCTTTCTGACTGACAATCCGTGAAGACGCATTACGCCCGAACTCGAGGAGGTGTTCAGTTTTCTGACCATCCAGAGGAACCACACAGAGCCCTGGGTCACTACCCTGAATAAAATGTTCCTGGATATGGGCACTGCCAAGCTCGATAAGTTCATCAACCTGTGACGGCTCAACATTATCCAGGATCAAACAGGCCGAAGAATTTTGGGAGGTATAAGGAATTCCTTCCAGAACCGGCAACTGCTGACGGATGACGCCAAAGAGCTCGATACCGGCAGGAATTTTATCGACAAACCAGCGCGCAAACTTACCGGTGCCGCGATCAGCTCCAACGACATCGGTATCATCAAATCCCACATACACTCTCATTGTTTATCCCTCGATATTGGAACTCAGGTGATTGGCCTCAGGCGCACAGACACCATAAGCCTCTAATTTTTTTATTACTGCAGGGACGGCAATACCTCCGGCTGCACCAAAAATGACGTTTCCTATGGATTTGAACAATCCATGTTGGATCAGGACTTCAAAGTCCATCCCCATGAGCATCTCTATGCCAAATCCTATGATAAACTGGGTAATCCCAGCAAACATACCGGTCAGCATACATAAGAAGAGAGATCCAAACAGACCTGGCAGGATCATTGCCATGAGATCAACCGTAATACCAGGCAGAACAAACTTCAGAATTAAGAGTGGTCCACCATGCCCCATACCTAAGGTCAACGCCAAGATCCCGCTGAGAAAGCCACAGAGGGTGGCTGCCCAACGAAAGGAAACAGCGCCCCGAGCAATCAAGAGAAAGAAAACGGAAAAAAACATGGAGTGCCCAGGTATCTTCAGATGCAACCGAAGGGCAGCCCTGGCACACACAATGAAAACAGAGCAAAATCCGATAAAGATAGAATCACGTAACGAACATTTCACTGCTTACTCTCCCGGCCAGTAAGTACGATGGGGAAAACGACCAAAATCACGGTTTCGTGCCGCCAGGGCTATCTCATCAGCAAGTGCCAGAGTACGAATAAGGGTCGGCACCAACAGACAGTGCAGCCAATCGGGCCAGGATCTGGGGTGACGAAGATCACGAAGAAAAAGCCGGGCACCGCGAAGAATCTGAATCTCACGTATCTCTCGCATCTCGGCGATAAGCATGGGCAAAAATCGCAGACAAACCGAGAATACAAAGGCCAGACGTGGGGATAGAAAACGGCCGATCACCCTGGATGTCTCTCTGGCATTGCTAATTTTCATAAAGATGATCCCTGGCCAAAAACCAAGAAACAACTGCCAGGCCATGAGCAGACCGGGTTCTATTCCTCTGAGCACGCCGAAACGTAACATATAGAGGAGAACAACCAGCCCGCTTTGCCATAAAAAAAATCCTATGCTTTTGTGCAACAGTCGCAAGGGGGAAGGTGCGACCAAGGCGATCAGCAGGCCGTTGATAGCGCTTAACAAGCCCAGGGCAAAGGGTCCTTTTGCGGTAAAGGCAAGACAGGAAAGCAGTGTGCAGCAGGCAAGCAATTTTCCTGATGAAATCGAGGCCTGTTTTTCCTCGGCCCCATACCATGCCCAGCGGCTTCCTCTCTTCTTGGCTGCGGCTTCTTTACTGCGCGCTAAAAATCCCTCTACCTCGCCTAAAACACAGACTCGGTCAGCCCAGTCAGTTGTGGCAACAGGGTCGTGGCTGGTCCAAATAACGGTGAGTTTTTGCTCCTTACATTCACGATGAATCAGGTTCAGCACCCGGCTGATATTTGTGGTGTCAAGTCCAGCAAAAGGATCATCCAAAAGCAGCACTTTGGGTGCTCCTGCCAGCACCGCGGCGAGGCCAACGAGATGTTTCTGGCCATAACTCAGGAGATGGGGCGAAGTTGCATGAAGATGTTCAATCCCCAAATGCTTCAAAAGAATATGGACCCGCTTTTTGAGCTGATCCCCGCTCAACCCACACCGTTTACCACCAAAGGCCACTTCAGCAAAAACGGTGGTTTCAAAAAGCTGTTTTTTGGGATCCTGAAGCAGATACGCCAACCGGCCCTGGACGGTACTTAAGGTCGGCGCGGCGCCTTGAAAGAGGATCAGGCCGTGTTCAGGCTGATCAAGACCTGCCAGGCAACGCATGAGCGTTGTTTTACCACAGCCGTTTTCCCCAATGATTGCCATCCCCTGCCCTTGATACAAATCAAAATCAAAGATCATTTGCGAGGATGGACTGGCAAAAAGCTGAACTTTTTGCAGGGAAAAAACCACTGCAGTCTCTGCAGATTCTGAATTCCTGCATGCTTGCTTGCGCACCTTCCCAGGAAGATAAACCTGCTCATCTCTTATGGTCTCTTTATCCAGAGAGACAACAGTAAGACGCCCTTGCATGTTCATTTGCCAGACATGATCGACCACTGAATGAACAACAGGCCCCAGGTGCTCGGAGATAAGAATCGCCTTTCCCTGGGTTTTCCACTCCACAATAAGCTTAAGTATTTGTTTTCTACCGAGTGGATCCAACTGGGCAATAGGTTCATCCAGCAAGATAACATCCGGTTCACAGACCATCTGCCCGGCGATACAGCTTCGATATTGCTGGCCCATGGAAAGCCGATCCACAGGAAAGCCCAGGGGACGATCGACTCCAAGCAGTGCAAGGGATCCCTCCACCGTGTTTTTCATCTTCTCTGGTGCGATGCAGCGGTTCTCCAAACCAAAGGCTACATCAGCCCCCACAGTGGCATACAGCAGCTGAGTGGCAGGTCGTTGCAGGACCAGGCCGACAGAGGCCTGAGTTGCCAACTGCCCCTGGTTTGCCCCTGGCGGTAAGAGTCCGCGCAGGGCAAGCAGCAGGGTAGATTTACCGCAACCTGTTGGGCCTTCGAGTAAAATGCAGGATCCCGGTTCTATGACCAGCGAAATGTCCCGAAGGACAAGATCGGCTGCACCGGGATAGCCATAGCTGAAGTTGGTTAAGCGGAGAAAGGGCTCGTCCATAGGAAGAACAGCTTAGTCCTTAAAATTTATAGACCAAGCCTGCATACAACAGACGGCCAGGCTGCGGCAGTCCATAGCTCTCCTCATACTCCTCATCAAAAAGATTATCGACGCCGCCATAGATTTCCAGAGAGGTGCTCAGAATTTTTTGGCTCAGTTTCAGATTGACCAGGGTAAAATCATTGAGCTCAGCTTTATTCATATTACTGTCATAGTAGTACTGCTCAGCGATATAGATGACTGAGCCAGAGAGCTTCAGGCCAAAATCAAAAGCATACTGCCCATCAAAGGTCGCCTTCCAAGTAGGACGATACTGGAGGTCTTCACGGGTATTATCATTGGAGCGATCCTCTGTCTGCATCCAGGTCAGCCCACATTGTAAACGCAGGTTTTCTACAGGCTCTATCGCCAGGGTTGACTCAATGCCGTAAAAACGCAGATCCTGATAATTTTCATATTTAGTGCTTGTGGCATCTTTTTCTATGAAATCAGTAGCATCAATAAAAAAGCCAGTCACATCGAGCATGGCATTAGAAAGTAACTGCTGTTCTACACCGATTTCATAATGGGTGGTAATCTCTGTATTTAAGTCAGGATTTCCAGAAGAACCGTCATAGAGCTGCTTGAGAGAGGCAAAACGTACTTTTCGGGCATGATTGGCTTTAATCCGTGTAGAATCAGTCAGATCGTAGGACATTCCAATCAAATAAGAAAAGTCATTATCGGCTTCTTCACTGCGGTTTTGAAAATGATGCCCATAGCCGAGCACCAATTGCCACTTGTCACTCAATGCGCGCTGGTACTCAAGCGCCAGGGAGTAGGTGGAAAGATCCTCATCACTATTAATTGCGTTTGTCCCTGATTTTGAAATCTCAAAGCCATCTGCCTGCCAGGATTCTTGCTCCCCGGTCAGACCAAATGTGAGCTTTGAGGAATCAGCAAAGGTATATCCCGCCTGGGCATGGGCTCCTGCAAGCTGTACTTCAGAATCCTGATGAAAAGCTCCGCTTTTCGTTTGGCTGGCATAGCTGCTATCGTCATAGCCGTTTTCTTCGGTATCGGTCTTACTGAAATAGACCCAGGCCCGATAATCCCAGGGGCCAGCCCCATCATGGGCAAAGGCCGCCTGGACCAAGGTTGAACTCAAATCATCGATGCGTTCGTATTTGGGCTTTTTAGAAAAAGAATCATTTTTATCATAATTGGTCGTCGGCGGTTTTCCATTATCACCAGTCACTCGACTCAGGGTCAGGCCTACGGTGTTCTCATCGGTGAGGGCGTAACTCATGTTACCGAAAAAATTGACCCGCTGGCGATCAGAGTTCTCTCGCTCATCGCCGTCTTCATACCCAGTCGCAGTAAAATTATCACTGAGCGGAAAATAATCGCGGGTCTGCATGCCCACATTGCCATAAAAACTGAATTTATCGCTGGCACCATAGAGTCCGCCATTGACCTCATACAAATCGCCGGTACCGATTTTTCCATCAATACGACCATGTACCCCCGGTACACCGGCTTTGGTTTTAATATCGATCACCGCACCATTGCCACCGGCCCCATAGAGGACGGAACTGCCGCCTGTAAGCACTTTAATTTCAGAAATAATCTCGGCGGGAATCACTGTAGGATCAAACTGGCCGTCATTAGTATTGCGAATTGGAATACCATTTAAAAAAAGATGGACGTGGCGAGTACGAAAACCGCGAACATCGATGCGTGGCGTACCTTCAGCTCCTTCACGAACGTTGAGCCCTGGAACAAGTTCCAGAGCCTGATCAAGCGTTGAAGCTCCACTGGCTTCAATATCTGCCTGGATAACTCGATAGAGCGTCCCCGCCTGCTCGCTGGTTGCTGGTTTTTCGGCGCTGACAACAACTTCGCCTAAAGTGTAGGCCCCTTGATTCTGTTTTCCATCCTCAAGTGCGAACGCACTCTGCTGACCGCTCAAAAGAATAAAAAGGCTCAAACTAGCGCCAATGGTTTTCTTCACAACTCTCTCCTGTTCTCTCGACTCTTCGTGCATCGCAAAAGGTTTTACATGAATGAAACAAACAATCATTTCATTTGCTATGGGGTCTTCTCTCACCCGCCTGTACTGATTCCACAGCCACTTAAGGCAATTGGTTCCCTGCCCCTTCTGTATCCTCAGGTGGACCTGAAATCCGCTGGTAAGTTATCGTAGTTACGCGCATACAAGCATATATTTAAGCAATTAACATGCCACAGCAAAACAACGAAATAACATAGACTTAGAAAAATACGGCGGAGTCACCACCTGTCTGGTCAGTTTCTTAATTCAATTCTAATAGCGGCTAATAAGGAGAAAAACTGACCGAATCTAACTGATTTTACGAGCACATACCAGTCAAAGTGTCAATCTGACCCACAATTAAAGCTCAAGGGGACATTTTATCCCGCTTGGAGGTATTGGAAGGCACATTTAGATCGAAGATTCGAAAAAGAAAATGAAGGATTTATAGATTTTATTTGGCATTCATAAATACCCTTTTCCATCAAAACCAGTGTTTGTATCCCCCAGTATCTGTAATTTCGATATTTTTACTTAGGAGACAAAATGAAAGGAGTAGCGTAGGCAAACAAGAGAAACGAATCTTTCACCACAGTTTCATCAAAGAATAATACCAACCAATCCCTACCAGGGACTACCAGGCTGAGGCCATTGCCTTTATTGAATTCTCAGCCTATATTAAAGGTAAATTGGCGCAACTCCCACTGGTAGGGTTATTAATACGATCTCGTTCCCAGTGAAAAACGCCCCTTGGAGATAAACAGTTTTTTCTTTGTTTGGGCCAAAAAATAGTTCTTGCCCTTTACAAAATCCTTAGCTCAGGAGGTATACTATGGCTGGACAGATCTTTTATCGTGAACGACTCAAATCTCGGGATGGATCAAAATCACCCCGATATCGCATTGTCGCCATCAGTGGTGTTGATCTCAAGGTTTATGCAGACCATCTGCGCATGTCTGAACTCAAGCAGATGGCCTTGGCAACCAAGTCAGATCTTATCGCGCTCGAGCGTGGTCCCAAGCATCAGGCGGCACAACCTGAAACAGCAACAGCGTAAGAGGATCATAAGGGGCATATATGGCACTGGTACGGGAACAGGATGGCAAGCGGCTTCATGTTGAAAGTGCACTCATGGGCGAAAGCCTGGTGAGTAAAGAATTTATCGAACAACTCGATATAGCTCCCCAGGAACGGTTGTATCCGGATATCGCCATCGTCAAGATAGGCGGACAATCTATCTGTGATCGCGGCGTGAAAGCCTTACCAGGTATTCTCAAAGAAATTGTGCGTAACCGAAAGGATCACAAAATCCTGATCACCACCGGTGGTGGTACCCGCAGCCGCCACATTTATACCATTGGCCTGGAAATGGGTATGCCCACCGGTGTAATTGCCAAGTTTGGAAGCATGATCTCCGAACAGAACGCCCTCATGGTCGCAACCTTGCTCTCCCCCTGGGGTGGTGTAAAGATATCGCATTCAGATATTGTAAAACTACCGACTTTTTTTGCGGAAAGTATTATTCCGGTCATGCATGGCATGCCACCCTATGATTACTTTGCCATCAAACCTAAGGTTGGCCGTATTCCGATCCACCGCACGGATGTTGGCCTGGTTATTCTCGCCGATTTGATTGGCTCAAAGAATATCCTCTTCATCAAAGATGAGAACGGCCTTTACTCAGATGATCCAAAAAAGAATCCGGATGCCAGCTTTATTCCTGAAATTGGCGCCCAGGATCTTCTGAACATGGACCAGGATGATCTGGTTATAGAGCGGCCATGTCTTGAAATTATCCAAAACTCTGAAGTCATCGAGAAGGTACAGATCATTAATGGCATGGTTGAAGGAAATATCACTCGGGCACTTAACGGAGAACATGTAGGGACCTACATCTATAAGCAGTAAATTCTCAGCCAATTGTTTAAGCGTTCAAAGTACCAATGTGCTGGTTTTCGTCTTCACCTCACTGGAGAAAGATGGTAAACACAGTACATTGGTAATTTTTTATTAACGTAACCAGAATATGTGAGTGTTCAACAGCGTGTTTATAAAAAGAATACCTTGAACAGCAATCCCTCCCTTCTCACGTATTCAGGCGCAACCCAAAGTTCAAACTATGCCAACTGCCACCACCTGCCCTTGCCTTGAACTTAAAATTTCCCCAGAAATGCTCACAGGCTTTGCTTCCCTGCTGCAGCACGGAGTGCTCTACCCCATAGAACGGCCAATCCCCCTGCTCTCTTTCCTGCTCAGCTTGCCTGGTTTTTCTGCTGAATATATTGAGAAGAACCTGCAGACCATCTTTATTAATGGTGTGGCGGCTGACTCACTGACTCAAGAAATGATCGACGGAACAACCGTAGCCCTCTCTGCCGCCATGCCAGGACTTGCTGGCGCCATTTTTCGCCGCCAAGGCATCCATGGCAGCCTGCGCTCCAAACAGCTCAGTGATGAGGTTCACGAGACAACAGAGGGGGGATTTCTGACTCTGAAGTTTTTCAACTCCATCGCCCTGGATCGGGTGGAAGATCTATTGATGGGAGGCGTCCAGATTTCAGGAAAGGCACTGAGAAATTTTGCAAGCACGCGGGCTCATCTCTTTGAACCGCCAGTTGAACTGTTTTTAGATAGCGAAAAAATGAGTTACCCTGACGTATTGGACAAGGTAGAAGAACTCGAACTGCTGGAAGTTCGGCTGAAGAAGTGAAATGCAGGGGTGAAAGAGGACTCGGTGCCCCCAGCTAAGAACATTAGAAAGATGTGTTGTTCAGTGCCCACCCATCGTCACGGATTCAGGTTGATTTAAGCTGATTTGGTCCAGGTGCAGGCCGTATCAGGAATGGACACGCAAACCTGGCTGCCAATTAAGGGGCGTTTCTGCGCGTACTCTTTTGTCTGCATAAGCACGACCATCAGCACACCGACATCAACCACCACCCGTATATTCTTTCCCTCTTCCATCACCATAACCACTCTCCCCTCAAGAAGGTGACCTTTCTCTGATTGCTCATTCAAATCCGGGACAATGACTATAGATTCTGGGTCGAGGGTCAGCCTACCACGACCTGCCTGCTTTCTTCCTCTAATTTTCTCTGAAAAACACAGCTCAACGACTCCGTGCAAAAGGAAACGATCTTTTCCGCTGGCCGTGGGCTCCAGGATAGAGGCATAAGAGTTTTCATAGGTTGTGTTTACCCGTCGTCCATTCTCCAGGACCAGGGTGTGTTGAGCCAGGGTAGCGGCCTGCAATCGATCGTGGGTTGTGAACACTATCGTGGTTTTCTGCTCCCGGTTAATAGCGCGTAACAGCTCCGTGATAACAGCCTGATTTTCCGCATCAACACTGGCTGTCGGCTCATCACAGAGCAGGACTTTGGGTTCAAGTGCCAGGGCCCGGGCAAGCGCCAGACGCTGGGTCTCTCCTCCAGAGAGGGCATCGGCACGGTCCTGTTTATAACGCGTGAGCCCCACAATTTCTAAGACTTCGTCAACTCTTCTCTCGCGGCTCGCCCCATCAATCTTTCTGATTTTTAGTCCAAATTCAATATTTGAGCGCACTGATGTGGAAAACATGATGGGGTGTTGATCTACCAGGACGACCTGCCTGCGCAGATGGAGAATATTCTTCTTGGTATAATCGATTAGCTCGCCCTGAAAATAAAGGGTTCCTGAGACCGGTGTTTCAAGAAAGGCGAGAATGTTCAAGAGGGTTGTTTTTCCCGCGCCATTAGGGCCGAGCAAAGCGTGAATAGCCCCTTGCTCAATACTGAGCTCATCAATATCAAGAACTGTCTTTTGAGAGAATCGTTGCTGGAGGCGTTGCAGCTGGTAGAGACTCATCGGCTGCTCTTTCCTTGAATCAGGTTAAAGATAATATTTATTCCAAGACTCAGCGTCATAAGGACCACCCCAAGGGCAACGGCAAGAGTGAAAGATCCTTTATCATACTCCAGGGCCATGGCTGTGGTCATGGTGCGAGTAAAGCCCTTAATATTTCCACCGAGCATCATAGAGATGCCGATTTCAGAAATCACCCGGCCAAAAGCGGAGATAACAGCAGCACTTATGGCAAACCTTGCCTCACGCAGAATAACAAGCGCTGTCTGCCACCCATTCGCCCCCAAGGTCCGAGCTGTCTTCTGGTAACGGTCATCTACCCGGCTCACGGCCGCAATGGTCAACGCGGCAATAAGCGGCACAATCAAGATAAATTGGCCGATAACCATGGCCTCCTGTGAATAGAGCAGGTCAAGGGGCCCCAAAATACCTCTGCGGGAAATAAAGACATAGACGAATAGACCGATGACGACCGTAGGCAGGGCCAAAAGCGTATTAAGGAGAGTGATAACCGCACGTTTTCCTGGCATCTGCGAGTGGGCTATCAAAAACCCTGTGGGAATTCCCACGAAAGAGGCCAGGACAGCGGCCATACTGCTCACCGAAAGGGTCACCTCAACAATCTTGAGCAGTTCCGCATCTCCGGAACCAATCAGGCGAAAGGCCGCAAAAAAGCTATCAACGAAAAAATTCATGCAGTGTCTGGGCAAGAGAAAAAGGCGGATGCCAAAACCGGTCATCCGCCCTGATAAACAGCTCCTAAAAGCTCATGTCCCACTTGAAGGATTACCTCGAGGGAGAGCACAGATGCATATCACATCGCATCAGGAAAGAACAACTGGTTCCCCAGCAGTTTATAATCGGCGATGACCTTCTGCCCTTTGGGAGAAACCAGCCACTGGGCCATTTCCTCGCCAATGGCCTGTTTCACATGGGGATGTTTTTTCGCACTGACAGGAATGAATCCGTAGGGATTGGCAAGATTTTCACCGCCTTCGCAGAGGATATCAAGGCTGATCGGCACATCCCGACCGTGTTTGTACTTGATATAGGTACCACGATCAGTCATGGTGTAGGCCTGTTTTTCATCGGCAATAGTCAAAGTTTTCCCCATCCCCTGGCCAACAGAGAGGTACCAGCTGGCACTGTCTTTGGGTTGAACAGACTTCACTTCACGTTGTTTGCCTTTTTTTGTAATAACAGCAACATTCTCTTCCAGAGCAACGCCGGAATCTTTCCACAGGGACTGTTCCTTTGAATGGGTACCCGAGTCATCACCACGTGAAATAAAGGTGGCTTTGGCAGTGGCGATTTTTTTCATCGCTTCAGCACCACTCGTCGTTCCCTTGACACCAGCTTTGTCCGCTTCAGGTCCAATAATGACAAAATCGTTATGCATGATTGCGTACCGTTTGGTGCCATACCCATCGGCAACGAACTTGGCTTCACGGTTTTTGTCATGGACGAAGATGACATCCACGTTGCCATCAATGCCATCACGAATTGCCGCGCCGGTCCCCTTGGCAACCACCTTCACCTCAATGCCGGTATCCTTTTTCAAAGCGGGCAAAAGGACATCCAAAAGACCAGAGGCCTGGGTTGAGGTGGTTGTAGACATCTTCAGCACCTTATCTTGGGCAAAACCGCTGCCAGCAATAAAGGGGGCCAAAAGCAAGCCGCAAACCAACAGATTTTTCAACTTCATACAACGTTCCTCCTTTATGAATTCGGGCAAGACCTACTCCCTGCCCAGTTACTCCTCATTTCCTTCCTGGAAGACTATCTTGCCGGCAATGGATAAATCATATCCGGTCAGATCAGCGGCAGCTTCCTTAAAATCCTCGGATTGCAGTATACCAAAAAGGCTCTGGATGGATTTTTCAAAAAATACTTTTTTGGAGACCAACAGGTCAAAACGTTCCCAACGAAGAGGCAAAAAGCCAAGATCTAAGGTGCGGGCTACAGTTTGAATACCTGGCCCAACATCAGCTCGCCCGGCAAGGATTTCAAGCCCCACATCCATATGCCGGGGTACTTCATGGGCATAGCCTTCGATTTTGTCCCCGCGAATACCTGCCTTCTGCAGCTCATGATCAATTAAGAGCCTTGTTCCTGTGCCCAGTGAACGGTTGACCATACGCAATCCGGGGGTACTTAAATCAGCGATAGTGGCAATATTATGGGGATTATGCTTACGATAGAGCAACCCTTGCATGCGTCGACAGAAGTTGACGACAACGGGCATGTGTTCAAATTCCTGGGAGGCGTATTGGAAGTTATAATCGGCCTCGTCATCCTGAATGAGATGGCTGGCGGCTATATGGCAAAGATCGTTACGTAGCGCCTGAACCCCGCCCATGGAGCCGACATTGCCAAAAACAGCCAGATGACCGCTATATGAACGATTGAACAAAGTAATTGTTTTGTCAAGTAAAGGATCATTGCTACCGGCCAAGACAATGAGCCGTTGATTTGAAGTAAGCGGGCGCACATTGCTTGGGAAGTTAATCGTGTTATTTTCTACCCACTGCTCAATCAAATATTGGGGAAACAGCCATTTTCCTGCAATCTTGGTCGCGGGCATCGATTTTTCAGAAACCAGCGTGTACACCATCTTCTCATGGATATTGAGAAATTCGGCGACATCCTTCGTGGTCATCATGCGTTTCATGGTCAATCCTTGGAAATTTGTTAAATCTTTATTTGGCATGACTACATGGTCACTGAAGTAGGTATTCGTCAATATAATTCATTTGATCGCAATCAATTTCCTACAAACCAACCAAAAACAACTATTATCTACACTTAGCTACCAAAAAAATACAAGCCTGAACCTTCATTTTTTTATTTCCACTCTCGTTTTTCCGGCCCTTCTAGAATCGACCAATGACGATAACGCCGTGTCATGTGACTGCCAACACAACCGGAGATGAGAATAAGCCATAACAACGGTTTAATCATGGGCGTCAGCACATGAATTAGCAGGCAGAGTCCGACATGGACAAAAATACAGAGCCCCTTCCCCCGATGCCACCAACGATCATCGTGCATCCACTCAAAGAACATGAGCAGCAGCCCTGAAAAAATGGTCAACCAGTGCCAGAGACCGAGCCTGCCATAGGGAACATCCAAAATACAACCGCCAAAGAGGATGGCCATGACAGCAATATGCACAGTTCGAGTGCTGATATTCAACCAACGCATGGTGGATTGAGAACCAAAGACGATCGAATGCTCAGACTGTTGTTTTTGATTATCTGAGAGAGGGTTTGCCTTGTCCATATGCCATTGGGATGGTTATAAGAAGGAACATCCAACTTCACCTATTCAATTGTTTTGTTCACTATGCTCAATTTTGACGACTATTTTTCAAGAAACCTGGAGAGTATTTCTCAAGACCAACTTGACCTACTCCAGCAAAAACGAGTGGCAGTAATCGGATGCGGTGGTTTAGGAGGATATGTGATTGAAGAGTTGGCCCGTATCGGTCTTGGCCAGTTCCACCTCTTTGACCCGGACACCTTTTCAGCGAGCAACTGCAACCGCCAACTCAATGCGCTCCTGGCGACCATGGGGGCGAAAAAAGCTGAGGTTGCGGCAAACCGTATCGCCTCCATCCATCCCTATTGCCGGGCCAGATCCTTTTGCGCTGACTTTCGAGATATCGATGAACAAATTGGATTTACCGTTGATTTGGTGGTGGACTGTCTGGATGATATTCCGGCCAGGCGCGATCTCTCACAACTCTGCAAGCGGCGCAACCTTCCCCTGGTCCACGGGTCCGTGAATGGCTGGTACGGTCAGGTTGGGGTACAACTCCCTGAAGACAATCTGATAGATCAGCTCTACCCCGAACGAGGGAAACAAGCTCAACAACGCCCCGCCCCCTCTGTTCTCTCCTTTACAGTCGCCCTGGTCGCCTCTCTGCAGGCTGCCGAAGCCGTAAAAACCTTGCTCGGGATCGATTCGCCGTTGTACAGTGGCTGGCTCTATATCGATCTCAGGGAAAACGACTTTCTCTTCCATGAACTCTGAAACCCACCCACCAGGGGCTACCCGCAGAGTCAGCTTATAGAGATGAAACGAGCTTACCAGTTTCTCTGGTCGAATAACCTCCCAGTGCTTCAACCCTCTCTTGAAACCTCCTGCTTGTGATGACCTCAAGCGCAGCTTGAATCATAGGGGATTCAAAGAATTGGCCCGGAATCAGCAAGTCATAGCGTTCCTCCAAAAGGGGGACAAAATCAAGCCCCAAGGCTTTGGCCGCACTCTTAATCCCCAGGCCCACATCAACTTTATTTGCCAGCACCGCTACGGCAACGGCCATGTGGGTGTATTCATCATTTTCATATCCGAGGATATCATCGGGATCGAGCCCCTGACGGTCCAACTCATAGTCCAGAAGGACCCGGGTTCCTGAGCCGGCCTGGCGGTTTATAAACTGAACATCTTTATTAAAGAGGTCATGAATGGTCTTGATGCCTTTGGGGTTGCCTGGACGGACCATGAACCCCTGCTCCCTATGCACCAGGGTGACGACACGGATATCTTTATCTGCAAGGTGTTTCTGCACATAACTGGTGTTATACGACCCATCTTTGGGGTCGAGCAGATGGGACCCGGCCATGTGACACATCCCCTGCTTGAGCGCCATGATACCCCCCAGACTGCCCACATGGGTAGAGGCCAGAGTAAACGAAGGTTTCCGCTGGCGCAGGAGATCATTCAACAAATCAAGACAGAGATCATGGCTGCCCGTCGAAAGAATGGTGCGCTCTATCTGGGGCAAGGGGTGCAGCAGGTCTATTTCCATAAGCTGCCCGGCCTTCTCCCCCTCAGAGGCGGCATCTATGCGGAGAATGCTGTTGGCCCGGGTCAGGGTGGTAATTGTACCGGACCCCTGCTTCAGAGGGACGGCGACAAAACCAACGCCAATACGCCCAACTATCATCCGCCTAAACTCTTCGATTCCTGCCCGCGAGGGGAGATCCTTGGCAAGAGTCGCCTTGATCATAACAGGTGGTTCCAAATATATGCCTTGGATCTGGGCCAAAAGGGGCATAACCAGCTGCTCCATAGCGATAATAGCGGAGACAGGGTACCCAGGGAGACCAACCACGGGCTTGTTGTTGATCACAGCGAGAATAGTTGGTTTCCCGGGCATGATGGTGACTCCATGGACCAGCACCTCACCGAGTTCTTCAACGATGCGGACGGTATAGTCAGCACTGCCAGCTGAGGACCCCGCGTTGATAATCACCATATCGGCATCAGAATTGACCATTTCAAGTAGGTGCGCCTTAATCCCCTCATAGTCATCCTTGAGAATAGGGCTAATCTGGGCAACCCCACCTGCCTTTTTCACGAGTCCGTTGAGCACGCCGGAATTCGATTCGACGGTCTTGCCTGAGGGAATAGTATCAGGGTAATCCCCCAGGTTCACCAGCTCGTTTCCTGTGGGAATAATGCGTACCTGAGGTTTTTTGCGCACTTCTACAGTGGGGATACCGGCAGCGAGCAAGGCGCCGATATCCGGAGCGCGAAAGCGATGTCCTGTGGTAAAAAGAAGTTCTGTGGCAACGATATCTTCTCCAACCTTACGTACATGCTGCCAGGGGTAAACCGGGGCGCGAATAATACCCTCCTTACCATCACTGCTCAAAAGAACGTTTTCAATCATGATGACCGCATTTTTGTCCTCAGGGAGAGGAAATCCGGTATTGATCAGCTGTGCCTGCCCACTTTCGACATTGAGGGTTTTGGGCGATTCATCACTGGCGCCAAAGGTTTCCTCAGCCTGTACGGCAAGACCATCCATAGCGGCAGAATGAAAGGAAGGGGCAGAAAAACGCGCAAAAATCGGAGCTGCTGAAACGCGCTCAAAGGCGTCTCGCGAAGTAATGGTCTCTGTGCCGAGAGTATAGGAGGCAAACCTGGACCAGAAAACCCGTTGCGCCTCCTCCCGTGTCTGCATGTTCAAATACATTTTACGCTGCATACTCGACTCCTTTACAGCTCAGGCTGCGGGAAAAAGAAGAACTGTACAGGGGGTTCCATGATCAAGGCCCTCAACATCACGACCAATGGGTAAAAGACCGTCAGCTCGAACGAGTGGGCTGAGGAGCCCTGATTTCCCGTAAACGGGCACAGCTTGCAGAGGTTTACCTTCTTCCTGCAGCAGGCGAACGCGTACATATTCCTGACGTCCGATGGCTGAAGGAATGGGTTGCGCAGTTATGGCCTCAACCGACTGCAGACCAAGGGTGGCCCCCAGACCAGAAAAACGACGAATAAGCGGGCGAACAAAACAGGTAAAAATAACCAGTGCCGAGGCAACGTGGCCAGGTAGCCCGAGCATGGCCTTATTTCCTTGCCGGGCAAGAATGGTCGGTTTTCCAGGACGTACCGAAACCCCGTGCACCAGTAACTCACTTTCAGGAATAGCTTCAAAGACCCGTTTGGTAAAATCACGTTTGCCCACTGAACTGCCCCCTGAAAGCAGGAGCATGTCAGCTTCTGCAAGGGCCTTGCTGCAACGGGCCAGCATTTCGTCAAAATCATCACCACAAATACCAAGCGGCACGGGAATGCCACCAGCCTCTTCGACCATGGCCATCAACGTGGCTGAGTTGATATCGCGAATCTTTCCCGGAGGGGGAATCTGATCCGTGGGGACCAATTCATCACCGGTGGAGAGAATGGCTACCTTGGGTTTGCGATACACCGGTACTTGATTCATGCCAAGACCAGAGAGCACACCAAGGTCCTGAGGACGGAGCGAACGTCCCTGATCGAGAATGACACTCCCTGGCTGATAGTCTTCACCGGCCTGGGTAACATTCTCCCCCGGGGCAACAGGGCGAAAGACCGCAACCGTTTCTTCATCAAAGGCTTGGGTATATTCAACCATGACCACGGCATCGGCTTTCTGTGGCAGCTCGCCTCCGGTCCAGATGCGTACCGCCTGGCCAGCCTTGAGTGTATAGGTCTGGCCCGTGGTCCCCATGGCGATTTCACCAACAATGGTCAAAAGAGCGGTCTCGGAATCTGAGCAGCCAAAGGTATCAGCTGCGCGAACAGCAAAACCATCCATGGTGGATCTGGAAAAAGGGGGAAGGAGCTCCTTGCTGACCTGCTGCTCAGCAAGAATGCGTCCACGGGCCTCAGCAATCGGGATTATTTGCTGATCAAGGGGGGAGAATTCATCAAAAAGGGCAATGAATTCTGCGGGACTCATCAGTTTAAAAAAATCGTTCATAGTTCCTTTCCAGAGCTAAACCTTGGACAAACGATAGAGACAATAGGAATTGAATGCTTTACCGTACTGTCTGGCATCAGTTTTCTTTAAAGTCAAAAAAAGAGGACTGAAAGCAAATATATAAATTACCTGAGTCAGGCAAACAGCCGAGACTGCACTCGAGGCTTCCCAGACGGACAGCCTTGAGGGAGTGAGCAGGGTGGCTGAGAGAAACGCAACACTTTCCGAGGAAAGTTCGGCGGCGTTGCCGCGACAGACACTGTGAACTTTTGGTCTATTTATTACAGAACCCAATCGAGCAGGCCTGTAGCCAAAATCCACTTTGCTGTCATGGTGCAACTATACCACGGAAAGCAGGTTTCAGAGGAGAGGAAAGTCTCTGGCAGGGAGTGGTTGTAACAGAGGACGGTTAATCAACCGCCACCAATGTTGGGAAAGATGGCGACCTGGTCGCCTTCCACCGGCACCTGCTTCAAGGCACAGTGCCGTGAATTGATCATGAGCACACCAAGCTCATCTAGAGGTATCCCTAGGGAAACAATGATATCTTCAACAGTGGTGTCGTTGGGAAACTCCATCTGCTGTACCTTAAAGCGGTTATCCCGAAAATAAGCAAAGAGTTTGACCGTCAGTTGCATAGGAGCCTGTCTATGAAAAAGTGAAAAAATATTTCCACGAAAAAACGTGGCGCAAAGCTCTCATCCTAAAATACAGCCCCTCATCGAATACTCGATGAGGGGCTGGAGATAAAGCAAAAAGACCGCGTAGGGCTTAGAAATCCCAGAAGGAATCGATAGCCTCGTCTGTAATATCCCAGACAACATTGTGCGGTGCAATGGGCTCTTTAGCAAAGAACTCAGGCAGACGGTCATCTTTATTGGTGAAACCGGCAGCCAGGTTGAATGCATGCTCGGTTTTGAGGATATATTGTCCAAGGCTGACAACATCATCACCTGTCAGGCCGATACCGAAGCGAGCGTTGATCAGATCGATCAATGCAGGCAGGCAGGTGGCATCGTCAAGAGCAGCAAAGGCGATGAACAGACACATACCGGTGGAGTCGATCGCGGCGGTCGCAATCTGCAGGTTACGGGAAAGCTCGACCTGACCTTCTTTGGACAGCGGATCAAGGGAACCACCGACACCAAGGATGTTGGTGGCAATGGTGTAACCCATGGTATGATCTGCCCCCTGGGTGGATGTCGCGTAGGTGATACCAATACCTTTGATCGCACGCGGGTCGTAGGCAGGAATCGCCTGATTTTTAACGACAGGTACACGGGTTACGCCGTAGGCCCTACCGACAGAACCGGCACCGTTACCGATGATGCGTCCCAGAGGGGTGCCTTTGGCAACTTCCTCGTTCAGGGTGCGAATAACGCCTTCACCGTCACCAAACTCAAGCACACCGGCTTCCATTGCCACTGCAAAGGCTACAGGAATCTCGATGGAGTCAAGGCCGAGGTCATCGAGGATGTTGTCTGCTTCGGCGATGTGATCAAGGTTCTCGATGCAGCAGTCTGCACCAAAGGCCCAGATGGTCTCATACTCGAAACCAGAGGTTTTGTAGCCACCTTTAGCATCTGCGTAGACCTGAGAGCATTGAATAACACAACCGGCATGGCAGTTATGTTTAGGTTTTCCACCACGGGCAACGATGGTGTCGTACATGGTTTCACCGGAGATAGACTCATGGCCTTCGAACTGACCGGTGGTGAAGTTTTTGGTGGGGATACCACCAGACTCGTTGATAATATTAACGAGAACGTTTGTTCCGTACTGACCGAGTGCCTGGCTGATGGGGTTATCGACAAGTGCTTTGGCGAAAGCGCGGTTGGCTGCTTTAAATGCCTCGGGATCAGCGATCTCAACCTTGTTGGTGGTGGGCTCGATGGAAATAAATTTGATTTTTTTGGAGCCCATAACCGCACCCAGACCACCACGGCCACTGGAGCGCATATGACTGTCAGGGTCTTTGACAGAGATGTTAGCTGCAGTCATCAGCATCTCACCGGCAGGCCCGATGGTAATCACACCAACTTTAGCCCCAAGACGCTCGTTGAGTTTCTGTACTGTCTCAAAGTTACCCAACCCGATAACTTCGGTCTCTTCTTTGACGGTGGCACCATTTTCATCAACATGGATGCTGTACCATTTAGAGGCATCCGCAGGCTTGCCTTCTAAAATCATGGCTTTTACACCAAGTTTAGCCAACATCTGAGCAGACGTACCACCGGCATTTGCCTCTTTAATGGTGCCGGTGAGCGGGCTTTTTGCACCACAGGAAAGACGCCCGGAGTTTGCTGCCGGTGTACCGGAAAGCAAACCAGGTGCAATCACCAGTTTATTATCTTCTCCAAGCGGGTGACAGGTCGGAACCACTTCTGCCGCAACGATGGTGGAAGTAAGACCGCGACCGCCGTGCCCCATCCAGGCTTCAGGAACATCTTCGACCTTGGTACTGAGGTCCGACATGTTAATGCGTAAAATTTTATCAGCCATTCTCGTAAACTCCTATCTTAATAAAAAGAGGAACCGGGCATTTAGGGCCCCGTACCCGTAATTGTCGACGGTATGGGTCTTGAAACAAAATCAGCAGTAATTCAACGAGTTGTCGGGACAGAGTAGCGCGAGTTCATCGCCTTGTCAACACTTGTAGGTATTGGTAATTACAGGTAAGTTTTAGGAATCAAGGCACAGGAACACAAGGAGTAAAGCCCCTGCGCCTCTCATCCAATTGCTTCGCTGTCAAAACGCGGGACGCGTTCTCGCGTCCCGCAACGCCAACCACAGCGTAACTCGTACAAAGGCCGGTGAAGCCCGCACAGGCCAAGTTCAGGGATAACAGGGGCAGGCTCCACCAGCATTTCTTAGGTCAATACTTGTATGAACCAGTCGTATCGGAGAGGGGTAGAATGACTGGTAGCACAAAAAACTAACCTGAAAATTTTCAACGGTAAGTGAATGAGCAGGGCATATCAGGGGGATGGTGAAGGGCGTCTCCATCCCCCTGATTGTCCATTATAGCAGGTAATTCAAACTACTGATTACAGAGCAGAGGTGTAGATAGCTGCTACATCTGCATCTTTCGGGCGACGCGGATTGGTCAGACCACAAGCGTCTTTCTGAGCATTGGCCACCATGGTGTCGATATCGGAAGCCTTAACCTCTTTACCGTAGCGTTTACCCAGCTCGATAAGACCGGCAGGAATACCGATGTCGGAGGAAAGTTTTTTGATGGCTTCCAGAGCGAGCTCAGCAGCATCACGCGGAGACAGACCTTCAGTGTTCTCCCCCATGAGCTGAGCGATTTTGACGAAACGGTCGATCTTAGCGATCAGGTTGAACTTCTCTACATGGGGCAGGAGAATGGCGTTGCACTCACCGTGGGGCAGGTCATAGAAACCACCCAGCTGATGTGCCATGGCATGTACGTGACCGAGGCTGGCGTTGTTGAATGCCATACCAGCAAGATACTGAGCGTAGCACATACCCTCACGAGCAACGATGTCTGCGCCATTGGCAACGGCAGGACGCAGGTGCTCAGCGATCAGCTCGATGGCTTTCTCGGCAGCAGAGTCGGTCATCGGGGTAGCAGCGGTGGAAACAAAAGCCTCAACAGCGTGGGTCAGTGCGTCCATACCGGTAGCAGCGGTCAGTGCCGGCGGCATACCAACCATCAACTCAGGATCATCTACTGCGATACCCGGGGTTACACGCCAGTCAACGATGGCCATCTTCACGTGACGAGCCAGGTCGGTGATAATACAGAAGCGTGTCATCTCAGAAGCTGTACCAGCGGTGGTGTTCACTGCCAGGTAAGGAGGCATGGGATTGGAAGATTTGTCCACACCCTCGAAATCCTGGATTTTACCGCCGTTAGCAACAACAAGGCCAACACCTTTACCACAGTCATGGGAGGAACCGCCGCCCAGGGTGATCAGAGAGTCGCAACCTTCTTTTTTGTAGATATCAACGCCGTCGTGAACGTTTTTATCGGTGGGATTGGGGATTGTTTCGTCATAGACAACATAACCCATGCCGGCTGCATCCAGCAGATCGGTTATAACTTTGGTGATGCCAGCGCCGGTGATTCCTTTATCAGTAACGATCAACGGTTTGGAACCGCCAAGCGCTTTGATTTTAGCAGGAATCTGTTTGGATGCACCAATACCGATCAGGGTTACTGAAGGAATAAAATAACCGTATACTTCTTCACGAACTGCCATAATGAAACCATCCTTTTTAATTAAGTTTCTTCTACGTTCTGCAAAAAGTTATCGTCACTTTGGATCCAAAATTGCGCGCACCCTTACATAGCACGTATCGTGCCAAATAAAAAAACTCAGAATTACGGCGAGTTGTCAGATAGGCGACAAAGAGGTGGTGAAAATATGCCCCAATTTCCTCAAAAACAAATATTTCAGAGAGCTATGAACCGCTCTATCCAGAAGCAAAATTCCAAAAAATGACCAGAAATAACGAGCTCAGAGAGGGGCGGGTCAGAAAGGGCCGGATTTTTTCAACATTGAGTAACAATGACCCAGCAGGGGTGATTAAACGAAGGAGAGGAAAGATTTCATCAACATTTTAAGGAAAATAGCGCAGTCATTCGTTTAAAAAAGTCACTGCCTGAATCAAGGGAATCAACGGTGGGAATGAAATTGGGACAATTGATTTCTTGCCGATCTTTGGAGAGCGTCAGCAGATCAGGCAACATTGAATAAGGTCGTTTTTACGATATGATAGCTATTTTATAATTAAAAACTCAGAAAAAAAAACATAGATACTCAACGGTGCTTCTGAAACAAATAATTCCCAGCTTCACCAGTAAAAGCACCTTCACTTTGCTCAAATCAAACGAATACCACCTCATTCGAACCAGGAGTTAAGATTTCTCCTCCCTGCTCTGTCACCCGGAAGGTATTTTCAATCCCGATCATCCCAATTCCAGGAAGTGCTTTTTTCGGCTCAAGGGCGATAACCATGTCTTGAGCAAGCGGGGATTCAATTTTTGCGGCGATCACCGGCCATTCATCTATAAATTGGCTCGTTTGTTTGTATCTTTTTCCGGGAACCAACATAGGGGATCGTCGGGCTCAGCCCTTTTGCCCCTCCAGGACCGGAAAACCCTGTGGGGTAATTTGCCGAGATTCCTGCGCTGACATAGCCAAGAAAAATCTCCATATTTTCCCCGGATAACTTTGGCATTCCTGTGTAGCCAAGTTCCATCATGGCAGTTTGTATCTTACAACCCAGCTCCCACTCACTCATGTTCTCCTGGATCATCGCAGGAATCTGATCATACACCCGCCGGTGACGCTCCCCAGCCCTGCGAATGAGCGAAATCTCATACGGGGACTTCACCGCCCGCACCGCGGCAAGTTCTTTATTAATACTGACAAAGGTGGTAGACGGAAGAGCCTTTTTCAATGCTTCATGGGAATCCATAGTGACTTGTGCCGTGGCCAGCCCCATTATTCTGGTGGCTATACCTTCTTCCCGCAGAGCCTTAGCCAATTGACTGAGCCCGGCCAACGGTCGAATATCAGAAAGAGAGGATTCCATACGGGCTCGTTCAATATTTCTACGAACGAAAAACATCAAATTCTTCTCGACTGGGATAACCACAATCCCCTGCTGCAACGTTCCGGTGAAATAGTACATGGTAAGTGGATCAAGGAGGAGAGCCCCATCCAATGAAAGCGCGCGTAAGTGCTGCCTAAGCTTCTCAGCACGAGAATGGAGTTCATCTCTCGGGACTATCTCTGTGCTTTCGTTTTTTTGGTCGTTCACGGCATTTCCATAATATAGAGAGAAGGTGGGGTTCTTCCACGTTGCATTCAAATCAGCGTTTTTCATAAAGTTGAATCTGTTCCATGAGAAAATCGACAAAGGCCCGGTTAGCCTTTGAGAGATACGCCCCTTTTTTCCAGGCAAGCATGAGGTCAAGATAGAGTGGAGGATCAAAAGAAACCGCTGCGATTTCCTGGTCATCTTCAGCGACCATGCGCAGGAGAGTCGACACCCCCTGCCCCTGTTTAATCAATGATTTTACGAGAGAAAAAAGATTGGTTTCAAAGACAACCTTTGGAGTCACTTGAGGGAGAGCCTCAAAGAGTTCCAGGAGCATCTCACGTTGATAGTAGCCCTTTTGAAACATGATCAGAGATTCCTGGGCAAATTTGCGTATGGTCACCGCAGTTTGATCTACAAAGGGATGATCCAACGGTACGCAGGCAACAACCTCCTCCCTGAGTATATGCAGCGTCTCCACTGATTCCGGTGCATGACCGCCGGCAATGACCCCCATATCCAGGCTCCCTTGCAAAATTTTCTGCTGAATTGAACCGGCACCTTCGCCGGAAATGACCAACCGTAAGTTTGGGTATACGCTGGTAAAGGTGTGTATAAGGGTCGGGAAAAAATAGGTGCTCATCATGGGGGGAATACCCAATCGAACCTCCCCCCGATTGAGCCCTTTGATATCTGCCATCTCTACACTGGCCGTTTGGACATTTTTGAGAATGCGCTGTGCATGCCCAAGAAACACTTCGCCTTCCGGTGTCAGAGTGACGCTTTTGTTTGAGCGGTTAAAGAGCTTGCACTCCAGCTCATCCTCGAGCCTCTGAATCGAGACGCTTATCGCAGGTTGTGCGACATTCAGCATCCGAGCAGCCTTAGTAAAATTCTGCTGTTTAGCTATTTCAGAAAAATATTGTAGTTGTCGTATATCCACGGCTTGTAATAATAATTCATTATTGAACCAATAATTTTAATATATTTTATTTATAGCAACACGGTGTGTATGGTCAAGTTTATCTACAACCTGGATCCGTGAGTATTCATCAGTACGCACCCGCCGTCACGGATCTGGGCATAACTTCAAGCTCAAGAGACCAGCCCCATGAACACACCCCGCATTCAAAGTGGCACGCTCGCCTTCCGCCGCGTCAACATTGCCCTTTTCGCAGCAGGCTTTGTCACCTTTATCACCCTCTATGACATGCAACCCCTGCTACCTGAATTCGCCAGGGAGTTTGATATACCGCCCGCGCTGGCAAGCCTGCCCCTCTCGGCGGCCTGCTTTACTCTGGCTGTGGGAATGCTTTTGGCGGGTACGATTTCAGAGACCTTTGGCCGTAAATCAGTGATGGTCGCCTCGCTTTTTCTCACCTCCCTGCTTGCCCTTTGTACCGCATGGAGTGAAACCCTGCTCTCCCTGGTGCTACTGCGTTTTCTGCAAGGGATAGTCCTGGCCGGATTACCCCCGGTGGCCATGGCCTACCTGGGCGAAGAAATTGAACCGGCTACCATGGGAACAGCCATGGGCTTATATATCAGTGGCAACGCGATTGGCGGCATGTCTGGTCGACTGTTTACCGCCACGGTTACCGATTTTTTTTCCTGGAATGTGGCCTTGGTTCTGGTCGGGCTTATTTCACTTGGCTTAAGCATGTACTTTCTTGTACATCTGCCACCATCGCAACAGTTCACTCGAAGAAATTTTGAATACCGCTATCTGTTCACCTCGTTACAGCAGAAATTGCAGGACTCCACCCTGCTCTGCCTCTATGGCATCTCTTTTTGCGTTATGGGCAGTTTCGTCACATTGTTTAACTACATCACCTTTCGCCTGATCGCGCCAACCTATGGTTTAAGCCAGTCCATGGTCAGTCTCATTTTTCTGACCTACCTGCTTGGGGCCTACTGTTCCTCAGCAGTCAACAAAATGGCCACAAAGTTTGGCAGATTCTGGACCCTTCGCTTCTGCCTGTCGATCATGCTGCTGGGGCTCTTTATTACCCTGAGCAACCATCTCATACCTATAATTTTAGGGATTGCCCTTTTTACCTGCGGATTTTTTGGGGCACATACCAGTTGCTCAACCTGGGTGGGGCAACATGCGCAGACAGCCAAGGCTCAGGCGGCAGCACTCTATCTCTTCTTTTATTATCTGGGATCAAGTGTCTCTGGGACGCTTGGAGGATTTTTCTGGACTGAAGACGGTTGGCTGGGAGTAAGTGCCTTTATTGGCGTACTTCTCCTGATAGCATATGGATGCACAACTGTACTTGCACGTTTAACACAGAAAAAGGAAGTCCCCCTCTTGGTTATCTAAATTCCTCCTTTTTCTTCAAGAGGCACTAAACATACAAATCTCTTTAAAATGTACCAAATCAAACCCAATAGGGATGCAAAGAACTTTCGCTGTTTCTTGCATCCCTTGGCTCAAACATCTTTGCCAAGGACATCTCAGCTTGGAATGCAACGCAAAAACAACAACTATTTCAAAAAAAATTAAACTTCCTTAAATGGGAAGGAAGCTTGTTTCTTACATTTCTCAAACGCATAATTCGATGAGGAAATTCCCAGCAAATAAGAAGTGCAACATATGCATCGCACAGACCACATCTCAGTGGAATTTCACCAATTGAATACCTTGATTTTTCAAAAAATTCTCTCTCTTTCCCTCCTCCCCCCACCTCTGCCTGCTTGTGTCAGCCCAAGCATCTAAACTCCAATACAGATCCACTACTTAAGATAGGCTCTTTCTATTCACACCCCAGTCAAACAATTGCTTGGCATACCTGTTATTATGCCTCCAGAAGGAGGCATTCCTATTTTTTTTTGGATTTCAACGTATAAAACTGGTAAATTTACCTAGACAAAACATGATAACATCACCTATATTGCTCGACTTATTTTCAGAGGGAAGCAATATTCTTTCAATACAATGAAAGGACCATGCTGACTCTTTGAGCAAATGCAGCAGCTTATATATCACAGCATCTCCTCAGGACAACCTGGGTGGGATCTGTTTCAACTAATCCCAAAGAAATATCGCCTTTGGGATAGAGACGTCTGCTCTGTAGGCATGATAGATGCCCTGGAGCCCACCTAAGGACTCCACCCATGAGTAATGCATAACGATGGTAATGCATAACGATGGCCTCTTAAGCCATCTCATCTTCAACTGTAAAGGATTAAATTAATGGAAAAGACTCTTGTTCAAATGACTGCAGAAATCATTCAGTCTCAAATCACCAGTAAACAAATGTCCACTGATGAGATAAAAGCTTCACTGAATGAGACCTTCCGTACCCTGCAGGCCCTGCAGAACGCAGAGACTCTTGAACCCACTGATGCTGAAAACGATGCAGCAGCTGGCGCGCCGGTTCTCGACCCGAAGAAATCTATTCAGAAAAACAAAGTTGTTTGCCTGGAGTGTGGTCAGGAATTTAAAATGCTTTCTCCCAAGCATCTGCGTTCGCATGGCCTAACCGCAAAAGAGTACCGCAAAAAATACGGTTTTTCCGCACGTCAACCGCTCTGTGCCAAAGCGCTATCGGAGAAACGTTCTCAATCAGGTAAAGAACGTGGGATTCCTGAGAATCTGCGCATTGCCATTGAAGCACGTAAGAAAAAAACTGCCTGATAGAACTTCATTGCTCATATGAAGTGTGGACGGGGTGATCAGAGTACTGATCACCCCGTTTTTTTTTGATTCTCCCTGAATCTGAGCCAAAAATGGTGAACTTTTAACGATTCTGGGCATCTTATGCGCTCACAACACTTTGTTGCCTACTGCTGTCATCCATGGGCACCAATGGGGTTAGATTGCGATCTCACCTGTGTCTCCCGTTCGAATCCGAACAGTTTCATCAACAGTTGAAATAAATATTTTCCCATCACCTATCTTGCCAGTTCGTGCATTCACCTTTATCGCTTCGACCACCTGGGCAGACATTTCGTCAGTCACCACTGTTTCGATCTTTACTTTAGGTATATAGGAAATCTCGTATTCATGTCCTCGGTACATGGCCACGTGCCCTTTCTGTCGACCATATCCTTTGACATCGCTGATAGTCATCCCCTGAATCCCCAAGGCGTCAAGGGCTTCACGTACTGGATCGAGTTTAAAAGGCTTGATGATTGCTTCTATTTTTTTCATGGCATTCCCCTTTATTCATCTTTTTGCAATTGCTTTTCCCTATTTTTTGTCCGTAACGCATGTCCAGACAGATAGAGATCCTCTATACATGAGCAATAGCAATGCCAGGAGCCTTGAAATTTAGAGTTGGCTCCATTTTTACAAATTTGCGCCAATTATCGACTACAAGAAAAAAATCTCTCAATAACCTGAATTTACGAAATATTGTCTCTAGAGCTTTGACAGTTCCTCGAGCGAGGGATAATCTCTTTCCAGCTGATTCAAGCGAGATCCAAGTAAAGAAGATGCCTTAAAAAACGACTATTTTGTCAACCACCATCACACTCCTGTCAGACAGATTTGCAAAATAACATCTCCAACAGAGCTGTCTCAGCGTTCTCCAGTTTTCTGGGTTATCAAAAATACAATCTCACGTATCCAGCTCAAGAAAGGCATTAAGGCTAGAAGAAGCGCTTTCGAAGCCATTTTTCCATAGAAATAAGGGGAAAAATAGCAGCTGCGACTAAAAATGCGGTTGCAAGAGGTTTGAGGGTGAGAGGAACGGTGTGAAAAATGTTCTGCAGCAGGGGAAGATAAAGAAACAACGCCTGAAGAACAAGGACAATACCGACTCCAGGGAAGACGGTTCTATTACTCCAGTAACCTATGGACCTGATGGGCTCTGTTAATGAGCGACAGTGCATCATATAAAAAATCTGAAAAAAGATGACAAAACTGACAGCAGAACTCTGTGCCTGGGCCAGCAAACTGGCTTCCTGGTCAAATGCCCCACCCCTTCCTGCATAGGTCAGATAAAAGACCCCTATGGCGCCTGCGGTCATCAATATTGAGACCAGAACAACCCGAAAGAGAATAAAAGGACCCAAAAGTGGTGTTTGCGGATCCCTGGGCGGTCTGTGCATGATATCAGGTTCCTGCACCTCAAAGGCCAGGGGTAAGGCGAGCGCCACGGCAGCGACCAGGTTAATCCAGAGCAACTGCGTCGGCAACATGGGAAGAAGCAGAACACCTGTTTCCGGATCAAAAGGGAAAAAGATGATCCCGTAAATAAGGATGAAGGCCAATCCCAGGTTAGTAGGCAAAAGAAAAGCAAGGGATTTGACAAGATTATCATACACTCTCCGCCCCTCTTCAACCGCTGCACCGATTGAGGCGAAGTTATCGTCTGTCAGGACAATGTCGGCCGACTCTTTGGAGACAGCCGTTCCAGTTATCCCCATGGCCACCCCAATATTGGCCTGTTTCAGTGAGGGGGCATCATTTACCCCGTCTCCGGTCATGGCGACGATGTCATTTTCCTGCTGCAATGCCCGCACCAGGCGAAGCTTATGTTCCGGGGCCACTCGGGCAAAAATATTGGTTTCGTGAACGGTAACACGTAGTTCTTCTTCACTGAGTTCTGACAATGCAGCCCCGGTCACTGTTTTTTCCACTCCAGCAAGTTGTAATTTTTTGCCAATGGCCGCAGCAGTGAGTTGGTGATCCCCAGTGATCATTTTGACCTGAATACCTGCCCGGTAGCAGACTTTAATCGCTTCAATAGCCTCGGGGCGGGGTGGATCGATCATGCCAACCAGCCCAAGACAAGAAAACCCTGAGGAAGGAATCTGTTCAGGAAGATCTTCATCCTGATCCCATTCCATCTGAGCCAGGGCCAATACCCGCATCCCCTGCCCGCTCATTATTTCAACGGTCTCACGCCAAAACTGAAGAGTTTCAGGATCAGATGTTTCCTGACAGCGCTGAAGCACCTTTTCAGGAGCCCCTTTCAACACCGCAAAACAGGGGCGTCCTCCATGGAGAGTCAACATCAGTTGCGCCTCCGAGGCAAAGGGGATGACATCCTTTCGAGGAGCCTCTTCAAGGAGTGCTTCACGATTCAGCCCTGCTTTTTGCGCAACGACCAGTAAGGCCGCTTCGGTCGGATCACCGCCAATCTGCCATTGTCCGTCACGGGTGAACAGTGAGGCATCATTACAGAGTACGCCGCCTCGCAGCAGGGTTAGAATCTCCGAGGGAAGTTCTTTCAGCCGCTGACCATCAGCGCTAAAATTACCTTCAGGCACATACCCTTCTCCGCTGACCTCGATCTGGTTATGGGGGCTTATCACTTGGGTAACAGTCATCTCATTGCAGGTGAGTGTGCCGGTTTTATCCGAACAGATGACCGTTGTCGCTCCCAGCGTCTCAACTGCAGGTAAATGCCGTATAATCGCGTTACGTCTTGCCATTCGCTGCACTCCAATGGCAAGGGCGATGGTTACAACCGCGGGCAGACCTTCAGGAATAGCTCCGACAGCCAGGGCAATGGCAAAGAGCAGGGTCTCCTGGAGCGCAGTAAAGAGTGGCATCCCCATCTTTACTGCTCGCAGTACCCCCACCAGCAAAATAACGGCAGAAAGCAGACCAATCCCCACAGTAATCCACAGACTGATTTGGGTCAGTTTCTGGGTCAGAGGTGTCTCCAGGTCGACTGTAGTTGCCAGCATACCCGAGATTTTCCCGAGCTCGGTGCGCATCCCCGTCCGTACAACAATGGCTCGAGCTGTCCCCGCGGTAACCAGTGTACCGCTGTGTACCATGCAACGTCTGTCCGCAACCACGGTATCCTCAGGAACTGGGGCCGTATCTTTCTCAACCGGGACGGATTCCCCGGTGAGAGCAGCTTCGTCAACCTGGAGATTTTTCACCTCAATAAGCCGCATATCCGCTGGAACACTGTCCCCAGCTGCAAGCAGGACAACATCACCGACCACGAGCTCGGCTGTATCGACGTTACCGCCTCGGCCGTCACGCTCAACCAGGGCAGTTTGAGGAACCATCTCCGTCAACGCCTCAATGGCACGACCTGCCTTAAATTCCTGTACAAAACCAATCAACCCATTGATGATGACAACGGCTAAAACCACAGCACCATCGGTCAATTTACCCAGGAACATGGCAAGCCCGCCAGCACCAAGCAATACCCAGATCAGTGGATTATTGATCTGGCGCCACAAAAGTTGCAGCGGACTGTTTGTTTGTTTGCGCGTAATGGTGTTCTTGCCATAGCGCGCAAGGCGCTCTTGTGCTTCTTTGGAGCTTAGCCCATCGTCTGTAGATTGGACCGCATCGTAGAGCTCATTGAGGGAAAGGCTGTGAAACGTTTGAAATATTTTTTTTTCTGCTGGCATGGTCAACGTGGATGAATGGATGAATGGAAACTCGATGAACACACTGGGATTTAAAAGGAAGACTGTGCCGTCACGCCTTGAAATTGTAAAAATTTACGAATTGTATGCGCGTTCCTCCCCTAGGCTGTTTGTCGTGACTTCCACATTTTGAATGAAACACCTCTTCGCATCGTGCAAGCCTAATTGAGTCTAGTTTCTCGACCATTTCTAAGTATTGGCACTTTTTTCCCCTACCACTTTGAAGAACATAAATGATAAAAATACTCAAGTGTTCCACAAAAAATTGAGCCTGCATGGGGTAAACAGCATGAACCTCGCATACACTCTAAAGCTCCATCACACTCAGCCCTGTACCCCTCCACAAACTATTTTACACAGCGCCCCTCTACGAATACGGAGTCAAAAGATATCTTATGGACCGCGTCATCTCGAGAGACAAAACTGCTCAGCTCGCCGCATTACTCCACAGCTCTCTTGAACAACTCGCCAACACAACGGGGATGGGGGTCACCCTATTGCGATGTGATGGATCAATGATTGATGCCCTTGACTGGCCTCAATCGTGCGCGCCATCTTTTGCCCCCGAAATGACAAGCCGTTGTTTTACCGAGCCACCAAGGACTCAGATAACCACCGAACCTACTGTAACCCATTTGTCTTGCCAGGCAGACTGTTTGTTTCTCTCTACCCCTATTCTCACCGATCCCCATCAATGCGCTACTTTGCTTGTTGGCCCCTACACTCACACTCCTGCAAGTCACGTTACTCAACTTGAAATCCCCTCCTCTTTAAACTGCCCTCCCCCTTCTTCCCTTACTTATATTGCCCCTAAGGAACTTCCATGGCTCTCTGCCCTTTTAAAAACATCCGCCGAACTTATCGCTCTTAAAATTGATAGTCATACCCACCGTACCGCAGAAAAGAAAATTCGAGAAAGTCATGAATACCTTCAAAGTTTTTTTCATGCTGCCCCACTTGGCCTGGTAGTGTCTCATCAAAGAACATTGATCAAAGTAAATAAAAAATTCTGTGAAATAACGGGTTACAGTGAAAAGGAACTCGTCAATCAGAGTCAGCGTCCTTTTTATGAAACAGAGGAGGAATACGAACGAGTTTACAAAGAACTTTCACATGCCATGTGGGGGGAAAAACAAATCGGCCATGTCGAATCCACCTGTATCCGTAAAGACGGTTCGATCATCGACACAGCACTCTATGCTGCCCCCATTAACCCCAAAGACCCCAGTGCCGGTGCGGCTGTAGTCATTCAAGATATCACCGAACAGAAGCGCAACAACGCTTTGCTTAGGCTAAGTAACGATAAACTTCAAAGCCTGTTTCGCGCCGCACCAGTAGGGCTTGCTATTATTCGGGATCGTAATTTTTATTCAGTCAATGAACAAATGGCACACATCAGTGGCTATGAGATCGATGAACTCACCCTGATGAACGTCCGCCAGCTGTATACATCTGAGGAAGCTTACCAGGCTGTAGGAAATGCGCTTTACTCTCCCCTTTGGGTTGAAGGGAGAACGGACACTGAAGCCACTCTTGTACGAAAAGATGGAACCTACAGAGAATTGTACCTTTCCATGGCCCCCGTAGACATGAACAACCCTAATGCCGGTGTAGCGGTTTCCTGCCTCGACCTCACAACGCTTAAAAAAACAGAACAGGATCTGCAGCACCACAGAGCCATGGTACAAAGTCTCTTTGATGCCGTTCCTGTTGGTCTGGCCATAATAAAAAACCGGACCTTTATCTCCGTGAACAAAGCTTTAGAGCAACTACTCGGTCGCTCTATCGATGATCTGAAAGGATTGCCCACTCGCAAATTATACCCAAATCATGAAGAATTTTTCCGCGTCCGCGATCTTCTCTACAACAAACTTTGGCGCACAGGTACGCACAATTACGTAGAAACTCAGCTGATGTCTGCAGATGGTTCCTTTCGGGATGTATCACTCTCGGCTGCAGCGATTAACCCTGACAACCCTCAGGAAGGGGCGGCAGTTGCCATTTACGACCAGACCCAACAGAAACACACTCAAAAAATGCTCCAACTGAGTGAAGATCGCTTTCGCACTATTGCCCACTTCAGCGGTCATATACTTTATGATTACGATATTCAAAGCGGCAACATTACCTGGACCGGCGAAACAGAAAATATGACAGGATATCCCCTGACCGCTCTTAATGAACTCGGTATTGCAGGTTGGTTTGATCAAGTTCACCCAGCGGATCTTGAAAGAGTTAAAAAAGAACTGGAAAGAACAACCGCAGAACACAATCTTTTCCAAACTTCATACCGATTCAAAAAAGCCGATGGTACCTATATTCATGTCGAGGAAGAGGGCGTACCTTTTTATGACGAAAACAGCTTGGCTACCCAGATGGTCGGCATTGTCCGAGATATCACTAGCCGAGTTAAAACTGAACAGGAACTTATCGACAGCGAATACCGCTACCGCACCTTATTTGAATCAGCTGGTAATGCACAGTTTCTCCTTCATAACGGGATCATCATCAATTGCAACCAGCAAGCGCTTAAACTTTTTTGTTGCTCTCGGGAAGATCTGATCGGACTCACGCCCTTAGCCATTTCTCCAGAAAAACAATCGGACGGACGCTCAAGTCAGGAAAAAATCCTTGAGAACAAAAAGCTCCTTAGGCAAGGGCTACCTCTTCGGTTTGAATGGACGCATCAAACTTTTGACGGCAGACTATTCGAGGCAGAAATCTACCTAAATTCCATGCTTATCTCCGGGATCGAATGTGTCCATGCCAACATGCGGGACATTACCGATCGCAAAAAGGCGGAAAGGGATCTACGGGAGAGTGAATTTCGTTTTCGCTCCTTTTATAACACCAACCCGGAAGGCATTGCCCTCTTGAATTTTGAAGGAATAGTGCTGGACACCAACAAGTCTTTTCTTCGAGAAAGCGGCTATGAACTTGAGCAATGCGTTGGCTATCATTTTCGAGAATTTGTCCAGAACGAACAGGAACAGGCTAAGCTTGTCGAAGCCATTGCTGCTCTCAAATCGGGTATTGCCAATACCGTTCCCCTTGAAGTTTCGTATGTCAACGCCCAGGGAATAACAGTTCCCGTGTCCGTCAAAGGGTGGTTGGTAGTCGATAACACAAGTCAACCTATGTATATAGGCGTATTCATTAGAAACCTCTCTGTTGAAAAAGCCTTGAGCCTTGAAAAGGCAGCTTTGGAAAAACAAATCATTCAAGCGCAAAAATCAGAAGCCATAGGTACGTTGGCAGGTGGCATTGCCCATGATTTCAACAATATCCTGGGAGGCCTGATTGGCTACACTGAATTGGCACTTCTAAAAATGCCACCAAAACATGAAAGCTCTGTTCGTGACTACCTGCAACGGGTTTTGGAGATCGGCCAACGGGCGAAGGATCTGGTACAGCAGATACTTCGCTTTTCACGCCACTCAAATGCAAAGGTCGAACCCATCACTGTAGTGCCCATAGTCAAAGAATCTCTACGACTCCTGCGTTCCACTATTCCCAGCACCATCTCCATACACCCTCAAATAGACCTCAAAGACGAGCAGATCTTAGGCGACGCCACCCAGTTGCACCAGATCATCATGAACCTGGCCACGAACAGCTACCATGCTATGCGGAGGACAGGCGGCACCCTGACAATCAGTGTTGAAAAAGTGAATTTTGAACTCTGTAGACGTTTTTTGACCATGGAAATCCCCCCAGGGGAGTACATCAAACTTTCAGTCAAAGATACGGGGACCGGAATATCTCCCACAGTCCTGGATCGCATGTTCGAGCCCTACTTCACCACCAAGGAAGTGAACGAGGGAACCGGGCTGGGCCTCGCAGTGACCATGGGGCTTGTCAAAAGCCACAAAGGGCTTATTGAAGTGGACACTGAAATCGGTATAGGATCGTGTTTTTCCATCTATCTACCACTGGTTAACGCTGCTGCACTTCCAGCTTTAGCGGCTGAAACACGGCTTTCTCTTGGACATGGAGAACGTATTTTGGTGGTCGACGATGAAGACTATTTTCGGGAAGTCATTCGGGAGGGCTTGAGTCTCTTAGGCTATAGTGTTGAGGTACATGCCAGCAGCATGCAAACGTTGCAACAGTTCAAGCAAACTCCCATGGACTATGATCTGCTCATATCCGACCTGACCATGCCGGAAATGACGGGGACCGATCTAGCTCAGCGAATATTGGCGATTCGCCCTTCACTGCCTATTATCCTTTGCACGGGATTCAGCGAAACGATCACAGAAGAAAATGCTTCTCACTTCGGCATTGCACAGTTACTATTAAAACCTATAAATATTGAAGATATGGCCTCAGCAGTACACAGAGTGCTTGCACAGAACGATGCATCATCACAAAGCTGATGCGTACGACAGCATAACCAAAACAAGTGCAACCGAGCCAGGAGATTCTCTTCCTGCTTTCCGGTTAAACGCACGACTGCCCCCTTGCCAACCAACCCTCACAACATGACCACATGCCTCAGCCACGCGATACCGTTTACTACAAAATCTTACCTCTGGCACAAGACCCCGCCTTACGACGACGCTACATGGTGGTGGATGAACCTTTACCCGGAAACATGCGATTTGGCCTGTTGCTGGAAATCCTGGACAAGGTTGCGGAAGAAGCGGCCCTTGCCTATGTCAACCAGCATCACCCCACCGCTCGGGTAGTGACCGCAGCCATTGATACTATCGTGATCAGACAGGCAGTGGATATTAACCGTGATCTCACCTTTGCAGCCACCATCAACCACATAGGCCGCAGCTCCCTTGAAATTGGCATTCGGGTCGAACAGCCCGGATCCCCCAATGATCATATTGCTTCCTGCTATTTCACCATGGTGGCCCGTTCCGGATATGGCGAAAATGTCAGCTCAGTCGCCCTCCCCCCCATTGATTATGTCAGCCCCCTTGAACGAAGGCGTGCAGGTAAGGCGCTGGCCAGACGCGAGGAATACCGTTATCAGCAGGCCGCATTACACGAACCGCCAAGCCGGGAAGAGTGGGAACAGCTCAATCGGCTCCATGACAGCCAGGATGCAGCCGGCTTTTGCGGATTGCTCTGCGCCAATCTGGTAACAGATGCCTGGGAACGCACCTACCCGGACCAGGAAAACGTCCCCTTTACCATTTTTGGTGGGTATCTCATTCGCCGAGCCTTTGAACTCAGTTCTATCTGCTCAGAGCTTGTTGCCCCTGACCGTTCGATCATCGCGGGCGTCAATCGTATCAACTTTTTTCACCCGGTTCGCATGGGGGACAAACTTCACTTTACCTCACGGGTAGTCTACACCAGCGATTCCTACATCTGTGTCGAAGCCGGAATTGAACGTATCAGCCGAGACCGAAAGGCCAAGGCGCTTTCCAATACCTGCCTTTTTACCTTTGCCAATATTGACGGCAACCTCAAGCATCACCAGGTCCCGGAAGTCTACCCCACGACCTATGCCGAAGATGCACGCTATCTTGCGGCACATCGCAGCCTGCAAATGCTGCTGCGTTATGAGCAACTCATCTAATGTCGTCCACTGTTTGCAAAGAGATATCGACGGATACTCCTCTTCCACCTTGCTCCCCAGGTGCTGGCATTTATTTTTTTAGGACCACCTTGAAGACTAAGGGCCCACTGGACCACACCTCGTCTTTCTTGGCGCAATTTCGATATTTTTTTCTTCATCACCTGTTAAGATGCCAATAAATCACAAAAAATTGCAAAAAAAAATGAGAAGAATCTCCTTGCTCTTTTTTTATGATGCACTACTATTTGTCTGTTGTGAGCCATGCGTGAGAGGTTACGTCACATGAACACGCATCTCCTCAGGGACAAGGAAATAATCGACGGTCTGCAGGCGCAGGCCCGTTCCTTAGGCGCATCCGCGACCGGACTTCTTTTGCCTGGACAAGTTATCGTCAAGGCCCGATTCGCCCAGATGTGCGCTGGTCCTCCTTCCTGCCCCAGCTACGGCCTCGCTCCGGGTTGCCCGCCCCATGCGCCCGCTCCCGAGGATTTCCAACGGTTGTTGCAGTCTTTCCACACCGTGCTTGTCTTTAAGATCGATGCACCTGTGACAGACCTGATGGGAGAGAGGCGGTTATCTCTTGCCCGCACCATTCACCGCATTGCTGCTACCTTGGAGAGATCTGCGCTCAGCCGTGGCATCAATAAGGCCAAGGCCTGGGCGGCGGGTTCCTGCAAGGAACTTTTTTGCGGGGAATACGAGGCCTGCGTAGTCCTGGCAACAAGTGCTCCCTGTCGCTTTCCTGATTTGGCCCGTCCATCTCTATCAGCGGTTGGTGTGGACTTTGCTGCAATGGCTCACCAGCTCAGCTGGCCTTTTGGCCAACTGACCAAAACAGTTACGCCAGAGGAGGAACCAGCAATGGGTCTTCTGGCGGGTTTGGTCCTCCTGGGCTGATGCCTGTGTTCCGTGCCGTCATTCAAAGGTGGTTTATGACAGTACGGCAGTAAGGTGAAACAGGTCGCTTACTCACCTGTTTCATGCACAAACTCTGTGCAGACGTTCACTTTTTTTCAGAAGTGGGGGCAACCATGAACTTCTGAAACAAGGGAGCGGCTCCCAAGGCGACTTGGAGTCAATCTATCCCTGAACAACATGCCCTGATCGAAGCAAAGGGTAACTATTTATCCATATATTTGCACCACCTGCATAATTGATGCGGCACCCATTCAGGCTGTTTTGATTATAACAGTTTTTATTGAAGGATTTCCAATTATGCATACAGAAGTACTTGAAAATACAGTAGACCGTGAACTCACCCGCTGCATTCATGTGGTGGAACAGACCCGTTTAAGCTTAAGCAAATGGCAACGAAAATACGGGATGGAATTTGAGCAGGCGGTTATAGCAGCCGGTGAAAACCGACTGTATATTCCTGACAGTGAACTGGCCCAATGGCAGGATGATGTGGCCACACTTCCCCAATGGGAACAACGACTGCAACAGTATCGGGTCGCTTCAACCGCGGCCTCATAACTTCAGTTTTCTTCTTTCAGCCCCCCCAGGGTGGTTGTATCACCGCCCTGGGGCTTTCCTTCCCCGATACTGCTTTTCTCCCCTCACGCACGCATCTCTTTTGCCACCGACGTCCCCTGAAACAATCCCATTGTGCTAACTCCGGTGGTCAATCAAGTGCATACTTTCCTTTTCACCTGGAAACTAAAATTTACACATCGTTATTCTCAAAACTGCACAACCATCTGAAATATCACTCTTTTAATTTTGGAAGCTGAGAGTGCACATCAATTGCAATGATACAAACAATCTAATCTTGCCATTGATACCAACAAAAGGAGGAATATACCTATGGCGCAGGATGAAAACACGGTTATTGACCACGGAAAAAGTCAGTGGTCGGATCTCTGGACCAAGGAGGACTTTCTGGCTATATGGCTTGGTTTTGCCATTATAGCGGTTTGCCTTTTTGCCTATTTTAATTTTGGTCCAAAAGCAGATTTCGCAGCTAAAATTACGGCTGCAAACGAGGTGCAGCAGGCTGAAATGGCCCAGGCTCCCTTCAAAACCATCGCCTGGCATCAGGCTCAAGACGAAAAAGGCAAACTTAAAGCATCCAAGTCTTCCTTTGGCCAATTTGTTTCCCACTGGACGAAAAAACCGGGAAAATGGAAAGACAACCCCATGGACGCCTTCTATATGGATGAGGCGGGGGCAAACGCCTTAAACGAAAAGGGACGCCCAACCTATGAGGCGGCAAAAGCCAAGGAATCCGCTTCTCTGAGTGCAGCGCAACAGGCGCAAGACGCAGCACAGCAGGCGGATTACTCCAACAATGACTTGAATACGCAGGCAGAAGCTCAGATTGCAGCCTGGCGTGCCGACCACAAGAAAATGGCCAAGGCCAAAAAGAAAACCCAACATAAAGCCTACAACTACATCCCCACTCTGATTGGCTTATGCATCTTCATGATTTTGATCTTTGGAAGCGGCATTCGCCTCATGGGGATGAGCTTTGGCGCCTTTGCCAAGGGCTTTGGTGTGGTTTTCTTTGTCGCCGTTCTTGCCTATACTCTTGGTGGTCAGGCCATTTCCAAGCAGTACGGATTTGGTGCCGAGGCCTGGGCCGTCCTTCTTGGTATGGTCTTAGCGAACACTATCGGGACACCTCGCTGGGTTCTCCCTGCCTGTCAGGTAGAATTTTTCATCAAAACGGGTCTGGTTCTTCTCGGTGCGGAAGTTCTTTTCAGCAAGATTCTGGCCATCGGTGTTCCAGGAATTTTTGTCGCCTGGGTCGTGACTCCCATTGTTTTGATCAGCACCTACATATTCGGACAAAAAGTCCTCAAAATTCCTTCTAAAACCCTCAATATCGTTATTTCTGCCGATATGTCGGTCTGCGGTACCTCTGCCGCCATTGCCACGGCAGCAGCCTGTCGGGCTAAAAAAGAGGAGTTGACTCTTTCCATCGGGTTATCTCTGGTGTTTACCGCCATTATGATGATTGTCATGCCGGCTGTGATCAAAGCCATTGGGCTGCCTGAAATTCTTGGTGGAGCCTGGATGGGTGGAACCATTGACTCGACCGGTGCGGTTGCCGCAGCCGGTGCCTTCCTCGGCGAAAAAGCGATGTATGTCGCGGCAACCATCAAGATGATTCAGAACGTCATGATCGGTGTCACCGCGTTCTGTGTCGCCATGTACTGGTGCTTTAAAGTGGAGACCAACGCTGGTCGAACTGTTGGCGCAGGTGAAATCTGGCACCGTTTTCCCAAATTTGTCCTGGGCTTCATGGCAGCATCTGTGATCTTTTCTCTGATCGATGCCAACCTCGGCCATGATTTAAGTGGTGCCATGGTGGATCAGGGGGTTGTTCGCGGCGGTACCCGCCTGCTCCGTGGATGGTTCTTTGCCCTCTCTTTTGCGGCGATCGGCCTCTCAACCAACTTTCGTGAGCTCGCTAAATACTTTAAAGGCGGCAAACCGTTGATCCTGTATGTCTGCGGTCAGAGCCTCAATCTGGTCTTGACACTGGCCATGGCCTATATCATGTTCTATTTGGTCTTTCCGGAGATTACCGCTAAGATCTGATGTAACCCTGGATCCGTGAGCATTCATCAGTGCGTCAGTTTCGTTGTTTGCAATCTGCCGATTAAAGTAAACTTTATCGGCAGGTTGCAGGCAATGAAGGTGGCGTGCTGATGTATGCCCCAAAGGGCGGCGGGTGAAACTGAACAATACATGAATTTATAAAAAAAACGTTGTCTCATTAAAAAGATGCGTTGTTCAGTGCCCACCCACCGTCACGGATCCGGGGTAACCTTATCCTTCGGCCGGGAGCACAACTCCCGGCCGTTTTTGGAGTACACCATGCCGCAAAAACACTTCTTTATTCGCCTGCGCAACTTTGTTCTAACCCTGGGCACCCTTCTCTGTATTATCTACGTGGGCCTCCCCCTGCTCACCCAGCACATCCCCATTCTCCATAAAATGTCTGTCTACCTTGACAATAACGGCATCGATCCAACCCGCTACTATTATACAGATGTCGAGCAGGTAAAAGAATCGGAGAGCTATATCTACGCGGCCATCAAAGAGAATTGACCTCTGCATCTCCCACCTTCCTCTGCGCAAGAGAAAGGCTACGAAGAATGTTTTCGCTATGCACCTGCCTAAACCGCACACTCTGCAAACCAAATTTATCTCAGGACTGATCGGAGCCATTCTTGGCTTGGGTATTCTCTTCTCCTGTGGTTTTTATCTTCATCTGCGCGCTGTTCTGGAAGAGGAGGTGCAGGATAAAGCGCGGCGTATTTTCAGCTATGTTGACTCCATCCAGCATTATGTACGTGGAGTTCTGCGCCCAAAAATGTATGCGAGTTACCCTGAGAGTTTTATTCTTGAGGCGATGTCCTCCTCCTATATCTCTCGAAATATCATGACCCGGATTAATGCCCCCGGAGACGGCACCCTCTATCGCCGTGTTGCCGAAGACGCCCGTAATCCTGACTTTGAAGCAAACAGCAGAGAACGCGAACTGATCGACTATTTTCGCAACAGACAAAACACACCTCTCTGGCAGGGATACCAATATATTCAGGGCGAAAAATACTACGTCATGTCCAGGCCGGTACGTTTTACCAAGGAGTGTATGTACTGTCATGGCAAGGCCGAAGATGCACCCCAGGCCCTGGTTGCAAGTTACGGCATGCGTGGTTTTGGCAAAACACTTGGCGCTATAGCTGGGGTTGATGTGGTTGGAATTTCAGTCAACAGCAGCGTAGGCCGGGTTGAGCGAACCATCCTCACCTATTTTGGCTGTTTTGGACTGGGAACGGTACTGTTCTTTTTTGCCACCAACGTGCTTTTCAAAGTCCTGGTCGTCAATAACCTCAAACGACTGCAGCAGGCTTTTACCACTGAGCTTGATTCTGATCGACTTCCCGCTCCCCATGAAACTGACGATGAAGTAGAAGGACTTGTTGACTCCATTGAAAAGATGAGCCAGCATCTCTTTCAGGCTAAGATGCAACTGCAGCACTATGCAGATAACCTGCGCCAGATGGTTGACGATCGTACCAGGGCACTGAGTAACGAGGTAGAAGCACGCCGTGATGATGTGCAACTCTTTGTGCAGATTCTTGAAAACATGAGCCTCAGCACAACAAGGGCCGAGCTCTGGCGCTCTTCCCTGCCCCAAATCTGTCAACGATTTGATGCCCAGAGTATTTTTTATCTCTGCACCATGGGCTCGCAGGATTCTTTCGTCTGGCCCGAAGATGCCCCTCCACCCGCGCTCCCTGAAAATCTCATTGATCTGCTCACCGGAAGCCGTTGTATTATTCAAGACAGCAATGCCTACATTCCGGTTGAGTCCAGTAGCGGCAACGCCGAAGGGTTGCTGGGATTACGCTGGGCAACCACGACAGAAGCCAACATGCACGACCCAAACATTCTGTTGGCCCTCGGGCGACAACTGGGGTCTTCTGCTGACAATATCACCGCTATTGACAGTCTTCTTCGTCAGATGGATATCCTCCAGACCATCGTCGATGGTATCTCAGATCCACTGGTCCTTCTGGATGGGGACTGCACAGTGCTCACCGTCAACAAGGCCGCACGCCAACTGCATGCAGTCCTTTCCTCCGGAAAACACAGTGATGGCAATATATTGCCCTATTTTTTTGATGAGAAGAATCTCTGCCTGCCCCTCAAAGCCTCTCTTGCCAAAGGGCTGCCCTCCACCGGTGAATACAGGGTTGGCCCAAATCGTTCATTTTCCCTGAGTCTTTACCCGGTCAACGCATTCAACGGAAAGTCCGGGCAAATCGTTTTATACGCACGCGAAACAACCAGCGAAAAGCAGATGCAGGCCCAGGTTTGGCAGGCAGAGAAGATGGCCACTGTTGGCAAACTCTCAGCCGGTCTAGCCCATGAGATTAACAACCCCCTGGGAGTTATCCTCTGTTACGCTGGACTCTTAAAGCAGGGAGTCACAGACCAGCAGCATCTTGCCGACCTGGAAATCATCGAGCGACATACTCGCCAGGCTCAGCGGGTACTTAAAGATCTGCTCGGATTTGCCCGCCCCAAAACAGCCGATTCGGGCTCGGCTGATATCTGTGCAGTTTTGAGGCGAATGCAAGAGGTATTCAAGGTTCAGGCGATCAAAAAAGGAGTAGAAATTCAGCTCGATGTACCAAAAGAACCACTTATGGTAACCATGGGAATGGGCCAACTCGAACAGGTCCTGACCAATCTCCTCCTCAACAGCCTGGACGCCATCACAACTTCACAAGGGGTCATTCGACTCCATCTTGTTCCCCTTGGCGACAGTAAGATCCAGCTGATCGTCGAGGACTCCGGTATGGGGATAGCCCATGACGTGGCCTCCCATGTCTTTGATCCATTTTACTCGACCAAAGAGACCGGTGCGGGAACAGGTCTTGGGCTGACCGTGGTCTACGGCATGATCAACGATATTGGCGGGACTATCGAGGTAGGTTCTTCAGCTGATCTGGTGGGAGCCTGCTTTACTCTTACACTCCCCCGAACTATGCCACCAATGCAAACACAGGGTAATGATGTTGTCTAAGCACGATTTTTCTGCACCAGTTCCTGGTGTTCATGTCCTCCTGGTGGATGATGAACCGGACTTTGTCCAGGGTATTGCTCGTTTACTGGGCGGCCGCTTTCCAGAGCTTACAATCACCCCTGTCAACAGTGGAAGAGCTGCCCTTGAAGTGCTGAAACAGGCGTCTGTGCAAATCATGATCACCGATCTGCGTATGCCCGAGATGAGCGGTATGGAGCTTGTACGTCTGGCCGTCAAAAAACACAAAGAACTCTCCATAGTCGTCCTGAGTGCTTATGGTTCCATCGAAACTGCGGTGGAGGCGCTGCGGGCGGGAGCTTATGATTTTTTAACCAAACCCATCGAGCCCGACCAGTTATATCGCGTCGTCGAAAAAGGAATTGAACGCACCCGTCTGCTCGCTGAGAATCTCCGTCTGCGACACATTCTTTCCCAGCAGGATGCCCAGCAGGAATTGGTCGGGGAATCAAAGGCAATGCAGCAACTGCGCAGCTCAATTGCGGCTGTGGCCCAGGCTGATTACACCGTGCTGATTCGCGGTGAATCTGGAACCGGAAAAGAACTGGCGACTCGACTGGTCCATCGCCTGGGGCTGCGTGCTCGAGATCCATTCCTTGCTATCAACTGCCCTTCAATTCCAGAAAACCTGCTTGAGAGTGAACTCTTTGGCTATGTTCGGGGTGCCTTTACCGGAGCGAACCAGGATCACATAGGCCTGTTGACCGCAGCCGATGGCGGAACACTGCACCTCGATGAAATTGGTGACATCAGCCCTTCGTTACAGACAAAACTGCTTCGCTTTCTCCAAAACGGCGAAGTACGCCCTGTCGGTGCCCACACGACCAAGGCGGTCAATGTCCGGGTTCTTGCCTCCACCAATCAGGATCTGGAGGCACGTATGCAGGAAGGTAAATTTCGTGAAGATCTTTTCTATCGACTGAACGTCCTTTCCCTCACCCTGCCTCCTCTACGTGAACGGGTCGAAGATATACCTCTTTTAGCCACGACTTTTCTTCGTCATACCTGCCAGGAACTTGGAGTGGCTGACAAAGAGATGAGCATTGAGGTGTTTGAGTGGATGGCAACCCAGCCCTGGCCAGGGAATGTCCGTGAATTACAGAACCTGGTTCGCCGTCTCACCGTATTTGCCCCTTCAGATCGTATTGACCTGGCTCTGGTCCACCAGGTTGCAGAACAAGCCGGGATGAGCAGGGCCAAAAATTTATCCAAACCGTCTCTTTCAGCTCCACTCCCTCTCTATAAAGAAGCAAAGGCAGAAGTTGTTGACGCCTTTTCCCGCAATTACCTGCAACTCTTACTCAAACAAACAGGGGGCAATATATCCGAGGCCGCTCGGCTCTCAGGCCTTTCTCGGGTTGCTCTCCAAAAAATCATGAACCGGCTGGGCGAACAGGCAGCCACTTTCCGCCAGTCCTCCAAAAAATCCTCCTTTGCAGCAGAGCAATAGAAGCGGCTGAAGAATCACCCCAGTAATTTGCCGACACAATTCAACAATTCAACTTTGCGGTATGGTTTATTCAAAATTCCCTGGAAGCCGTACTGCTCATAATGAGCCACGACATCATTATCTCCATAACCACTGGATACTATAGCGACGACATTGGGATCTATGTTCACAAGTTCTTTTATGGTCTCCTCTCCTCCCATACCACCTTTGATCGTCAGATCAAGTATGACCAGATCATAGGGAGCGCCTGATTCATGGGCAATTATATACTGTTGAATCGTTTCCTCGCCATTGGTTGTACAAACAACTTCATGCCCCGCAACTGTTAACATGCGTGAGGCAATATCGCAGACCATCTCTTCATCATCCATAAACAAAATTCGAGCATTTTTATCTGAAACCGCTTGGGGTAATGCAACCTGCTTTTGCTCCTCCTCTGCCGCAACTGCAGGAAAGTAGAGCGTAAATGTTGTGCCCATTTTTTCCATCGAATCGGCAAGAATAGCTCCACCGTGTCGTTTGACGATGGAAAAAACAATGGCCAACCCTAGACCAATGCCTGTCGATTTTGTTGTGAAATATGGATCATAAATTTGCGTAAGAATATTTTCAGGAATCCCGGATCCGAAATCCTGAATCACAACGCGTAAGAATCTCCCTCCTTCAGAAAGCCCCGGTATGGCGCCTGGCTCTAACGTATCGTTTTCAATGGATATACGGATATTCCCGACCTCATTTATTGCTTCCCGGGCATTGAGAATAAGATTTTGAAAAACCTGGACTAATTGTCCCTTGTCTCCATTCACCATCCAAAGTTCAGGGGCTGTCTCAAGCTGATAATCAACACCTGATCCACTGAGCGCAAACTGGGCACCTTCCTCAATGGCCGAAACCAGAGACAAGTTCCTCTTAACAGGGTCTCCTCCCTTGGAGAACGTATGGAGTTGCCGCGTGAGTGACACCGCTTGCTCCATGGCCCCTTCAGCCTTGTGCAAATAGGAAAGCGCCGTTTCTTTTTCATCAAAAGATTCTTTGGCAAAGTTAATATAACCAAATATCATCTGAAGTAAATTATTGAAATCATGGGAAATCCCCCCAGCTAAGGTCCCAATTGAATGGAGCTTTTGATTTTTCAGACGCTCATCTTCAATAAATCGTTTTTCTGTAACATCCCGTATGGCCTCAATAACAGCATAGACAGTACCATCCTCTTTTTTCAGTGGATAGGCTTTAATCTCTATATACAGTTTCTTGCCATCTGCATTGAGTCGAGTATGGGACGAGTATTGAGGGGAACCCGTCTTGAAAACTGTCTGGGTCGTACACTCCTGATTATTTGTAAAACAGGGCGTATCGAGCCCACGAATAATCTGATGACAGGTTTGCCCAATCACCTTGTCTTTAGCTAAACCAACTTGATGGCAAAACGGTTTGTTTGCTGTAACAATCTGATAGTGCGGGTCGATGACGATAAATCCATCATCCACCGAATCGATAATGGTTCGCACCATATTTTCATTTTCGACTAAAGCCTTCTCCGCAGCCAAGCGATCGGAAATGTTTATGCCAATACCGGCAACATATTGACGCTGCGCAGCGTCTGTGAAAGGAAATTTAAATGTCCACCAGGATTGTACTTGACCATCTGCAGCAGGGACTTCTTCGATCCTTTCGCAGGGGGTTCCTGTTTCCAGAACAGCGAGATCATCTCTACGAAATTGTTCTGCGGTTTGCTTTGGCCATAATTCAGCATCCGTTTTTCCTTCCCAGTCTTGAAACTTAACATTGAATTCCTGTTCATAGCTTTTGTTAAGATATATGACATGACCTTGTGCATCTTTCATCCAGGCGATCGCGGGGTTATTATCCATAAAGGCCCGAAAACGATCCTCACTCTCCCGCAGCGCTTGCTCCATAAGCTTATACTGGGTCGTTTCACGAAGAGAGAACACCAGTCCCACAGTTGTATCCCCGCTTCCCTGGACAGGGGAAAGGCTCCAGTCCCAATACGTTGTGCCTCGGTCGGGTTGGTCAGGAAAGGTAAAGGCTTTGTCCTTATAAAAAACAGCCTCACCAGTATCCCGAACCTGTTTGAAAATTGCTTCATTTTCGGGATTAGGATACAGGGCGAAATGATTTTTCCCAACCATGGCTTCCGGTTCCATACCGCAGGTATCTGCATAGGCTTGGTTCACCATAATAAAATTGAAATTCGCATCAAGGTAGACCAGCATCACATCGGTTGTCTGCATGATGGTTTTGAGAAGGTTACGTTCTCGTTGCCGTTCGGCCTCCCACCGCTTACTATTCGTAATATCGACAAACGTAACAACCACACCATCGATAACATCTTCCAAACTCCGATAAGGAAGGATGCGTACTAAAAAGAACGTATCCTGCTGGGGATCGGAAATTTCGCGTTCTACAGGGGTAAGATTCTGCAAAACCTGCTCTGCATCCTCCTGAAGTTGGGCATAATTCACAGCCCCCTTAAAATGCTGCAGCGGCCGCCCAATGTCGCTGATCAACAAATTAAATAATTTGGCCATGGCAGGAGAGAAGCGTTTTACACGAAACTGGCGGTCAAGAAATATTGTCGCTATATCAGAGCTTGCAAGAAAGTTTTGGAGATCGCTGTTGGCCTGTCCGAGTTCATCTACCTTATTTTGTAATTCGGCGTTAACGGTAACCAGTTCCTCATTGAGTGCTTGCAGTTCTTCTTTGGAAGTTTCCAACTCCTCGTTTGTGGACTGAAACTCTTCGTTCATGGACATCAGCTCTTCATTTGAAGATTTTAATTCTTCGTTTGCTGTTTCCATGCGCTCAACAGTGGTTTGCAACTGCTCGTTAGTAATTCTCAACTGTTCTTCAAGCTGCTTAACCAGGATATCTTTATCTACACCGTCATTTTTATCAAAAACAGTGATCTCTCCACCTACTTCTGCAGAAGGAGCTGCTTCCTGGGAAGAAGGTTCAAAAATTACCAGAGCCAAACCTTTTGCAGAGGGGGGAGAGGTGATAGGTTCAACCTGAAGATTAAGGCGCTCCTCGCCAGAATCTGTACGTATGCGCAGCCCCTGATAGCTAGCCATCTCTTGTTCGGTGAGGGCTTTATGAATTGCCGCTCGCAGAGCTGGCCGCAAATCCGGCTTCGCCATTTTTAAAATATTTTGCGTTGGCTCCCCCACTGGCGGTTCAAGATAACGACTGGTCCGTGTGGAGAAATAGACAATTTCAAACTTCACGTTCACGACAACACAGGGAGGGGAATAGCGCTGTATCAGTGTCTTTTCCGCCAGCATCCCTGGGCTACTGCCCCTAGCCTCTGGGTAGATCCTCACTGGCTCAGTTACCGGGAGATGCGGTGCAAGCTTGGCCAAAGGAAATTCAACACCTATTTTGCCACTTGTTACCCGACGTTGAAATATTTTCCACTTCTTATCCACTGTTGAAAACAGATCTGTGAATCCACCCACAGTTTCTGAGGTACCAAGGAATAAAAAGCCGTTAGGTTTCAGAGCCTGGGCAAAGAGAGGAAGCACACGTTTTTGCAGATCTGGATTCAGGTAAATGAGCAAATTGCGACAAACCAATACATCCAGACGAGAAAAAGGTGGATCTTTAATGACATTATGCTGGGCAAAAACGATCATTTCCCGCAAAGAACTAGCGATTTGATAGGAATTGTCCGTTTTTTGAAAAAAAGTACGCAAGCGCTCCGGTGTCACGTCGGCTCCGATACAATCGGGATAGATGCCATTGCGGGCAATATTCATTGCCTCGCAATCAATATCCGAAGCAAAAATCTGCACCTTCACATCGAGCCGGGTTGCTCGTAAATACTCCTGAATCAACATGGTTAGAGAGTAGGCCTCCTCACCGGTGGCGCAGCCCGCCAGCCACACCCGCAGGGGCTCATTTGGATCACGATCCTTGCAGATCAGCGGCAGCACCTGTCGTTTTATCGCTTCAAAGGCTTCAGGATCACGAAAGAAACTGGTAACCCCGATTAAAAACTCTTTGAATAACGCCTTGCTCTCCTCGGGCTTTTCTTTTAACAGTTGAATATAATTAGGAATATCAAGAATCTCGTTAACAGCCATCCTTCGTTCAATACGTCGCATGATCGTACTGACTTTGTAGGCACTAAAATCATGGCTGGTCTGAGCATTAACGATCTGAAAAATGGTTCTGAGGTGATCTGTAAGTCTTTGACCCGGTTCAGTTGCCTTACGACTGGCAAGAAAGGTTGAATGGCGAGTAATCTCGAGGATTTTTTCAGGAATTTTCGATGTTGGCAGTACCAGGTCAGCGACACCCGTTGCTCTTGCACTCTGCGGCATTCCGGGATATTTGGCTGTAGTCTCGTCCTGGACTGCAACGATCCCTCCGGCCTCTTTAATTGCTTTAACCCCCTGGGTGCCATCTGTGCCAGTTCCGGAAAGTATGATAGCTACAGCATTCTCCTGCATATCGACGGACAGCGACCGAAGAAAAACATCAATGGTGTGCCGCATCCCTCTGGGGGCCTGCGGCTCTTCGAGATGCAGCTGGCAACCGCAAATAGTCATATCACGGTTGGAGGGGATGACATAGACGGTATTAGGTTCAACAGTCATTCCTTCTTCGGCCGAATAGACGCCCATTTGCGTGTAGCGAGCAAGGAGCTCAGGCAACAGGGTTTTATGGGTAGGATCTAGATGAACGACAACCACAAAGGCCATGCCACTGTCTGGTTGCATGTTTGCAAAAAATTGTTCTAAAGTCTCAAGCCCCCCAGCTGAAGCACCTAAGCAGGTAACATAAAAGGGTTGAGAGGTTCTATCGGCATCAAGCTGTTCCCGCTCGCTGGCTGATGCAGGCAATAGCTTTATGTCATCAATTTTCAGCCCTTCTTGAATATCAACTGGAGTTTCCCCGCTTTTTTCAGCCTTATCCAAAGCATTTTTTTGTGTCATTGCGGTTTCTCTCCAGCGGTTGAATGATAAGATAATTGATCAAAAGCCCTTCGTAAGGCTGTGGCAAGATCTCCTTTTCGCACAGGCTTTAAGATAAAGCTGTGAATACCGTTTTCCAGGGCCCGCTCCTCATTGACGCTGCTGCTGAAACCAGTACAGAGAATAATGGGTATGCCAGGGCGGAACTGGAGTATTTTGCGAGCCAACTCCATGCCGGTCATACCCGGCATGGTCTGGTCCGTCACCACAGCATCAAAGCGATCTGGTTCTTTCTGGAAAATCTCCAATGCCTCCTGACTTGAACAGCAGGTCGTAATCTGATACCCCAACCGTTCCAGCATGGCTTTTCCCATTTCCGCCAGGATTTCTTCATCATCAACCAACAAGATATGTTCGCTCCCAACTAATTTTGCATCATCTGCTCCGGGAGAGGTGCTTTCCTCGGCCCTGGTTGAAGGGATATACACATGAAATGCAGTTCCAGCCTCTGGAGAACTATCAAAAGTCACGACCCCACCTAAAGAAGTGACAATTCCATGGACAAGAGAGAGTCCTAGTCCCGTACCCTTTCCAACTCCTTTGGTGGTGAAATAGGGTTCAAAAATACGACCGATAACCTCCTGGGGTATACCAGGACCTGAATCGCTAATGACAAGATGAATAAAACTTCCGGCCTTTACTCCTGGATTTCGTGCAAGATCTTCTTGTAAAAAGGTACTGTTATCCAATGTGATCTCAAGGACACCACCTGTGTTTTCCATGGCATGAAAGGCATTGGTGCAAAGATTCATAACAACCTGATGAATTTGCGTCGGATCGGCTTGAATATTGTCTGTGGCGGGGTTAAGTCGCTGCTTAATTTCAATCGTCGACGGTAAGGCTGAACGAAGAAGTTTGATAGTCTCTTTAACCATGGAGACGGGAGCCAGTATTTGCTGATCAACTTTTGCCTGGCGACTGAAAGCCAAAATTTGTTTGACAAGATCAGCCGCCCGCTGCCCTGCCACCAATATTTTTTCAATATCACGTGCAACTTCTGAATTTGTCGGACTGACGTCTAGGGCCATCTCCGCATATCCTATAATTGCCCCAAGGATATTGTTAAAATCATGAGCAATCCCGCCAGCCAACGTACCTATGGCCTCCATTTTCTGCGCTTGCAGCAATTGTGCGGAAAGTAGCTCTTTTTCTTGCTGCGCTTCCTTAAACTCGGTTATGTCAGTAACATAAACAAAAAATCCCTGCACTTCTTGCTGGATGATGTCTGGTATGTACTGCACCCAGGCTATTACACGTTCTCCAGTCGCTTTCTCCATTACTCGTTCAAAGGATTGTTCTCTACCTTGAAGAGCCTGCTCAATATTGTTCTTCGATGCAGCATATATGCTTTCACCGAGAAGAGTTTCAACTCGCACGCCCTCTACATGCTCTGGACGTACGTCAAACCACTCCAGATATTTGACGTTAGCAAACTGACAAGTACGATCCTTTGACCAATACCCCACCAACCCCGGAAGATTATCAGCAAGACTCTGTAAAAATTGTCTATTTTGCAGTAACTCTTTTTCGTATTTAATGCGCTTGGATATATCTGTAGAAATCCCACATAAGGCATAAATAGTGCCATCGTCATGACGCAGAGGAAGCTTCACTGTAAAAAATGTACTCATATTTCCGGAAGGAAGTGCGTTGTAGATCTCCTCATAGCGAAGCACTTCTCCATTTTGAAATACACGATGATCTTTCTTTTCTACTGAAGCAGCAGTATCACAATCACAAAATTGTTGATCCCTGAATCCAATGATTTCATGACGTTCAAGTCCCAAAAGTGTACATATTGCATTGTTTACATAGATATAGCGACCTGAGGTATCCTTTAAGTAAACACATGATTCCAATGAATTCAGGATAATGGAAAGTCGTTTTTCTCCTTCCCGAAGCTGTTTTTCAGCCTTTTCTTTTTCCTGGATACGCTGTTGAAGATTTTGTTTTTGGGACGACAAACGTTTTGCGCCCCAAAAAAGGATGACTGTCAAGGTCAGAGAGAGAACGGTCATTACTGTTGCTGTTTGCCACACCGAATACGTAACGTCCTCAGTAGCGCGGCCAACAGTCATCCAGAATGGGGAGTGAGAGAATTTTTTATAGGCGTAGACCCGCTCTGTGCCATCGATGGGAGCGACCGTGGTGTAGACATACGAATCACGGTTGGGTGTATTCCGCATTAATTGTTGAATCGTCTGGGAAACATTGCGATTGCCAATATCAGCATCTGCGCCGGACAGGGCAGGATACCGTATCACTTGAGAAAAATCGGTGGTGCGTAAGTTGATAATGCCTTGAGGTCCCAAATCGACACGCGAAAACCCCTGTCCGATGTATTCAACAGGAACAACTCCGTAAACAATACCTTGAAAAGTATTTTGATGATCAACAATCCTATGAGCCAGAATGAGTACCCATACCTCCTGAGGCGTAATCTGGAGAGGCCCTTCGAAAATGAGTCGATCATCTCCAGCCTTCGCTTGCTTAAAAAAATTGCTTTGAGCAATATTTTGATAAAAATCGCTTTGTGTTGATTTTTCAGTGGTTAATACGACTTCACCAGAGGCATTGGTGATCCCAACAGAAGACAACACACTATAATCTGAAAGCTCTAAGGAAATACTCGCTGCAAGCCGTTGCACAGCGACAGGTCCGAGGGAGAGATTTCGTTGGTACCTGGTGGTGATAGATTCAAGAAACTCGTTGGTGGTATCGAAGGAATATTCAACTTGCTGGGCAACAATCTCAGCCGTATTGAGGACTGAAACGCCAGCCATGGCATAATTATTATTATGTTCTTTCCAAACAAGCGAAAAAGACAGAGCTATAATGACGGCAGCGGTGAGAGAAGCAATGAGATAATGGATATTTTTGGGTTGTGCTGATTCGTTCATATCTCTCCAGGGAGTGAGTAAACGATTATTGGTTCGAATTCTCCTTTTTATACACCGTTTTCTGGCGAGGATAAAACCTCAGGATAATATACCTGCATACATGCAGGGCAAACAGTATGACTGAATCCAATTCACGAATGTTTATGAATATAGGATTCTATCTGCTCGTAGGTGCCTTCATCATTTCGTATTCTCTTTCATATTGAGCAAATTGGCAAGATGCAACGAAGAACCTTTATTTCCGCAATACTTTTTTAAAGTTTTCTTGTAGTATGGGCGGCTATCTCCATCAAAATTTGACACTTTAAAAAAGACTGAAACGCACCTTCCAACCATTATTAATAATAGTACCTATAACTGGAGCTTTTATCTCGGCAGGAAGAAAATCATAGCCATGTGGCTCCAACGTATTGTACTGGTCGGTACTTTTCAGATACGAACTGCTGGTTCGCAATAATGGCAGGCAGATGCGGGCGAAACCTGTTTTGACCCGATCCGGACAGACGAGAAAATCGATATATCGATACCGATCGACAAGATACACCGTGCGGGTGGTCGCATCGAAACGACAGCGAAGTTCATAAAGCCGTTTCATCCCCATTCGGCTGATCATGCCGCACCAGGCAATATCGTTATAACGCCAGCTGAAGAGTATTTTTTTCCGCTTTTCAACCGCCCTGACAGGACATGCTATCGTATTGACTTCAAGAAGTCTGTGACGAAGTTGTGCTTCGGAGGTGAGGACCTCCTTCCCAGCTAAACACCAGATACGCTTAAGCAGCCCGTTGGCAACCCAGACAAGAAACACAAGCATGCAGGATATCCAGGCACAGACCAACTGCTCAAAATGGGGCGAAGTGAGCCGCTGGTGCAGGGGCAGCAGGGGAAGAAATAAAAGGACGCAGAGGAGGAGAAGTGCTAGCACCCCGAAGATTGTGAACAGAAATCTTTTAACCATATCGTAACTCTCTTCCGTTCCAAGATTACATCAGGCGAGCGGAAGCAGGCACCAGGTCCAAGGCCCCTGCCGAAGAATCCATTTTCACTTCCAGCCCCACAGGCAAGGATATATTTTTTTGCTTATGCCCCAGGGGGAATCCACCCCAGACTGGAAAAGCAGGCCCAACCAACTCCATCACCCGCTGCCAGAGCGCTTCCTGAAGGCGAAGATTTTGCAAAGAATCATCCCCCTGATCAAATTCACCAAGGATAAGCCCTTCGAGTTGGCTGAGTTTGCCACTTAAAGCCAGTTGGGTCAGCAGGCGATCCAGGCGATAGAGTGGTTCATTGGTATCCTCCAGAAAAAGAATTTTTCCTGTCCAATCCATGTCATAGGGGGTTGCCAGGAGATGTACCAGTGTGGTCAGGTTGCCCCCTATAAGCCTTCCCTGCCCGAGCCCACCACGCAAGACCTCTACTCCTTTGGGTTTGATCCGTTCTTCAAAACGCCCCGTAAGCAGGGCAAAGAGGGAATGAATGCTCGCCTCATCGGATTGCGCCAAAGAGGTTGCAACAGGTCCATGAAGGGAGATCAGGTTGGATTGGCTCAAGAGCCCCTGCAGCAAAGCACTCACATCACTGAATCCAACCAGCCATTTGGGGGATCGACGAAACAGATCCCAGTCGAGCTGCGATAAAAGACGCATGCAGCCAAAACCTCCACGGATTGCCACAATGGCTTTGACTTCATCATCATTCCACAGCCTGTGAAGATGGGTTGCCCGCATGGTATCATCAGCGGCCAGGTACCCTTCCACCGGGGAGGCGGGGCCACAGATTTTAGTGGCAAAGCCCAAATCATGTATTTTCTGGATACCGGCCTGCAGCCGTGCGGGATCACGAACCGGTCCGGCCGGACAGACTAACCCTATGGTCTGGCCACGCTTGATCCAGGGAGGGCAAATGGGGGTATCAACCATGACAGTGCTCCTTGTCCTTGAAAGAGCTCATTGCTCTCCTTCCCCGCCAGCTCCTTTTTTTCCCGTACAGTTCAAGCGGTAAATGAGCTGCAACCCGGTCAGAGTCAATTGCTGATCAATGCGGTCAATGGTCGTGGTATAAGGGCTGATGAGATTTGCCATCCCACCGGTGGCAATGGTTTTTGCCCGTTTTTGATCAGGGGTCAGCTGTTTACTGAGCACCTCCACCATGCGATCAACCAGACCGCCAAAACCATAGAGCGCCCCGGAATGAATGGCCTTGACGGTAGAGGTGCCGATGGGCTGCTCCGGGGTTACATCGATATCAAGCCGGGGTAATTTTGCCGTACGGGAAGCAAGCGCGTCCAGGGAGATACCGATACCAGGATGAATAGTGCCGCCAATATACGCAGGTTCACCATTGACACAATCAAAGGTGATGGCGGTGCCAAAATCGATCACGATCAGGGGCTCCTCAAATAAATCCCAGGCAGCCACTGCATTGACAATACGATCAGCCCCAACTTCAGCGGGGTTTTCGGTTCCAACTCGCATCCCCAGTTTCAGTTCGTTGGTGACAGCCAGGGGAGGCTGGCGTAATTTTTTAAGATAGTTACGGGCAAAATGCAACCAGCTGGTTTCCAGTGTCGGCACAACAGAAGCGACGACAAAACCTGTGATTTTTTGAGGATCGATTCCTGCCATTTGAAACAAACCATGGTAGCGAATCGCCAGTTCATCGGCGGTTCGATCTTGTCGCGACTGAAGCCGCCAACTCCCGACCAATTCGCCTTTCTCAAAAATACCACTCACTGTATGAGAGTTACCGACGTCGACTGCAAAGAGCATAAATTCACCTGTTTTGAATTCCCCACCATCACGGGCATACATGGCCCTTGAGAGTGAGAGTGTACGCTGTGGTTTGTTTTTTTGAAAAGCGCTGGTAAGATAGTCCACTTTATAAAATTATTCCAGTTCGAGAAGAGGTACTCTCATGCTCCCTTTTATTCAAGTGGTCACGACCCTGCCCGATCAACAAACAGCTCAGGCGCTGGCAGCCACGCTGCTGGAACAACGGCTCGTTGCCTGTGTCCAACTCAGCCCCTGCACCTCCAGTTTTCACTGGCAGGGCAAAATTGAAAATGAAAATGAAATTGTTTGCACTATGAAAACGCACCTCGATCTCTTTGCAGAATTGGAAACAGTCATTACAAAAAAACATCCCTACGATGTTCCGGAGATTTTGGCTACGCCGATTGTAGCTGGATCAGCTGCGTACCTAGATTGGCTCCAGCAGGAACTCGAGGTGGTTCAGGAGAATAACTGATGGAAAACAAACAAGTAAAACCACGGCGAAGACGGCGGAAAGAATTTCGTTGCCACTGCTGTAAGCAGGAAAAACCCTTTTGCTGGAACTGCACCTGCGGCTTTCAGATCTGTCCGGAGTGCTTTGAGGAAAATAAATGGGGCATGAGCAATGGCCCCACCTGGATCTGCCCGGATTGCGAACGGGTACATTTAATGGAATAAGGCAAAGCCCCTGAATCATTTGCTGCAAACCAATCCCATTAAAAAGACTCATTTACCTTTGTTGTTTTACCTGCTAGTACATCGTACATCCCTCTATTCTTCTTCCCCCTCACATACCTATGACCGAACACCAGTACGACGAATCCAAGATCAAAACCCTGAGCTCGCTGGAACACATCCGCAAACGGCCAGGTATGTACATCGGCCGCCTGGGCAATGGTTCCCATCCGGATGATGGCATTTATATTTTGTTAAAAGAAGTCCTGGATAACGCGGTGGACGAATTCATCATGGGCCACGGCAAACAGGTTGAGGTCTCTGTCAGTGAAGAAGGCTGTTGTAGGGTTCGTGACTACGGCCGCGGCATTCCTTTGGGCAAGGTGGTGGAGTGTGTATCCATCATCAATACCGGCGCGAAATACAACACCGAAGTTTTTCAATTTTCTGTCGGCCTCAACGGTGTGGGTACCAAAGCGGTAAACGCCCTCTCCTCCCATTTCACGGTAACGGCCTTTCGAGACGGCAAATACAAAACAGCTAAATTTATCAAAGGTGAGCTTGCCGGGGAAGAAGAAGGCGATACAGACGAAAAAAACGGCACCCAGGTTACCTTTCTCCCAGATGCAGACAGCTTTCCTGGGTTTAAATTTGACCCCGACTATGTCGATCAGCGCCTCTGGCGCTACGCCTATCTCAATGCCGGGCTGACCCTTAATCTTGACGGTACTCTGTTCCTCTCCAAAAATGGATTACTGGATCTGTTGGACCGTGAGGTCAGTAGCAATTCCATGTACCCACCGATCCATTTTAAGGATACGGCCCTGGAATTTGCCTTCAGCCACACCGACGATTACGGAGAGTCCTACTTCTCCTTTGTTAATGGTACCTACACTTCCGAAGGTGGCACCCACCTCTCTGCCTTTCGTGAAGGTATCCTTAAAGGAGTCAATGAATTCACCGGGAAAAAATTCACCGGCCAGGATGTCCGCGACGGCATCGTGGGAATATTAGCGGTCAAAGTCCAGGAACCGGTGTTTGAGTCACAGACCAAAAACAAACTGGGCAATACCGATGTCCGCGGCCCAATCGTCAATGCGGTCAAAGATGCGGTGGCAACCCACCTCTACAAATATCCGGAATCTGCGGAGATCCTGGTCGACAAAGTCCAGCGCAACGAACGAGTTCGGCGTGAGCTTCAGTCTGTTCGCCGAGACGCCAAGGCCAAGGCAAAAAAAATCGCCTTCAAGATCCCTCAACTCAAAGACTGCAAGTACCACCCCTCCCGTGGCCAGGCATCCAAACCAGGCCGCGAGAATATGCTCTTTATCACCGAGGGGCAGTCAGCAGCTGGTTCGATAGTCAGTGCCCGCGATCCCATGACCCAGGCCGTCTTCAGCCTCAAGGGCAAGCCGATGAATGTCTTTGGTCAACGCCTGGATGTGCTCTACAAAAACGAAGAGATGTACTCGCTGATGCAGGCGCTTAATATTGAAGAATCCATTGCTGATCTGCGCTTTGATAAGGTCATCATCGCAACCGATGCCGATGTGGATGGACTGCATATCAGAAACCTGTTGCTGACCTTTTTTCTCCACTACTTTGAGTCGCTCTTAAAAAAGGAACATATTTACATACTCGAAACCCCTATCTTTCGCGTACGCAACAAACAGCAGACCATTTACTGCTACTCGGATGAAGACATGGATAGAGCCTTTAAAACCCTCAAGGCCAAGAGTAAGTCTGATCGCTCCGTGGAAACCACCCGGTTTAAAGGATTGGGCGAAATATCTCCAGCTGAATTCAAGCAATTCATTGGCGATGATATGCGCATCAAACAGGTACGTCTCGATTCGTTAAGCGAGGTCAGCCGCGTGCTCAGATTTTACATGGGCAAAAACACTCCGGAGCGGAAACAATATATCATGGATCATCTTATTGTGAGTCCCGAATGAGCGAAACAACCGAACGCGGCAAACTGCACCAGCTTTTTGACGCCAACTTTCTTGATTATACTTCCTACGTTGTCCGTGAACGCGCCATCCCAGATGTGGATGACGGGCTCAAGCCTGTACAGCGGCGCATACTGCAAACCCTGCACAACATGGATGATGGTCGTTTTCATAAGGTCGCCAACGTGGTTGGTGAAACCATGAAGCTGCATCCCCATGGTGACCAATCTATTTTTGACGCACTGGTCAATCTCGCCAATAAGGGCTACCTGATCGACCGTCAGGGGAACTTTGGTAACATCTTTACCGGTGATTCTGCCTCGGCTCCCCGCTATATCGAATGTCGCCTCTCACCACTTGCTCGCACAACACTCTTTAACAAGGATCTGACGGAATTTGTTGAATCCTATGACGGCCGCATGCTGGAGCCAGTGCGTTTACCCGCCAAGATACCGCTGCTGCTTTTAAGTGGTGCCGAAGGTATCGCGGTGGGTATGGCAACCAAAATCATGCCCCATAATCTCATTGAACTGTTACAGGCGCAAATAGATCATCTCCATGGCAAAGAAATAACCCTGTACCCCGATTTTCCCCGGGGTGGCATCATCGATGTCTCTGATTACGATCACGGAAACGGAAGGCTGCGTTGCCGGGTGAAGATGGAGCAGCCCGACAACAAAACCATCGTTATCACCGAGCTTCCCTACAACATCACCACCCAGGGCCTGATTGATTCGGTGGAAAAGGCGGCCAAGGCGGGAAAACTCAAAATCTCTTCGATCAACGATTACACTGCTGAAAAAGTTGAAGTCGAGATTAAACTTGCCCGCGGCATTATGGCCGAGGAAACCATTGACGCCCTCTACGCCTTTACTGATTGCGAGCTCTCGGTCTCCCCCAACCTGGTCACCATTGCCGATAACATGCCCCGGCAGATGGAGGTTGAGGAGGTTCTTATACGCAACACCGACCGGTTGGTAGCCAACCTTGAAAAAGAGCTGCGGATAGAACTTGGCCGCCTGGAAGACAAGTGGCATGCTCGCAAACTCGAACAGATCTTCATTGAAGAGCGGCTCTATAAACAGATCGAGGAAAAAACCGATTATCAGGAGGTTCAGCAGACAGTGATCACCGCCCTTGAGCCTTTTGCCGGTGAGTTCAAGCGTGAGGTAAGCCTTGAAGATGTGGAACGGTTACTGGAGATAAAAATTCGCCGTATTTCTCGTTACGACATCAACCGCCAAGAAAAAGAATTACGCGATATTGAGAAGAACATTCGCGCAATTAAGAAACACCTCAAAGATATGATCGCTTTTACGGTGAACTATCTGGACGGTCTTCTTGAAAAGTATCGAGATGATTTTCCCCGAAAATCTCAACTCAAGGCCTTTGATGAGGTAGATGCGCGAGCAGCGGCCGCTGCCAACCTGACTCTCGGGTACCACCAGGACAGTGGATTTATAGGTCATAAGATCAAAGCCGAAGATAACAAAAAAGACATGGAGCTTCAGTGCTCAGAATATGACCGAATCCTGCTGATCTTCAAGGATGGACTCTATAAAGTCATTCCGGTGACGGATAAACTCTTTGTCGGTAAAGAACTCTACTGGATGGGTGTGGTGGACAACAAACTCACCTTTAATCTGATCTACCGTCATGGTTTAGAAAATCTGGCGTATATTAAGCGTTTTACCACGCCCAAGTTCATTTTAAACCGTGAATACCGCCTCTTTGATCAGCACAAGCGGTCCGCTATTTTACTCCTGATTACAGGGGAGAAAGAAATTCGGGCGCGTGTGAGTCTGGCCCCCTCATCTCGGGCAAAGTACAATGCCATTGAAGTGGAGTTTGACGACTGTCTGGTTAAAGGAGTGGGGGCCAAGGGAAAGCGGGTGGCAAATCGAAGTGTGCGCCGGGTAACCGATATCACCGGCACCCCAAGAAAAGAACCGATAAGCCCGATGGGACTGCCGGGTTTTTCAGATGCAGGTGGGGATCAAAAAGAGGAATAACCTGGTGGATTACGAGAGAACCTCTATTGAAGTGGGTTTTAGGTGAAAAAAATCCGGTATACACGCTGTGTATACCGGATTTTTTTTGAGCAAAACGATCTCAAAAGCTACAAGGTGCCCTACACTGCTCTGCAGCTTGCCCTATTTTACATCCCACTTAAAGCTGACAGAGTCCATTGCAACAATGAACCGGGGAAAAAGCCAAGCCCGAGCACACCAAGTACACAGAGGTAGAGGGCGGCTTTCATTCCTGATGCCAGCACAAGAGGAGTCGCCTCCTGCGGATCCTCCATGTACATGAAGCGGACAACTCGCAGGTAAAAATAGGCGGAAATAGCAGAAAAAATGACAGCAGCCACAACAGTGAAACTATAGCCCGCCATGAAGGCTGATTTCAGCAAATAAAATTTACCGATAAACCCAGCGGTTGGCGGGATTCCTGTGAGGCTGAAAAGAAAGACCAGCATCAAGGCGGCGGCAAGTGGACTTCGAGAAGCCAACCCCTTACAATCCTCAAGCGACTCGCAGCATCGGCCTGGTTGTGCCAGGGCCATGAGAATGGCAAAGGCTCCCAGGTTCATAAACAGATAGACCACAAGGTAGGTCATGGTTGCAGCCATACCTTCGGCTGTTCCCGCAAGGAGCCCTAGCAGGGCATAGCCTGCGTGAGCAACAGAAGAGTATGCCAGCATTCGTTTCAGGCTGGTTTGACTCAGGGCGGTTATATTTCCAATACCCATCGTCAATATGGCCATAAATGCAATAACTGGTGCCCAATGCGGTTGGAGATGAGCAAAACCTAAAAAGACAATACGACCGAAGATGGCAAAACCAGCGGCCTTTGGCCCAACCGACATAAAAGCGGTGATTAGGGTTGGAGCGCCTTCATAGACATCAGGAGTCCAGAGATGAAATGGAGCGGCAGCAACCTTAAACGATAAGCCCGCAAGAATAAGTCCCAATGCAGCCAGCAGTGCCGGACTGACCAAGAGATCGCCAGAAGTAAGAAGTTCAGCAAGAGCAGCAATGTTGGTCGTACCCGAAAGCCCGTAAAACAGAGAAAGGCCAAAGAGCAGAAGTGCTGAAGCAAAGCCACCCATGAGGAAATATTTGATGGCAGCCTCACTGGTTCTGCCATCTTTTTTATGCAAACCAACCAGGGCATAGATGGGAAGGGCCATCAATTCAAGTCCGAGATAGAGCACCATCAAATCACCGGCTGAAGCCATAAGGAGCATACCAACCAATGAAAGCACCAAGAGGGAGTAATATTCTCCCTGCCTGAGGTCGATGATACGGAGGAAATGCTCACTCATCAAGGTGGTGATAATAACTGCCCCAAGACAAATTGTTTTGAAGATGGTCGCGTAGCTGTCGATGATAAACATGCCGCCAAACCCTTCTCCAGGTTGTGCCCCCAAGACCATGCCCAGGGCTGCCAGAGCTCCAACCACAGTCAGCCAGGGCAGCAGTTGCCGTTGCCTGGGCAAAAAAAGATCAAACCCGATCAGCAGGACCGCGACACCAACCAGAAGCAACTCCGGGAGGATGGGTGCCATTGCGGACCATTGAATAGCCGCTGTTGTCATTATAATTGCTCCTTATTCACAGTGATGCAGAGATCTAGATTGGCGTGTTTAACCGTTTAAGGAATAAGCGTGAGGCCAGATGAGAGAACCGGACCAGCCAGGGTTGCGTTCCCCTGCACCTGCTCAATTAGATGCGTCACCGAGGTGTGCATGAAGCTCAGTAACGCATTGGGATAGAGCCCAATCCAGAAAATCAGAACAACCATGGGAATCAACGTACAGATTTCACGCAGGTTGAGTTGAGTCAAACCTCGCATGGACTCTTTAACCTCATTGAAAAAGATGCGTTGATAGAGCCAGAGCATGTACCAGGCACCGAGGATGAGACCAGAGGCAGAGATCACGCTTACCCAAGGCTGACGCTCAAACCCACCAAGGAGGATGAGAAATTCACCAATGAATCCGTTGGTCCCTGGAAGGCCAACTGCAGCCAAGGTAAAGAGGAGAAAGAATCCAGCAAAGACGGGCATGGTTGAGGCCAAGCCGCTGTAATCTGATATTTTACGCGTATGGGTCCGCTCGTAAATCATGCCGATGGCTAGAAAGAGCGCTCCGGTGACAACACCATGGTTGATCATCTGGAGAATTGCGCCCTCAAGACCACGCTGATTCAGGGCAAAGAGCCCCAGGGTAACAAAGCCCATATGACTTACAGACGAATAGGCAATCAGTCGTTTCAGATCAGTTTGGGCCAGACAGATGATAGCGCCGTAGACAATGGCAATCACTGAAATGACTAGCATGGGCATCATCATCTGCTGGGTGGCCTGGGGCAGAATGGGCAGAGAAAAGCGCAAAAAGCCGTAGGCCCCCATCTTAATCAAAACACCGGCAAGAATGACCGATCCAGCAGCTGGGGCCTCGGTATGGGCATCGGGCAACCAGGTATGGACAGGCCACATGGGCACCTTCACCGCAAAAGCTGCAAAGAAGGCCCAGAATAGGATTAACTGCAATTTCAAAGAGTACTGCTGCCCGGCAAGCTGAACCAGATCAAAGGTATGGCCGCCGTTTTGATACAAAAGGATGATCCCAACCAGCATCAACAGACTGCCCACCAGTGTGTAAAGAAAAAACTTGATGGTGGCATAGATCCGGTTCGGCCCGCCCCAGATACCGATGATCAGAAACATCGGTATGAGCATGGCCTCCCAGAAGATATAGAACAAAAAGAGATCTGTGGCACAGAAGACCCCCATCATGGCGCCTTCCAAAAGCAACATGGCCACAAAAAATTCCTGCACCTTAGTGGTGATCGATTCCCAGGAAACCAGAATTGAAAGGACGATAATCACCCCGGTCAAGAGCAGAAAGAGCACAGAAATGCCATCAATCCCGAGGGAATAGTTAATGTTCAAGGAACCAATCCAGGGATGGCTTTCAACGAACTGGAGGCTGGCGGTATTCTTGTCAAATAGAAGAGCCACAGGCAGGCTGAGACAGAGTTCTATCAGACTGATCAACAACGCCATGGTTCGAATGGTGCCGGTCTGTTGCCGGGGCACGGCCAGTAACGACAAACCGCCCAGGATCGGAAAGAAAATCAGAGTGCTGAGTAAAGGTATGGACATCGTTAACATTTCCGCATGGTTAAATGAGTATCTGCTAGCATGATCTTTCTGGTGACCTTTTAGTTGCCTACCAGTAAAACGACCAACACCACGAGGGCACCGCCTCCCATCCAGGCGAGGTAATGGGAAACCTGACCATCCTGAATTTTTCGCAGTTGTTGTGAACCTTTGCCGATAGCCCGCGGCAGACCGTTGACCACTCCTTCGATGATGGAGGTGTCAATAATTTTGAGAATGATCGCGCGGCTGAATGCAAGCGTCGGCTCAACAATGGTTTTGATGTAGAACTCGTCCACGTAGTACTTATTTAAGAGCAGCTGATAGAGACCGGAAAAGCGAGAAGCTATTGCAGCTGGAATCTGTGGTTGCAGGCGGTACATGAAAAAGGCCAGCGCTATACCAAAGATACCTGCCAGGATAGAGGTCCCCATGAGTATGGCTTCGGTGCTATGGCTCACATGAACATGCGGATGCCCGAGGACAGGCGCAAGGAAATGGGCCCAGTGGTTTTCTCCACCCAGGATAGCGGGAATACCAAACCAACCGGCAGTAACTGCGCCAATGGCAAGGAGGACCAGCGGGATGGTGACCACGGCTGGAGACTCGTGCAGGTGCGCACGTTGATGTTCGGTTCCGCGAAAATCTCCATGGAAGATGAGAAAAAAAAGACGAAACGAATAAAACGCCGTCATAAAGGCGACCAGGGTGCCGATAAACCAGGCGAATTTACCTGAGGCCAGCTCCGAGTTGAAGGCCATGAGCAGGATCTCGTCCTTGCTGAAAAAACCAGCCAGCCCGGGGATACCGGAGATGGAGAGGGATGCCAGCAGAAAGGTCCAGTAGGTAATGGGCATTTTTGATTTCAACCCACCCATGGAGCGCACATCCTGCTCGTGGTGCATCCCCAGAATAACTGAACCACAGCCCAAAAAGAGCAGGGCTTTGAAGTAGGCATGGGTAAAGAGATGAAAGACCCCGGCTGAGTAGGCTCCCACACCGCAACCAATGAACATATAGGCCAGCTGACTCACGGTTGAGTAGGCAACCACCCGCTTGATATCGGTCTGCACAAGGGCAATGGTTGCAGCAAAGAGCGTGGTGATGGCAGCTAGAATGGTAATCAGATTAAGGACCGCGTGGGAAAGCTCAAAGATCGGGTGACAACGGGCAATGAGAAAGACACCGGCAGTTACCATGGTGGCTGCATGGATCAGGGCAGAGACCGGAGTCGGTCCTTCCATGGCATCGGGTAACCAGACATGGAGCGGTAACTGCGCCGACTTGCCAATAGCTCCGCAGAAGAGCAGCAAGGCGATTATGGTGGGCATGGCCACATGCAACCCAAGCAGCGAGACGGATTGACCTTCCAGCAGGTTGACCTGGGAAAAGACCTCGGCATAATGGAGGCTGCCAAACTGGGTGAAGATGAGAAAGAGCCCCAGAATAAAGCCAAAATCGCCAAACCGGTTGACGATAAAGGCCTTCTTTCCGGCATCCGAGGCTGATTTCTTGTTGTAGTAAAAGCCAATGAGCAGGTAGGAAGAAAGCCCGACAGCTTCCCAGCCAAAGAACAGCTGAAGAAAGTTGTTGCCCAGCACCAGCATGAGCATGGAAAAGGTGAACAGGCTCAGGTAGGCGAAAAACCGGTAATAGCCCTCCTCCCCTTTCATGTAGCCCACAGAGTAGATGTGCACCAGAGAGCTGATGCTGGTGACCACGATCAGCATCACCGAGGTCAATTGGTCGACGAGAAAACCAAACGAAACCGAAAGGCTCCCGGAGCTGATCCAGGTGTAGATATCCTGATTGATAATTTCGCCGTGATGGACGCGATTAAAGGCCATGATGGCACAGATAAAAGAAAGCACCACCGTGATAATCGGCAGCCAGTGCGCCCTGGTGCCCATACGTTTTCCCAAGAGCAGGGTCAGAACGAAGGAAAACAGCGGCAGAAGCGGTATGGCAAGCAGTGAGACCGGCATAGTTTATCCTTTGAGTTGGTTCAGAGAATCGACATGGACCGAGCGACGAGAGCGATAGAGGCTGATGGCAATACCAAGCCCTATGGCAGCCTCAGCAGCGGCAACCGTGATGATGAAAAAGGTAAAAGCCTGACCTCGAACGGAGTCCATAAAATGGCTCAGGGCCACCAGATTCAAGTTCACTCCGTTGAGCATCAGTTCAAGGGAGAGAAACATGATGATGACGTTACGCCGGGTGAGAAAGCCGCAGACGCCAATACAAAAAAGCAGGGCGGCCAATGCCATATACCAGGATAAAGGGATCATCGAGACACCTCCTTGCTTTTTGTGCAAGCACAGCCAGAGGCTATGGATTCTTTGGTTATATCGGCAAAACTCTTTGGTTCTCGGCGGGCAAGAACCAGTCCACCCAAAAGAGCGACCAGCAGGATCAATCCAGCGATCTCAAAGGGTAAGAGATAGGTGGAATACATTTCCTGCCCCATGACCACAGTATGGGTCAGTTCACGGACGGCCTCAACACTCCACTCGCCCTTGGCACCCGGGGTAAAACTCGGCAGAACAGCCAACAGTGCCAGCGCCAGTCCCGAGGCAATAGCCCGTCCCAGCCAGGGATTGGGAATAAAGGCATCGATATGCAGCTCTTCACGCAGATTGACCAGAAAAAGCACAAAAAGATACAGCACCAAAACTGCGCCCGCGTAGACAATGATCTGCACCGCTGCCAGAAATTCAGCGTTGAGGGTCAGGTAAAGTCCGGCCATATGAAAAAACAGCACCAGCACCATGAGTACGCTGTGCACCGGGTTGCGCAGGCTGATGGCAAGCACACCACTGGCGAGGATCATGAGGGCGCAATATATGAAAAACAATTGAACAAACATTGATTTCCTCTCCGCTCAGTCTTGTTGAGCAGCCTGTTGCTGCTGCCATTTGCGTCCAACAACCTGCTCCTCCCCCCGCCATTCGGCTGAAACAGCCAATCGCTTGGGTGCGGGCAGATCCGCTTCAGCCACACCGCGCGGTCGCCAGAACAGATTGACGTAGTCATCCATCTCCTCACCCTTTTCGGCAACAAAACGATCCCAGTTGGCCAGCAACTGTTCCCGGGTGAAGTAGAGTGACGGACGATCATACGAACCGTACTCGTAGACCTCGGTCAGGACAATGGCATTGACCGGGCAGACCTCTTCACAGTAACCGCAGTAGACGCAACGGAGCGCCTCGATTCGGTAACAGTCGATCTGGCGTTTGGCACCGGGTTCCTTATCTTTGTGGGAGCGAATGCGAATACAGCGTGAGGGGCAGGCCATGGCGCAGCGCATACAGCCAATGCACTTACAATCTCCTGTCTCCGGATCACGCACCAGGGCGTGCTGACCACGGAAACCAGGGCGAATAACCGGCCTCACATCCGGATACTGGCGGGTGATGGGTTTGGAAAAAAGCCGCTTGAACGTCAGCGCCATCCCTTGGAGGATCTCAAACTGAAAGATGGTCTTCAGAAAGCCGCGCTTTGGTTTGTATTGAACATACATTAGTAATTATCCCCCTTGGTTACGCCAGCAGAGCCCGAAAACAGGCTGTGAGGACAATATTTGCTAGTGCCAGAGGAATCAGCAGCTTCCAGCCCAGATCCATCAACTGATCGTAGCGATACCGGGGTAAGGTGGCGCGAATCCAGATAAAGAGGAACATGAACAGATAGACCTTGACCACGAACCAGAACGGAGGAAAAAGGGCAACCTCAAAGGGGCCATTCCAGCCACCGAGATAACAGATGGTGCCCATGGAGGCCATAACCATCATGCCGATATACTCCGCCATGAAAAAGATGGCGTAGCGCATACCGCTGTACTCAGTGCAGTAACCAGAGACCAGTTCGGTTTCCGCCTCGGGTAGATCAAAGGGCACGCGGTTGGTTTCAGCTAGCATACTGATGAAGAAGACGAAGAAGCCGATGCACTGCGGCATGAGAAACATACCGAGGAAAGAATCTCCCTGGGCCTCGACGATCTTGGTCAGATTCAACGAGCCTGCCATGAGCATAACACCAACCAGACTGAGTCCCATGGCGATCTCGTAACTGATGACCTGGGCCATGGAGCGAAGCCCACCAAGAAACGAGTATTTTGAGTTGGAGGCCCAACCCGCTAAGACAACGCCGTAACTGGAAAGCGAGCTCATGGCAAAGATAAACAGCAGACCAATGTCGATATCAGCAAGCACCCAGCCCTTGGCAAAGGGCAACACCGCAAGCGAGGTCATCATCGCCACCAGGCAAATGATGGGGGCCGCAAGAAAGGTGGGCTTATCGGCATTTGCGGGGATGATATCTTCCTTGAAAAAGGATTTCACCCCATCGGCAATGGGTTGTAAGAGCCCATGCCAGCCTACCCGCATCGGACCGACCCTGACCTGCATATGCCCGATAATTTTACGCTCAAAATAGGTTGCATAGGCAACATGGAGCATGACCACGGCAAACAGGATCAGGATCCAGACCAGCAACATAATGATATTCATTCTGTTCGCTTCCTCTTGTAATAAACCAAGCACAGTGGATTGTGCAAAGACACCCGTGCCCAACTATAACGTTTGGGTTCAGGACTTAATCGCGACCTGAGCCAACAAAGACGGCTTAACGATCGGATTCTCCCAAAACCACATCAAGGCTGCCGATATTGGCGATCAGATCAGCAATCAACTCTCCCTTGCACAGGGCCTTGAGGGAGCTGATATGGATAAAAGATGGGGAGCGGATATGCATGCGGTAGGGGCGATTGTTGCCATCGGAGATGAAGTAGAATCCCAGCTCACCTTTGGGAACCTCGGTGGCCACATAGACATCGCCTTCGAGATAGAGCTTTTTATCGCGCACCAGCTTAACCAGACCACCACCATAGTTACCGGCCTGAGGTACAACCCGGGCGGGTGCCTTAAAGGGCATGACCAGATCTGGAGCATCCGGCCCGAAAATAGGTCCGGGAGGCAGCTGGTCGATGCACTGTTGAATAATGCGCACCGACTGGAGCATCTCTTCCATACGACAACGATAACGGGCGTAGATATCCCCCTCGGTCGCCAGAGGTACTTCAAAGTCGACCTTGTCGTAGGCGTCGTAGGGCTGATGTTTACGGATATCGTAATCCACCCCAGAGCCGCGCAGGCAGGCACCGGTGAGCCCTAAACCAAGGGCCTCTTCTCCGCTGAGTTTGCCCACACCAACGGTACGTTTAAGCCAGATACGGTTGGTGTCGATCAGGGTTTCGTATTCCTCCATTTTGGAGGGGAACATGTCGAGAAACCGTTGAAGCTCATCAATGAAATAGCGGCTGACATCCTGGCGCACCCCACCAATGCGGGGATAGGAAAAGGTCAGTCGTGCCCCGCAGAGCTCCTCAAAGAGATCAAGGAGAATTTCTCGCTCACGGAAGCAGTAGAGAAAGACGGTCATGGCCCCGATATCAAGGGCATGGGTCGCCAACCAGAGGAGGTGGGAACAGAGCCTGGACATCTCGCCCACGATGGTGCGGATATACTGGGCCCGCTCGGGAACGGAGATGGCAAGCAATTTTTCAACCGCCACACAGTAACCAATGTTATTGGACATGGCGGCGATATAATCAAGCCGATCCGTCAAGATGAGTGCCTGGGCGTAGGTTTTACTTTCGGCGAGTTTTTCAAATCCACGATGGAGGTACCCAACCTGTGGATTGCACTCCATAATGGTTTCACCATCAAGCTCTAGGTCAACCCGCAAAACACCGTGGGTCGCAGGATGCTGAGGCCCCATACGCAGAGAGTAGCGTTCGCTCTCTCCGTCAACCACAGGCACCTCGATGGTTTTGGACGTTGTCTGACTCATCAGTCCTCCTCCCTGGGATCATACTGCCCGTGGGCATGGCCTTCAGGGTCAAAGCCGTGTTTATCGAGTTCTTTGACCTTTTCCAGCAACTCGGTCATCCCCTTCCATTCCACCTTGCCTTTAAGGGGATAACTTTTCTGCAGGGGATGTCCCTCCCAGTCCTCGGGCATGAGTACACGCCGCAAATCAGGATGCCCGGTAAAGCTGATGCCCATGAGATCGTAGGTCTCTCGTTCCAGCCAATCAGCCCCTGGCCAGAGCTCAACCACGGAGTCAATGGCGGGATCTGTATCCCCCACTTCCGCCCGGAGACGGATTTCATGACCAAGGGTAATGGAATAGAGGTTATAGACCACCTCGAACTTGGAGAGTTTGGGATCTTTTCGCCTGGAGTTATCGACCCCACAGAGCGCTCGCAGATGATTCATCTGCAAAGAGGGGTCATCGCGCAGATAGGTGACCATCTCTTTGATGCGACCAGCACGGACGATCACTGCGCCCTGCCCCTGGTTGAGGTAGCTGTCGATGACTTCCTCGGGAAACCTGGCCCTGATTTGCTCGATTATCGCCACTGGCTCCATCGGAACTGCTCCTGTTGAATTTTTTCCTGGAGCTTGAGGAATCCCTCAAGCAGGGCCTCGGGACGTGGAGGACACCCCGGCACATAGACATCGACCGGAATAATCTGATCAACCCCTTGGGTGACAGCATAGGTATCAAAAACGCCTCCGGAGCAGGCACAACTGCCCATGGCAAGGACGTAGCGCGGTTCGGGCATCTGATCATAGACCCGGCGCAGAACCGGAGCCATTTTTTTGGTCAGGGTACCGGCAACCACCATGCAGTCTGCCTGGCGAGGACTTGCGCGAAAGAGAATACCAAAGCGATCAAGATCGTTGGTTGAGGCACCGGCATCCATCATTTCAATGGCACAGCAGGCCAGACCAAAGGTCACCGGCCAGATTGACCCGGAACGGCCCCAGTTGACCAGTTTGTTCAACGGGCCAAGTACAGCGTTGGCACCGGGAATAAAGCGTACCCCCTCCTCCAACTCGACCATGGTTGAATCGTTTATTTCTCCCATTGCAGAACTCCTTTTTTCCAGGCGTAAACATAGCCCACCAACAGAAGTGCGATGAACAGCAGCATCTCGACCAGGGCAAAAAGTCCCAGCCGATCATAGCTCACTGCCCAGGGATAGAGATAAATGGCTTCAACATCAAAGACCACAAAGAGAATGGCGATCAGATAGAACTTGACCGAAAAACGCATTCGTGGGGCCTCGGTCGGCTCATTACCCGATTCGTAGGCAACCAGCTTTTCCTTGTACGGCCGGCTCAAACGAAAGAACCGGCCGATAACCAGGGTCAGCACACCAAACAAAACACCAAAGATCAGCAGCAGTAAAATGCCGAGATATTCCTTGGGCAGCGCTTCCATCATCAAAAAACTCCTATGAGCGTCGGTTTTCCATCAACTGCTCGGCATAGGCCTGACGAGCTGTTTGAGAAGCCTCTGACGGGGTGGTGAAATGGAGACAGTTGGTCACACATTTGGCTACACAGGCGGGTTCCAATCCCTGGTCGATACGGTCCATACAGAGATCGCACTTGCCGACTTTGCCGGTTTCCGCATTCCATTGGGGGACGGTCCAGGGGCAGGCGGTGATGCAGGCTTTGCAGCCAACGCAGGACTTGGCATCCACATAGACAATGCCGTCTTTTTCGCGACGACGCATGGCCCCGGTGGGACAGGCGTCGATGCACCAAGCCTTTTCACAGTGAAAACAGGAAAGGTAGACGAAATTGATCTTCGGGGTTGGCTCACCAGGCGCTTCCACCTTGAGCATGCGACAATAAAACGCATCAGGTCCGGGCTTGTTTTTTGATTTACAATGCACCTCACAGGCCCGGCAGCCAATACAATCGGCCACATCCTGAACGATAAGATATTTACTCATTTCAACTCTCCTTAGGGTTAAACGGGGGTAACAGTAACAAAACTTTCGGCAAGATTCAGGCCACCACCGGCCTTGTCCCACTCCTTGAGTTTACCCTTCATGTAGAGTTGATCAGCCAGACCTTTTTTATAGGCCCGCTTTTTGGCTGGTACGCGTGTACCAAATCCATGGAGCATGAAGACTGCCTCGGGGTGGATAAGGTCGGTTACTTTCGCAATTATAGTGCCCTGCTCATCGCCGTTGGCCACCATAACGCGCGCACCGTCCTTTATCCCTAATTTTTTTGCAGCCTGGGTATTGATCCACAGTTTATTCTCCCGTAAGAGGTCATTGAGCAAAGGATTGTTCTGGTGATGACCATGGGCCTGATAGCCGTTTCGCCCAAAAAGGAGACGGAAACTGCCTTCCGGTGGCGCCTCGGGAGCTTCATAGGGAACTAACGAGGGAACCCCCATAGCTTCCCACTTTTCGTTGACGATTTCAATCTTTCCGGAGTCGGTTCCAAATTTTAGGTTATCCCGGTCATACCAGATTGCTTCATCACTGAGCTTAACAAAGCCTTTCTCATCAAAATCAGAAACGCTCAGCCCCGTATCCTGTAACTGGTAAGCCCAGATATCCTCAATGGTCTCAAAGGGGAAATACTCGCCTTTACCCATACGCCGGGCGATTTCCAAGTAAATCTCCCAGCCAGCCTTGGTATTATTCAAAGGTTCTACACATTGCTCACGACGACCAAAGCCAGGTTTCAGCCCTTTCTCAGTACGCAGTATGGATGCACGTTCCACGTAGGTATTTTCAGGAAGGATTACATCGGCAAACCAGGCTGTATCACTGAAGTTGATGTCGACTGAGACGATAAGCTCAAGCTTATTTAAGATACGCATCTGCTCGTCGGTGTCGGGCAGTGCGATAAAAGGATCATGCCGATGAATGAAGTAGGCCTTGAGTGGATAAGGCTCTTCTTTTTCAATGGCCTCGTAAGCTGTCTGCAGCATACCAGCACCGGCATCCCATTGGGGATACCGTGTTCCGCAGCCATCTGCGCGTTCCTCCCCCACACCGGGAACCAGGGCTCCAAGGCTTTTGAGGCCCGAACGACCTGCATCTTTAGGAGTTTTGGGGTAAAAAAGTCCACCAGGTTGCTCAATAGAGCCCATGAGTGCATTGATAATGTGGATCATACGTGAGGCAAAGTATGAATCCCGATAACGGGCAAGCATCCAGCCTGGATGAAAGATAACTTTGGGACGGTCTTGATTCAGTTCGCGGCAGAAGGCCTCGATCTCCTCAGCAGCAATACCTGTTTCATTGGCAGCCCACTGGGCGGTATACGGCTCAAGAAAGACACGCAGTTCCTTCATACCATTGACGTACTTGTCGACAAATTCTTTGTCGTAATAGCGATTTTTGACAAGTACATGGGCAATACCCAGCAACAGCGCATAATCAGTGCCTGGCTTATTCTGCCAGTAACGTGTTGCTTTTCCCGCAGTCACAGAGGCACGAGGATCGATGTAGGTGACGTGACATCCTTTTTTTACCGCCTTCAGAAAACTTTTAACCTCTTTGACCTTAAGCGCTTCTGTGATATTGCGTCCGAAAAGGACAATATGCTGAGCATTGGCAAAATCGTAGGCAAACCCTTTACGCCCCATACCGTACAAAGATTTTGCGGCATGGTGAACGTTACGGCCACAGGTACAGTCGTGATTGATGTAGTTGGGAGAGCCTAAAGCCTTAACAAAGGCCTTACGCAGATCGGCAAAAGGACCACCCCGATCAGAGAACATGATGGAACGAGCACCATGTTCGTTGATGATGGAACCAAGCTTATTGGTGATATAGTCAAAGGCCTCTTCCCAGCTTGCTTCACGCCACTTCCCTTCTCCACGTTCACCTACGCGAATCATCGGAGATTGCGGACGCTGTTTATCTTCACGCTGTGCGAAAGTAGCGGCCCCTTTAGCACAGAGACTGCGCCCCATACCAGAGTCGTTAGCATTGCCTTCTATCCATACAGGTTCACCATTTTCCACTTCTACGGTCACCGGACAGCGAACGGCGCACATGCCGCAGATACTATACTTAGTCTCACTCATAATTTCTCACCCACTCGTTTCATCCCTCACCGACCGCCCCTGCATCGGTGCCATCATTCAATAAAAATATCTGATACAACGATCTAGCGTGAATTTCCCACATCCTGTTGCGCACTTGGTCAATGAGCAAAGCATACCAGTCTCAGTGTAGCTCGACGGTATACATTCTCCATAGAACCGTTAATTCAAATAGTTAACAAAGAAAATGCCCATCATTTCAAATTTTAAATATCAATATTACTGATCCTAATATTAAATTTAATCAAGAAATACTTAAAAACATTGAGATTATCTACAAAAGATCTCTGTAAATTAAAAATCTATTCGACAGAGGTTAATGATCAATTTTACTTATGAAAAAACTTGCACATTTTGCATCAACAGGGTGAAAGATTTTCAGAAAATAGATTTTAGATTACAAAAAAATACCCGGAAAATCAAGCGATTAACTCACGTATCCTTCTATTGGTAAGGTGCTGATTTTGCGCGGTATCCCCTCCTCCTCTTTTTTATTCCAGGTATTTTTTGGGACAGCCCTCACCACCAACACACTACCGTTTAAGTTATCTCAACACTTTTTAGTGTATCCTAAAAATAGGAATTGACATTTACTCTCAACCCGATAAACTCGCCCACTGTTTAGCTCAGGCTAAAATTTAACTCCTTGGCTAATATTCGTTATGGGTAGATTCAAATCTTTTTTTACAAAAACAGGGCAACCCACTGAAAAAACAACTTATTGCCCTAACTGCCCCCCCTCTCAACGAGGGTGTCCTCTCGCGGGCTTTCCGCTGTCGCTCGCCAGCGAAGGCGAAAAGGTCCGCATTATTATGATCCGTAAAGGGAAAATGCTGCATGAACGTCTGGGGAGCATGGGATTGAAGGTGGATGATGCCATAACTGTCATAAAAAAACAGCCAGGTGGTGGCACCATCATTGAGAAATCAGGTAACCGCTATGCGCTGGGTGGCGGCATGTCACTCAAAATTAACGTTATGAGGTGTGAAGGAAATGGAACAGACGCTTGCTGATATAAAGGTTGGCGAACAAGCCATGATTATTGGGTTTCAGCAGTCCAGTCAGCCCTATCGCCAGAGACTGCTGGCCATGGGGTTGACCAAAGGAACGAAACTGCGCGTGTCACGGGTAGCTCCTCTTGGTGATCCTGTGGAAATTGAGGTTCGAGAATACAACCTCAGCCTGCGAAAAGAAGAAGCAAAAGCCCTCGTGGTTGGGAGAATTAATCCATGAAACATTTGACACTTGGTGTGGTCGGAAATCCGAACTGCGGCAAAACCACTTTGTTCAACCTGCTGACCGGCGCAAAACAACGGGTGGGCAACTGGCCCGGAGTGACGGTGGATCGGAAAACAGGCAGTTACCATTATGACGACACCTCTGTTGAAGTAATTGATACACCTGGAATCTATTCCCTTTCAACCTCTTCACTTGATGAACAGGTTACTCGGGATTTTTTGCTTACCTCTCAGGCAGATCTGATTGTCAACATTATCGATGGATCAAACATAGAACGAAATCTCTATCTCACCAGCCAACTTCTTGAGATGCGCCTGCCCGTGGTCGTGGCTGTGAACATGATGGACATGGCCTTAGACAAGGGACTCGTGATCGATATCGACGGGTTGGCACAACGATTGGGTTGCCCGGTTGTTGCCATGACGGCCTCTAAAAACAAAGGAATCGAAGAACTCAAGGCTGTTGCAGGGGCTTCGGCGACCACTTCACATATAGCATCCCAGGCTGAAGTCCTGTTTCCGGAATCTGTGCAGGAGGCCATCAGTCACCTTACTCCTGAATTCAGTCAAAGCTGCGCCGTCCATGGTGTGGATCCTCGCTGGCTTGCTCTCAAACTCTTGGAGGGAGAACAGGCTCCTCTGAGCAAGATACAGCTCAGCGAGTCGACGCTGAGTAAAGTTGACGCTCTTCGGCAGGAGATTGAAGCCAAAGAAGAGGAAGAGACTGATATCGTTATTGCTTCAGCCCGTTATGGTTTTGTCAGTTGGCTGACCAAAGATGTGGTCAGTAAACGGGGCCGCATAAACAATACCCTTTCTGATCGCATTGATGGTGTTGTTCTCAGTCGGATTTGGGGGCTACCGCTCTTTCTCCTGGCCATGTATCTGATGTTCATGTTCACCATTAATTTGGGCGGGGCATTCATCGACTTCTTTGACCAGGCGGCAGGAACCATTTTTGTTGATGGTTTTGGCGCTGCGTTGGCGGCGGTGCAGGCTCCTGAATGGCTGATTGCTGTCCTGGCAACAGGCATTGGTGGCGGCATCCAGACCATGGCGACTTTTATCCCCCCCATTGGTTTTATGTTCCTCTTTCTCTCCTTTCTCGAAGATTCGGGCTACATGGCAAGGGCCGCCTTTGTCATGGACCGTTTCATGCGCTTTATCGGGCTACCTGGTAAGGCCTTCGTCCCCATGCTGGTGGGATTTGGTTGTAATGTTCCTGCCATCATGGCGACTCGTACTTTGGAAAACGACCGTGATCGGCTCTTAACCATCATGATGAACCCTTTCATGTCCTGTGGAGCCAGATTACCAGTTTACGCCCTTTTTGCAGCGGCCTTCTTCCCTACTGGAGGGCAAAACCTGGTTTTTCTTCTCTACCTGATCGGTATTGGCTTTGCAGTACTGACTGGTCTGATTTTAAAGCACACGCTGTTGCAGGGAGAGGCCACCCCCTTTGTCATGGAAATGCCGCCCTACCACCTGCCCTCTTTTCGCTCGGTTATTATACGCGCCTATGATCGCTTGCAAAGCTTCCTTTTTAAAGCAGGCAAGGTGCTCATTCCTGTAATCATGGTACTGGCAGTCCTTAACTCTTTGGGAACGGATGGTAGTTTTGGCAACGAGGATACAGACCAATCAGCTTTAGCAAGCCTCAGTCAGGTAATCACCCCTGCCCTACACCCTTTAGGGGTCAGTGATGAAAACTGGCCAGCAACCGTGGGAATATTTACGGGTATTTTTGCCAAAGAAGCCGTGGTGGGAACCCTAGACTCCCTCTACAACAGGCTCGATAAGCAGCCAGGTGATGAAGGTGGAGATGCGGGCGAATCTTTTGCCTTCTGGAAGGGGATTCAAGGGGCGTTTGCTTCTATTCCTGAAAATTTACTGGGCGTGCTGGACACCTTTGCTGATCCGCTGGGTCTTTCCATTGGCGAGGTCGGCGATACAAACACCGCCGCTCAGGAACAGGAGGTCAGTGTCTCGACTTTTGGTTCCATGGTCACACTCTTTGGCAGTCAGAGCGCAGCCTTTGCGTACCTGCTCTTTGTCTTGTTGTATTTCCCCTGCAGTGCGGCAATTGGAGCTGTCTATCGGGAAACGAATCTGGCCTGGACCGGTTTTGTTGGTTTCTGGACTACTTTCCTTGCCTACTTTGCCTCTACACTTTTTTACCAGCTGGCTAATTTCGCGAGTAATCCCGGTTACGCCACCCTGGTTATTGGTCTCGATTTCAGTGCGCTGATAAGCGTCATTGTCATTCTCAAAATTGTGAGTACCCGCAAAAAGCAGAGGGAGATTCCTGTCTTCAACCAACCGCTTGCCGCTGAATTCACCACCAGAAAATAGGTCAGGATATGGATCTCATCGCATTAAAACACTATCTCCGCGAACGAAAGATCACGCCGCTTCAGGATGCAGCCCATCATTTTCAGGTTGAAGTGGATGCCATTCGCCCCCTCTTTGAGGTCTGGCTGCACAAAGGCAAACTTCGCAGACGGTATGATCCTCTCAAAACCTGCAAGGGATGCTGCAAATGCGATCCGGCTACTGTTGAAATTTATGAGTGGCTTGATTGAAGGTGCACGAAGGAAAAGCAAGCAGTCCCACATTGTCGGATTCGTAAAAACGGCGACATAAAAACTGGGTTGCAAAAGAAATTACACCATATTATCAACATGCTTTGCATGTGTTACGTAATTTAAATTTATCACACAAAAAAAGGAGGAAGTCCCTTGCATAAACAATTCAACCGCTCTCTTGTTCTGGCCGCAGTATCTGGCCTCATGCTCGCTCAAGGGAGCAGTGCCCTTGCTGGTGGATCTACGAACCAAAGTGAAATAGATGAACTCAAAGCCCAAGTTCAGATGCTGATTCAACAGAACCAGCAACTCAACGCCAGACTTTCTGAAATGGAACAAGGCTCAGTACAGGCAACGACAACCAAAGCGGCCATCGAAGAGGAAGTAAGCAAACAAATGGCAGCAAAAAAACCTGGCCAATCAATCAACGATTATGTCAGCCTCAGTGGTTCCATTGAAGGAGATTACAAACTTTCCCAGGGGGCAGATGGGGCTAATACCAGTGAATTTGTCCTGGATACGGTTGAGCTGATCCTGGAGGCTCAGATCACTGATTGGGCCAGCGGAACGATTGTCATAGACTATGAAGGAGATGATGACGAAGAAGGTTTTTACCTGGATGAGGCGAATATCACTCTGGGAAAAACCGAGACCTTCCCCTACTATTTGACAGCCGGAAAGCTCTACGTTCCCTTTGGTTATTACGCGACAAATATGATCCAGGACCCTCTGACTCAGCAACTTGGTGAGATCAATCCCAAGGGGGTTATCCTTGGTTATGAAGCAAATGGCATCACTGCAACCGTATTCAGCTATAACGGTATAGATGAGGGAGATGCGGATAATGATACCATTAACGGATACGGTGCCTCGCTCAGTTACGCCCAAGAACAAGAGAATATGGGATTCAATGGAGGCATTGCCTATGTAAGCAATCTCGGGGATTCGAGTGAGCTCTCAGAAATTGTTGATCAAAATATAGCCAATGAGGTGCCAGCGATCGCCTTAAATCTTGGAATGCATTATGACGCCTTCTCCTTTATCGGTGAATACATCGCTGCATTGGACAGTTTTAATGCTAATGTACTAGGAACCAACAATACCCCAGAACCCAAAGCCCTGAACCTTGAGCTTGCCTACACCACCTCTCTGATGGACAAAGAAACAGTGTTTGCTCTTGGATTTCAGACAAGTTGGGAAGCCTACAACACTGAACTCCCAGAAAAACGCTATATTGGATCAGCTGCGATGAATGTGTTCGAGGGAACCACCATTGCTCTGGAGTACTTCATTGATGAATTTTATCAAGCACAAGGATCAGAAGATGACGGCTACGGCTTTACCACACGCCTGACCTATGAATTTTAATCCTCTGCTGAGAGTTGAGGGAATAATCAGCGGCTATTGAACAGGCTGTTGGAAGAGCTTCAGAAAATGAACATTTCCTGGAGCTCTTTTTTACTCAACAATTTTAGGCAAATCTAATAATTTTAATAGAACAGATTATGGCAAAAATTCGCATCATTTATGGTTCCGAGACAGGAAACACACGGCAGGCGGCCCATATCATAGAAAATTGGTTGAACCAATACGGACATAAGGTACAGATTCTTGCAGCCAGAGAGACAGAGCCCACAGACATCTGCCGAGGTGTCGAATTGACTGTTCTTGGTTCTTCAAGTCGTGGTGATAACAACTCTATCTCCTTTCCGCCCAGCTTTGCCCATTTCTATGAAAAGTTACGCGAAGGAAAAATAAAGAAGAAAAAAATAGCGCTCTTTGGTTGCGGTGACCGCCACAAACCTTTTTTTTGTGGGGCTGTCGAGTTACTCATGGAAAAAGTTGGCGATCTTGGGGGAGAACTCATTACAAAACCACTCTATATTGATGGCTCGCCACTGGAGGCTCAAGAAAATCTACAGCTCTGGAGTCAGGAAATTAGTCAGAGCTTGATAGAAAACAGATAGTTATAGATCGGCACAAGGGATACCAATGGTTCTACGACAGCATACACATTGGGCTCCCTTTCGTTTTTTCATCCGGGTGACTGTGTCCCTCTTATTTTTTACTGACTAATGAACGAATGACCTGCTTTAAAAATGTAGATTTTCATCTTTTTATCGAAAGCCTGACTCGCACCATAGAACTCAAGGATTTGTATACCGCAGGGCATTCGCGTCGAGTTTCAGAACTGGCAGAACTGATTTGCAGGGGAATGAACATGGCAGAAGAGTATTGCGATTATCTTCATGTTATCGGCCACCTGCACGATATCGGCAAAATTGGTATTGCCGAAGGTATCCTCATGAAATCAGGAAAACTGAGTCAGGCAGAATACACGCTGATGCAACAGCACTCTGCAATTGGTGGTTCAATTTTTGAGAATCTACCCGGACTTGAAAAGATGGGTAAAATAATTCGCCATCACCATGAGCGTTTTGATGGCAAAGGGTATCCGGATAATCTCCGCCATGATGAGATACCACTAGAGTCAGCAATTATAGCCGTAGCAGACGCCTTTGATGCCATGACAACATTTCGTCCCTATAAACCGGCATTGTCAATTCAGCAGGCCTGGGATGAAATCGAGAGAAACCGTGGCAGCCAATTTCATCCGGATATTTGTGATATATTCCTCGGCCTCTATGGTCAACATCATATTCAGTTGGAATCATTGGCCATGGAGCGGAACCTGGCGCAGATTCATGGCTACGATCCGTTTAATTCACAAGCCAGGGCAGCATAAACTCAATCAATAAAACACGGGATGAACAACAGCATGGTAGTCTTGAAGCAGGAGGGAACTCCTCAAAATTCTACCATCGGCACAGCTGTGTTCATCCCGTAAGGTTGTACGTTTGTAGGTATCTCAATGCCCGGCAATAGCCCCCTCTCCCGGTCGTTTTAAAAGGAAGAGCAAAGGAATCACAGCCAGGAAGGCCAAGCTCAAGATGAAGTAAGTCTGAGTATAGGCAAGAAGTCCTGCCTGTTCACGAACCGTCGCGTACATCTTCGCCAAAGAGAGGTTTTGCGCACTGACGGCATCGTAGCCTCGATGCAGCAGGCCTCCAAGCAAAGTGGCCATGTGCTCCTGATAACTGCTGTCGTAGGGGGTGGCATGGGCAACCAGTCCATTCTGATTGATCTGAGAATATCTGGCCAGCAAAGTGGTCGAGGCGGCAATTCCAACACTGCCCCCGATATTGCGCAGCAGATTAAAGATTCCAGAGCCATCGCCCATGTTCTCTTTATCGATATTCCCCAGGGTGATAGTGGTTAAGGGGACAAAGATACAGGCCAGCCCAATGCCGTTACAGATACGTGGCCAGATAAAATAGCCAAAGGAGGCCTGGAGTGTTGCGCAGTGCAGGAGGTACATGGAAAGGGCACCAAAACAGAGACCTACAAAGACAATCTTGCGACCATCAACCTTGCGCATGAGAATCGCAGCGACAGGCATGCATAAAAGGGTCGCCAAACCTCCCGGGGCCAGGACCAGACCGGATTGGGTGGCGGTATAGCCCATCATGGTCTGCAATTGCATGGGGATGATGCAGATTGCGCCATACAGTCCAAACCCCACTATAAACATAACCAGGTTGCCTGCAGAAAAAGAGATGTCTCGAAAGAGCTGTAGGTTGACCACCGGCCGCTTCTGGCGCAGTTCCACCCAGACTAAAACCGTCAACGAAACCAGAGAGAGCACCGCACAAAAAACGATAAAGGGTGAGCTGAACCAGTCATCCTGCTGCCCTTTATCCAAAAGAATCTGCAGGGCACCTATGCCAAGCACCAGCAGAATCAGCCCCCAATAATCGACAGAATTACTTCCCTTTTTTAGGTACACCGGATCCTCAACCACAGCGCCTACCATGGCAAAGGCAAGCAGACCAAAGGGAAAATTGATGTAAAAAATCCAACGCCAGCTGAAATTATCTGTGAGCCAACCACCTAAAATGGGGCCAATGACTGGTCCAAACATGACTCCAACCCCGAACAGAGCATTGGCAAGCCCCTGTTGATCCTTGGGAAAGCGCTCCAGCAATATTGCCTGACTCATGGGAATCAGGGCGCCGCCGGCAGCGCCTTGAAGGATCCTGCAGATTATGAGCATCTTCAGGCTCATGGCGGCTCCACAGGAGAGTGAAGCCAGGGTAAAGGCTGCGACACAGGCCATGAGAAAGCGCTTGCGACCAAAATATCGAGCAAGCCAGCCTGTCATGGGAAGCACCACTGCATTGGCCACAAGATAGGAGGTCAACACCCAGCTGACCTCATCAGAACCGGCGTTGAGACTCCCCTGCATGTGCGGAAGTGCTACATTGGCAACCGAGGTATCGATGACTTCCAAAAGCGCCGGCAACATCACGGCTGCGGCAACGAGCCATTTACTTTTGGGAGTCGAAGACATCTTTTCCCTGAATTAACTGAGCGGTCAGTGCCAATGGGGAACTTGGCTGTGCGAAATATTCGAGGACGGAATTCTTCACCAGGATAGTCGGGACCACCGACATGCCAACCCGCAAGGGAAACCTATCCGTATCAGCAACATCAATGGTAATTTTCACCGGAATACGCTGGGTCACCTTCACATAGTTCCCGGTGGCATTTTCCGGGGGCAGCAGTGAAAAGGCAGCTCCCGTTCCAGCCATGATCGAATCGACCCGTCCGTTAAATTCTATCCCTGGGTAGGTGTCGACACTGAATCGTACCCGCATGCCCGGATGTACCTGGGCGAGTTGACTCTCTTTATAATTGGCTGTTATCCAGGGTTCGCTGGCACTCACGACCGCCATTAATGCCTGACCTGGCTGAATCCAGTTTCCGACCTCAACCGCCTTGCGGGTGATTAAGCCATCAGCTGGTGCATATAACCGTGTGTAGGAGAGTTGTAATTGTGCCAGTTCGAGTTCTGCCTGTCGCTGAGCCACCAGAGCGGTTGTAGCCTGGCCCATGGATTGTCCAACGGTTGCTTGATCCTTCTTCAGTTTTTCCTGGGCGACACGTACTGAAGCTTGAGCTACCTGATACTCGGTACGAACACGGTCGAGTTGCTCCTGGGGAATGACTTTTTTGGCAAACAGTACTACTGCTCTTTGTAAATTTCGGGCTGCCTGTTCTTCCTGCGTGCGGCCTTTTGCAAGCTCAGCCTTTGATTCTTCTACCTGCGCCCGATCGCTGGTGCATTCGTTTCGCGCCAATTCCAGCTGGGCTCTCGCCTTATCCACTTGGGCCCTGGCGTCCCGGTCATCGAGGATGAGCAGTAAATCACCTTTTTTAACCAGCTGATTATCCTCGATCAAAACCTTGGTAACAGATCCACTCAAACGGGCTGCAATACGATGAATTGGGGCCTCGACGAAGGCATTATCCGTTTCAATATGTATCCTGCCCTCAAGCCAGAAGTACCCGCCTACAGCCAAAACCATACAGCCAATAAGCATGGCAACAGCCTTTTTTTTGCTGCTTTTCCGGAATTTATCTGTTCGTGTTTTCTGCTCCATACAACCTTCACGTTCTTTTTTCTGTCTTGATTCAGTGAGGGGTGGTGGTCACTGATCAACGTATCTTTTCAATGAGACAATGTTTTTTATCCTATTCAGGTGTTGGTCAGTTTCATCCGCTCAGCCACACCCCATGAACCAAGGCTCCAGGACTCAGCATGCATGACGATGTAAACTCCTCGATTCCTGGCAACCCGATAAGGAGACGATAGAATGAATCGTTTCCCTTTGCATTGTGGAGAGAACAAAACCCATTTCTACCTGTAAGCGAAAAATGTACCATATTTTTTTTCTTTAATTACTGATAGTTAGAAACGATACTCCATATATTTACCAAATATATCAATCAATTTTACCAAATATGGTACTATAGTCTCGTGGTCACCATATTTGTCACCTTTGTACAAGGCGCATCATCCCCCCTCAACATTCACGCTCCGTCTCCTTGAGGGTGTCTTGAATGAAAACCACTGGAGCAGTGATTGGGCAACCTCTTCTGTTTCGTTATATGACTGCATCTATGAATCCCTCTGACGAATTTTTTCGTGAAACAACACTGCGAATCTGCGGAAGTTTGGAAATTTCAACAGCCATTGCTGATGTCTTTGCCTACTTCAAACACCACTTTCCGATCATTGGTTTAAGCCTGACCATTCGCGACCAGGAGCTTGGTGCCCTCCGTCGTATCGCGCTGGCAACAGACCACCAGGAAGAGTATCCCGTGGAAATTCAGCCCATGGGAAAAAATCTCTGGGCAAAGGTCCAGCAAATGGCTGCGACCCTACGCGAGCCATTTATCATCACCACGGATCAGGATCCGGTCATTCGCCAGTTGGCGCTTCTTTTCAAACTACGCAACAAACGTGATTTGGTCCTGCCTCTCTGGATGGATGGCTCTCTCCAGGGAGCGCTGAATTTGCGAGGAGAGCATGAGGGATGCTTTTCCCGGCATCATCTCGATATGGTTCGAGACATCACCCGTCCCTTCACGATCGCTCTTGCCAACGCCATCGCCCACGATAAAATCCGCAGGTACAGTGAACTCCTGCTTAAAGACAACCAGCGTCTCACAAAAAAACTTGGCTACCACGGGGAAGAGACCATTGTGGGAGGAGAAGGTGGCCTGCGCAATGTGATGCAGTTGGTCAGCCAGGTGGCGACCCTGGCTAACACGGTTTTATTGCTTGGGGAAACCGGGACGGGAAAAGAACTTATCGCCGGTGCCATTCATGCCTCTTCAACCTACAAAGCTGGCCCCTTTGTTAAAGTCAACTGCGGGGCGATCCCTGAACACCTGATCGACAGTGAGCTTTTTGGTCATGAAAAAGGCGCATTCACAGGCGCAATCGCCACAAAACAGGGTCGGTTTGAACAGGCAATTGGTGGGACTATCTTTCTTGATGAGATAGGTGAACTTCCACTGCAGGCCCAGATTCGTCTACTGCGAGTCCTCCAGAACAGAGAGATAGATCGGGTTGGCGGTAATCATCCGGTGCCGGTAGACATACGTGTCATAGCCGCGACCCATCGAAACCTGGAAAACATGGTGCAGGAACAGAGTTTTCGTGAAGACCTTTGGTTTCGACTCAACGTCTTTCCCATTATCATTCCACCACTGAGACAACGAAGAGAGGACATCCCCGCACTGACCCGACACTTTATTTCAAGCAAAGCCAGAGAAATAGGAATCACCAAACTCCCCATACTCATGCCAGGTGCTCTTGCGCGAATGCAGAGCTACCATTGGCCCGGCAACGTGCGGGAATTGGAAAATTTGGTCGAAAGGGAACTCATTCTTCATAGGGATGGCTGCCTGCCTTTTGAGCATCTGCCCCCCACCGCCTCTCCCCAGACCTCAACCTCCCCGCAGGAAATAGCCCATGAAACACTTGATACCATCATGTCCCGCCATATCATTCAGGTGCTGCAGCACTGCGATGGTCGCATCAGTGGAGCCGGAGGTGCCGCTGAAATTTTGGGTCTGCACCCCAATACCCTGCGAGCTCGCATGAAAAAACTCGGTATTCGTTTTGGCCGGCAGCCCCTGGGTTAAGTGGAGGCGGCGCCCCGTTCCCTGTATAAGTAAAATCCATTCAACGTTCGTCTGAATTATTTTGATCAATACCCGTTGTTCCTGTACTGTGGACTCGTGCCGATCTCTTCTGTTCCCACGTATACTTATCCAAGAGAACTGACCTCTATTTCCATGAATACTCCTGCTTTTTACTCGCTGCCCCCCATTCTCCTTTTACTGATCTGCCTCATGGTTTCGGGCTGCCAGTTACCCAGTGAACAGAAGGCGAACAAAAAAAAGCGTCCAGCCATTGCGGTGGTCACGACAAAGAGTTCGACCATGACCATTCCAGTGGAGCTTGAAGCTACCGGTTACGCCGAGGCCGAGCAGTCTGTTGCAATTCGCTCACAGGTAAACGGAGAACTCCAGGCTGTCCATATCCAGGAAGGTCAGATGGTCAATCAGGGGGATCTCCTTTTTAGCATTGATCCCAGGCCTTTTGTCGCAGAGCTTGCCAAAGCAAAGGCGCAACTGGAAAAAAATCAGGCTGATCTAGAAAAGGCCCGACGGGACCGAGCCCGATACACCCCCGCTGCCACCAAAGGATTGGTTTCTAAAGAACAGGCCGATGAGGCCGCCACAAGAGTTCGGACCCTGACAGCGGCAATTCAGGCGGATAAGGCTTCGGTGACCACGGCCCAGTTGGCCTTGGAATACTGCTCCATTCGTGCCCCTTTTTCAGGCCGTAGCGGTGAAATACATTCTGACCCGGGCAACCTGATCAAAGCCAATGCGGACGAACCCATGGTCATTTTGAAGAGCCTAGATCCCATCCTGGTGCGATTTTCTCTGCCAGGACGCCATCTCAAATCTATCTTCAAGGAGGAGAAAAACAACAATCCTCTCAAGGTTATCGTTCACCAAGATCAAGAACAGCCTGGACTGGAAGGTAGCCTGGTTTTCACTGACAACACGGTGGATACCAACACCGGAGAAATTCTACTTAAAGCACGTATCGACAACAAATCACACCTCCTTTGGCCAGGAAAACTGGTCAGGATTACGCTGCATCTGCGAGACGAACCGGATGTGGTGGTTGTCCCCTCCCAGGCAGTGCAGACCGGCCAACAGGGCGAGTATCTTTTTGTGGTGGATACGACCCAGCGTTCCCGCTACCGGCCCGTTGAGACAACGATTCGCTGGGAACACTACACCGTGATCAGCAAGGGGCTCAAGGCGGGAGAACGCGTTGTTATTGATGGCCAGCTGCTATTGGAAGATGGTAGTACCGTACAAGAACATTCTGCTGTTGCTCAGCAGCACACTTCAGGCCAGCCATGATGGGCTTGTCCGATATTTTTATTCGCCGGCCGGTTATGACTGTGCTGGTGATGGTCTCACTTCTGCTTTCTGGACTCATTGGCTACAAGCAACTTTCGGTTTCCGATCTGCCCAATGTTGACTTTCCCACCATAGTTGTCACCGCTCGCTTACCTGGAGCAAGTCCGGAGACCATGGCGTCGACCGTGGCCACAGTACTGGAAAAACAGTTTGCGACCATTGCCGGGATCGACTCCTTGAGCTCTGTCAGTTCCACGGGCACCACCAGTATTACCCTCCAATTTGCCTTGGAACGTGATATCGATGCAGCAGCCCAGGATGTGCAGACGGCTCTTGCCCAGGCAGCACGCAACCTGCCCGATGACATGCCCTCCCCCCCCTATTTTCGAAAAACCAATCCGGCTGCTTCTCCCATTCTTTACCTGTCGCTTTCCAGCCCGATACTTCCCCTTTCCATGCTTGATCAGTATGGGCAGGTCATGAGCCAACGCATTTCCATGATCGAAGGGGTGGCTCAGGTCACTTTACGCGGTTCTCGAAAATATGCGGTCCGTGTTCAGCTTGATCCCCATAAACTCAAAGCCCTGAACCTCGATCCTGAAGAGGTTTCCACTGCTATCAGCAACCAAAACAGTAATCGGGCCATGGGACAGCTGGTCGGGCCACAGACAAACCTGACACTGCAGGCAAGCGGTTCTTTGGACCGGGCTGAGGAATATAAAAATATTGTTGTCGGGGTGCGAGACTCTCGCCCCATTCGTCTCGCCGAGATCGCCGCAGTGATTGACTCGGTGGAGGATGATCAGGGAGGAGCCTGGCTCTATACCCCACAAAGTGTTGCTCGCGCCATCTTTCTGGCCATTGATAAACAGCCGGGAATGAACACCATCGAGGTGGCCCAATCCATTAAAGGTCTCATCCCCGAACTGACCAACGGCCTTCCTGGTTCCATTCGTCTGAATCTACTCCGCGATGGCAGCACCTCCATCCAGGAATCTGTTGAGGACATTGAATTCACTCTACTTTTGACCCTTGCTCTGGTTATCCTCGTCATTTTTCTCTTTATCCGCAACCTGAGCGCAACCATTATTCCCAGCCTCTCTTTGCCGATGTCGCTCATTGGTACCTTTGGCGTCATGTACCTGCTGGATTACAGTCTCAACACCATGTCGCTGATGGCGCTGACCCTGTCACTTGGTTTTGTGGTCGACGACTCCATCGTGGTCCTGGAAAATATTGTCCGCCACATGGAAATGGGAAAATCTCGGGTTCAGGCAGCCCTTGATGGTGCACGCGAGGTGGGCTTTACCATCATCTCCATGACCCTTTCCCTGGTGGCAATATTTATTCCGCTGCTCTTTCTCACCGGAGTCATGGGGCGACTGTTTCGTGAATTTTCCGTGACTATTGGTGTGGCGGTCTTAATTAGCGGAGTCATCAGCCTGAGCTTGGCCCCCATGCTCTGCAGTCGTTTTCTCCCCGAAAAAAAACAGGCAAACCACGGAGCCTTATACAGAAAAACGGAAGCCGCCTACGAGTGGCTGGCAGGGCTCTATGGAAAAAGTTTACAGGTTGTTTTGCGCTACCGCAGGCTGACCATGTTCATTTCTCTGCTGCTCCTCGCCTGCACTGTTTATCTCTTTGTGGTCATCCCCAAAGGATTTATTCCAGCAGAAGATCGATCATTCCTTATTGCCTCCTTGAAAACAGACCAGGGCATCTCGTATGAGAACCTGGTGCAGCATATGCAGCAAATTGGCGAATTGGCACGGCAAAATGAAAATGTTGAACGGTTTATGCTGAGTTCCCATCGCGGTGGCCGCTTGATTATTGTCCTGAAGCCACGATCGCAACGGCCCTTAAGCGCTGATGCGGTGGTTGCGCAGCTGCGCGCCAAACTCAACACTGTCCCGGGGGTACGAACTATTCTGGTCAACCCGCTGCCCGTTACGCTTGGCGGCCGCACCTCACGCAGCCTCTACCAGCTCACCCTGAGCGGTGCCAACACTGAACAACTCTATTCTGCAGCCACAGAGCTTGAAAGGTTACTGACCGACGTCAGCGGGGTTGTCGACGTGACAAGCGATTTACAGATAGAAAATCCAGAATTATATGTGGATATCGATCGTTCGCGAGCCGATCTTTTGGGCGTGAGTCCTGAGAAGATTGAGAGTACGCTCTACACAGCCTTTGGCAATCGTTCCATCTCCACCATCTATGGCAGTAACGACCAGTATTCAGTTATTATCGAGTTTGCTAAAAATTTTCAGCGTGATGCACGCGACCTCGAGCTGATCTATCTTCGTTCCGACTCAGGTCATCTGGTTCCGCTCTCTACCCTGGCAACATTTCGCCATAGGCTTAGTCCTCTCTCCATCAACCACACAGGTCAACTCCCTTCGGTCACGCTCTCCTTTAATCTCGCTGGCGGCTACGCCTTGAGCCAGGTACTTGAACAGATAGAGACCGCAAGCCGAGAGGTTCTTCCCTCAGGAGTAACCGCCTCCTTTCAGGGAAATGCTAGGCAGTTCCAGTCCACCCAGGCAAGCCAGGGTTGGCTGTTGGCCCTGGCCATTGTGGTGATCTATATTGTCCTTGGCATGCTGTATGAGAATTTCATTCATCCTCTGACCATCCTCACCGCCCTGCCTTTTGCAGGCTTTGGCGCCCTGATCACCCTTATGCTGTTTCACGTCGAGCTCTCAGTCTACGCTTTTGTGGGTATTATTATGCTGGTTGGCCTGGTGAAGAAAAATGGCATTATGATGATAGATTTTGCGCTGAGTGCGCAGGCAGAAGGGCAATCACCAGAAGACGCAATTTATCAGGCCTGCGTCATTCGTTTTCGCCCTATCATGATGACAACGGTTTCAGCCCTGATGGCTGCCATTCCTCTAGCCATTGGTTATGGAGCTGGTGCGGAGTCACGTCAGCCCTTGGGGCTTGCGGTGGTCGGTGGTTTGCTCTTCTCACAAAGTCTGACCCTGTATGTCACACCGGTATTTTATCTGTATATGGAAAATTTACAGCAATGGGTGCAAAGAAGAAAGGCCGTGGCCTGAAATAGTGACGGCGAGCGGCCACTGAACCACGCATCTTTTGAATGCTCACGGATTCAGACGCAAGGGCCAACCTTAATCTTCCTTGTGCATGAAGAGAGGATGAAGGAAAAACCTGTTATGATGTGATTGTATCCGTCGGCTGATCAATTTGTGCCTCAATGGGCAGGTTTATAATGAAGGTCGAGCCCTCTCCCTGGGTACTTTCCACTCGCAGGGTTCCCCCGTGTTTCTTGCTGACAACGTCATGGGCGATGGCCAACCCCTGGCCCGTCCCCTGGCCAACCGTTTTGGTGGTGAAAAAGGGATCAAATACGCGACTAATGATATCCTCTGGGATACCTACACCGGTATCACGGATACATATTTCCACATTTTCCCCCTGGGTACGGGTGGAGATGGCAATAACCCCTTTCTCTGCTTCTTTGTCTTCTTTCACTTTGGCTTCAATGGCATGAACCGCATTGACCAGTATATTGAGCAACACCTGTCCGAGTTCATCGGCGAGACTGGAGACCAGGGGTAAATCCGGATCCAGATCCGTTTGCACGTCCGCAACGTATTTCCACTCATTGGAGGTCACAATAACAGTGGTCTCAATGAGTTTGTTGATATCGTTCTTGGCCTTTTCTTTACTGTTTGGATGACTAAATTCTTTCATAGCCATGACAATGGAAGCGATACGCTTGATTCCTTCCTTGCTCTGTTTGATAGCAGCCGGTGTTTCTTCTTCCAGATATTCCCAATCGACCTCGGCCAGCAAGCCGTTGACCATGGATTTACTCAATGAAATGGTCTCTCCCTCGGTTCGCTCCAACTGCCGGCAGAGCAGATGAATGATACGCTGCATGCCCTCAAAGGCTTCCCCGAGGTAATCTATATTCGAGCCTATAAACTGCGTAGGTGTATTGATTTCATGGGCAATACCAGCGGCAAGTTGTCCCACCGACTCCAGTTTGTTGGCATGAATCAGTTGTGATTGGGTGACCTGCAGCTCCTTGAGTGCCTTTTGTAAGGCATCGCCCTGCTGTCGCAGATGCTCGGTTTTGCGTTGAACAACACGTTCTAAAGCCAGGTTCTGGGTGAGCAGTTCCATGGCAGACCCGCCACCAGCGTATTGCTGCTCAACGGTATCCATCAAAACCTGTATCGTTTTGGACTGGGCCATGAGCTTGGCATGCAAGGTAGCCAGATAATCTTCCTGCGAATTCATGGTTAACCTCCCAATGCTACGCCGGTAAAGGTCTGATTGACATGAAGTGAATTATACTGCTCACCGTAGGTATTAAACCCAAAGACATGGTTTTTGGCCATAAGCGAACCAATTTCCTTGTCAATATGAGACTCTTCCATTTCCAATCGCCGTAAAATGCAGTCACAGCCAAAAATAAGAACCGGTTCACCGATTTCTTCTCGCACTTTCTGAAAACTTGACTCCAGAGCCTGAACAGCTGAGGTCCCCTGTCCGACGGTCAATACCAACCCCTTATCGATTGCGCAGTAAAATTTGAGACTACCATCGTCTTCCACTCCGGCTATGGAGCGAACAAAATAGTCCTCACCTATGCGCAACATCAGCGGATACTGGGAAAAAACTGAGGCATTCAGCTCATCGACCGGTACACCTATGCAGTGAGCATACGCCTGTACCGCGATCTCACCGTTAATCTCCTGTACCAGTCGCTGTTCAGGAATAGCCTCGGTGATGACCAACCGTTTTACTGTAGATTCAAAATGCTGATGTTTGAACACGGTAAAGGGCAGCGAGGTCATACAGAGGGTAAAAACAGCGCAATCCTGTAATAACTCCCCGTTATGATACAGATAGGTGTTTTCAAAACGGAGTTTATCCCCAGCCGAACCGCCAACTATGGGCACATCTCCAAGTGCACGGTAGAGAGTGGCACTCAGAGCCTCTTCGCGGGTCGAGAGTCCATCGACAAGCAGGAGCCCAAAGGCCTGTTGCTTCGAGAACTGCAGGCGATCGCGAACATCGGCAGCAATCACCTCAACCTGATCGACCAGATTATCCAGGGGCTTAATCAGGTAGGAAATTGCTTTGAAATACGAGCTACTTAGACGCATCGCGCTGATTCCATCTTTCTGAAACCCGTTAGAAGTGAGTTGACCTGCCGAAGAGCAACCAACCACCGTCCCAGGAAGGCTTGAAAGCACCTTACACAATTCGCTGTGATCATAGTTTTCCGCAAAAAAGACCTGGGTCAACTGCGGTGGGCCCGTAACTCCTTTTGATCTGATATCACACTGGGTGAAGAGGTCTTCCAACGCCTTGGTTGGATCAAGAATAGAGGAAGTCCCCTGGCAAATGGTAACGCGTGAAGATTGAGACGATTTGACAGGCATCGTGTTCGTCACCTCTGAAAGCATTCCCACAAAAAGTATGGGGAGAGAACAGTCATAACGTACTGCCACATAGAAGAGTTGTGCACACAGAAACTCGTATTCTGGTTAACTTACAGCGTATCGCATCGTCTAAAGAAAGTGAATGTGATTTGCAATAAAAAAAGGCCTCTGGGCCCGCTGGAAAGCAGGCAGAGACCTTTTTACTCACAAGAAAGAGTATGATTGGCTCACCTAAACGGGCACAGGCAAGCTCAACGATAAGAGGATGATTACGCCTGGGTCAATGATCCATGACGACGAAACATGGTAAACACCATTCTCACAATTAAGGGGCCCTGCCGTTTAATATCCACCATTTCAGGATTCATCACCCAGTTGGCGATAAGCCCGTGAATCATGGAGAAAATAGTCACGGTGCCAAGCTTTACATCAAAATCCGCTGGAAGTTGCCCCTGCTTGATCGCGTTAGACAAGACAATCTGTAATCCCTGATAGCGTTCATGGCGCAGCTGGTGATGCCGCATGCGGATCGCCTCGGTATCTTTACTACGATCTCCCTCGTCAAAGAGGATACGAAACAGCTGCTGCTGGAGGCGATCATCTTCCATCCCATTGAAAAAAGAGAGATACAGCTCTTCCAGTTTTCCTAGAGGATCGGGTTCATCCATTCGCTCACTGGCCTCAGTCAAAGGGGAGTAGAACTCCAATACCTGTTCCCAGAGAGAATTGAGCAAATCAGCCTTGTTGGCAAAATGCCAGTAAATGGCCCCGCGGGTGACACCTGCTTCTTTGGCTATCTCGGTAAGCGAGGCGTGGGCTACGCCTTTACCGGCGATCACCTGGACCGCAGCCTCCATGATGGCATTACGGGTTTCCAGCGCTTCTTCTTTGGTTCTTCGTGCCATACTCCCCTCACAAAACCGCTGACGTGGATGGTGACTCCGTGGTGTGCTCTTTCCAACCGCCCCCAAGGACCTTATAGAGGTTTATGCGGTTGAGCATTTGTGCCAGTTGCAGTGAAAGACAGCTCTGGCGAGCGGAATACAAAGAACGCTGAGCATCCAAGAGCGTTAGGAAGTTATCGAGCCCTTGCTCGTATCTCTCCTTGGCCAGAGTATAGTACTCTTCGTTAGCCGCAAGATTTTCCTTTTGAGCAACCAACTGCCGATCGTAAGTTTCATCGGCAACCAGTGCGTCTGCAACCTCACGAAAAGCGCTCTGAATAGCGAGTTCGTAATTGGCAACGGAGATGTCTTTACTGATTTTGGCAACATCCAATTCAGCTCGCAGACGACCAGCTGTAAAAATAGGCAGGCTGATACGGGGAGTAAAAAGCCAGGTTCCCGAGGCGGAATCAAAAAGCTCAGAGAGTTCACCGCTCATTTTCCCAGCACTGGCGGTTAAGCTGATACTGGGGAAAAAAGCAGCCCGGGCTGCACCGATCTGAGCATTAGCTCCTTTGAGGCTATGTTCCGCTGCCTGGATGTCAGGACGCTGCAGTAAAACAGCTGAGGAGAGATACGCAGGTGGAGCTGTTGGGGCGACCTGGGTCATCAACCCATGCTTGGGGTGATCCAACCCGGGGAGCGGCCCACCGGTGAGAAAGGTCAGGTTGTTAATATCTTGTGCAACCTGACGTTGATACATGGCAGCGTTGGCCCTGGCCGTTTCAAGGCTTGTCCGAGCCTGGGCCAGGTCGAGTTGGGTCCCCATCCCCTGCTGGGAACGTTGCAGAATGAGCTGATAGGACTCCTCTTCGGTCCGCATTGTTTCTTCGGTTATGGTCAGCAGTTCCTTATCGGCAAGCCAGGTCAGATAGGCGCCCGCGACCTCGGCGACCAGACTGATCTGGGCTGCACGATGGGTCTCTTCCATGGCCAGATAATTTTCCAAGGCCTGGTCTTTAAGACTGCGAACCCGCCCAAAAAAATCAAGCTCATAAGAAGAAATACCAACTGAGGCACTGTAGGTCTCAGCGGTGACATGGTTGCCACCGCTGTAGGTTCGCTGCTTGGTCCCTGAACCGCTCCCACTGAGACTGGGAAAGAGTGCCGAGCGTTGAATACGGTACTGTGCCTGATAACTTGCAATATTGAGCGCTGAGACACGTAAATCTCTGTTATTGGCAAGTGCGGTCTGAATAATGGACTGCAACCTGGAATCGACAAAAAATTCACGCCAGCCAAGCTCTGAGCCAACTGTCGGCAGGGTGCTGGCGGCCTTGGCCCCCAGCTTCATCCCGGGGAGAGCATCAGCGACAGGCAGCGTTGGTTGAGTGTATTGCGGTGCCAGAGCACATCCTCCCAAAAGCGAAACCAATGCTGCTGAAAGTACATACTTTGAAGTTGGGGCAATCATCTCATACCTCCACAGAAGAGCTGGTTTCAGCAAGCTCTGCTCTTTTTGTTTTAAAAATACGTAACACGAGAACAAAAAACAAAGGGATAAAGACAACCGCCAAGACAGTCGCCGAGAGCATACCGCCCAGGACACCGGTACCAATGGCATGACGACTGTTGGCGCCCGCGCCCGTGCTGATCGCCAGGGGGAGAACACCGAGCATAAAGGCCATGGATGTCATGAGAATGGGACGCAAACGTACACGGCAAGCACTCATGGTGGCATCGACCAGCTCAGCCCCCTTATCGTAGCGCTGTTTGGCAAATTCAACGATAAGGATGGCATTTTTGGCAGATAAACCAATAGTGGTCAGCAAACCGACCTGAAAATAGACATCGTTTTCCATTCCGCGAAAGTACGCCGCTGCCAGTGCACCAAGCACACCAAGAGGAACTGCTAGAATAACAGAAAACGGAACCGACCAGCTCTCATACAGGGCAGCGAGACAAAGAAAGACGACCAGAATCGAGATTGCATACAGGGCGGGTGCCTGCGCGCCAGCCTGTTGCTCTTGAAATGAGGCACCTGTCCACTCATAACCGATACCTGCGGGGAGTTTCCCGACAAGCTCTCCGACTATACGCATGGCATCACCACTGGAGTTTCCGGGAGCCGCCTCACCGACAATTTCAACAGCAGAGTTACCGTTAAAGCGCTCCAGACGCGGTGAGCCAAAGCTCCAGTGCCCGGAACTGAACGTGGTGAAAGGGACCATCTCACCGCCAGTGTTGCGCACATACCAGAGCTTGAGATCCTCTGGCTGCATTCGATAGGGTGCATCAGCCTGCACATACACCTTTTTAACCCGACCTTGGTGCACGAAATCATTGACGTAGTTGGAGCCCCAGGCGGTTGAAAGGGTGGTATTGATGTCACTGACTGATACGCCTAGAGCCATCGCCTTTTCAAAATCAATATCCACATTGTATTGCGGTGTATCTTCCATGCCGTTTGGTCGCACGCGTACCAAATTCGGATTCTGGGCAGCCATACCGAGGAACATGTTCCGGGCGGCAATAAGCTTTTCATGCCCCAAGCCACCACGGTCCTGCAGATAAAAATCAAATCCCGAAGACGAACCGAGTGAAGGAATTGACGGGAGGTTGAAAGGATAGACCATCGCATCTTTAATGCCGGAAAACGCCCCGAAGGCTCGATGAATAACATCAAAAACCGAGCGACCGGCCCCCTTCCGTTCATCCCAGTCACGCAACTGGGCAAAAACCATTCCCATATTCTGTCCTGTTCCGGCAAAACTGAAACCGGCAACAGTAAAGGCAGATTTGACGTTTTCTTTATCTTCCACCAGATAATAGTCACGGACGCGATTGAGGACCGTCTGGGTTCGTTCCATGGTGGCCCCTGTGGGCAGCTGAACCATGGTCAGGAAAACCCCCTGGTCTTCTGATGGCAGAAAGGAGGTCGGCAGTTTGGTAAAGAGAAATCCCATACACCCCAGGAGGAGCAGGTAAATCAAACCAAAACGACCGCCTCGCTTGAGCACATATCCTACGGTTGACTTATAATTATCAGCGTTTCGTTCGAAGCTCCGGTTGAACCAGCCAAAAAATCCTTTTTTCTGTTCATGGTGCTCTTTGTTCACAGGTTTAAGAATCGTTGCACAAAGAGCCGGTGTCAGAATAAGTGCCACCACTACAGAGAGCACCATAGCGGAAACAATAGTCAGGGAAAACTGGCGATAAATAGCACCAGTTGAACCGCCAAAAAAGGCCATGGGAACAAAAACCGCAGAGAGGACCAGGGCAATACCGATCAAAGCCCCGGTAATCTGGTCCATGGATTTACGTGTCGCCGCAAGTGGTGAGAGCCCTTCACTGGCCATGATCCGTTCCACGTTTTCCACCACGACAATCGCATCATCAACCAAGAGACCAATTGCCAGAACAAGACCGAACATGGTCAGGGTATTGATGGAAAAGCCAAAAACCGACATGACCCCAAAAGTGCCCAGTAAAACGACAGGTACTGCAATGGTGGGGATGAGTGTGGCTCGAAAATTTTGCAAGAAAAGGTACATGACCAGGAAGACCAGAATAACGGCTTCAACCAGGGTATGGGCAACCTCTTCAATGGATATTTTAATAAAGGTCGTTGTATCGTAGGGATAAACGATGGAAACACCGGCCGGGAAGTAGGGTTTGAGTTCTGCCAATTTGCTCCGCACGGACGCAGCTGTATCCAGAGCGTTGGCTCCAGTTGCCAGCATAATGGCCATACCGGCTGCAGGTTTGCCGTTGAAGGTGGTCAGGGAATCATAGCTCTCACCACCAATTTCAACCCGAGCAACATCTTTCAGACGAATCTGCGAACCATCACTGTTCACGCGTAAGAGGATATTAGCAAACTCATCTGGCGAACTCATTTTGGTCTGTGCCATCATACTGGCAGTAACCATCTGCCCGGAAACTGAAGGAACACCACCTAAATCGCCCACTGCGACCTGATTATTTTGTGCCTTGATCGCCGTAGTCACATCTGATGGTGTCAGTTGGTAGGCGTTCAACTTATGGGGGTTGAGCCATATACGCATTGCATACTGACTTCCAAAAATACGAATGGACCCAACACCTGGTGTTCTACTTAAGGGATCGCGCAAGGTGGAAACCATGAAGTCAGAAAGATCGTTCTTGTTCATGGTGCCGTCATCGGAAATCAGTCCCACGATCATGAGGAAGGTGGAGTTTGATTTCGTTACCTGCACGCCTTCCTGCTGCACTTCCTGGGGTAAAAGGCTGGTTGCTTGCTGCAGTTTATTTTGCACCTGCACCTGGGCAATATCAGGATCGGTCCCCGCCTCAAACGTCAGGGTTACCGTGACCGTACCCGAAGAGGAACTCTGTGCGTTCATGTAGAGCAGGTTATCGATACCGTTCATATTCTGCTCAATAATCTGGGTAACGCTATCCTCAATAGTTTTTGCAGAAGCTCCTGGATATTTAGCAGAGATCTGTACAGATGGGGGGGCAATATCGGGATATTGGGCAATGGGCAGACGCATGATAGAAAGCGCACCTGCCAACATGATGACAATGGCAATAACCCAGGCAAAGATGGGTCTATCAATAAAAAATCTGGCCATGATTTACTCCATCTGTGCTCCAGATTGTGCGGAATCGTTTTGAACAACTGAGGGACGCTGTCCCTGTTCCACGGGTTTCACCGGTACACCGACACGTATTTTCTGCAGTCCAGAAACGATTATTTTTTCACCAGGTTGAAGCCCAGCTTTAATGAGAACCTGTTTTCCAATGTTCTGTCCGGTTTCCACGATTTTACTGGCGACAGTTGATTTATCATCAACAACCATAACTGTGGCCTCACTCTTGGCGTTACGCTGCACGCTGATGGAGGGCACCAATAAAGCATTGGGTTGTATACCTTTATCGATTTTGGCTCGCACAAACATTCCAGGAAGGAGTTCCTGATCAGGATTGGCAACAAGCGCCCGTAAGGTAACGGTGCCCGTCGTTTGATTGACTGTTACATCGGAAAATTCCAGGTTACCGATTTCTCCATATTCTGAATTATCATCAAGAATCACTGTCACGGCTGAGTGAGGTTTTTCTCCTCCTTGGGCAAGCCCTGCCGCCACATCACGTTTCAAGCGGATCAGCTCGGTACTGGATTGATTAACATCAACATACATGGGATCAAGTTGTTGAATGGTCGCCAGAGCTGTGCTTTGTTGTGCCGTCACCAAAGCGCCCTCGGTAACCTGAGATTTTCCAATGCGTCCGCTGATGGGGGCAGTGACCTTGGTATAATCAAGGTTGATCCGGGCGGTATCCAATGCCGCTTTGGCAGCAGCCACATCGGCAACAGCCTGCTTCCAGCCGGCATCCATTTCAATTTGTTCCTGTTCACTCACTGCTTTGGTGCGTACAAGAACACGATAGCGGTCAGCTTTAATCTTATCGGAACGCTCCTGGGCACGAGCCTTAGCCAATGCGGCTTTGGCACTGTCGTACGCCGCCTGATAGGTCGCGGGGTCAATCTGATACAAGAGCTGCCCAGCTTTTACCTCTGCACCTTCTGTGAACAATCGTTTCTGGATAATTCCACTCACCTGGGGACGCACTTCAGCAATACGAAAGGCTGCGGTTCGTCCGGGCAGTTCAACAGAAAGGGCGACAGATTGGGGTGTTAAGGTAACCACGCCGACCTCAGCGGGGGGAGGTGCCGTTGGTTTCTGCGCACTCTCTTTTTCACAGCCTCCCACCACAAGCCCTATGCTCAAGGCTGCTGCCAGTATCAATTTTGTCTTTTCAAACTTTTTCATTGAGCTTCTTCTGACTCCATATTTGCAATTTGGTTAAGCGCAGTACACGCTGAAATAATCATTTGATGCGGCAGACTATATATACATTCACGAATGTATGCAAATGTTTTAATAAAAATACAGAGTTTTTTTGAGAATTATTTTCATTTGATATATTTCCTTTTAATTTCCTGAGGTTAGGCTTCAAAATTACACCTATTTGCCTATACTTCCGTCTATTTCGCATGCGAAAACAATCGAGAAATTTGAAGAGGCTGTGGCGTTGAAACGAATGCCTACGATGCAAAAAACAAAAAAAAACCCGGGAAAACCCGGGCTCAATTTTTTAACCTTGAAGATTCAATTCGTAGGATTGGTGAAATATTGCGAGATGATCCCTGATGTGCAGCAAAACAGAAATTCCAGGTAAACGGGGTTAAGCGACCTCTTCACCTGCAAGGTAATGTTCAGTTTATTCAACCGTTACACTCTTGGCCAAGTTTCTTGGTTGATCGACATCACACCCACGCCGGTAAGCAATTTCATAGGCAAGAAGTTGAGCAGGTATGGTGTACAAAATAGGCATCAGATCTTCACGTACCTGGGGCATATACAAAACATCTTCCGTCAGGCTGCTCAGATGGGTATCACCCTGGGTTCCAATGAGAACCAAGCGCCCCTGTCGCGCCTTGATTTCCTCGACATTGGAAATCGTTTTTTGATAGACAGTGTCCTGGGGAACCAAGGCAACAATTGGCATTTCTTGGTCAATCAGGGCGATGGGCCCATGTTTGAGCTCACCAGCAGCATAGCCTTCTGCGTGAATATACGAGATCTCTTTGAGTTTCAATGCGCCCTCAAGGGCAATGGGAAAATTCAAACCTCGGCCAACAAACAAAAAATCCTTCGCCTGATAATATCGCTCTATCAGCCCCTGAACGTCTGCCTGCATCCGAGGGAGATCTCGTTCGATTACATTCGCAACATCAATAAGTCCGTTCCCCAATTTTTTCTGGGTTACAGGATCGATGGTCCCTCGAATCTGTCCTAAATACAAGGTCAGTAAAAAGAGTGCCGCCAATTGACAGGTAAACGCTTTTGTTGAGGCAACACCTATTTCCGGCCCCGCGTGGGTATAGATCACTCCATCGGCTTCACGGGTCATGGTTGAACCGACTACGTTGCAAACGGTGATCACCTTGGATCCAAGTTCAGCGGCCCGTCGAATTCCGGCAAGGGTATCCGCCGTTTCGCCGGACTGGGAAATGGCAACCGTAAGTACGCGCTCATTAACCAAAAGGCGCCTGTAGCGAAACTCAGAGGCGATGTCCACTTCGACCGGAATACCGGCATATTTCTCTATCCAGTATTTGGCCACCAGGGCAGCGTGCCATGAAGTACCGCAGGCAACAAGAGCAATACGATCAATTGAGGAAAGAGTGGCAGCATCAAGACCGATCTCTGGCAGATCGACAACACCGGTATCAGGGACTATCCGGCCACTGACCGTATTGAGGATTGCCTGGGGTTGCTCAAAAATCTCTTTGAGCATGAAGTGACGATACCCGGCCTTCTCGGCCATGGAGGCATTCCAATCAATGGTTTTGACTGATTTAGTTACAGGTGCCCCATTTTCTATCTGGAGAATGGTATATTCCCCTTTACGCAAGATGGCCATTTCCTGATCATCAAGAAAAATCACATCTTTAGTATAGGGGAGTAAGGCGGGAATATCAGAGGCGATATAACAGGCATCCTCCCCCACCCCCATTACAAGCGGGCTTTGATTACGGGCAGCGACTAAAAGATCAGGCTCTTTGGCCCAGAGCACGCCAATGGCGTAAGAACCATCGACACGGGAGAGTGCAGTACGGACAGCAGTGACCAAATCACCGTCGAGGCAATCCTCAATAAGGTGCGCCAGGACCTCGGTATCGGTCTCAGAAGCGAAGGTGTGCCCTTTTGCTATCAGTTCTTTTTTTAAGGCAGAGTAGTTTTCAATTATACCATTGTGGACGACCACAATCTCGCCCTTGCAATCCGTGTGGGGATGGGCATTATTTTCTGTGGGCGCGCCATGGGTAGCCCAACGGGTATGTCCAAGGCCGGTCCCACTGGCAACGCCAATATGTTCATCAACGACCCCCTCAAGGTTGACCAATTTGCCTTTGGCTCTATAGCGCAAAAGTTCGCCACCAAGCTGGTAAACAAGACCAGCTGAATCGTATCCCCGATACTCAAGACGACGCAGTCCCTCAAGTAAAACAGGCACAACTCTCCTTGGCCCAACGTATCCGACTATTCCGCACATATTTCTGTCCTTGGTAAAGGTCTAGGGAAATATTTATTATTTGAGTTAATATCTTCGAGCTCTTCTAAAAAAGCAAGAAGGAGCATGAAGCTCTGGAGCAATTTTCATTTAAAATCTGGAGAAAATTTTCTCTAATCCACCGTTTTAGAGTGCATATGCGAACTATTCACGGTAAAAGAATTTCCCATTTGGCACAATCATACAAAAAAATTTGATTTCGTCGCCAAAAAGGGTACCCTCTTTTTATATTTATTTTTTTGTTTCTGGATGGATTATGGACGAACGACAACGACTCAAAGAACTTTTACTGCAGAAATCCTACAGAGAGGGCACATTCACCCTCACCTCCGGTAAAACTTCTGATTTTTATGTGGATGGCAAGCAGACCACCTTGGATGCCGAGGGAAGCTATCTCTGCGGGCGACTTCTCTACAAACTGATTCAAGAACACACGGAACCTATCCAGGGCGTCGGTGGCATGACCTTAGGTGCCGATCCTCTGGTGACTGCAGTTTCCCTGGTGAGCTACCTTGAAAAATCACCGATTCCCGCTTTTATCGTACGTAAAGAAGCCAAAGGGCACGGTACGGGAAACTACATAGAGGGAAAAAGTAATCTCCAGCCTGGTTGTCTTGTCGCCCTGGTTGAAGATGTGGTGACCACTGGTGGCACGCTGATCAAGGTTATTGAACGGGTTGAAAACGAAGGCTTCAAAGTTGGCCTTGTTGCAACCATTGTTGACCGACAGGAAGGTGGAGCCGAGGTTCTCGCAGAAAAAGGATATCCCCTAAAAGCAGTATTTACCCGTGAACAACTCATAGGAAAGGCCGATAAAACGTGAACTGTCGCAAATGTGGTGAACGATTAGAGGTTGAACGACGGTGCCGCCAGGTGCGGCTCCGTTGCCAGGGCTGCCAGAAAGAATATCAAATCCATGAGGTAGCCGCTGATCTAGATCCTGAGACGGAGGCACTCCTTGAGCGCTATACCTGCATCATCTATGATTGAGCCCTATGTCACTGATTAAAGTTTACGTCCGTGAAAACAACACGGCCACACTTGTTTGCCCCAAATGCAGAACGGCGAAACACTTTGATGCAGGAAGGTATCGGCACCAGCGGCACACATTCTCTGTCCGTTGCCGTTGTCAGCATGTTTTCTCAGTTCAGCTTGACTTTCGCCGACATTTCCGCAAACAAACCAGCCTCCACGGTACTTACGAGATCCTCAGCCAAGGTGCCCACGGCGGTGGTATCATTCATATCACCAATATATCCCGTGGCGGCTTGGGTTTCACCGTTTCTGGCCTGCATGACATTCAGGCCAACCAGCTGATCCAGGTTGAGTTTCAACTTAACGACAAGAAAAAAACCGTGCTCAACAAACAGGCTGTGGTTCGTACCGTTCTCAAGAACAGCATAGGCTGTGAGTTTCAGCATACTGTTGATACAGACAAAGCTCTTGGGTTCTACCTGCAGAACTAAACAACACCCGAACTTTACACCTCCACGCTTTCTCCTTTTACGGCTCCTCTACAGGGTCCTCTTGAGCAAAAGACTTGTCCCAACCGGGCTCGAGCACTTTCCCCACTATCAGGCGCAGTTCCCGTCCTGCCCTTTGTAGGAGAGGATCAAGCGTCGCTGCCTCTGTTGCACTGACCCCTACTCCATCTTCCTGGCACCTGAACTTTTGGGCCTCTTCTCCTGTAAGGAGGTCAATCTTGTTGAACACCTTTAAACAGGGGATGGAATCAAGTTCCAGTTCCGCAAGAAGTTTTTCAACCACATCCATCTGTTGCTCCCAAAGAGGATTTGAAACGTCAACAACATGCAGCAGTAGGTCCGCTTCAAAAAGCTCCTCAAGCGTAGATTCAAAGGCCTTAAGTAATTCACTTGGCAAATTACGGATAAAACCGACAGTATCCGTGATAATAACCTCCATATCCTCGGGAAAACGCAACCTGCGTGAGGTCGGGTCCAGGGTAGCAAAGAGGAGATCTTCTGCCTGAATATCGCTTTTGGTAAGGGTGTTGAGCAGAGTTGATTTACCAGCGTTGGTATACCCCACCAGAGAAATAACCGGCACATCACGTTTGCGGCGTCGGTTGCGACGATGAAAGCGCTGAGCACCTACAGATTTCAGTTCTTTCCCCAACCGTGCAATGCGATCGTTAATCCGCCGCTTGTCAATTTCAAGTCGGGTTTCACCAGGACCACGGGCACCGATGCCACCGGTTAGACGGGAGAGTGCATCATCACGGGTGGTGAGTTTGGGCAACATATATTTGAGCTGCGCCATTTCGATCTGGAGTTTACCTTCCCGAGAACGGGCGCGATGGGCAAAAATATCAAGAATCAGCTGAGTTCGGTCAATAACACGTAGATCGGTGTGATTTGTTACCGAACGGATCTGAGAAGGGCTGAGTTCCTGGTCGAAAAGCAGGAGATTGGCCCCCAAGCGCAGACTCATCAGCACAATTTCAACCAACTTGCCACGGCCCAAAATAAAGCGGGGATGTATTGATTTTCTGCGCTGAATGACCTGTTCCAGCACTTCGACACCAGCAGAACGAGCCAGTTCAACCAGCTCGGACATGGAATCTTCAGCCTGGGAGCGACTTCCTGTGGTGACTGAAATAAGAAGTGCCCGGTCCTTCCCCATATCCACCTCTCGGGTGGGCCGTTCGCGGACAAACTCCTCTTCCAGAGCTTCAATGAGTTCAAGGCAAGATATATGCTGGTGGGCAGGATGAACCGGCGCGAGACTCGCCCAGTCCTTGCCATCAACCTGAACAGGAATAAGATGGACGGTATGCAGAAGATCAGGGAGGCCATCACGCAGCGTCAGACTCGACATAAGATCCAGCCGCAGGCAGGCCAGATCCATTATATCTTCTTCATTGATCGGTGTGGAAGGACCAAGAACGGTATGAACACAACGCAGGCCGCGGAGTCGTCCACCTGAAGTGCGAATAGTAGACAAGGCCGGGATGACGATGCGATCATAATCGCCTACAATGACAGATTCTATTTGTCCGGAACGATGAATCAGCAGACCAATACGGCGATTGAGTTCCGTTGAAATGCTGGCTAGAGACCTGGCGGTCTCCCGGCCCAGTATTTCATCAGGTGCGCCTTTCTTCTGGGCGAGTCGTTCCAGATCTTTCAGCTGCTTGGGTTTCAGGCCGCCGGTGTTACCAGTAACAGTAGCTATGGGATTACACTCCTATCAATAAACAGAACTTCGCCTGATTGATATGCATTTGCACACATCAAACAGTCCGCATAAAAAAAACAGAGACTAACAGGGGGCACTTCCTGGTGTCCTGGGAAAAGCAATGACATCACGGATGTTTTGCATGCCAGTGACAAACTGGACAAGACGCTCAAAGCCTAGGCCAAACCCTGCATGGGGAACAGAACCGTAACGGCGCAGGTCCAAGTACCATCCATATTCGTCCAGGTTGAGGCCTGCGGATTCCATGCGTTTGGCCAGGACATCGTAGCGTTCTTCACGCTGTGAACCACCAACCAGTTCCCCGATGCCTGCAAGCAGTATATCCATTGCGGCAACGGTGGTTTCGCCATCATCAAGCCGCATATAAAATGGCTTAATCTCTTTGGGGTAGTTGGTCACAATCACAGGCGCCTTGGCAACCTGCTCGCAGAGAAAACGTTCGTGTTCAGCCTGCAGGTCGACACCCCACTGAAGGGGATATTCGAAGGACTGTCCGGAGGAAAGTAGAGTCTCCACAGCCTCAGTGTAGCTCATATGAACAAAGGGCTGATCTCGCACCAAGCTCAGGCGATCAAGAAGCCCTTTGCAGACATGCTGATTAAAGAGCGCCAAGTCATCGCTGCATTCTTCCAGCGCAATCCCAATCAAGTACTTGATCATCGCCTCTGCTACTTGCATGTCACCTGCCAGATCGCAGAAGGCCATTTCCGGCTCGAGCATCCAAAATTCGGCCAGGTGGCGGCTGGTGTTAGAATTCTCTGCACGAAAAGTGGGGCCAAAGGTGTAGACTCGACCATGGGACTGGGCAAAAATTTCAGCCTGCAACTGCCCGCTGACCGTGAGCCCCGCCCGACGCCCAAAAAAATCGTTGCTGAAAGGTTCCTGAACAGCAAAATCTCCAGGCTCAAGTGCAGTGACCGTAAACATCTCCCCAGCCCCTTCACAGTCCGAGGTGGTGATTATGGGCGTATGAACCTGAATAAACCCCTGCTCTTCGAAGAATCGATGGACCCCATGACTGAGGACACTGCGTACACGTGCAACAGCTCCGAGCGCATTGGTCCTGGGGCGCAGATGAGCAATTGAGCGGAGAAATTCAAAGCTATGACGTTTTTTCTGTAAGGGATAATTTTCCGGTTCAGCCCAACCGAGCACTTCAACGCTGACTGCCTGAATTTCAACGTCCTGCCCCTTGGCGGGCGAAGCAACCAACTCTCCATGTACACGCAGGGAACAGCCGGTGGTCAATTTTCTTATCTCAGAGAGATAGTTGGCAATCCCTTCGTCAACAACAACCTGCAACGATTGAAGGCAGGATCCATCGTTGAGTTCAAGAAAGGAAACCCCGCCAGCGTCACGGCGGGTTCGCAACCATCCCTGGACCACCACCTCAGAGCCGAGCGGTTGTTGATGTAGAATATCGGCTATCTGTTGACCAAGCAGTTTCATACTGTCCTCACGGTGTACTCTGTTCATGACTCCTGGTTGTTGACTCGCTTAGTTATAACTCAGATTTCCCATCTCATCTTCAACCAGGCCAACAACAACAACCCCGGCATCTTTGGCAGCCTTCACCATGGCCTCCTGATCAAAGAGTAACGACTGGCCTGCTTCAACAGCAAGGACCGCCCCTTTGACAGAGGCCAGGGTCTTGATGGTTTGGATGCCAGTTGCGGGCAAATCAAAACGAAAATCCTGGCCAGGCTTTTTCAGCTTTACAACTACAGCACCAGATTTCCCCAACTCTCCACCGCGTCGTATGGTGGCATCCGTTCCCTCAATGGCTTCTACCGCGAGAACTGTACGATCACGGACCACGATACACTGCCCAATATCCAGCCTGCCAATCTCCCGGGCAATTTTCCAGCCAAAATTAATATCTTCCCACTGACTTTCACTTGGCTTTTTCCCTGCGAGTATTCCTTTTGGGAAAAACAAATGATCGAGGTAACAGGTTGAGGGGAGGACCTGTATCCCCTCTTCTTCCAGCGCCCCGGCAACTGAACGCAGGATGGCATCATCCTGGCGGACATCAATCTTGTTCCAAAGGGTTAACCCTTTTAGATCAGGGAGGATATCACGAAAAATTCGAGTTTTGGTTATTGTCCCGGCAAAAACGGTTTCTCGAACGCCCTGCTGATGAAAATATTTTACAATCTTCCCCAGCTGACCGAGCTTGACCCAACAGAGCTGATCGGCCTTTTCTGCAAGCATTGGATCGGTTTCATTCTGGTGGGCAATGGCCACGACCCTGCGCCCACGTGCTCGGGCAGCATCAGCAAAAAGAAGCGGAAACTGCCCTCCCCCGGCAATCAGCCCAATGGGCGAGGTGTTCTTTTGATCAGTCATCCAGAGTACGTTTGACAACACCACGTTTACTTGAGTGAAAGAACTGCACCATTTTCTGTACCTCGGCACAGTCCTTCATCTCTTCATCAAGTTTGGCCAAAGCATCTTTTAATAAGAGCTCAGGTGACCTGAAGAGCAGGCGGAAGGCCTCTTCAAGTTTTTTTATGGTTTCTCTATCAATACCTGCTCGTCGCAAACCAATCTTATTGATACTGGCAATACGCATCTGATTACGTGTACCTTCCATAATGACATAGGGGGGAACATCAAGGCCAATACCCGACATGCCACCGATATAAGCATAGTCGCCAATTCTGCAGAACTGGTGCACAGCGACCAATCCTCCTAAATTTGCATGATTGCCTATTTCCACATGACCAGCAAGTGTTGCCACATTTGCCATGATAACATGATCCGCGAGAATACAATCATGGGCGATATGGCAGTAGGCCATGATCATGTTATTATTCCCCAAAACGGTTTTACCGTCCGCCTTGACCGTGGCTCGGTGAATCGACACGTATTCACGAATCTGGTTGCCATCGCCAATAATCAACTCGGTTGGCTCACCCTTGTAATGAATATCCTGTGGGGGGGCACCAATGGTGGCAAAAGAACCGATGGTATTGTTTGCGCCCATGGTTGTATTACCAGAGACGACAGCATGGGCACCAATCCGTGAGTTTGCTCCGATTTTGACCGGTCCTTCGATCACTGCATACGGTTCAACAATAACAGATGAATCAAGTTCCGCTTTGGGGTCTATGACCGCTGTCGGATGTATGTTCATAAAATTCCCCTTAAATAAAACGAAAAAAAGCTCGTAGCGTAGTGCATGTACGCAGTTGAGCTTTTAGCAATGATGTAATGAAAAAGAATATCAGGGATAAGAATCAGGCAAAACTTGCCATCAACTCAGCCTCAGTTGCCAACTGGTTATCCACATATGCTTTACCGGCCATTTTTATGACCTTCCCTTTTTGCCTCAGCATTTCAAGCTTCATCACCAATTGATCACCAGGTCGTACAACCCGACGAAATCGGGCTTTATCCAAACCGGCAAAGTAAACCAGGCGACCAATCATGTCATCATCGGTGAGGCAGGCCAAAATACCTCCAACCTGCGCCATTGCTTCTAAAATCAGTACGCCAGGCATGACAGGTTCACCAGGAAAATGCCCCTGAAAAAATGGCTCATTTATGGTCACGTTTTTAATACCAGTGATGGTTTTCCCCTGGTCAAATTCAACAATCCGATCCACTAAAAGAAAAGGATAACGGTGGGGTAGAATTTTCATAATTTTTTTAATATCAACGGGCAGCTCTATTTCCATCTTCTGCGTTTTCCTCAAGTATCTTTAGGTTGCTCTGTGGTTTCGAACATGCTTTGCAGTCGTTCCACTTCTTTGCGCAATCGCCGTAATTCCTTCACCATCTCTGGCAATCGATTATATGCTGCGGCTGAACGCCCCCATTTTTTCACCTCAATTGCTGGAACACCGCCGAGAATTGCTCCTTTGGGCTGGTCGTTGTGGATACCACTCATGGCTGCTGCCATCACCTGATCGCTGATACGAAGATGCCCGGCAATACCGGTTTTGGCCCCTATAACAACATTGCGTCCCAAAGTTGTGCTCCCCGCAATGCCTACTTGGGCAACAAGGACCGAATTTTCGCCCACAACAACATTATGCCCGACCATTACCAGGTTATCAATTCGTGTACCAGCTTTTATCCATGTCACGCCGAAAGCCGCACGATCTACGCAGCTATTGGCTCCGATTTCGACCTCATCGTCAATGCGAACAATACCTACCTGAGGTTTTTTATGATGACATCCCATCTTGTCGGTAGCAAAACCAAAACCATCACTCCCGATAACGACACCATGATACAACACAACCCGTTTACCTATTATGCAGTCACGAGCAACGCTCACATTAGCGTGGAGGACAGTATCATCACCGATACTGACACCATCCTCAAGGACCACCCCAGGATTCAGAATGACGCGCTTTCCAAGCGCCACATTATTGCCCACGCTGACGAGTGGACCAATACTCACTTCCTCGGGGATCGAGCACTCCTGCCCAATAACAGCAGAAGGATGAATGCCTGTAGCTGTAAATGGTGAGGTAACCAAGGCACGATGAATTTTTGCGGCTGCAACCGAAGGGTCATCACAAAGAATGAGAGGGAGAGAGACATCTTCAATATTTGATGGGGCTATACAAGCCGATGCTTTACACCTTTCTGGAAGAGGCAATTGCTTGGCATCGAGCACAAAGGTTATCTCCCCATCTGTTGCGTATTCGATGCCATTTAACCCGTGAATTAGCACATCTGGATTACCTTGAACCCGCCCGCCAACCATCTGCGCGAGCTGCTGTAAACTGTATTGTTGCTCCACCTTGAGAGACACTCCGTGGGAATAATTGAAAGTAGATACGATCGAGTACAGAGCTGAAAATTTGCCGTCAAATGAGGAAGCTTCTCAAGCTTGATTCGCAAACAATCGAACCAGCCTGATAAGCATCCACACCATCAACAGCGACCTTCAGGCGAGGGCTGAGATTACTGCGTTTTGGCTTAGTCGTAAAGAAAAACAGCCTGTGCCCGTTCCTTGTACTGGTCTAACCCGCTTTTCCAGCCAAACTCAAGTTCGCCAAGAGGAACCCCCTGCTCCAGTCCAAGCCGAACCTGACGATCACCGATGATGAGATCCATAGGTAACCGCTCGTATTCATACTCATACGGCGGTTCTTTGTATGAAAATTCTTCAGGATAAAGCGTCAGCATCGCTTGCAGGAGTGCAAGGCTGGTTCTGTAAGGCAGAAAATCATCGGGGGATGTAACGTGAATCTGAAAACCTTTGCAAGCGTGGTGATGCCATTTACCGGAAGTGGGTTCAAAACAAAGAGGTCTGAGTAAGCACCCCGGCAAATCAACGCGCTCAATAAAATCAAGTATTTCAATGGGTTCAACAAAAGGTGCGCCAAAAAGCTCAAAGGGTAAGGTTGTGCCTCGAGCTTCAGAAATATTTGTCCCCTCCCAAATGACCTGGCCCGGATAAACAAGAGCTGTGGCAAAACTGGGCATGTTTGGTGATGGAAAAACCCAAGGAAATCCGGTTTGAGGGAAAAGGATACTGCGATTCCACCCCTCCATTGTAACAACCTCTACCTGGGCGTCTATATGCAACTCCCGGTTACACAAGAGAGCCATTTCGCCAACTGTCAGCCCATGTCGCATGGGAATGGCATGCAACCCCACAAAAGAACTGCACTCCATATCAAGAACGTTTCCTTCCATGAGTCGCCCACCAATGGGGTTGGGCCTATCTAATACGAAGACTTCAACGCCAACTTCTTTTGCAACTTGCAAGCAGTACAAAACTGTCCATATAAATGTATAGACACGAGTTCCTACATCGATCAAATCGATAAGTAATACATCAATATCTTTGAACATTGAAGGAAAAGGCTTTCGAGTTTCACCGTACAGTGAGTATACAGGCAAACCACTGGCGACATCAATTTGATGTTCTGATTCCACCATATTATCTTGCTTTTCACTAAAAAAACCATGCTGAGGAGAAAAGAGGCAGACCAGTTGCCTGGGATACATTTGACAAATAAGATCCCGACCATGAATGAAAAACCGGTTTGTTGACGCCTGATTGGAAAGCAAAGCGAGACGTTTACCAACCAGACGCCTATCTTGTTGTGAGCAGATTTTTTCCAGTCCGATTTGAATCACGGGGTCTCCTGTTGTTCGTGCTGAATTTAGAGTGCAAGCTACTTGCGAACTTCATATCAAGTTCGGTTATAAATGGACGAGACTCATTACCGAAGTAGTAAAAATTTTTACACGGGAAATTATCGTCAGATTTATTCTTTATTTACAGCACTTTTTATCAAAAACAACCGTTATTTTGTCTTTTTTCCGCCCCCATCCCTCCCCTATTGACAAACAAGTTCTTTTTTTTACATAATGAATTAACAACGTAAAATCAAAATTTTAAACATCAAACATACTTTTACGGTTCAAAATTTTGTATTTTTTTCAGCAATCGATATTGCTAATCAGCTGGAGCTTTGTTATATTCTATTCTGAAAGGATGAGAAAAGACTTCAAACTCTTTAAACAATCGTATAGATACACAGTTTTTCGAAAGGCAATAATGCCTGGATGTTCATAAAAGATCACGTAGGAGAAATAATATGAAAAAAGTACTGAGCGTTATGGCTGTCTCTGCTTTCGTAATGACCGCAGGCGTTGCATTTGCAGGAGGCCCCGGCAAAATGGATCCTGCTTGCCCCGAAGCGTGCCAGCAGCAGATTGACGACCTCCAATCTTCCCAAGCTCAGCAAAATGAAGAACTGAGCGCTCATACCCAGCAGCTTGACAATCACGAGACCCGCATTACTGCCCTGGAAGCCCTACCTGGCGTTTATGCCCGTGTTGGAGGACGTCTCGCTTGGATGGATATCGGAAATGCTTCCTCTGATTTAGGCTGGGGTGGCGCTTTGGCCATTGGCCAGACCTATAAAAACCTGCGTTACGAGCTGGAGCTTGCGTATCAGAGTACTGAAATCGACAATAATGGCGACGCTGACCTCGCCACCGTTATGGCGAATGCTTATTATGACTTCCCCATCCAAAACGGATTCAGTGCCTATGCCATGGTCGGTATGGGATACGGCCACATGGACGCCGAGGGATTTGATAAAGTCAACACCATGGCATACAAAGCTGGTGTGGGTGTGAGCTACATGTTCACCGATCAGGTTATCGGTGACCTGGGCTATGAATACCTTGGCGTTACCGACTCGGGTGCTGTAAAGGACGTAGACGGCCACAATATCGTTGCTTCTGTCCGCTTCCTGTTCTAATATAACTTCGATTAGAATTGTTGAAAAAAGCTCCCTCAATGAGGGGGCTTTTTTTATTCATCCCCCCTAACTACCCAAATTTAAGAAACTTATCTTCTCTAGTTCTCACGAACCTAACCAAAATTTCTTCCAGTCAAGCACTCCTCTTTCCCACTGAACCCTTAACCCGTGGGGATGCACCCACCCAAGAAACCACTTAGACATTCTCCCTTGGTCAATCAACTCCGCGGTCCAGGCAAGCCAGCCCAATTCCGGCCCCTGCTTTTGTTTTGGTGGCAGTTCCCATTGCAGCCAGAGCACAGGCTGCTTCTGTTGGCGTCCCCAGCCATAGAGCGCTTGTTCAAAGCTTTGTTCCTCATTTCCCAGGTAAGAACGAAGGTATGTGTTGTAAATAACCACGGGTCGGGGCGAGTCTTGAAGAGAGGTGTTCAGAAACGAGGATAAATCGCCAGGGAGCTTTGCCTGAACCAACTCTACTGGAGCGACGCTTTGCGCTACCCCCTGCAAGGCTCTTATCCCTTCCTTGAGACGCTGTAAACGTTTTTCCTGGTCGCCCCAGACAAATGAAGCAAGCGTGTTCACATCCTGAGAAGATTGGAGAACCAATGGGTGGAGATCACAGCCTATACGGGCTGCGATGTCAGGCATACAAAATGTGGGTGGAAGTATCAGTGTCCCCTCTGAATCCACCTGAAAATGGGTATTTTCTGCTTTACCCAGGTGATACCCCTGAATAGAATAACCCCGCTGATCCGCCACAAGATTCAATCCTGCACTACAGCCAAGATCCACCAGGCTTACCTGTTTCCAGCTCACAAAGGAAAGCGGCAGCAGCCAACAGAGCCCGCGCGCAGTCTCGTTAGTCTGAACCGTGGAAGTACTTATGAACCGAGCTAAAACATCTTGATGGGCTAAAAGCAATCGCCGTATTTCAGAGACAAGAAGATCAGGATCAAGGGCGGCATATCCACCAACAGTTGGATAATACCTGGCAAGGGAAGCAAAATCGGGATGGCCTCCCAGAATTTCTCGATGCAATGCTGCAAGCAGCAGCATGGGCAGGGCGAATGACGATTGATTTTGGTTGAGATCCACCAGCCAGGAACTGATTTCCTCTTCTCCTGAATCCGGAGAGAGAAAATCAGCGACAATACCACAGAGAACAGCGGAAAGTGGTGAGCTACACTTCGAAAATTCTTGCTGTTTACGAAATCTCTTCGCAAGTCGACAACGTCGCTCTCCCAACGCTGCTTGGAGGTGTTTTTCATTCACCGCGCAATTCCTCGATCTCAATGCCCGCCACCGTGACCTCCTCCTGATCCGCCACGACCACCGCTACCGGTTTCCCCACGACCACCAGTTTTAGAGCTCAATCCACCGACCTTCCCTTGTTGCGCATAGCCCAGCATTGCACCAGCTTGTACCCCCTCACGGAGCCCTTGGATGAGGCATTGGCCCAGCACTTTCATGTTGGTATTGAGCCGTTCATTATGGATCAACTGCCGCAAAACATACATATCATTTGCGCTATACCCTTGCGCAAGTGCAGATGTGGCAACTGCGGATGCAGTATTTGAATCCAGGCCATAACGAACCATATCTCGCACCGTCTGCATGGTTTCCATCGAAAGCTTGGCCATTTGTTTCGTACCAAGAACTTTTTCTCGCGATCGCAGCCCCTGCGTAACCAGGTCAAGATCTTCTTTTCCTAGCCCTGAAACCATGGCATCAGCGATCACCGGGCGAAGACGCATTGGGTTACCTACAGCAAGTGTATCTGTTGTTGCCCGGGCCTGGGTCTGCCGAGCCCGAACTCGAGTTAAAGCACGAGCAATGGCCAAGGCGTTGACCTGCTTGGCAATCCCCTCATGCACTTTTTCCGTCATGACATGCAGGGTCTGTTGATCCTGTTGGGCCAATTGAAACTGGGCAATAATCTGCCGAGTTGCGTTTTCAGAAAATTGGGCCCCTAACAGAGCCCGGCTCAACCCCTCAGCGGCAATTGCCTCTACACCAGCCTGTTCAAATCCCCTGGTTATTGTCTGGTGACTGCTCCCCGCCTGCCCCCCCTTATCTTGAGCGATACAGAGTACAGGAAAAAGCAAAAACAGCAGCAGAACGTGTATATATTTTTTCATTGTTCTTTCTATCCTTAAAATCCCTGATTAAGACAATATTCAGGGAAGATGGCGACAACTCATGGAACCGAAATCATCCTGCACGGTATAACGGCACTCCGGGATCATGACACTGCCGTCAACGATAAAAAAATATTTAAATTCCTGATTAGGTAGCCCCCCGATAGACCATTGACCATGTGTTCCCTGCTGTGCCAGATGTCTTCTGTACTGATCCAGGGATGAAGCAAATGCCACCTCATCTACCTGATGCATATGAACAGTTATAATCACAGTATTTTTTTCCACCACGACAGTATGCTTCGGGGTACACCCAGCTATCAGCAGGAAGAGAAAAATGAACATAATGCGTCCCATTAAATAGCAGTGCCCCCTATCTCCAGAACTGAATTTTCACCTCCGAAATCATCTTGCTCCCGCAATGCAACCGTCGGATCAGGAATTTGACGGTCCTGTTCCACCAGATAACTGTAACGATGTTCCCCCCAAGGGTATATCCAATGTCAGGGTCCAGTACCCACTTGTTCCGATTGAAGTCATGGAAACGGGCTGCCAATCAGTGAAGGTGCCTATTATCTGAGCTTGTTGAACATCGGGGAGATAAACGACAAAGCGGTGTGGTTCCGATTGTATTGATGGTTTGGGCTGAGGCGTCATAATCAGCAAACCAGCAACGGCACCAGCTACTGCAAGCCCTGCAAAGGTTTTCCACCATGCCTGAACAAACCATGAATTTTCCTTAGAGGAAGCTCGCTCAATCTTGGGCGCAACCGGCAAATCATGCACAGGGAGCAGGGTCAGTTGTTTCTCCAACTCCAGGAGATCCAGAGCTTCTTCTTTAAAATCAGGGGCATCATGAACAGTTTGGACAAAAGTAATTTTTTCGTCCAGGCTCAGTTCATTATCGATATACTGGCTTATAAGAAATTCAGTGTTCATACCCTTTTCCGAACAAGTAACTGCCTGAGTTTTTGACGGGCACGATGTACCCGAACCTTAATGACAGCGACGGTGCAATTCCGAATCACAGCGATCTCTTGATAACTTAACTCACTACTGACCACAAGTGCCAGGATATCGCGATCTTCTTCTGACAGCTGCTGCATGGCCTCAAGAACATGTCTGGATTCCTCACGTTGTATATATTTATCTTCCTCATCCCCTTGCCCGACTATCGTTTCATCCTGGAGTTCAACTTCCCTGCCTGCTCTGCGCCCCTGATCGTAAAGTAAATTACGCCCGATAGTAAAAAGCAGAGCCACACTCTTTTCCCAGTGACTGTACCTCTCCATATAGCGGGTGAAGCTTTCCTGCACCAGGTCCGCAGCAAGTGGACCATTGCTTGACTTTCGAACGAGATAGCCAAATAATTTCTATTTATGCGCCTGGTAAAATTGACGAAAGCTTTCCATATCTTTGGGGAAGTAACGCTATTTCAGGCGTTGGGTTACGGAAAAAGGCTCTTTTGCATACCAAATGTTAGGTAACTTATGAACGGGAAGGAAACAGAAATCAGAATCATTGTGCTCAGACTAGGATCTTTTTGGGAAAACGAATCTCAAAAACTGTCCACCCAGGAGGACTGTCGACCACAGCAATCCTTCCACCATGGAGAGTGACGATACGTTGAACAATAGTCAAACCAAGGCCTGAACCGCCCTGGCCGATGGCCCGTGATTGTTCACAACGAAAAAACTGATCAAAAACAGCTGCACGATCTTGTTTGTCAATACCCACTCCTGTATTGGCTATGGTACAGACAAGCTCCTGACCGCTGACCTCCGCCTGCACAGTAATTTTTCCCTGTGGGTAATTATAACGGGCTGCGTTATCCACCAGGTTTATACACAGACGCCGTATTTTTTCCTGATCAGCATAGAGCTCTAATGCTCGAGGTATTTGACAATCTATCTGCAGTTTACGCTGACGCAGTAGGAGCTGAAAATCATCGAGAATGGATTGCCAGAGCTCATTGAAGAAAAATCGGCTACGCTGCAAACTATCAGAAAGCTCCAGGCGAGACAGATCCAAGAGTCCTTTCACCAGTTGATTTATTCGTGCCAGAGCCTGTTCCTGGGCGACTAATTTTTCCTCTACAGCAACCGGTAGTTGTGGATACTGCAAAATCTCTTCTGTTGACAAACGCAAAAGGGTTAAAGGAGTTTTCAGCTCATGGGAAGCGTTGGCGATAAACTGTTTTTGGCGTCTAAAAGAAAACTGCAAGCGGTTGAACATGGCGTTAAGCGCCTGAGCTAATTCGTCAAGCTCGTCACGATTCCCTGAAAGGGGAATTCGTTTTTCCAATGTGTTTTCGGTTATATCAACCGCAAGTTTATTGATCTCTTGTATGGGGGTGAGTATTTTTCCGGCGACATAATAACTCACGAGGATAAGGATCAAGGTTGCTATCACCAGAGAAGAACCGATCATAATAGCGGAGTGAATTGCCTCACCCACAAGGCTTTCCACGGGTCTTGCCACATGAATTGTGTAGTTCTGCCCTTGAGCCTTAAAGAGAAAGGACCTGTTCCAAAAAACGGCAGGTTCGTCTTCCTCCTCAGGGTAGAATACATGCAGAGGAATTTCTGTTGCAACGACATACCCCTGCTTTTTGTCCTTGAGCGGCATTTCTACTTTTTGTGCCAACTTTGAGGCATAGATCAGCTTGCCCTGACCATCATAGATTCTGGTCCAATAGAGATGGGTAAAATGATCCAAGGTCTCATTGTGCAGGTTCATTGCTGCGGCCCTTTCGCGAATGAGTTCATCACGAACCGAATGAGCGCGGATTTCCAATTCTTGATCTAGGAACTCATAAGGGCTCTCAATACCCCAGAAAAAGACAATCAATGAGAGGATAATACTGGAACAAAGCCCAGTAAGGCTCACCCAAAGGGTTATACGATGCCGCACCCTCATGCTTGCTCATCCTGCGCCATGTAGCCAACCCCGCGAACTGTAACTATCCGTTCGCCTGCCTGATCACCTAATTTGCGGCGTAGATTTTTTATATGGACATCGATATTATTGGACATGGTAAAAGGATCAAAGGCATCTCCCCAAACATGTTCCGCCATACTGAACCGTGATACCGCCCGATTGCAGTTATAGAGCAGGAATTCAAGGAGAGAAAACTCTTTTGGGGTCAAACTAACGGCCTCCCCCTCAAGGGAGACCTCATGGCTGGTGGTATCAAGGCAGATATTCCCCAGACAGAGCAGGGAACTGACCTGCTCGTGACTGCGCCGTAAAAGTGCCCGTATTCGGGCAAGAAGTTCAGCCATGGAAAAAGGTTTATGCAGGTAATCATCTGCGCCCGCATCCAGTCCCTGGACTCGATCTGCAATTTCACCTTTTGCAGTCAGCATCAACACTGGAATTTTGAGACCTTCTCGGCGCAGTTCCTGCAATACCTCAAAGCCATCTTTTATTGGCAGCATGATATCGAGCACGATGAGGTCAAAAGGATCGGTAAATATTTTTTCCAGGGCTTCTGTACCGTCGCCCGCTGTATCCACTGCGTATTGCTGCTTTCTCAGTGATTCTGCGATCTGGCGACAGAGCTCGGCTTCATCATCTACAATAAGGATTCGCATATAATTTCCTTTCCATGGATTTCTTCAACCTTACACATCTGCCAGCCTACGGCACACTGTTTACCACGGCACTGGTCGCAGCGACTGTTTTTCCCATGCAGTCGGAGGCTGTTTTGGTTGGTCTCCTACTTACAGGCAAATACTCCACCTTGTCACTGCTCCTCTGGGCAAGTTGTGGCAACATTCTGGGCTCCGTGGTGAACTGGTGGCTGGGACGTTCAATTGACCGGTTTCGCCATTGTCGTTGGTTTCCATTTACCAATGACCAATTGGGCCGGGCACAACGATGGTATCACCACTATGGACGCTGGTCCCTTCTCCTCTCCTGGGCACCTCTTGTAGGTGACCCGCTCACGGTAATGGCGGGAGTTCTTGGCGAACCATTGCCAGGATTCCTCCTGCTGGTGGGGCTGGCAAAATTTGGCCGCTACCTGATTTTAGCATCCATAACACTTGGCTGGACAGGATAAGAATCCTTTCCAAATAAACTACAATGATTCAAGATATTTCGAACCACCAAGTCGACCTATATTCTTTTCGATCCAACGTGCACGGGAAAGGGTGTAGGAGCTGGGATGATTGGCATGAAAACGACGGGGATTAGGCAAAACTGCTGCCAGCAGAGCAGCCTGACGCCTACTGAGGCGCTTTGGCGTAGTCTTAAAGAGATATTTGCTTGCCGCGCCAACTCCATAGATATTATCACCAAACTCAGCGATGTTCAGGTAGACTTCAAGGATGCGTTTTTTAGGCCAAAAAAACTCAATACAAAGAGTCAGTCCAGCTTCTGCTGCTTTACGAACCAGATTGCGCCCTCCCCAAAGGAATAAGTTTTTTGCAGTCTGTTGGGAGAGTGTACTGGCCCCTAACATACGGTGATTGTGCGTTTTATTGTACGTCAGCGCATGTTTAATTGCGGCAAAATCAAAGCCCCAATGTTTGGCAAAGAGCTGATCTTCCCCTGCTATAACAGCCATAGGCATTGCGGGGTCCATCGCCTCCAGACTCACCCAGTGATAGCGCAGCGGGGGAATTGTCCCCTCAGCCTTTACCCGTTCCAACTGCCGGAGTACCATAAAACTGGAGACTGGCACAGGCAGCCAGCGGAAGGCAAGAATAGCAAGGATCGGAGTGAGGGTAAATAGGAGAACAAAGAAGCAAAGTCGCCGCAAAAGGCGGATAAGCCACCCCCTGCCCCCTCGTTTACTAGAGGGGGCAGGGGGGCTATTGGAATGAAGGCGAAATAAAGCCATTATGTGCTGTTCTCTTTCTTGATGGTTTCTATCCGCCTGATAATTATTCTACTGGGGAGAGGAGTGAGGTACCTGTGAGGAAGCATCCTTTTCCTCTTCAGCGACAGCCTTGTGCTGAACAATATCTGTCCGTTTTATCTTCTTCAGGGCATCAACCTGCCAGCCATCGACCTGAACCAGCTGGTTAAGCGCTGAGGTCTTGAGGATGTAGCTGCTCTCTTGGGGAGAGGCTTGGTCGTCGGGTGTTTGGGCTGCTGTTTTTTGAGCAAAACTATACGATATGATTTGCCCGTTTTCCAAGCTAACACTGTAAGAGAAGACAGGCTTCGCCAAGCCGTACTCAGGCTTGTCCTCTGATCCGAGAATAGCGGAGATTGACAGACCGGTCAAACGATTCAGCAACCCGTTGAGCCGATGAGCTTCCACCTCCTCTCCCTGCTGCAGATCCACCGGCTGCAAACTCCCCTTAACTCTTGTAAGATCGATTTCCGGCAGCTTAACCTCTACCAACTGCTCTTTTTTCAAGTGAAGGACTGTGGTATCAATCCAGTCACCGGGTCTGGTGGACAGATCGTGGGCCGTCATCTCTATGGAATGGATCTCGGGATCTCCCGCACACCGCAGGTACAATTGGCGGAGTCCTGGTGAGCTTCCAAAATAGATGACCTGCAGTTCTTTCCCTTGCCCTGACAAGCGCAGACGGTGTGCAAAGTTATCCCTGGACACCTTGAAGCGCGTCGCAGCTTCGGCTGTGCTGGCCTCAGGCCACTCACGTTTGAGTTGGGTTATTTTCTCGACAAGCCCCTGAACACGAATGGAATCTGCTGGAAACCCCATGGAATCAGGGAGCTGCCAACGCCCATCTATCTTTTGAATTTTCAATGTATTGCCGTCACTCTCCTCGAAAAGGAGTGTATCAATATCAGCCACATTCAGCGCCACCAGATTGCCTTTGGCAACAGCCCTCTGTTGCCCCCCTGCATTCCAATTGGTCCAAAGCGTCAGTCCAGCCTGGGCCAGCGCAAGCAGCGCACAGAGCGTAATCCATCGTTTCATCCGTTCTCCCTCCCATACAGCAAAGCCTGCTCGTGACGCCGATTTTTATTCACAGCTATTGTACGGACCAGCCAGACCAAGACTAAACCACAGGCTGCCAGTCCATAATTGAGATATTCCCAAAAGACGCGCATCTGCTGACTCATGGGCAGCAGGGTGCGAGCAAAATGGCCACGTCCGCGAATAGTGAGCAGATCACGATCCTCCAGGGACCAGTCAATACAGTTGGCAATCAGTTGCAATGGGTTAAGATACTGGGTTCCACCTGCCCCCGAGGCTAATTCAAGGCTGGTATCTGCCAAAAACGTATTGGATGAGAGCATTATGATCCGGGCAGAGTCTGGCGAATGCTCAAGAACACGCCCGATCACAGCAGGTTTCTCCTCTTTTTCCTGCTGCATTGCTGGACCATTCTCTTCAAGCTCAGCCTCCCCCTGTTTTTCTTTCTCGGCCAGTTTGCGGGCATTCGCAACCAGTGGAGATGTTTTTCCCTTAAACCAGGAATCAAACTCCCCCTCTACCATGACACCAACAAGCTGGCGCCCCTCTGCCTTGCTCTGCGCAAAACCCGATTCACCGTATTTTCGAAAATCAGGCTGAATATCACTCCTATCAGAAAGCCAACTGGCTTCAGAACTCTGCAAGAGGGGCACGACCTTTCGCTTACTGTTTATTTCCGGGTCAATGCTCAGAGGAGAAGCCCAGGTCATGGACAGCTGATCGATTCCTGTAAGGAGCCCATTTTTACGATTCATGCCATCAGGACGAATATCGATAAAATAGGGATAATTGACCAGGTGAGTCTCCCGCACACTGTAGCCGCCGACCTGTCGATCAACGGGAACGGGAAAAGCGGCATTCTGCGGATCAAGTACCAAGCTCTGGCCCAGGGTAATGCCATAACCGGCAAGCCAGTCCTGCAAGCCGCTTGTTTTCTCGACGGCTGCAAGATTTCCCTGGAGATGCACATCAAAGGCAGAGGTGGCCAGTATGAGCGTTCCGCCCTGCATCAAAAACTGGTCGATGGCAAAAAGCTGGGTGTCATCGAGTTGTTCTGGGGAAACAACCAGTAAAATATCGGCCTCTGGATCAACCTGCCCGTTCTTGAGATCAACAGGTTTGATTCGATGTTCCTGTGCTGCAAATTGGGAGAGCATCTGAAAAGTGTTCCCCTGAGCTGGCATTCCGTATTGAACCATGGCCGGTTGATGAGGTGGGGTATAGAGGGCGACCGTCTTCAGCATATCTTTGGAAAAACGCTTGAGAGTTGCCTCAATGGAGCTCTTCAAGGCGGCAGAATCAAAGGAGGTGGGCAACGCCACCTGAACCTGCTCTCCTCCGCTCTCCAGGGTCATGTAAAACCAGAAAGTCTTTGTAGAAAGCAGTCCGGCAACCATGGGTTGCATGCCAAAGGTTGTACTCAGTTGCTTGGCCAGAGCACCTCCATTGGCATCAGGATCACTAAAATCGTAGGAAAATTTATTTTTGCCCTGCTTTTTAAAATCATCCAAAACTGACTGCAATGTCGCCTTCAACTCCACCAATTGTGGAGGCAGGGCTTGCTCCGCAGACATATAGCCGTGAAAAACTACAGGTTGACTGATTCCTGCAAACAAGTTTCCTCCGCCTTGATAGCTGGAGAGAACCTTTTTAATCGAGCGGGTGATATCGTGTTCAGGATTACGTAACTCAACCTCAAGCTTGGTATCCCCCTCACTCTTCACCTCGATCAGATCTTGAAAACCAAGGGTCGTATAGGAGTCGCCATACTTGATTAAAATATCGAAATAGGAATTCGTCACAGCGGTCTGATACCGTGAGGCTGTCTGGAACGGAACCGGGCGAATCCCAAATTTTTCACCAGCCTCCTGCTCAAGATCGGGTTTTTCCTGGGGATCGACAAACTCAACTTTGACCTTCCCTTTTCCTGCCACAGCATATTCTTCCAGCAGATCACGTATCTGAGGAACAAGAGGTGCAAGCAGCGGGTGCGTCTGTGCCGAAAAATATCCCCGAATGAGCAATGGTTCCTGTAATCGGGCAAGGTAGGATTTGGTAGCGGCTGAGAGAGTATACATTCGGCCGGAACTCAGATCGGACCTCAGTCCCACAATGGGCGCAAGCCAGAAACTGATCAGTATAAAATTGGCGATAAGCAAGCTGGTGAGGATGCCCCAATTTCGATGCCTGCTGTTTCTGGGGTTACCCGCCCAGCGTCCACGTTCAAGACTGTAGATATTGAGGGATAGGAATATCCCTATGAGGCTGAAATAATATGCAATATCTCGAACATCAATCACTCCGCGAGTGATTGATTCAAACCGGGAACCGGCCCCCAAGAGTTTTAAGATTTCGCCACCATGATTACCGAAAAATCCGGTCAGCGTCGCAGAGCCCAGAAGATACAAAAAGCTGCACACCAGGGTGGAAACGATGAGACTGACAATCTGCGAGTTAAACTGCGCACTGACATAGAGACCGATGGCTATATACGCTCCGGCAAGAATAAGACTCGCCAGGTAGCCCCCTACAACCGGGCCCCAATCGAGTTGCCCAAGAAAGCTCACCGTAACCGGTAAAGGAAAGGTTAAGAGCAAGGCGATAGCTACCAGCCCCAGGCAGGCAAAAAATTTTCCCAAAACCAGGACGGAGAGTCGCACAGGGGAGGTCAGCAGAGGCTCCAATGTTCCGGCTCGGTGCTCTTCAGACCAGGCGCGCATGGTGATGGCAGAAGAAAGAAAAATCAAGAGCAGCGGCATCCAGCTGAACAGAGGCCGAACATCGGCAAGGTTGCGACTGAAAAAAGTCTCCACCCAAAAAAAAATAAACAGAGCGGCTGCGAGAAAGGCTGCCAAAAAGATAAATGCTGCTGGTGTGGAAAAAAATACCGCCAACTCACGCCGAGCTATCTTGGCAAGAATCTTCATTGTTCCCTCCCGGCAGCCATATTTATTTCACTAAAGATTCGCTCAAGGCTTCGAGACTCAAAAGTAAGCTCAAAAAGAGGCCAACCATTGCCGGTGATAGCCGCGGCAACACGTGGTGACAGATCTCTTGCAGGCACAGTGGTGCTCAATCTGAAGCAGTATCGCTCGGACTCCACAATGGTTTGCTCAACACTGCTGACCCCGTCGAGTTTTCGGAGAAGTACCTTTGCCTCTTCTCGGTCTGTGGTTACCAGGAGACGCTGATTTTCACTCAATGCATCCAGTGATGTATCAAGCTTCTTTTTCCCATGGCCAATGATAATGACCCGGTCACAGACCGCCTGCACTTCCTGGAGAATATGGGTTGAAATAATCAGGGTAGCCTCCAGGGAGAGTTCACGGATAAGCGTACGCATGTGCTGTATCTGCGTCGGATCCAATCCATTGGTCGGCTCATCGAGAATGATTATTTTGGGTCGGTGCAAAATAGCCTGAGCCACGCCTAAACGCTGCCGATACCCCCGGGAAAGAGTACCTATGGTTTGGGTCGCGCGGTCAGTCAGTCCTGTTCGCTCCAATGCCTCCCGTAAGAGTGAGCCCAGCTCATTGGAGTCAACATGGTGCAGGGTAGCCATATATTCCAGATAGCTCACCACACGCATCTCTGGGTAGACAGGGCAGTTTTCGGGCAAATAACCGATTAATCTCTGAATTGCACGACGATCCGTCTCCAGATCCCGCCCATTAATGGTAATTGTCCCCTGACTTGGTTCAAGAAAACCAGTCAGCATTTTCATAATAGTGGTCTTTCCAGCGCCGTTATGCCCGAGCAGGCCAACAATCTCCCCTGCTCCGATATGAAAGGAGACATCATCGACAGCATGGGTCTCCCCATAGGTACGGCTCAAATGTTCAACCTGTATCATGAACCCCTCATTTGGTTTATATTCATAGACATTATATTTTATTCAATAAATTTGTATCACAGGGTGGGGGCGAGAGATCAGTACACCAGAGCGGCAATGCAGCTGCCAGACAGACAGGAGAAATACTTACAAATGGTCGTACAGGTTGCAACATAGGATATCTTGAGGTTGTCAGCTCTATGATCAAAATCAAGAAAAAATGGAAGAAGCGGAGACTGAATGCCCTACTCCAGAATGACTTTAAGGACGCCCCCTTCGGGAAGGGGCGGGTGATACACTGGATAAAAGTAAAGCAGATCAGAAGGTTGTCAATCCAGGATGCGGGAGAAATCAAAGAAACAGGAGCAGGATGAAACGGTTACACAACGGTTATACTTCTCGATGAGCTATATTTTCACCCCGTCTTATCTTCTGCCAGCCCGATCTCAATTTTCAGCAGATTCAAGAGAGGGCTCGTCTTCGCACCTGCACTGTAGTGAGGACAATCCCAATAAATATCAGCAGCACTCCCTGTCCGTGGTACCAGGCTGGCTGTTCTCCCAAAAATACCATAGCCAGGGCGGAACTGAAGACAGGCATGAGATGCACAAAAGGACCGGCCCTGTTGGCCCCGATGCTCCGTACTGCACGATTCCAGAAAATAAAGGCGAGCACCGAAGCAAAGAGAGCAACATAGCCAATGGTTGTTGCAACGGGTAGGGTCAGAACAAAGGTTTTGCCCTGATACAACTCAAAGAGATAAAGAGGAATAATTCCGCAGAGGCCAACCATCGTCATGGCACTGAGGTAGGCAAGCGGATGTATCGCTTCGGGATAACTCCGCAGGTTGGTGGAATACAAGGCCCAAACCACAGCTGCAGCTAAAACCAGAAGATCTCCCTGGTTAAAGGAGACCTGAAGCAGCATGGAAAGATCCCCCTTGACCATAATCAGGGCAACCCCGGAGAGCGAAAGCAAAATACCAACATATTGGCGTGGGCGAAGCGTCTCCCGATAGATCAACCAGGAAAATAAGGCAATAAGCACCGGAACACATGAATTCACCAACACCCCATTGATGACGCTGGTATGTTGCATAGCCATATAGAGCAGGGTGTTAAACCCGGTGACCCCTAAAAGCCCCTGGAGGATGATGAAGCGAGAATGACGCATCAAAACCCTGCGATCATTCCAGAGGTGCTTATGGGCCACCGCAAGCAGTATGATAAGAGCAAGAGACCAACGCCAAAAGGAGAGGGCAACCGGTGGCATCACCGCGTGCATGCCTCGGCCGAGTACAAAATTACCGGACCAGAACAGAGTTGTCAGAACGAGCAAAAAATAGGGCATAGCTCCACCGTCGATTTTTCTTTCCGCCCCCTGAGAAATGGCTAAAAAAGTTCGTATATGAGATCCGTTTTCACGAAACGGTCCGATTGAATGTTTTTCCCGATCAAAACCTGGGCTCTAACATATTTAGCCCACCTTGCGTATATTCAAAATCAGGCCATCACTTCAGTAAACAGACTTGTATTCTTTTTTTGTACAGACTATTAAAAAGATACGCAGGTAAATCTTGCCCCCCTCAAACCAATCTATCAGTCTTTGCTCCAATCAGCACTGTCGTTCAAGGTTGCCCCCAACGGGGAGATCGTCCCATATTCTTTTACCGCTTGAAGGAGGAGATGTATGAAACGTATCCGTGCCCTGATCTTTATCCTTGCTGCCCTTCCCCTTATTGGTAGCCCAGCTTTTGCCAAAGAGAAAAAAGTCCGCTGGAACATGGCTCTGACCTGGAACTCAACACTAACCCCATTTGTTGATGCCCCCAAAAAGGTGGCCAAGATGGTCGGAGAGATGACCAACGGTATGTTCATTATCAAGGTAGAGGGGGCGGAAAAGCACAAAGCGCCCCTGGAAATTCTTGATATGGTTAAAGGTGGGCAATACCAGATGGGACATACTGCTTCCTACTACTGGAAAGGCAAAGATGCTGCCACCGCGCTGTTCACAACGGTTCCCTTTGGCATGAACAACGACGAACAAAACGCCTGGCTTTACTATGGCGGCGGCATGGAACTGATGCAACAGTGCTACGACAAATTTGGAGTGTATGCCTTTCCAGGGGGAAATACCGGAGTACAAATGGGCGGCTGGTTCCGCAAAGAAATTCGCTCATTAGATGATCTCAAAGGATTAAAAATGCGCATTCCCAGTGTAGCAGGCGAAGTCTTTGCAAAACTGGGGGTTAATGTCACAAACATCGCGCCTGGAGAATTGTACACCTCGCTTGACCGCGGGACAATAGATGCCCTGGAGTGGGTTGGCCCTGGCATGGATATCAAAATGGGGTTCCATAAAATCGCCCCCTACTACTATGCAGGATGGCATGAGCCGGCAACAGATCTTCAATTTTTGATCAACAAACGAGAATTTGACAAACTCCCCCTCTCCTATCAAGCAGCTCTGAAAACCGCTATGCAAGCCGCGAGTGCAGATATGCATTATGAGAACTTTGCCATGAGTGCTGAGGCCTGGACCTCCATGAAGTCGGAGTTTCCCAACATCAAAGTGATGACATTTCCAGAACCGGTGCTCGCTGCAATGAAACAGGCGACAGATGAGGTTCTTGCCGGATACGCCGCCAAGGATCCTTTCTTTAAAAAGGTCCTTGAATCGCAAAGAGTATTCATGAAAAAGGCACGCCAGTGGACCAAGATGAGTGAGCAGTATTACCTGGAACAATCGGAAAAGGTTGTGCAATAGTATCTTGTTACCGTGCTAAACCGCCCATTTCACCCGACTTGGGTGATTGGGCGGTTTCTTTATCCCCTGCAAGCTTGTCGAGGGGTGACAGGAATGCTAGAAATCACACTTCATAGTTGGAAAAGGGGGCAGAGAACGTCAACTATCAAAAATGGGGGAACAGGCTGTAATGTTGGAACGAATCGAACAATTGTATCGTGTGTTCAACCGTATCCTGGGCAAGATTCTGGCGGTTGTTTTTCTCCTCATGGCTCTCAATGTTTTTTACGATGTAGTCATGCGCTATTTTTTCCACAACAGTTCTGTCGGCATGCAGGAGCTTGAGTGGCACCTCTTTTCCATCGTCATTCTTTATGGTGTCTCCGTTGCCCTCCTTGATGAGGGCCACGTTCGTGTTGACTTCCTCTATGACCGATATTCGGTAAGAACGAAGGCGCTTGTCAATATCATCGGCACGGTCTTCTTTCTGGTGCCCCTTGCCTGTCTGGTTATGTTCGGTTCTTTTGATTTTGTCAAAGACTCCTATGAGATTAAAGAAATATCGGAAAACCCTGGGGGCCTTCACTACCGTTTCCTCATCAAAGCCATGATCCCGGTATCGTTTGGTGTCCTTATTTTCACGGCCATCGGCTACACCATCAAAAATGTACGGCTCTTTAGGCAGACAATCCAGCACGACAGCCAAATCAAAGATACGGAGGGACAGGCATGACAGGAATCATCATGTTTTTTGCCGCCCTGCTGATGTTAGGCATCGGATACCCGGTGGCCTTCACCTTCGGTTCGGTCTCTATCTTCTTTGGCTTTATCGCCGCGATGGTGGAAATGTCGCCTGATTTAAGCATTGTCACTGTTGCCGATGAATTTTTCCGCATGTTTTCGATGATGCCTTTTCGGGTCTATTCGATCATGAACAACACCATTCTCATGGCGATCCCCCTGTTTATTTTCATGGGGATTATTCTTCAACGGTCCCAGCTCGCTGAACGACTTCTGGAAGCCATGGGGACTCTTTTTGGACGGGTGCGCGGTGGGATTGCAGTAAGCACGGTTGTCGTAGGGGCACTGCTCGCCGCTTCAACCGGTGTGGTGGGAGCCTCTGTCGTCGCCATGGGCGTCATCTCACTTCCGGTCATGCTCCGCTATGGTTATTCAAAACCCCTAGCAACCGGAACCATCTGCGCCGCCGGAACCCTCGGCCAAATTATCCCCCCTTCAGTTGTTCTTGTTGTCTTGGGAGATGTCTTTCAGATTCCTGTCGGCGATCTCTTTGCTGGCGCCTTAGGACCAGGCATTGGCCTGGTTGCCATCTATGTTGTCTTTATTCTTCTCTGGTCCTACTTCAAGAAAGAAGACGCGCCTGCAATGCCCAAGCAGGAAGGTTCTCGAATAGCCATCATAAAAAAGGCGCTTCTTGCCATTTTGCCACCACTTACCCTCATATTTCTGGTCCTGGGCTCAATATTCATCGGTATTGCGACTCCCACAGAGTCGGCCGCTGTGGGCAGCGTAGGTGCGGTTGTCCTTGCAGCTCTATATAAAAAACTGAGCTGGCAAGTCGTTGAGGAGTCTGCCCTGGAAACAGTTAAAGTTGCGGCAATGGTCTTTGCTATTCTCATTGGCGCCACAGCCTTTTCCATGGTGTTTCTCTACTCTGGTGCAGATTTAATCGTTGAAGAAATTATGCTTAGCCTTCCTGGGCAAAAGTGGACCTTTGTCTTTCTAGTGATGCTGGTTATTTTTGTTCTGGGTTTTTTTATCGACTTCTTTGAGATTACCTATATCGTCGTGCCCATTATCCAGCCTGTGGCCGCAACCATTGGCCTGGATCCTCTTTGGTTTGCCATTCTCATTGCCATGAATCTGCAGACGTCATTTCTTACTCCTCCATTTGGTTTTTCACTTTTCTATTTGAAAGGATGCTGCCCCCCCGAAGTGCAAACCGTTGATATCTATCGAGGGGTCATTCCTTTTATTTTTTTGCAGGCGCTGGTTCTCTTTTCCCTGGCTCTTTTCCCTCAACTCTATGGTCTATAATTAGCTCAAGTAACATCATATTTTCTACTGGGCTTTGGTTATAGATTCATGTAAATTTTTCAAATTTATTATCTATCTTATACATAGCTTAGAGGAGAATACCATGAAACGTTTAGGAGCCGTTGTCGTCACACTCTGCCTGTTGCTCGCATCTCCACTCTACGCTGAAGGGGTGAAAAAGATCCGCTGGAATCTAGCGACCACCTGGAACAGCACCCTGACACCACTGATCAATCCTCCCAAACGTGTTGCTGAACTTGTTCAAGAAATGAGTGGAGGGAATTTCACCATTCGGGTCTCCGGTGCAGAAAAACACAAAGCTCCACTGGAGATTCTCGATATGGTCAAAGGAGGTCAGTATGAAATGGGACATACGGCCTCCTATTACTGGAAAGGTAAAGATGCAACCACTACCCTATTTACCACAGTGCCTTTTGGCATGACTATGAGCGAGCAAGAGTCCTGGTTGTTCTATGGAGGGGGGCTTGAACTCATGCAGAAATGTTATGCAAAATTTGGAGTCTACTCATTCCCAGGAGGAAACACTGGCGTACAGATGGGGGGCTGGTTTCGAAAGGAAATTAAAAGCTTAGAAGATCTCAAAGGACTTAAAATGCGCATTCCCAGTGTTGCTGGTGAAGTCTTTGCGAAATTGGGGGTTAACGTGACGAATATTGCGCCTGGAGAACTTTATACGGCTCTCGATCGTGGCACCATAGATGCGCTTGAGTGGGTGGGGCCTGGAATGGATATCAAGATGGGCTTCCATAAAATAGCCCCCTTTTATTATGCAGGTTGGCATGAACCCGCATCAGACATGCAATTTTTGATCAGCAAAAAAGCCTTTTATGCACTGCCCAAACAGTATCAGAGCATCCTCAAAACAGCAATTCAGGCAACAGCTGCCGACATGTACTATGAAAACTTTGCCATGTCTGCCAAGGCCTGGATGGCTATGAAAACCGAATACCCAGATATCAAGGTTATGACCTTTCCTGAGCCGGTGTTGAAAGCCATGAAACAGGCAACAGATGAAGTCCTTGATGGCTACGCAGCTGGAAACCCAGAATTTAAAGAGGTACTTGACTCCCAGCGTGCATTCCTCAAATCAGCACGACAGTGGACCAGAATGTCCGAACAGTATTTTCTGGAACAGGCAGAAAAAGTTATGCAAGAACAGTAATCACAGTAAAAAACAGCCATCCAGCCTTGTTCTGGATGGCTGTCCTTCCCATGCATAAACGATATTTTTCCTTTACTCTCGCCCCATAAACAAACCATCATCGCGCTCTTCCCCACAGACCATGCCGCCAACCGTATGAGGTTGGCAGATCTCGAGGACACCGGGTTCGGGCATATACACGCTGTTCAGCTCATTCTGAGAGTACCAGTAACCAACCAGCGTACCATCGGGAGCATAAATGTATCCTGCCCGATAGGAACAACTGCCATACATTTCCTGTGAATATGCTTGTAACCACCCCGCCATTCGTTTTGACGTCATCGTAACCTGAGCCCAGGCACGGCTTCGCAATTGAAACCTGTCATCCAGCGCGATAAAGGAATCCGGAGCAGTTATGGAACCAAGGTAATAGTAGTTATGCCCAGAAAAGAGTTCCCCGTTTTCGATGGTCTTGAGAACATCCTGTTGTTCAAGCCACTGTCCTTTGGGCACTGTCGCACTTTGTTGAGCACAGCCTACAAACAGGACTAAGCACGAGCAAAAAAACAGCATGGTAAGCAAAAGCCCAGCTTTATGCATGGCATCTCTCCGCAAAAAAGACACGAAATCCACTCCAACAATCTTTTTTTGTTCTAACCGGCAAAATAACAACGGTTAAAGTACAGCTCTTCATTTCTCTCAACAGGCGTTGCAACTGCATGCCTAATCAATGCACCATTAAAGAAATTAGTAATGAGTCTTCCAGGGAACCACAAGGTTGAAAACCAGATTCAACAAGTATAATTAGGCGATGAGTCGAAACTCCTCACTGTGCCCCCCACAATAAGGTTCTGGTGTGCTAGGATACATCAGGACGTGAAAATTGATGAATTCGTAAATAGTCAGAAGCCGAGAAATCACACATCGTCAAATCAGTAGTTTACGAAGATAGGAACGTCGATCTTGGGGATTTTTACGAGAACGATAAAATTCATGGTTACCTATTGACCTTCTAAGACTGATCTTCTATCATCGGTCGCCACGTGGTCTGCGTTGTGCATGTTTTATGGGCATCTTGAAAAATCTAATTATTCATGACACCCTTATATTTTGGAGGAAAAAGGAGGATATTTTATGTTGAAACGGACACTCGTTTTTGCGCTGGCTCTTGGCGTGCTCATGTGTATGCCCGCATTTTCTGATGCGGCTGGCAAATACAAAAAAGAATACAAGATGAGCGTGGTTGTCGGTCCGAAACTCCCCTGGGGGCAGGGAGCGACAAAATTTGCCGATCTGGTGCGAGAGCGCACTGATGGCCGCATTAACATCAAGGTATACACCTCGTCCTCACTGATGGCGGGCAAACAAACCAATGAGTTTCTGATCCATCGCCGTGGGGTGGCAGAGTTCTGCTTTGCTTCCACCATTAACTGGTCGACCACCATCAAGGAACTTAATCTTTTTAACCTGCCTTTCCTTTTTCCAGATTATAAAGCCCTTGATGCCGTAACTCAGGGAGAAATCGGTGACGAGATTGGCGATTTGCTCCACAAAAAAGGCGTAACCCTGCTTGGCTGGGGAGAAAACGGCTTCCGCGCTCTCACAAATTCCAAGGGGCCGGTTGCCAAACCCGCCGACCTGGAAGGCATGAAAATTCGTGTGGTCGGCACCCCGATCTTCATCGACACCATGACCGCCTTAGGCGCCAACCCGGTGAACATGAACTGGGGTGATGCCCAGGTTGCCTTTCAGCAGGGTGTTGTAGACGGTCAGGAAAATCCGGTGGTAGCCATCGAGATTCCTGTGAAAATCTGGCAATTTCACAAGTATGCGACCATCTGGCGCTATGTGATCGACCCGCTCATGTTCACCGTGAACAACAAGGTCCTGGCAAGCTTTACCCCAGAAGATCAGCAAATCATTCGCCAAGCCGCGATTGAGGCTGGCGAGTGGCAGCGAGCACTGGTCCGCAAGGGGTTGATTGCCCCCGATCTCAGCGCTCTTGACACCATGCGTGAAAACGGAATGGAAGTCGTCGTGCTTGATCCGGAAGCTCGTAAGGCATTTCGCGCAAAAACCGCCTCTGTGTATGAAAAATGGATCCCCACTGTCGGTGCGGAGCTGGTCGAAAAAGCTGAAAAAGCCATCGCGGCATCACAAAAGTAGGATCACACATGTCTGTTCGCTGGATCGCCGGGCACCTTGAAGAGGTGCTCGGCGCCGCTTTACTGGCTGGCATGGCCTTTTTGGCCCTGGCCAATGTCATAACCCGGTATATCTTTCATTATCCCCTGGCCTTTACTGAAGAACTTGAGATCAATGCACTTGTCTGGCTGACTCTCTTTGGAACCAGTTTGGCTTTCAGACGGGGGCATCACCTGCGGATGCTTTTTTTCCAGGACAAACTCCCACCAAAACTCCGTTTCTGGCTCACTCAACTGTTACAGTTGGCAGGAATAGGCCTCTTTGCCACCCTGGGGTATCTGGGGTATTTGCAGCTGGTCGACGAATATGTTTTGGAAATTACCTCCGAATCTCTCAATCTTCCCCAATGGATCTATACGCTCTGTATTCCCGTTGGTTGCACCATGATTGTTCTCCGTATTATTGAAGTCGTCGTCCGCGATGTAAGGGGGATGCGCTGATGGGTCTTGGTTTATTTTTAGGTTTCTTCGCTCTTCTCATACTTGGAGCCCCCATTGCCCTGGCCATTGGCATCCCCAGTTTTGCTGTTATCTGGGGTGCTGATCTCGGAGTACCGGTCATCTCTCCCAATTTTTTTGCCGGAATTGCCAAATTTCCCCTGCTGGCTATCCCTCTCTTTATTCTGGCTGGTTTCATTCTTGAACGCTGCGATATTTCTCGCCGCATTATTCATTTTGCCAATCTTTTGGTGGGCCAGCGCAAAGGGGGACTGGCCATCGTCGCCATTGGGGTCTGTGTCTTTTTTGGTGGCGTCTCCGGCTCAGGTCCGGCTGATGCGGCGGCAATAGGTGCTATCCTGATCCCGGCTATGTATTCCCAGGGATACAGCAAAAGCTATAGTGCTGCCTTGATTGCAGCGGCGGGCTCAACGGCGATCATCGTGCCTCCATCGATTGCCCTTATTATCTACGGGGCCATTACCAATACCTCTGTCCCCGCACTCTTTGCAGCTGGTGCGATCCCCGGATTTCTCGCCGGTCTGTCTCTGCTGATTCCCGCCTTATGGATTGCCATTCGCAAGGGATATGGCGCCAATGTCAAAGAAGAAACAGAGCAAAGTCTCTGGCTTGCCTTTAAGGATTCCTTTTGGGGATTGTTGGCCCCAATCATTATCCTCGGAGGCCTGTATGGGGGTATTTTCACCCCAACGGAAGCAGCCGTCGTCGCTGTTTTTTACAGTTCTCTTCTGGGACTGGTCATCTATCGAACCCTAGATTTCAAAAAAATGTACCAGATTCTGGTCGATGCTTTTGAGGCTTCGGCCATTGTTCTCTTGATAGTGGCTTTTGCCGGGCTTTTTTCCTGGGCGGGCTCGACAGTAGGCATCCTTGACAGATGTGCCCAGATGCTCATGGGGATCTCCGATAATGAATGGGTTGTGCTGTTTCTCATCAATGTGCTCATTTTCTTTGGTGGCATGCTGATAGACGCGGTTTCGATCTTCTACATTTTCCTGCCTATCTTCATGCCCATTATCGCGCATTTCGGCTGGGATCCGATCTGGTTTGGCGTGGTTATGACGCTCAATCTGGCCATAGGTCAGTTTACGCCACCAGTTGCGGTGAATCTCTTTGTGACCACCCAGTTAGCCCGTATTCGTCTGGAAAAAACGTTCACTACCGTCATTCCCATGGTGCTGGCGATGATGGTGGCCCTGCTGGTGGTGATTCTTTTTCCATCGCTTTCCCTGTTTATCCCGAAAATTTTTCATCTTATGTAAGAGATGCTTCTCGTTAAACTCGGAGTATCCATGGTAATGGTCATTGCCATCACCTTCGTTGCAGAGCGGGTTTCCTCCCGCTTTGCCGGGGTACTTCTTGGCTTTCCTCTCGGGGTCGGAGTTTCCCTTTTTTTTATAGGCTATGAACAAGGAGCTACCTTTGCTGCCCAAAGCAGCCTCTGGACCTCTCAAGGCCTGCTTCCTTCCCTGGTCTGGTGTCTGAGCTACCTGCTCAGTGCCAACCAACTGCGAGCACAGTCACGCCCTACAGCTGTTATCCTGAGTTTTATCCTGTCGCTCTGTTGTTATCTCCCTACAGCCTTTGTGGTCCAACGATTTGGACCGCCATCACTTTTCACTCGTCTTCTCATTGCTCTGTTAGGGCTCGTTTTCTTTGCCCTGCTCTTTCGTCGTTGTAGTCCCCAAAAGCCAGCAATTACCCCCCTCCCCTTTTCCTGGTCTGTCCTGCTTGGCCGGGCACTGTTAACCGGACTGATCATTGTCGCCATCACCTCCAGTGCCGCCCATGTCGGAAACCGTTGGTCTGGCATTTTCAGTGCCTTTCCCGCAACGATCCTGCCCGTGGCCCTTATTCTCCACACCCACTACGGCCCCGAAATCCTCTCTTCGCTCTTTCGGGAACTGCCCATGGGGATGTTGGCTATCGTGGTCTTCAGTCTGGCAGTCTGCTGGAGTTATCCCACTCTGGGAGTTTTCTGGGGCACGCTATGTAGTTACACCGTTGCAACCCTGTACTTGCTTGTCTATGAGGGGATCCTGAGAAAAAGGTGCAGAACTACCTGACGGCACTACTCCCCTGACAGCGATGCGCTTTGGATAAAGGTGACCACCTGTCGATCAAGGTCCAGCTCTTGACCGCCACTTTGATCAGACACTCGCACAGTTGCGAGTTCCCTAGGCGAACAATTCTCTTCTGTCTACGGCAGTGCAACTCTTCAATTGCCCGAATCACATTTCTCTGGTAACGATTTATAGAATCAGTTGGCAACTCACGCCTCCTCTCATTTACCTGCCTGTCTTAGGAGAAGTTCAATGAACAAATACGTATTGCTTATCCTCGCATCAGCCTGTCTTCTTGTTTCCGGATGTGCCAGCGAAACCTCTCGGACCATTGCCACACAAGAAGTTACTGCGGCCTCGCGCCCCTATTACGGTCAAAAAACGCCCCTTGCAGTGGGTAAATTTGAAAACAGATCCTCGTACTTGAGAGGTATTTTTACAGATGGTGTCGATCGCATGGGCAACCAGGCCAAAACTATTCTGGTGAGCCATCTCCAGCAGACAGGCCGCTTTCAGGTGCTGGAACGAACCAACATGGAAGAGTTGCAACAGGAAGCCAAGCTCAGCGGAGCAACGCAGCATTTATCTGGAGCACAATACGTCATTACTGGAGACATTACCGAGTTTGGTCGTAAACAAATAGGCGATCACCAGTTGTGGGGGATTTTAGGACGCGGAAAAAGTCAGATCGCCTATGCCAAGGCAACCCTCAATGTCATTAGCGTGCAAACATCAGAGGTCGTTTTTTCCGCCAAAGGCGCAGGTGAATATGCCTTATCTGACCGGGAGGTCATAGGGTTTGGAGGAACTTCAGGCTACGATTCAACGCTCAATGGAAAAGTGTTAGACCTGGCAATTCGTGAAGCGGTCAATAACCTGACGGCAGGAATCGACTCTGGTGCCTGGCAACCAGGAAACTAACCCGCACCTCTAGAATGCTGAAAAGAAACCTATGACAAACACAAACTGCCTGCTTGCCCTTGCCGGAGCCAGTATTCTTTTGGGAGGATGTGCTCCCGGGCCAAAGCCGCTCTATACCTGGGGAGAATACCAACCCTCGCTCTATGCCTATTATCAAAAAAGTACAGGCACCACACAGGAGCAGATTTCCGCTCTCCATAAAACACTTGAAGAGGCGCAGGCCAAAAACATCCCTGTGCCTCCGGGATTTCATGCCCATCTTGGGCTATTGTATGCCACCCTTGGTGATGGTGAACAGGCCCGGCAGGAATTCATTCAAGAAAAGGCGCTCTTCCCTGAATCTGGCCAATATATGGATTTTCTTCTTCGCCGGAAGGGGGAGAAACAATGAAACCGCTCTGCTTGTTCCTCTTCGTTCTGATGGCATTCACTGGCTGTGCAACGCCACCACCCTATGACTACAGTGCCTTCAGGCAAAATCAACCACGCTCTATTCTTGTTCTGCCACCCATCAATCAAAGTCCTGAGATACATGCCGGACATGGGGTACTGGCACAGGTAGCCATGCCTCTGGCAGAATCGGGCTACTACGTCTTTCCAGTGACGCTGGTGGAAGAGACCTTTATCAACAACGGGCTCACCCAGCCTGAAGATATCCATGGTGTCCCCTTGCAAAAACTCCATGAAATTTTTGCAGCCGATGCTGCTCTCTACATGGTTATTACCGAATACGGAACCAAGTACATGGTCCTTGCCAGCGATACTCGGGTCACCTTGGAGGCCAAACTCATCGATCTGCGAACAGGACAGAAACTCTGGGAAGGCAGAGCAACGGCCTCAAGTGCCGAGCAAAGTGGTGGCAACAGTGGTGGATTGGCAGGCATGCTAGCCCAGGCCCTGGTTGAACAGATCATCAACACCATGGCTGACGTCACCTACGACATGGCAGGACTTGCCGATAATCGTCTTTTACGGGCAGGCAGAAAAAATGGGCTGCTTTACGGCCCCCGTTCGCCTCACTTTGGTACTGAAAGCCTAGAAAAGAAATAAGCCTTAGGTTGAAACAAAGCCGACTATTCATCACCTGTGGGCATTCAGGGCACGAAAGGTAAGCACAAAAAAAGGGGGAGACAGCGCAACTGTTTCCCCCTTCATCAATCTGACAGATACAAATATTTTTTACATCACGAGCACTTCGAGTATCCGCAGTCTTTACACACCTCACAACCTTCCTCAAAGAGCAGTTTCCCCTGACACTCCGGACAAACCGAGGCGAACCCATGCTGGGTCGCAGCCATGAAGGATTTGAGCAGTTTGCCCAACTGAGCCGGAAGATCGAGCATATGTCCGGAAGAACGATCCAACTGCTTGATAATCTCATCCATGGGGATCTCATAGCGAAGAGCTAAAGAAACCAGGCGGCAGGTGGTGGTCCACATGGTGGATTTATCTTTGAGATCCACTCGATTGTCAAAGGGGAACTTGGCAAAAACCTCCATGGGTTTTTCATCCTCATCAAAGCAGACAATCAGGTAAATCGTCTCCTGGTTGATGTCTTTGAGCCGGTAACGCTTGGCGCTCAGTACGTCAGGAAGCGTCGCCTTTTGCACCAAGCCCTGCGAGGAGGCCACTGCAGTGTTCTCAGAACTCGAAGCCACGGTATTGAGCACCTGATGATCACGGGAACCATCACGATAAACAGTCAGGCCCTTGCAGCCAAGCTCAAAGCCGAGCATATAGGCGGTACGGACATCATCCCGGGTGGCAGCCGAAGGCAGATTGATCGTTTTACTGATGGAGGAATCCACCCCGTTTTGCTGAAGAATACCCTGCATGCGAATATGCTGTTCAGGCTTGATATCCTGAGCGGTACGGAAAATTTCCTGCCAGCGTTCGGGGATCTCTTTATGCCCGACAACGGTTCCTGAAGAAGCGACTTTTTCCATGAGCTCATCGGAGTAAAAGCCCTCTTCCCGTGCTACCTTTTCAAAGAGTTTATTAACCATCAAGAGCCGATCACCGTCCATGACATTTTTAATCATGACAATGGAAAAATACGGCTCACAGCCCGATGCGCAGTCGGCAATCATGGAGACGGTGCCCGTGGGCTGAATCGAGGTCAGGGCAGCATTACGGCGTGCCGGATATTTGTTAAAGGTCTTATCATAGGCGGGAAAAGGACCTTTGAGTTCCGCCAGGGCCACGGATGCCGCCTCCGCCTCTTTACGAATAAAGGCCATCACTTCTGAAGAGGTAGACCGCCCCTCTTCACTGCCATAGGGGCGTTCAAGCTGAATGAGCATGTCGTGCATTCCCATAACACCCAAGCCCACTTTGCGGGTTTTCTGGGTCATTTCAGCAATCTCAGGGATCGGGAACCGGTTGCAATCGATAACGTTATCAAGAAAACGAACCGCCAGACGGGTGGTTTCACCGAGGCGATCCCAGTCTACCTTGCCTTTTTTGACATACTGTCCCAGGTTAATGGAACCCAGGTTGCAGGATTCGTAGGGCAGAAGCCACTGCTCACCACAGGGATTGGTTGCCTCAAACTTACCCAGCTGGGGCGTGGCGTTATCCCGGTTGGCGGCATCAATAAAGAGCACACCCGGCTCACCGTTATGCCAGGCCAGGTCGATAATTTTATCAAAGACCTCACGGGCACGCAGCGATTCGACCACACGACCGTTTGAAGGATCGATCAGGTCGTATTCCTGGTCATGGGTCACTGCGTCCATAAAGAGATCAGTAATGGCCACGCTGAAATTAAAGTTGGTGTAGCGGGTCTGATCTTCCTTGGCGGTGATAAACTGCATGATATCGGGATGATCGACACGTAAAACTCCCATGTTGGCGCCACGGCGTTTTCCGCCCTGTTTGATGGTCTCGGTGGCTGCGTCAAAGACTGCCGCAAAGCTCAGGGGGCCGGAAGCCACACCCTGGGTAGAGCGGACCGAGGAGTTTTTTGGCCGAAGCCGTGAAAAAGAGTAACCGGTACCACCGCCGGTTTTGTGCACCAGCGCACCGTTACGGATGGAAGTAAAGATACCATCCATAGAGTCTTCCACCGGCAGGACAAAGCAGGCAGAAAGCTGGCCCAGGTCTGTCCCTGCATTCATCAGGCAGGGAGAGTTTGGCAGAAAATCCAGGGAATGGATCATATTGAAAAATCGATCTGCCAAGCCTTTGTAGTCCGGCTGATCTTCATCAACCAGGGCCACGGCGTTGCTGACCCGACGGCAAAGGGTTTCCCAGTTTTCCAGCGGTTTGCCCTCTGCATCCTTCAGATAGTACCTCCTCTCGAGAACGGTCTCTGCGGTTTCGGTAAGCTGCTGACGGGTAATGCTTCTGGTCATGTTTTCCTCTTTGCTAGTGTTCATGGGACCTTCTATTTGGTGCAACGGTACAGGGTAAAGTACAGCGAAAATGAATGGCGGGCTCACCGCAAAACCTTGCGATGGCGGGCGTTTAAAAGATATGATGGCCGGGGAAATTTTCTTGGGCCGCCCTCAGTTGGGCGACGGTAGATTATCACAACATATAGAGAGTATCAACAATAAAACATTCTACATGTAGTGTTTTTTCAAAACATCCTGTTTTCAACAAGATCAATAAATTTTGCGCAAAAATCGGGGGTAATACCAGGATTTTTTTTATCTTGAAACAATTTTTTTAAAATACTCTGGAGCTGTGATTCCCCTTGAAGAGGCCCCTCCCTGGATAGATATCCAGGGGCTCACAGCTTAAGGAGTGACATGTACTGCGCATATGTCCACTGTAAGCTGGGCTTCAGGCTTGCGTATTGGCCCCTCGATCATTATAGTGAATGCATTTATTGATAATATTTTGACATAATCATATAATTTCAAGAAGATAGACTCAGCATTCATATTTTACAAACTCTCTGAATATCGCTGCTCACTCCAAACCTTTGTTCACGAAAGGACCCACAATCCAATGCTAAAAAAACTCGTTCTCACGGCCTCTCTTTTCCTGCCCCTTTCCTTCACCGCACAAGCAGCCATGCAGAGCGGTTCCAATGGTTCACTGAACTGGAGAGCTGAGCTGAGCTGGCCTCTACCAACCAAGCCCATTGACATCGCCCAATCCCTTGATAACAAACGGGTGTTTATCCTTGGTGATGACGCTTGCATCTATATATTCGAACCTAACGGCAGACAGCTTGGTATTATGCCGGTTGATCCGAATATCAACGCCATTGATATTAGCGCCCGTGGGGATTTGCTCTTTGTAACCAATGCCAAAGACAACACCTACAACGCCATAAGTATCAGTTTTAATCAAAAAATCGATATCACCGGCGCACCTGTCCGTGGCAAGATCGATGCCCCTGTGACCCTGGTACTTTTTTCTGACTTTGAGTGCCCCTGGTGCGGTCGCCTGGAGCCTACGCTTGATCAGCTCTTAGAGCAAAACAAAGACAAGCTCCGCATTGTCTTCAAACACATGCCGCTTGCCATGCACGACTATGCGGAACCTGCAGCACTCGCGGCCATTGCAGCCCAACGCCAAGGGAAATTCTGGGAAATGCACGACGCCCTATTCCAGATACAAACTTGGAATGATACCGTCATTGAAGAAACTGCTCAAAACATCGGACTCAACATGGAAAAATTCCATGCCGACTTGTCGAGCCCTGAAACGCAGGCGCAACTGGCAAAAGATGCCCGCGACGCTCAGGAGGCAGATATTTCGGCCACACCTTCGCTGTATATCAACACCAAACCGGTTCGTGACCGCTCATTATCAGCTATGCAAAAGATGGTTGATGAAGCCCATGCAGCTGCTGGAGAAAAATAATTTGAAAACCGCTGCACTCAATCTGGAAACCACCAAAGAACTCTCATTTGCCGATAACCGGGTTACCCAACAGCTCTTTGGGGAGCTCAATCGCAACCTGCACACCATAGAACAGGCTACAGGTGTCTCCCTGCATGCTCGGGGAAACGAAGTCCGAATAGAGGGAGTTGCCCACGCAGTCGAGCTGGCTGCCTCCACCTTGGAGCAGATGTATACTCTCCTGCTCAAAGGATATCCTGTTTTTAGTCAGGATATCGCCTTTGGCCTTAAGATCCTTGAATCTTCGCCCAATGCGAGACTAGAAGAGATCTTTATGGATAAGGTCTGCATCACCTCGAGAAAACGAATCATCTCCCCTAAATCGGTCAACCAAAAACTCTACATTGAGGCCATGCGCGAGAACGACATTGTTTTCGGCATTGGACCTGCGGGTACCGGAAAAACCTACCTAGCTGTGGCCATGGCAGTTTCGGCATTGGCTAAAGAGCAGGTATCCAAGATTATCCTCACACGCCCTGCGGTTGAGGCGGGAGAAAAACTCGGCTTTCTTCCCGGCGATATGGCACAAAAAGTCGACCCCTATCTCCGCCCTCTGACCGATGCGATCAACGATATGATGGGGCAGGAACGGACTGCTGAACTGACCGAGCGGGGCGTCATTGAGGTAGCACCACTTGCCTTTATGCGTGGACGAACCCTCAACAATGCATTCATTATTCTTGACGAAGCCCAAAATACCACACGCGAGCAGATGAAGATGTTTTTGACTCGAATCGGTTTTGACTCTCAGGCCGTTATCACCGGCGATGTGACCCAGATCGATTTACCTGGTTCTCAACGCTCTGGTTTGATTCAGGCAGAAAAAATCCTCACCGGGATCAAGGGAATTAACTTTCGCCATTTCTCCAAATCCGACGTGGTGCGCCATCCACTGGTCCAAGAAATCATCCACGCCTATGAGCTGCAGGAAAACAGCCGCCCCTCTCAAGAGAACAAGGAGCGTTAAACATGGGAGTGCATTTAAGCCTCAGCCCTAACCTCGTTAACCTGCCGCTCAACCAACGATTACTGGTAGCACGCACAGAACAGCTTCAGGTAATGCTAGAATTGCCGCAAACCGAGGTCAGCCTTGTCTTGCTCAACGACGAGGAGATGGCTGCCTACAACACGCAGTACCGTCGAAAACAGGGCCCAACAAACGTTCTTTCCTTTCCGGCCAATGAGGGGGAGCCTGGTTTTAGTGTTCCTGACAATGAGTTGGGCGACATCCTCATATCAGTTGATACAGCCCGCCGCGAAGCCCTGCTTGAAGGACACAGCCTCCATCACCGCATCCTGGAACTAATCATCCATGGTATGCTTCACTTGATTGGTTTTGACCACGAGCGCTCCGAGGAAGAGGCGGTTCGCATGTGGGACTTTGAAAAAGAATTATTTAAGCTGTTACACAGCCAAAGGAGATTCAATATGCCCTTTCTCGCCATTAATGTTGACCATGTTGCCACTGTTCGCCAGGCTCGCGGGGGTATAGAACCAGATCCTGTTCTCGCAGCGGGCATCTGTGAACTGGCAGGCGCCGAAGGCATTGTCGTTCATTTGCGTGAGGATCGCCGCCATATACAGGATAGAGATGTACGCCTGTTACGTCAGACGATTAAAACCAAACTGAATCTAGAAATGGCTAACGCTCCGGAGATCGTGGATATCGCCCTTGATTTGTTACCGGACATGATCACCCTGGTCCCGGAAAAACGCAAAGAGTTGACCACTGAAGGTGGCCTAGACGTGATCGGCAACGCCAAAAAACTGACCAAGACTATCAGCAAGATGCGTAAGGCGGGAATTCCGGTATCGTTGTTCATCGATCCCGATGCTGAGCAGATTCAGGCAGCGGTGGATGTGGGCGCTACCTTTGTTGAGCTGCACACCGGTCGATATTGCGACGCAGATAGTGAGAAAAAGCAGGCCAAAGAGTTTGAACTAATCGAGCAGACCTCAGAGATGGCCTTTGAATCAGGACTACGAGTCAATGCCGGCCACGGACTTGATTACCGCAATACAGCCCCCATCGCCGCCTTACCCTTTATCGAGGAACTGAGCATCGGCCATGCGGTAATCAGCCGTGCGGTCATAGTCGGCCTCGATCAAGCCGTCCGGGAAATGCTCGCCATTGTACGTTCGGTCTCGTAAACGAAAAAACAAACGCTCCAGCGTCAACCTTGCGACACTGGAGCGTTTATAATTCTCTGGATACGTAAGCATCACTCCACTACATCTCTTTACTTAGCCCAATGATATGTTCACTTGCCCCGAGCACGATCAATATATCCTCTGCTTTGATCACAGAGTCGGGTTTCGGGTTAAAGAGCATTGTCCCATCAAGCCGTTTGATCGCTACCACAATCACGTCGTAGCGCTTACGAATCTCTGACTCAATCAGGTTCTTCCCGTTCATCTGCGAGTTTTCTGTAACTCGCAACTCTTCCATGATCAGGTCAAGTTCCCCTGCCCGCATGGTCAGGTCGATAAAATCAGTCACCGTGGGGCGCACGATCAGATGGGCCATTCGCCGAGCACCAATTGAATACGGAGAGATTACCTTAGAAGCGCCAGCGCGCCGTAGCTTGGTCTGCACACCACGGCCACCGCTTGATCGAGCCATAATGTACAGTTCCCGGTTGAGCCCACGGGCAGTTAGAGTGATATAGAGGTTATCAGCATCGGAGGCAACGACGGAAACCAATCCCTTGGCCCGCTCGATACCGGCACTGAGAAGAACATCATCATCTGATGCATCCCCCTTGATCCAAACGTAATGCATCTCCTCTAGTGCCTGCAATTCAGCCTCGTCCATCTCAATCACCAGAAAAGGCCGGTGATGCTCCTGAAGGATCTTACAGATCTCCTTACCGATGCGGCCATAGCCGCAAACAATGTAATGATCCCGCAATCGGGCGATCTCTTTATTCATTTTTCTCCTCTTGTATAGCCCCTGCAGTTTCCCGTCGACCATGGTCTCGGTAATTTTGCTGAAGACATACATGACAAAACTGACACTGGTTATAACCAGAAATACCGTAAATATTCGTCCTGCCGGATGAATGGGAACGATGTCGCCGTAGCCAACGGTAAACACCGTGATAATGGTCAGATATAACCCCATCCAAAAGCCGGTGTTCTCCAGGTACATATACCCGAGGGTTCCACCGACAAGAAGCGCAAGAAAGCAAAGGGTTATGATAAGGATTTTTTTCATGAATGTTGGCACAAATCAGGTTTAGGGCAGGTTGTGACCGGACCAGGTACCTTCTGCAGTTCCTGGTGTACAGCAGGCAAAGAGAGGCGGGCTGCTCACAGCCCAAACGTGCCTCTTGGAAAACAAAAAATAAGCAGCGAAAACAGACACACCGGACTTTTGCCTATCAGCCTAAACCATAGCATATTCGCTCTCAAAAATGCCACAGTTAACCTGTTACGACTTCAAAAGCTCCCCCACATCTCCGTTTGACAAAGCGCGATGAGAAGTGTATAAATGTCCATCTTTGCCCGGATGGCGGAACTGGTAGACGCAAGGGACTTAAAATCCCTCGGCCTTAGGCTGTACGAGTTCGATTCTCGTTCCGGGTACCAACAATAATACAGCCACTTAGCTTAATTGCCAAGTGGCTGTTTTTGTTTCCAGTTGATTTATTGGTCCAAATTTGGTCCACTTGCTTCAAACAAAAAGGAGTAAATGTGGCGACAATTACGAATCGTGGACCATTACAATGGAGGGCTCGTATCCGCCGGCGGGGATATCCCGTTGTCAGCAAGACTTTTGAAACAAAAGCGGATGCCGAAGCCTGGGCTCGGCAAATAGAAAGTGAGATGGACAGAAAAATGTTCATTTCCAGAGCCGAAGCCGAGCAGTATACCTTAAGCGAATGCATAGATCGCTACATCGAAGAATACATCCCCCGCCTCAAACACGGAAAGCGCGAAGCTGACCGTGCCCGTGCTCTGCAACGTCGTCCGATAGCCCAGCGCATTATGGCAACCATTCGTGCCAAAGACATTGCAGATTTCCGCAGAGAACGCGAAGCCGAAAATGTGAGTGGCAACACAATTCGATTGGACTTCGCCCTTCTTTCTAAACTTTTTAATTATGCCCGTTCAGATTGGGGCATGGAAAGCCTGCAAAATCCTGTCAAATTAGCGGCCAAGCCGAAACCTTCCAAAGGACGTGACAGACGCTTGGAGACGGGTGAAGAAGAAAAATTATTAAAGGCAGCCAAACCTCTTTTTCAGGCTGTTATTCTCTTTGCACTTGCAACGGCCATGCGTCGTGAAGAAATCGCCAGCTTGCAATGGAAGAATGTCAATTTAGCAAGCCGCTACGTCTATCTTCCTGAGACAAAAAACTCCGAGGCACGTACAGTGCCACTATCTGCAACCGCCATAGACATCCTAAAAACACTTCCTTCAGCTGAAAGAGAAGATCGAGTTTTCGGTATAACAGCCGATCAAATAACCGACACGATGAAAAGAGTTCGTAAAAAGGCAGAATTGAGCAACATCCGCTTTCACGACCTACGCCATGAAGCTACGAGCCGATTTTTTGAACACACGGATCTCGACGTGATGGAGATTAAGGCTATCACTGGGCACAAAACCCTGCAGATGTTGTCAAGATACACACATTTGCGAACAGCACGATTAGCAGACAGGTTGAATGGAGCCAAAAGAGGATAAACAGCGGGGGGAATCCCATCCGGCTAGCCTCCCCTTGACTCTCAGGATACCAAACTGCACTTCAAAGGGTTACACATAATCAGAGCAACTTTTTTGTTAATTGCACCGTAAAATAAATACATAGAGCATTAACACCACAATGGCATGCCATAACGCTGCGACCTTGAGCCGGTTTCGCACTCGTGTTTCCCACAAGACACTCAGTAGTTCCTGATGTGTTTCTCTTTTTTAATCGCATCATTTATGATACGATTAAGTTATGCAAACGTATCAATGGATCTGGCAACATCACGACTGGCCACATTTCTCCTTTCGGGCTGAGCACTTTCTGAACGCTCTTGCGGAGGCCTCGCAGATGATTGGCTCCCTGGAGGCAATCAGTGGGTCTATCAGTGAGCAGGAATCCACCGCAACCCTGGAGCGGGTACTCTCTGATGATGCAGTGGAAACTTCCGCCATCGAGGGCGAAACTCTTCGTCGCAGTTCTGTACGATCTTCAATCCGAAGAAGGCTGGGGTTACCCATAGAACAGGATGACAAAGACGACCGGACAGATGGTCTTGTCGCCATGTTATTTGATGCCAGAAGTCAAATACAAGAGCCGCTTACCTCTGCGAGATTGCAGGGGTGGCATGCCGCCCTCTTCCCTACTGGTTATTCCGGACTGAAAAAGATTCGTGTTGGTGAATACAGAGGCCCTGAGGAAATGCAGATCGTTTCCGGGCCGCTAGGAAAAGAGACTGTTCACTACATTGCCCTGCCGAACAGCAGGCTACATAGAGAAATGAAACAGTTTCTCGACTGGGTAAATAGCACCGGGGAACAACCTCCCCTGCTCAAAGCCGGAATTGCTCATCTCTGGTTTATCATGATTCATCCTTTTGATGATGGGAATGGTCGTGTTGGTCGAGCTATCATCGATTATATCATGGCCGCTCAGCATCCCAGGCTGATGCAGCTTATTTCCTTTTCCAAACAGTTCAGTCATGACAGAAAAGGGTATTACGCGACTCTGGAACAAGCGGGTAAAGGGGGAATGGATATCACTGCATGGTTGACCTGGTTTTTTCAGGCCGCCATTACGGCAATGCAGGAAGCCCGGTGGGTGGTGGATACTGTGGTGCAAAAAACCAGCTTCTGGCAAATCCACCAGGAAACAGCGTTCAATGAGAGACAAAGGAAGGTAATCAATCGGCTCCTGGATGCCGGTGAACAATTCATAGGGAACATGACTACCAGGAAATATGTGGGGATGACCAAGTGCAGCAAGGTCACCGCCAGTCGAGACCTCACCGATCTTGTTCAAAAAGGAGTACTCCAAAAAACTTCTGCAGGGGGAAGAAGCACAAGCTATATTCTTTGTATGGAAGCTGCTGCTAAACCAGAAAACAAATAGCGTTTGCCCGTGCACTCCGCATGGGCAGCAAGTGGGACCGGCTCTAGTTGACTCATCCCCTCCCCTTCACGATTCGCCCACCTGACTTTGACCTGTCGAACTTGAATAATTTCCCTTTCTCTTTCTTTCGCTGCCATTCTTCCATTTCCCCGAACCTCGCAGGAAATTCTTGTATAAAATCAATTGCCGTCCTTGAGCTCCGACCATTCGCTTCAGCCAGCCACTGTTTAACGAGCACAAAAAACTCGTCCATCATCATCTCATATCCACGTAGTTCCGAATCTTGAACATGCGCAACGATACTCTTTTCTTGAATAGACGCTCGCTGTCCGTTTTTAAAGAGTGGAATCACCTTATTAGCATGGCGGTCGGTTCGACAATGCAGCGTTTCTCTTGTCACCCCAAACTGTTCGTAAATAACCCCATACCAGGATTCTGGGATCCTTTTTTTCCTTTTGGCATCAGAAATGGCCTGAGGTGAAATCCCGAGTTTTTCAGCGACCTCTTTTTGAGTCCCTCCTCCAGCTACTTCTTTAATCTTTTTAAATAACCGCTCAAAACCATCCTGCTCCATGATTTTCTCCCAACTTATGCTTGATACGGCTTTTCAATTCGATTAAAAATCAAATATGAATAAAGCCAACACAAGCAAAATAAAGCATTTGCTAAAACAATACAACACAAAGCAAAAGGATATCGCTGCTTTTCTTGGTGTTTCGGCTCAGTTTGTCAATCAGGTAATTAACGGGAAAAGATCCACGGGCAGAGTCATGCAGGCGATTGCTTTTTTTACAAAGAGGTCGGTAGCAGAATTGTGGCTAGATGAGGAGTAAATCATTTTATTCATTGCGAAATTTCAGAAAGTTAAAATTGAACAACCTGCCTATCCTAGCAAGGTTTTATAAAATTTTGCAAAGGAATTAAATTATATATCCTTCTGGAATCTCGATATTTTTATGGGAAAATATCACTTCATTTTCTTAAAAGCCAACTGCCCCAACCGGTTCAAGTGATTTGAAAAGCTGCAGGAGACGAACATTGTGGTACTCATTTTTTTCAATTGATCGATTAGAACCGCTGAATCATCCCTGGAAGTTCCGATACCTGCTCCTGGAAAACTAAATATATTCCGTACTAGATAATATCGTCTGTGTTGGGATTTTTATCATGATGAACTGCCGCTCCACTCTCAACACTCGGAGCTCTACTACCTGGCACCATTGACTCTTTTAGGGCCACTGTTTTTTTGACCGGCTTTAAGTTTCTATAGAAAGCCTGATAGCTCATTGTGATTTTTCCTTTTTGCTTCAAATCCTCATAGGCAAGCTTGATGCTGTATCCGGCAGCCAATAATTTTTCGACCTCCTGGCGAACCGCGAAAAACTCGATCCGGGCAAACCCTTTTTTTAAGCGTTCCATAATAGAAAATAATCAAAGATGATAAATTTTAATAAATGATCATAACAGATAATAAAATATGATAGAAAATCAGACAAATTGCACGGATTTTCATAGTTATCTACCGAATTCTGCGCTCCTCTCTGATTTTTTATCTGGAGTGAAAGGCAGGATAGGTGAGGTAACGCTACCGCGCACCACACACCCGTGCCCCATCCGGGGAAGGCTTATTCGCTTTCAGCTCAACGCAACCACCTACTGACACCATGCCCAGCACCAAAAAACGGATCACCACCTATCTCACCGACGACGAATACCGTGCCATGAGTCGGGCAGCAGCTCAGGCAGGCCTGTCGCTTTCCAAGTACGTCAAACGGGTATGTCTGGGACATTCTGTTACCAGCACGGTTGACTATCAAGCATTTCTCGCCTTGACCAAAGCCAACGCCGACCTTGGTCGCCTTGGAGGACTTTTTAAGATGTCGTTGTCCGAGGGGTCTTCCGGCAGCAACACGCCAGAGATTCGCAGGATTCTAAAATCCATTGAGCTATCAAAAGAAAACATGGTGAGGCGCTTCAATATCCTGGTTGAAGGATTATCCACAAAACGATCCAGGAAACACCAAAATGAAATTACTCCATAATTTGTTTCAGCTCGCAGGGGCAGTGATCATCTGCACAATGTTGGCATTATCGTGGCAGGCTTGCGGGTTTCATGGCCTGGTAAAAATTATGGTGATATTGGCTACCGTGGTTGCCTCGATATGGGCGATGATATGGGTCGGGCGTGGAATCTACTGGTTGGTTCTTATTCTTGTTATAGGGATCATCGTCTTGCTTGAAACGCTCTGGAAAACAATCAAGCAGTTGGCACTGGGATCATGATTGCAAAACGCATCAACATCGAAAAAGGCAACGATAACTCGTGCCGACTTGGACGATACATTGCCGATGCCAGTCATGATGGGGAAAAAGTACTTTTTGCCTGGCATGAAGGATGTCTTTCGGAGACCTATGAAGCCGCGCTCATCGAAATTGAGGCAACGCAGGGTATGAACCAGAGGTGCCAGGGGAGTAAAACCTATCATCTGATGGTGAGCTTCCGGCCAGAAGACGAGCCGAAGTTAAACAGGGAAAAAATGATCCTTATTGAGAAGGCTTTTGCAGACTCCCTGGGATTTAGTGATCATCAGCGAGTGTGCGGCGTCCACAAAAACACCAACAACCTGCATATGCATATCGCCTATAACATGATTCACCCGGAGGGGTTTACCAAGCATGAACCCTTCCGAGATTTTTTCCGATTGTCTGAGGTCTGCAGGGAGATGGAAAATCGGTACAACCTGGTGATCGACAATGGAATAACTCACGATCAAAATAAGCAGCCAAAAATCAACCAACGCGCTGCCAGTATGGAGGCCCATACTGGAGAGAAATCATTTCAATCCTTTGCCATCGAACACAAAGATCTAATCGGGAAAGCCTTGGCTGATTCAAAAAGCTGGCACGAGGCCCATGCGGCCCTAGCCGAAATAGGGGTTAAGATTGTCCCAAGAGGCAACGGATTGGCAATAGCCAGTGCTGACGGTCGAGGTGCCATAAAGGCCAGCGCCCTGGGACGTGATTTTTCCAAGAACAGGCTCACCCAACGATTAGGGGACTATGCTCCACCAAAGAAGGCAGTTCCTCAAAAAGAGGGATATCAACGGGAACCAACCCAACCGAAGACTCCAGAGCGAGAGGCATTGTTCCAGCAATATAGGTCCTTACGGGAAAAACGTCAGCTGCGCCTTCACGCTTCTCAGCGGGAATATAGATCTACAAAAACACAGGCGTTTTCTCAATTCAGCTATAAGCTCCAGACGCTTGAAAAACGCATCCTTCCCCGCAAAACCAAAAAAAAGCTGACGCAGATGCTCCATATTGAAAGGCGATCAACCCTGGCCGAACTGCATGAAACCTATGAAAGAAAAATTCAAAGAATCCGTGAGGAAATCCCGTTCAATAACTGGAATGGATATTTGAAGTGGAAGGCAGAGCAAGGAGACAGAACAGCCTTGGATGTTCTCCGTTCGAAGAAACTGAATGCGACTCTCGATCGACTTGACCAGGGTATGCAAAATAATTTCCCGGAGACACTCGCCAAATCCACGCACTCAATGGCTCTAAGCGAAAAACAAATAGCTGCTGCTGGAATATCCGGAAAACATCGCTCACGGCTGTTGGCTGTAACCAGGATGGAGCTCTTAAAAGCTCAGGAAGAAATCAACCAGGAAACCAATCCTGCACGGCCGCTGATTTTTTCAGGCACCCAGCACACCATTGACAACAACGGTGTCGTTATTTTCTCCTTGCCAAGCGGCGGTACCATTCGAGACACGGGCAGCAAACTCTATTTTTCCTGCGACCAGGCCACGGAACATGCGGCTGTCATGTATGGCCTCGCCCGATTTGGCAAAAATATTCATTTGAGAGGAAATAGCATTGAACGAAAAAACAACAAACGCACTTCCCTCCACCGAGCAAGAACTCACCAGCCTAACCTTGCTTGCGCTCAACAAAACCATCAACACCGCCTGCGCAAGTTGTCCGAACTCGATGTGGTTCGGCTCGGCAAAAAATCAAAAATGTTTCTGCAGGATAATGCACGCCGTGACCTGGAGCGCTGAGGAACCCAATCTAATAACGCATTGTGATGGTCAATTTCTCGACAATTGAGGCTACGAGGCTTTCTCGCTGATCATTATTCTAACCATCATTCTTGCCGCAACACTAAATGGTTATTATAATGACCATAGGTTATTTAAGGAGGAAATGTCATGCAGACAATCGAAACCTTTATTCCGATCACACAAGCCAAAGCAAAGCTTTTGGATATGGTGCGACAGATTCACGACACCAACGAGACCATAGCGATCACAAAAAATGGCGTCCCCGAAGCCGTCATATTATCCATGACAAAGTTTGAGGCATTCTTAGAAACCATCGACATCCTTGCCGATGCAGAAACGATGGGGCAATTGAGGCGATCGGCACAAGATGTTAACAACAACACCTTGGTTGATCTGGATGAGGCTTTTTGATGCTGTATCAGGTCAAACTGACATCCACTGTCAACGAGATCGGAAAGAAATTTTCCCCTGAAATAAAGAGTGCTGCAAGGGCTGCACTCAAAGAACTGGCTCAAAATCCAACCATCGGCAAAGAACTGCAGGCCGATTTAATGGGTTTTCGATCCTACAGGTTCATGCGCTATCGAATTATTTACAAGATAGATACTTCAGAAGAAATTATCATCGTTTGGGCTATCGGCCACCGTCGGGACATATACGAAAATTTCAGTGAGATGCTATTGAGGAGCCAAATAGATCCAGCGAATTCTTGAAAATCTTAATGGGAAAGAAGGAAAGCAAGCAGTGCAGATATTCGCCTTCCTCCCCCTAACTCGATCGCCAAGATCACTCAATAATATATTGATATATCCAGTTAAATTTTACTTGCGACGTCAACTATCAGCGGTGCGCGCCAATGGCACGTCTGCTGGATAGTTTTGTAAGCTTTTATACAGTGTAGACACAGCGTCTCAGACATTCATTTATAAATATTTCCGATTTATGCGGGAACCTTGTCGAACAGGCCATTCAGAGTGTTCAGCAAACCATCAACCGTGTCTCGGATGGCTTCGCTTTCAGAAAGCAGATTTTTTACATCGCCTTTTTTAAAAGAGTCTCCTAAATTTTCGATATTTGCCTCAATGCTCTCTGCTGCTTTTGCAACTTGATCAACAAGTGCTGCAACCTCGGCAAGATGCGCGGCAGCTGCAGGAAAGAAGAGGCCGCCCTCCGCGTCATTGGCAACTTTGGTTGCAAGGCGAAATCCGTCTTGCAGCGTACGTGCACGTGCAGCAATAACGGCGTAAGCTGCAAACGCCTCATCTGCAGTTGCATCAATTAACTGATCACGGGCTTCCGACAAGCGGTCTTGAGTTTCATCGTCAGCCTCATCCATCGCTTTGCTGAATTCGCCTAGATAATTCTCGTAATCTTTGTTAGCAGCAACTGCATCGCGCAATTTAGCCAATACGGCCATACCCCGAGCTTCAGCTGCATTCTGTTCAATAGTCATGGTAAATCTCCAAGTAATCTATTGGTGTGTTAACTTGCCGATCAGATCCGCTCAGTTACCTGTCTCAGAATTCGCATCTAAATCAGGCTCTTTAGGAGCAACGACGGATCGAATTTGCTCAGCGGCTAGTTTCAGGTTCGATGCTGTGTAGTTTCCACAACTAAAACGAAGAGACCTCAGGCCACCGCATTTTTGAAGGACGCTTGCGGCATCGCTATGCGCTTTGCGCCAGGTTTCAGTTGCTTCAACAATCTTGTCCAATGCAGCAAGACGAGCCTGTTTCCATTGAATCGAATCAACTTGTGCCTGTTGTCTCGTGCGGTAACGAGGCTCCAGTTGTGAAATTAAGGCGACGACGGCGTACGCTCGGACGGGGTCAGTTTCGTCTCTAAACTCCTTTTCTATAGACGTAAAGCCTTTGTGCTTTGTGTACCAACGCATGCGCTTTTCTCCCGCACGCTTATCAATCATTGCCCATTCCTGCAAACGAATTGATTCGATCACGACCTTCTGTGCCATAGCCGCGTCTTTCACCACTTCTCCCAATGACTGGATATCGCCATCGACAGCAGTCATCAACTCAGCTAACGAGTTTTGGGCTTGAACTCTGGTGAATGCCGCAGCGAAGGATTTGAATGCCGCCAATGCATTTGCACTAACCGGATTGGAAGCACCGACCGTTTCAACAATCTTCGTTACTGAATCGTTGATGCTTTCAACCGCCGATTCACCAGTTTCTCCAGATGCCGCCAGTTTTGCAATGGCGTCTGCATATCCGGTCATTACTTCGAGCGTCGCATCAATATCCGCTTTGCTGGCCGCAAACGTCTGCCTGCGGCTTTTCCATTTAACTAGTCTTTTTTTCTCAAACCAGCCCTCTTCAGTGCCAATGTGGTACTGGGCATAATTCTGATCAAGCCGGTCAGTTATTTGCTTTCCCTCGCTGGCCACTGCCCCCGCAAGGTCTGCCGAATTTTGTGCCCAACCCGATATGTCTGGGGTTGCAGCACATCCCGCAAGGAAGATCAATGCAAGCCCGGAGGCCGCTAAGGTTAGGGATTTTAGTGATATTGGCAACATCATCTTTCTCCTCTGCATTATTGAAATTAAGTTCAATCATTACAACGGATCATTTACACAGACAAAATGAAGAATTTATTAACAAAGTCACTATTAAACAATTATTCTTTTACATTTATACATAAAAAATCAATATGATATATTTTATATATTGACTAGATAATAAATACATCAATAAAATAAAAAATATTTCTCAAAAAAATTTAAATATATAATTTTTTCTATGAGATATAAGGAATTTTTCTATCATACCCACATTCGACATTTCATTAATTTAAATAGATTCAAAACTGCACCGTAAAAAACCACAACTGTTAAAACTGTATTGAAAAAATGCATTTTTTTAAGAGATCCCAATGTAACCAAACCAGGCATTTTATTACAAAATTTTTGTTTATCCGCCAGCTTCCCTACATAAAAAGTCAAAAAAATTCGTTGCAACTGATATATAAAAACACCAATTAAAACAATTTTACCCGTAAATCCGTCTGTTTCAAAAACACCATGAAAGACCGTCACCTTCTCATCTAAAGAAGAAAAGTACTTATCTATCATAGGAACATAGCTAGAATATGGTTCAATTATTTCTTGATATCGCGTTAAAAAATAATTTGACATCACACTCATTGCAATTGGCAAGAAATATAACAGAGATAGAATTACATGGAAGCGAGCACCATTACCCGTATAAGACCCCTTCAGTTCATCCCAACCAGTAGCCTTATCGTTATACACAGTGGTACCTTGGACAAAATTTCCATCCCATTCTATATCCGTATTCAACAGTATTGAATCATTAAATTCAATGCCAGATGCAACCATTGTATCAAACTTGCAGTTTATAAATTTAGCCCCATCAAAAATACAACTATGCAAGTTAACTCCTCTAGCAAAATGAACATCTGCAAAAATAGATTTTTTAAAATTGCAGTTACTTATATCAAAATCAATAATAATATCTTTAAAAATTACCCCTTCATAATTTCCCCTCCCACCTTTTACATACCGTCTAAACTCTTCTAATTCTAGAAAGTTAAGAGAAGGAAGATTATCATGCATTGTATCCTTACGTTTGCTTTGCCGTTTAAACTTAATACGTTCCTCTTTATAACTAAAATCATCTCCTGGATCAGCATCCAACCTATCAAGATATCGCTTAGACACTAATTCTCTAGAATATTCTGTATGCATAGAGAATACCTGTAATAAATTTGGCATCATTCAACGGTTAACATGACCAATAAAATTCCCGACATGCCATCAAACAAAAAATTGACTTTTAACGTTTAATATCATTAAAACTTCAGGGTTTCTTGAATAATTCCTGCAGCAAAACAAGCCTAGAAATCCATTTAAATAGATGAAATAATATAAAAATGTTACAATAAAGGCGTCGTCCATTTGATCTCAACCAACGGGGCCCCTATGTTTCAGCAAGAATTTTTCGACTTTGACAAGCGCATGAGCAAAATTGACAGTAACGGCGATCCTCTCGTTAAGATCAATCAGACCGTAGACTGGGAAATATTTCGTCCGACACTGGAAATCGTCAGGCCCAAGCCAGAAGAATCTACAGCAGGGTCGAAAGGCTATAATGTTGTCATGCTGTTTAAGATACTCATCCTTCAATCCCTGTATAATTTGTCTGACGATTTTGCCGAATTCCAGATTCTTGACAGGCTACCTTTTTGTCGATTTCTCGGTTTGCCTCTAGGAAGTAAGGTTCCTGACGCCACGACCATTTGGCGTTTTCATGATGATTTGGTCACAATGGGTGCTCTTGATGAACTGTTCGCCCAATTTGAAGCATACCTCCAGGAGAGAGGATTTATTGCGCTGAAAGGGCAAATCGTCGATACGTCCATTGTAAAAGTGCCGATCCAGCGCAACAGTCGTGAAGAAAATACTGCCATAAAAGAAGGCAAAACGCCCGACACATGGAGCAAAAACAAACAGAAACGAAAAGATGTTGATGCCCGTTGGACCAAGAAAAACGGTAAATCCTTCTTTGGCTACAAGAATCATGTTTGCGTTGACGTCAAACACAAACTAATCCGCAGCTGGAACTACAATATGGACCGATTGGGGACATTGTTAACCACTTAACAGGAGAAATGCGCCTACAGACCGCAGGTTGCGCAACAAAACGTAAATTTTTTCAAATTGACTGCAAAACCATAGGAAATATTCTGGAATTTGCCAGCATCAAATGGCACTGATTCCTATTTAGCAGTACTGGTCAATTATTCAAGATACCCTTCAGTTATTTGATATTGAAATTTTAAAAACAGAAATGCAATAGGAAAAATATATATATAAATTGGATAACAAACATATCAACATCTATATATCACAATTTTTCAAATAACTACTTAAAACCTTCACCTTACGACTACCTTTATCAAACAAAATTTGACGTCAAAGCACCCTCAAAAGCAAAAATAGTTGAGCAGGGGGGGGAATTGTCCCCCAGGCCCTCACAAATCCAGATGTGCACCTTTCAGCTTATCCGGCTCCTCATACCTCCTCCCCCGTGATTTACCGAGGCGTGAATTGTTTCGAGGTTCCTTCCATTTCTGGTTGAACCCAAAGCGCTCCTAGTGTCCCGTTTGGTTAATCGCGTCTAATAATTTTCTGCTTTGCAAGGAAAAATTTTGGATCATAATTAGTCTAAAATATTGATTTTATGTCTGGTTGTTTTTCGATATTACATAAAGGAACTAACCAAACGGGACACTAGGGGCACACTACTCCCAATGCCCCCCCTACTTCTTAGACTTGAATCCAGCAAACTGGATAGCATTTTTACTCAAGTTTCGGACTTGCATTTTGCATTAAAGAAAAACGCCTAACACACTGAAATAAAATATTTTTTGCGTGAAAAGCCTTTTGCTTTTCGATACATTGGATTTGCGAAAATACCTAATGATATCAATAAGAAAAGGCTAGTATGGACAATACTCAATACTTTCAGGCGCAACAAGAGGCAAAACGACTGCATGACCGAATTTCCTCCTTTATGGGCGATTTTAAGGTCGGAACCCTGTTATCGAAAAGCGGCATCCGTAAACTTCGAGGGGCTACGCCTCTGGCTGTTTTCAGTGTCATCTTTGCGCTGCCATTTGCCGGAGTCAATTTTTCTCGAGGCATCGTTCAGAATCGAAATTTGGGCTTTCAGAAAGATAGCGCTTACGAGTTCCTGAAAAACCCTCGGTACAATTGGCGAAAATTCATGCTGTCCCTTGTGACAGTTGTTGTTCGGTTCTTCGATGTTCTGACCAGTGAGCAGCGAGAAAAAGTGTTAATAATCGATGACTCCACGTACGATCGATCTCGTTCGAAAGCCGTTGAGCTGCTTGCGTGGATTTTTGACCATAATACCCATCAGCACCTGAAAGGGTTTAAGCTCCTGACTTTGGGGTGGTCCGATGGCGCAAGTTTTCTTCCACTTGACTTTGTCCTCTGCTCGTCAGCCAACGCGAACAAGAGAGTGCAAGGAATTAAGAAGAAGATGAGCACCCGGTGCAGCGGGTACACTCGTCGCAAAGAAGCGATGACCAAATCCACCGATCACCTTGAGCCAATGGTGAAGCGGGTTCTGGCGCAGGGTATCAGGGCTGATTATCTCCTGATGGACAGCTGGTTTGCCTTTCCGGCGCTTTTGGAAAAATTGGGCAAGCACCTCCCCGTGATTTGTATGGGCAAAAATATGCCCAAGGTTTTTTACCGATACCAGGGAAGGTGGTTCACCCTAGGACACCTTTTCGACCAGCTGAGGAAAAAACCTGGCAAGGCCAAGATCCTTGCCAGTGTCGTGGTGGAAACCAAACGAAAACAAAAAATCAAAATCGTGTTCGTTCGGCACCGCCATAAACGCACATGGTTGGCAATCATTTCCACACAAATTGACCTTGCCGACGAGGATATTGTCCGCATTTACGGGAAACGATGGGATATAGAGGTGTTTTTCAAAATGCTGAAGCATTATCTCAACCTGGAAAGAGAAACTCAGCTACGGGATTTTGACGGCATCATCGCTCATATAACAATCGTCATGAGCCGGTATGTTTTCCTGGCCTTTGAGCAACGCTGCCATGATGATCCGCGAACACTTGGCTCACTTTTTTACGCCTTTAGCGAAGAGCAGCAAGATTTGAGTTTTATCGAAGCCATGCACCGGCTTCTCAGTCTGGCACTCGACAAGGTAAGAGCGACAGGAGCAATTACTGAAACTGCAGTACTTGCCATCATTGATACAGTCATGGGCTTCGCTATTGATATGCTGCAATGGGCTAGCGGATTTTCGAAGATTAACGCCCATACTTCAGCAATTTAGGTCAAGTCCGAAACTTGAGATTTTTATCTATTTAAGATCCTAAATGTTCTTAGAAAACCGTTTTACGAACGAATCAATCCGACCTTCTTGCCATGACCTACTTTGTAATTTTGAATTACTCCTGGACACAATCAATGGTGCTTTGCCCCTCTCCTTCTCTTCAACGACCAATTTGCTTATCCCTTTCGGTTTCCGATCAGTGAAAGAGGACAGGGTACCAGGCACTGTTGCTTTTGGCGCCCGTCCCTTGGCCAAGGCTCCTTTAACCATTTCAGCATACCTTCGCCCTCTGGTCTCATTGGGAGAGTGATAGGCTCGTATTGCCTCCCAGGTCTGGCCGTGTTTCTTAATTTCCTGCTTCAGGATCCATGATCCCAAATATATATTTGCCAACGGGTCAAAGGCAGCTTCCAAAGGGATACCATACTTCTTGAGCCAGAAATTATTCACCTGCATTATTCCGGAATCAAAGGAACGGCCTTGAGCTTTAGCCTGCCTGGCCATGGCAACAGCCTTCTCTTTGGAGGTAAACTTATACCCCTTTCCTTCTATGTTAAGTGACCAGGGGTGGGTGCCGCTTTCAACGTCGGCAATGGCCTGGGTCCAGGCAACTGGAACCCCCCAGAACTGAGCCGCCTCTTCAAACATGATATCCATCGACAATACCTGCTCAGCATGAGCAGGTATTGATATCACTCCCCCCAGGAGCAACACAGCCAGCACCTTCAATCTCATCGCTCGACCTCAGCGACTTGAGCATTTACCTGCTTAGCCACCGCTTTGATTCCCCGCGATTTGTGCAGGTCGTTAAAGTCGGTATATCTTCTCAGGATTTCTTCCTGGTTGAATTTTGGTACCGCCACAGTCGCACCTATAGCTTCCGCCGCCTCGTTCGCCCTTTTCAGCCCCACGTTGCCAATGGGGGTGCCACCAACTTGCTTCACCAGGTGATGATCGTTATCCGCGCATATTGTGATCTCTGCATCCGGATGTTGTTCTCGCAAGATCTCAGCAACCGGCTGGAGATTATGGGCCGTAAATGCCGCAACCACTGTTTGCCCGGTGGCCATATGAATGCTGGCCGCCGTCGCGTATCCTTCGGCAAGGAGAATCTCTCTGCTATCCAAGTTCTCTGAAGAAGGGATCACCAAGGCAGCGCCTTGTTGAGGGCAGCCGGATTCAAACCTTTTTGCGCCATTGGGTTCGATCCATTGGAGTGTTTGGATGCGACCAGTGCGAAGATCAAATCCGGGAATGAGCAAATTGCCCCGATTATCCTGCCTGAGCCCGTACCCCTCAACGCCTTTGTCTTTGAGGTAAATATGCTCGTTCGCCGATGTTGCATTCATCCATTTGGCGTATGCCTTTTTCTGGGCCTTTGCACGTTGCTCCTGGAGCTGCTTTTCTCGCTCAGCTTTTCGAACCTGGGCTTCTGCTTGTAGCGCCTCTTTCTCTGTTTCAGTGAGCGTATGCCCTGTTGCCACCCATTTGACATGTTCGCCAGTTTTGTAATTTTGAGCCCAACCATTGGGGCGTCCATCTTCATACCCACAATAGGCACCATCCTTCGCTCCAGGTTTTCCCGATTCCACAGGGACACGATGAATCCTACCGTCAAGAATTGGCTCCTCTACTTGCAAGCCTGCTTCTTTAAGTCGTTCGGAAAATTCCTGGACCGGTGGCATGCTCGGCATGGCACTGACGACCTCTCTCTCAGGCAACCAGGCAGACAACGGAACCAGATCCGTGCCCTCAGGTGCAAACCAACGCTTCGCCTCGCTATCCCACTTTGCCCCTGCCTTTTTTGCTTTGTTCTTTTCTTTATAGGGCACATTCAAATAGGTCTTTGAATCGGCCATCAGGCTACAAACTTGAGCGGCAACGTCTTGCGCGAGGAGTTTGTCCGAGCGTTCATAGCCAGCCATGAAGCTCTCTTTCAGCTCTTTGGGAGGCGGATATTCCAGACCATCGAATTTAAGCGTAAATTTTGTATGATCCGCGAAGTCATGATCCTGGCTGGCCAAGACATAAATATTCTTATCGTCTTGATACTCGCAGTGTAATGGCCCCTGCCGATGGGTAGCGCACATAACCCGATAGGCAGATCCGGCCTCCTGCGCGGTCTCATATTCCTGATATATTTTTGGAGTTGCCCCACTGATGATAAAAACGCCTGCATCCTGTTCGGTTCGTTCAACTGTCTTTTTCTGTTCCAGATTCATCACGTACTCCTTGATTTTCTCCGCGTCGCGACAAGCTCGCATGATCTCCTGGGGATCCTTTTTCAAAACGCTCACCCAACTCTCGACATAGGAAACATGTTGATTGGGCTGGTGAGGCAGACCTAGCTCCTGACTGAGCATCCAGGAAGCAATCTCGGCCCGCAATTCCTCCTTTGCGTATCGCTCGGATCCATACGGCCCGAACTCTCGATCCATTCGCTCGGGATGCCCGGTCCAATGCCCCAGCTCATGCAACGCCGTGCTGTAGTAATCGCCAGCTTCGAGAAAATTCTCTTTGGACGGCAAATGGATGTCATCCGTGGACATTCGGTAAAAGGCTCGATCTGCCTGATCATGGATAATGGTGGCTCCTGACTCGTCCAATATATCCTCTCCCTTTTGGAGTGGATCCCATGTAAGCTCCGGCTCCTCATACGGTGGGATATCGTGCCCATCGAGCGTCTGCAGCTGGCTTGCATGAAACACTGAAAATACGTGCAAGCGCGGGCGTTCCAACTGAACGGTTTCCTGTTTCTCTTCACCGTTTTCATCCATTACGGGGCGACCAGATTCATCGAGCACAGCTTGCCGATCCGTCCATTGCCAGAACACCACCTTCTGTGACTTTGCACCCTTTTTGACCCGCCATTCCTGTTCATTGGCCTGCTTAAAGGTCAGCCAACGGGGATCGGCAAAACCATGGCGAGCCAACATGATAGTATTCACCCCTCTATAGACCGTTCCGGAGATAGGATTGACAGGACGATGGAACTCTCCTGCTTTCCAGGGCTTCTGCCAGGGAGCCGTCCCCTTTTCCAGTTCCTCGATAATGCTTTCGGTGAAGGTTTCCGCGATACTTTTGCGCTCAGATTTCTTCATCAGCGCCTCCTTCAATCACATCAGCCAAATCCTCCTCGCTGAAAAATGCCCCCATGTAATCAGCGACATCCGGATCAACCGGAATCCCCAGACCGGGGGTTTTCAAGGCCTGCTGTTCCACTTTCTGTGCTGCTGCTTTCAGATATTCCATGAGTTTTTTCCTCAAAAGGTGATGACCGGTTCAACCGGCCTCAAAGAAACGATCGGCACCAGACCGAAGTATCGGCTGTCAAAGCTGCCGTCGTGGTGTTGCGAAAGAAGGAGCGCCTTTCCAGGAGGAATTACTCCATAGGCGAGATGAGATGGCGGCATGACACGTCCCTGCCTGTCTCTGCCGAGAATTTTTGTATGTGCCAGAACCTGCTCATTGACCATGATCGCGTTGCCGCAAAAGCTCACTCTGTCCCCAGGCATACCTTTGACCACTTTCAGAAGTGGTCTGAGCCCGGAAGGACAGGATCCTGAAGCCAAATATCTTCGATCATGCGCTAGTTGAACGAATTCGGGATCATCGAGACAAAAAGCTACGGTCTGCCCCCGATACAGTGACTCGTGCGTGAGTCGGTACACACCAACGGGAAGTGAGGGCGTTAGGTTGAGTCGAAAACCAAGCTGCCAAGAGACAAATCCAAAAATCAAAGCGCAGAAGCTAATCGCACAGATACTTTTCATAGTCGGCTTCCGTAATGCCAGGTCTCGTCGATTGCTGTGGTTGCTCCAGTGCATTCCCCTGATAGAGATTGTCGGACCTGGCTGGGGGAAGGATTCGAGAACGGCTAGAAAATACCGGATCAAGAAAGTACAGAATCTGCTGGCCGTAGATGGGCGATTGCCCTGCGGTGAAGATCAACATGTCTCCAGGTGCGGTGACCTTGCCTGAAGCATCTTTCTCCGCCCCGGGCAGGCGAAGGCATTCATCCGGAGTGAGCAACGGCCTGGAGGTTTCATTTATACTGATGGAACGTGACCGACCGCCTTTACCCCGACTGATCGAGACCTTCTTACTGACCACAGTGGTCGTACCGGTCAGTTTGGAGAGATATTCAGCGGTTTCAGGCAGGTTGGGCGCGTAGGCAATGCGCACATGACAGTTGGCCATCAGGGCATTATCAGCGCCGTAGGTGTTGGTAAGCTGCTTGGTATCCTGGACAATGAAGTACCCCTTGATGCCGTACCCGGCCATGAAGGCAATAGCGCGCTCAAAAATCGGCAGCTTGCCCAAAGCCGTGAACTCGTCAAGCATCAACAACAAACGGTGGTGGTAAGCAAGTTGGCTGGCACCATCGGCAAAGGTCATCTTCTCGGTCAATCGCCCGAGTAGTTGGGTTATGAAAATACGGAGCAAAGGACGGAGCCGGTCGATATCCGCCGGAGCCACCACCAGGTACAAATTGACTGCCGCCTGATGATTCATCAGATCAGGAATGCGAAAATCACAACGGGAGATATTGCGAGCAACGACAGGATCTCGATAGAGCGCCAGATTGGCGGTGGCAGTTGAGACGACACCGGCCATTTCCTTATCCGCCTTGGCGAGCATGCCGCTGGCAGCAGAGGCACAAAAGGTATGCGCCGCCCTCCCCTGCTCTGCATCCAGCCCAGGGAACATTTCCGCCAACATCGCGCCGTGGTCCGTGGCGATAATTTCTTCGAATAACTCTTTGGGGCCACCTTCACGATCCGGATCTTCAAGCATCAGGGAGACATCATACAAACTGGCCTGCCGGTTCCCCTGCAACCTGGTGGTGATAAGGCAGTGCAACAAAACGCCACCGAAAAAGCCGCAAGCAGCCTTGTCCCAGTAATCGGGCAGGCCCTTACCATCAGGATCCAGCACCATATTGGCCACCTGCTGCACATCGGCAATTGCCCGGTCACCTTCAAGCCGGATCTCTTCAAGGGGGTTAAAGCAGGCCGTTGCTCCCGTGGGATCTGCTGGCTCGAAACGGAGCACCTTGTTTCCCCGACTCTTGAGATAGCCAGCGGTCAAAGCGTAGTTCTCGCCCTTGATGTCAAACACCACGCTGGACTGTTCCCAGGCGAGCAGTGTCGGCAGGATCAGGCCCACGCCTTTCCCCGAACGCGTGGGCGCAAAACAGAGCAGATGCTCCGGACCATTATGGCGTAGGTAGAGCTGGGTTTTGGTTGCACTGTCAAACCATCCACCAATATAGACGCCCTGGCCGGAGAGATAGCCCATGGTGCGAATCTCCTTGCCGGTGGCCCAGCGCGCTGTACCGTGCAGATCCTTTTTCCCCTTTGGTGCCTGATTGATTGCCAGATACAGCATGGCGCTCAGTAAAGGCGGCCCCATGAATAGCAGCATGGACCGATCAGCCAAGGGTTGCACCTCTATGGCGGTAAAGATTGTTTTCGGCCAAGTGAGTGCCGTCCAGGGGAGGTACCAAAGGCGGCTGAAGGCAACGAAGGGCTCTCCAAGTATGGGATGATGCCCGAACAAATTGCCAATTTGTTGCAAGCTCCACATCAGCACCATCAGACCCCAGAGGAGAATGAGCAACAGAACCAGCCATCTCCAGAGACGGCTTTTCGTCTTGCGAGTGAGATGCCCGTACTGTTGCTCAGCCATTGTTCAATGGTCTATACGGTTCCCGAAAGACAACATCCTTGGTGACAATGACGTTGAACTGATAGCCCGGCCTGATCTCCAATGTCGGTTTGATGTTCAGGTTTTTCTGCAGCAGGCTCATAGTCGCCTGCCCCATTTGTGCGGCCAAGGCTGCTGCCATGGCATCTTGCACCGAGGTGCCATCACTGTTATCACTGGAGTTGGAGACGTTATCCATAGCGTAGCTGGTTCCGCCAGTAACTAAACTCATGAGAAAAGCCGACCCGAATATGCGCAGGTAATGGTTATTGACCAGGTCTTCATATCCTGCATAACCGGAGACATCGGCACCCGGCATCGCCCCCAAGGTGACAGCAGAGCCATCGGGAAAAATCAGCCGATTCCAGGCAACAAGCACCCGACTCTGACCGTACACAACCCGCGAGTCATAAACGCCGTAGAGCTTGGCTCCCTGCGGGACAAGAAGGTGATGCCCGGTGGCTGTGTCATAAACATTCTGGGAGACCTGGGCGATCAGGCTGCCAGGCAGCTCTGAGTTGATCCCGCTGATCATGATGCCGGGAATAACGGTTCCGGTCTTGACCTCGAAAGGTCTTCCGGGTTCCCTGGTGTAGGGAGAGCGCCAGTCATCTTGACCGATCCGACTGAAAAAATGTTCTTTGTCGCGATCTGCCGCGTTATAGTCCTGAGCCTGGTTCTCACCCGACAATAATCCCGCCTGTTGGATCATTGCCGATTGACTGCTTCCGCTTACTGGTGCGCTTGTGGCCTTATGCGCCTCCCCTGCCCTATCCATGCGTTTGGCGATCAAGGGTGATTTCAAGGCTTCACGAAAGGCTTGCTCCCTGGCCCGCATTCTCTCTTGCTCCAATTTGAGTGACTCATCGTTTTCTTGAGAGGACTCCATTCGAACTACAACCAGCGGTTCTTTTGATTGAGCTGCTTCAGCCTCGGCTGGCGTAATTACCGCTGGCATATCGGTAGCTGGTGGCAGCGATAATCCATGCCCATCCAGATTGACCAGCGGTCTTTCCGAAGCCACGGCCACCGGTTTGCTCTCCGATTGTTTTCGAGCTCCCGAACCGTAGTTGACGCTGTAGAAGAGCACACCAAAGAGCCCAAGAATGACGAACGCGACGGCATAGAGCGGCCATTTTTTCATCCTTGTGGTGGTCACCTTTGGCGGTTTCAGACTGTTCGGCGAACCATCACTCATTGCTCTCCCCTCCAGTTTTCAGACAGGAAAAGCCCGCAATGGGTTTGCCAGCGGCGCTATAGGTGCGAGCCAAAGAGGTCGAACGAGCTCTCTCTGTGACTTTGAGTTGGAGGTACCAGGCTGGTGGGGTGACATCTTGGAGGGCATCAAGCACATAACTGACGACGACATCGCCACGCGGAGAGAGAGTGAATCCCTGCTTACGTAAAGAATTTTCAAAGGACTGGCTAAACCCATCAACTTGTTCGGGGACAAGCAGCTGGATCGAGGTACGTCCTGGTGGATAGAGCTCCACCAGCTGCCTGGTGGCATCCTGCGCAATCAAGGCAGTTCCTTCCGAAGGAAGTTGGCCCACGAAGGAGGTGCCAAGCCCAGCACGTCCGGCACAGCCAGAGAAGACCAACGAGCCAAGCAAAACCATCAACAAGGCAAATTTAATTTTCATTTCCCCCTCCTGATCTCTACGCATTCCTGGTCTCCCCCCACTCCGGCAACGAGAGCGATGGTGTTGAAGAGGCCATCAACGATCATGGTCTCATTCTGGACTCGATAGTTCACCAGCACATCGGTTCCTCCCTTGCGAACCAGGAGTGCCGGCATTTCGCCAGATCTGGTTGACTTGGGCAACTTGATATAGGTTTTCAAGCCGTCGTCGTACACCCGTTCTGGCTTCCAGAGGACTTTGCCTTCCACCTCATAGTTAAAGTTCAGTTGAGCGAGATCGATTTCCTTGCCATCATTGCCAACTGTTGAGCTCCATTCCTTTTGCCGGGAAGCCGCGCTCTGCTTCTGTTGCTGATCTCGACGTAGAGCATCGAAGTAGGTAAAGCCAACGTAAGGCGTGTACCCTTTCAATCTGGAGATCAGTCGTAAATGGTACACTCGTCGGTCTGTGGTAATCACGGCACTGGTCTGCAGACCGGCATCTGCAGGTTTGATAAAAAGATGCGTGGTGTTGCCAGCGGTTCCGGCCTCCGCAAGCCAACGGGCCGAATCCCCCAACACGATCTCGTTCACCGATTCGCCGCGCTCCAACTCGACATCACAGACCTGAAACGGCGAGGCGATGATCGTTGGCACCGAGGCACCATGCACGTACATGAGCTTGCCCCCGGTTGTCATATAGGGCTGAATATCGTTTTTGTTCGACCAGCTGGACGAAATACGCAGCGCCTTTCGTTCCTTGGCGCTCAACGGCACCATGGCCTGATTGAGGTAATCGTATTGCCCGGCCAGCGCCTTGCCCCCTACCGCTGCACCCATCAAAGCAAGGATGCACACACCAGGTATAAGTTTCTCCATGGATCACCTTCCCTCGTTGCTAATGATTCGTGAGGCCGCAAGCGCGGTGATATAGACACCACCGGGATTCGCCAACACCTCTGTTTCCGTTTGCGGTGGCCGTAGTTGAATGGTCGCTGTAGCCTCGTAGCTATGCTGCTCAAGCAGCGCCCCTGTATGATTACGTATGGTTTCGAGCCACTCGACCCGATACGAGCTGTCACTCACCGGCAGCGGCAGCCCCTTGATCTCGACATGCACCAACTTTCCGGTTTTAGCGATCTCATAGGGACTGTTTTCCTCAAACCACTGTTTCAAGACTCCGGTGGCGCTGCCTGAGATGAGTCGCGACAAACGCTTAATCATCTGTTTCTGCAACTCGGTATCAGCGGTCACAGTCCGCCAGTTGACGATCGCATCCGCAATCTCCGACTGGATCATGTTTCTCGGCGTAGAAAAAGTCTGTTGCAGCCGGGCCACGTTGCTCACCTTGCCCAGCTTGTCCATCTCCACCACATAGGGGATGACCTTGACCTGCCTGGCCTGCATTACATTGCCGCCAAGAGAAACGGCCAACAGACTCAGGCTGATGAATGCCACCCAGCGCCACTGTGCTGCCCGGCTGATGTAAGAGCCATAGCGTTCCAGCCATTCCTCGCGGGCGTTAATATACGGATTTGTCTGGACAGACCGGTCCTGTGATGGATCTGTTTTTTGCCAAAACGCCATCGGTTTCTCCCTTATGTTTGGGGCAACCCGCCGATTATTCGGCAGCTTCTATCTCTGTAGGTATTAGTTTCCGGAAGGTTCTTCGGTCGGTTCCGAGTCTGGTGGAGGTGGTGGTTTTGCTGTGCTTGCGATACTTGAGGACAACTCTTCTTGCAACTTGCTTGCGTCTCGCCCATCCTTGAGATGTGAATTCATCCGCTGTCCAATTGAGCCCCAGGCGTTACGTTCACGCCTTGCTGCGCTGTTGGCGTTCAAAACATTTTTGGCAGCGGCACCAGCTTTGCTCCAGCCGGTCTTACCTTCATATCCCGCCATATCAAGCGCGGCCTTGGTTGAACTTGCCCCTCTGCCCGATGCCACAAGACTGCTCCCAACCGCTGCACCGACTGCGGCGCTGGCCCCAGCAACCATGGCCCCGGTGGAGTGAAGCGCCCCGCCATTACCGGTATGGGTTCCATTGATGATACCGGCGCAGACATCCGGGATGGTTTTGACCAAGGCAAGCAGGACAACAGAGGCACCGATGAGAATAAGCAAATCATAGAGTTGCGCATCTGTTGTCTCGAATTCAGTGATGAAGGAAAGACCTATCCCCAAAACGAGTTGCAACACGAACAGCTTAAAAGCGACGGAAAGGGCATAGCGCATGGTGTTGATGGCATATTCCTTCAAGAAACTCGACCCACCAAAACCGAGCAAGAGAATGGAAGCGTTCATAGCTACATAAGCCTCGCATTTGATAAGAACGATTTGTGCCGCCATCAGCGCAAAACAGGCCATTATGATGCAGCCCAAAATAAGGTATCCCAACGAGTCGATCGGAGACCAGGCCGATGTCTTATCAACAATCTGCTTGATAATATTCACCCCAATCTTGAATGCATCCAAGGTAATATCCGGCCCTCCCAAACTATTTGCCAGAGTACGCAATCCATTGATCAGGTTCATTGACCATACGCTGTAATTCTTAATTACGGAAAAAACGAAACCAGCAAACAGGAGCATAAAGACAAACTGCTTCAATGTTAAAGCAATTTCGTCTCTTTTCAACGACACTCTTATACCAAGAAAGACAACATCTAAAACAAGACACCAATAAAACAATCTTTCAGCACAAACCTGCAAAGCACTTCCATAGGATGAGGCTTTTGTAGAAAATTTATTCAAAATATTGTAGACAACATTATCAGTATCTGCATAACAGCATTGACTACTCGAAATCATCACCAACAACACTGTCCCAATAAAAAACAGAGGTATCGATATGCGTGAAAAATCTTTTTTGATCATTTTGCTTATTTCTTTCGGAATCTTGTTTTCAGGGTGCGATAAAAATAATGAAAACTCACAAAAAACAACTAACAACAGTTCGATACAACAAACGCAAATCACCCAACAACCAGAGCCCCAAACCGATGACAAAAGGATGAAAGCCTGGAAAGAAGCTACCGATACCTCTGGCCACGATTTCAGCAATTACAGCAAGCCATTGCCCTGAGTCAGGGAATTGCTTCGCTGTATTTAGAAAAATCATGTCCCTCGGTGTTGGTCGCATTTCGCCAGCGTGCAGCTTGCATTTGCGATTCTTTTTCCGACTTCATCTGACCAGCCAGGGTTGATTGCGTGTTTGTCGCAATCAACTCCCGCAATTTCCTGACCTCTTGGACCTGGATCGTAGCCAACTGATTTCCTGCCTGCAGGGCCTTCATCTGCCCATCCGGGGTGTTCAGCAAATTACTGATGTAGCTGTCCAACTCACCTGCTCCCTGGAGTTCCTGGAGTTGTTTGCCGGAGAGTTGGAATGTTGCCTGGGATGCCTTGTCCACCTCTGCGGACCAGGCCTTGTAGTGATCTCGGTAGGTCTTATTTGCTACCGCAATATCCGCTAGCGAGGCCCCAGCCAAATCGGCAAATACCGATTGATCCGGAAACAGAGTATTGAATACCTCTGCCAGGGCTGTGAGCTCGCCTCGCTGCGTTTTCAGCGTACTGGTCAACGTAGCCAGCTCGGTGAGTTGACCAACCACCTCGTTTTTCAGTGTTTCTGGTAAAGAAGCAGTATTCTGAATCATGTTCTGCACCATCTGAAGCTGCTTCGCTGTTTGTTGAACAGCCTCGGAATACTGATTGGCCAAAGTCATCAGTTGCGAAAGATTTGTGACCCGATCTAACGTCTGGGTAAACTTACTCGAACAGTTTTTGCAGTACACAGTCACAGCACAAGCTGGCTGCACCGCAGCCACACACAAGGCAATCGCCAATAACTGTTTTTTCATATTCCTCTCTCCTCCAGCCATGCATCCGGCCAATTTTCCAGGCCACACTCATTCACCAGCTGCCTGATCCTGGCGACGCTCTCTTTATCGGAGGCACCAATAAAGGCGAGCGTTCGAGGTCCAAGCGCCAGCTGCACCAACCTTCTCCCCTCAGGAGCGATGATGTAGTAGTCCCGTTTGGGAACAGCGTTGGTGACGATCTCTATCTGACGGCTGTTCAAGCCGATATCTACATACAGGTTGTATTGATTTTCCTGACGTGCCGAATGGTTGGGCAGTAAAATTTTGGTTGGGCAGGATTCGACCAAAACATCCATGATCCCTGAATTTTGAGCATCAGAAAGACTCTGCGTGGCGAGCACCACTGCGCAATTGGCTTTACGGAGAACCTTGAGCCATTCCCGTATCTTTGCCCGAAACACCGGATGACCAAGCATCACCCAGGCCTCATCCAAAATCAGCAACGAGGGCTGCCCTGTCAGCGATTTTTCAAAACGACGAAAGAGATACAGAAGCACGGGGATCATGTTGGCTTCGCCCATCTCCATCAGATCCTCGATTTCAAACACCATAAAACGAGAAAGGGCCAGGCCGTCTTCCTTGGCATCAAGTAAATGCCCCATAGCTCCTTGACCTGTGTAATGGGTCAAAGCCACTTTCAGCTCTTCATCCTGACAGACATGCCAAAAATCAGTCAGCGAACGCATATGTGCCGGGTTATGCTTCAGAGTCTTCAGGGCGGTGTGAATGGCATTACGATGGACCGGCAGAATGGTCAGCTTCTGCAGTTCAGCCAAAGAGGCGATCCAGTTGGCTGCCCAGGCAAATTCTGTTTCTGATTCGTCGATGTGCTGCAAGGGCGCAAAGGAGAGTTCCTCATGGCCAATGTTGCAATGGTCACCGCCAGCACCGATACAGAGCGGATACAAACTCATCCCCTTGTCAAAGGCCGCGATCTGCGCGTCGCGGTACCCACGAAACTGCGCCGCAATGAGCCCCAGCAAAGTACTCTTGCCAGAGCCAGTTGGGCCAACAACCAGGCTATGCCCTAGATCACCGGCATGGAGGTTGAACCAGAACGGGGTTGAGCCATCCGTGGTCAGTACGGAAAGCGGTCGTGATCTCGGCGGGTAAAAAGGGCAAGGAGAAAATCGGCTTCCTGTCCAGGTTGTGGCCAGCGGCAGGAGGTCCGCAAGATTCAAGGTGTTCACCAAAGGCCGCCGAATATTTGCATAGCCATTGCCTGGATGCGTACCCAGCCAGGCCTCCAGCACATTTACCGATTCGATTCGGCAACCAAAACCCAGCGTCTGCACTACCTTTCGCAGTTCACGGGCCATGTCATGCAGCGCATCAAGCCGCTCATGGCGCAATTCGATGCAGGAGCTGAGATAACCAACACCAACCATGCCTGATTGGACCTCCAACAAGGCTTCCTCTGCATCATCACGCATCATTTGCGCGTCACGGTTTACCCGCGCATTGGGATTATTGAGAAAGAGATCCAGGAATCTGAACATCTGTTGCTGCCAGCCCTTGCGATACATGTTGATCTCTTTTGTACCGTCCAGCTGGTCCAGGCAAATAAACCGAGTCGAATATCGATAAGGCAAAGACAGTCCGTCGAGCGCGGAAAGCATCGAAGGCCAGGAGTCATGGGGCAAACCATCGATAGACAACATCGCAAGATATTGATCACCGATACGTGGTTGCAGCCCTCCAATCAAATCAATGCCACCAAGCACGGCGTCCAGATACATGGGCACGCTTGGCACTCGAACCGGAAAGTGTTCACCGACCAGACAGCGCTGGAGATGCGACAGCAGGGAAGAAAAAACAGCTCCATTTTCTTCGTATTCTGTCAACCGCTCCATCTGCAACACCGAGGATAACGAATCTTCCAACTCGGTGAGCGTGGCAACGAAATCATTGACACTACGGTCCATACCGCTTCCGTTCTCTCCGGTTTGGATCGATTGCTGCATCCTGGTTGCTTTCAAATCCGGCTTGTAGGTAGCACTCAGGATGGTTTCCGTTTTGAAGCAGAGGCCACTGCCAAAAAATGCACGACGCTCTTCGTCGATCAACCGCGTTACCTGGTCCGGAAAAAATCCACTTTCAACCGATGGATAGGCCTGATGCGGGCAACGGATCGCATCCACATGCAGCGTCCACCCCGTTCCCAGTCTCTTAATGGCATTATTCACCTGACGCGAAACCCAGGCCAGCTCCTCCGGGGTGGAACTGGCTGTATCCTGTCCAGCAAAAGACCAGGCTGCGAGAAAAGAGCCATCCTTGTTCAGCACCACACCGGGGGCCACCAAGGCTGCGTAGGGGAGCAAGTCAGGCAACCCCTTGGCGGTTGAACGGTAATCCGCAAGCCTCAGCACTTGAAACCTCCCACAAGTTTCCAACGTGAAGCCCTGGCTGCATAGAATTCCTGCTGCCCGATGTGCCGTGCCCATATCTTCGACATCAAGGGATCAGATTTGGCCATGAGCCGAAGAACTGCTATCGAACACAACCAAAATCCCAGCGCTGCAAGCCCGGCGATGATGGTCATACCGCCAACACCGACCAAAAACGCGATTAAGGCACTGAACATCACCAGTTCACGCTCCGCACCAAACACCAGATTATGACGGTGCAGGCTCTGTCTGATGGGCACTGCACGCATCAGATCACTGCTCCAGAGAAGGAAAAGACGCTGTTGACGATCGAGGTGGCAAAGGCGATAAAGCTGATACCGAAGACCACCTGCAACAGGAGCTTGAATCCGCCGGAGAGATCATCCTTATTGAGGATAAAAATCACACCACACAAGGCCATGGCCACGATGGAGATCCACTTACCAGCAGGACCAGTGACGGTGTTGACCACCTTCTCCAAGGGACTGGAAAATTCAGTGATGCCACCGGAGGCAGATGCCAATTCCGGAATAACAAGGATGGACAGCAGCAAAAGAGACAGGGCAAGTTTGTTACGCATGATATACGACCTCAGTTTGATAAGTTTGGGTTCCGGCATCGTAGCCATAAACACGAAGGACTTCTGAAACTCTACGGCCCGCGGGAACACGTTCGATAAAAATGGCCAGGCCAACACTTTTGCCAATAAGCTTTTGTTTTGGCGCAGATGTGGCCTCTGCGATCAACTCCTCGAGGCGATCCAGGCCCTCGGCTGCACTGTTGGCATGCACAGTCGCGATGCCACCGGGGTGACCTGTATTCCACGCTTTAAGCAAATCTAGGGCTGCTCCGTCTCGCACCTCACCGATAATGATCCTGGTTGGTCGGTAGCGCATGGTCACCTTGACCAACCGTCGCATATCCACATGATCCGAGGTTCTGAAGAACACGGTATTTTCGCTTTTGGACTGCAGCTCCATGGTGTCTTCCAGGATCAACAATCGATCCAATGGACAGATATTGGCGAGCGCAAGAATAAGAGCATTCACGAAGGTGGTTTTGCCCGAGCCGGTACCACCGACAACAAGGATGTTCATTCTGTCCTTCAACGCATCATGAAGAACCGGCACCAGATCAGGATCAAGGATTCCAGCTTTGACATACTCACTGAGAGCGAAGACGCGGCTGGCCTTTTTGCGGATGGTGAAACTTGGCGAGGAGACAACCGGTGGCATCAAACCTTCGAAGCGGGATCCATCCAAAGGGAGTTCGCCTTCAATAATCGGCTGCTCTACGGTCACATTGCCGCCAAGCCCAGAGGCCACAAGGGAGAGCACCAGGCGCGCCTGCTCCGGCGCCATATCTGACTCAGGCTCCATTTCGTGCCCCAACTTCTCAACCCAGATCTTGCCATCAGGATTAAGCATCACCTCCACCACGTCCGGATCCCGCAAAGCGGACATGATCACCGGTCCAAGATTATGCTCGAGCGAAACAAGCAATCGATTGTCTGCAATCATCTCTTTGCTCCTTAGCGTAAAACGAAAACTGCCACGTTAACCAAGGCCGAGACAGTGACAATGGCAGCCAACCAGACCTGGCTTTGCTTAAATTTTTCTATTTTCTTGGTATTCTCGGAAAACAAGCGCGTCATTTCAGCTGCCGATGCGCTCGAAAGGCTTTCACCCAAATGGGTCGCGGTCTGCTCCACCGCCTTGACGTATCCGTCGGTTCGTTCGGTGAGGATAGCGGTCAGTGCCTTACTATGTCGATCCAGCAGTTTTTCTTCTTCCGAAAGAAAGGCGTTAAGAACGGTGACGACCATCAGGATTGGATCATCGGGAGATACCGACGCTGAATTTTTCACAGCGAGCAGCATACGGACCTCCTCCATACTGAGGCCGATGCCATCAGGAAGCTCCGGTAGCGCCTGCTCGGCTTGCACTCTATCTTGCGTTTCCATCACCCTCCCCTCTCACAGAACCTCGATCAGCTGCGCTTTATCGACTTCCCGTAAGACCTCCGTCCAGAAAGTTTTTAAGCGCTGTCGTACCATGACCGGCTGATTGGAATGAATGGCAGCCTCAAAGGTTTCTCTGCGGGAAAGCAGGGCTTCCAGATCCTTGCCAAAGGTCGACTGCTTACGAGCAGGAACTTCAATGATGGACCGAAATTGGCCACAGTGCTCCTGATAGACTTTGAACTCCTCAAAGACCTTGCCGTTCATGGCGATGTCGCCAAAAAATCGGTTCAACCAGATGACAATGGATGCCTGCGGAAAAGAGGTGGCCAAGGTTTTGAGACCGGATGCGGTATCGACAACAGCCTGACCACCGGTCATGACCGTATGCAACAACACCGCATGGCCTTCCTGATCCAGGAGCTCAAGCGCGGCATTATCTTTGAGATAGGAACAAAGAGGCAGAAAGGTGGACGCACCGTTATCGATGACGATGTGGCTTTCTTCCGCTTGCTGAAGAATGGTTTCCATAAGGGAATCGAAGCGGCGTGGATCAATGTCGTCTCCGTCCATGATATCCAGCGTCTGCACAGACAACGCTTTATAGCCCGAGAAGGTCGCGTTGACGGGATCGGTATCAACCCCGGTGACAGTAATCCCCTGCTGATGCAAATACTGGTAGAGCATCGAGGCAATCAGCGATTTCCCCACTCCTCCTTTTCCCTGCAAAACAAAATGAACGGTGCTCATAGTGCTCCAACTCCTTTGGTGTTTTTCTTCCTGGAGTGCCTTTCTTTTTTTTAATAATATTTTAAATACTTTTAACGCGAGGGATCGTCGGCGACATCAAGCTGATATTTCGCTATTTTCAAACATTATCACCCCACTTCCCCCTACCTGCTATGCCACGCTTTGCTACCCGCTATGCCACGGTTTACCTACCTGCTACGCCACACCACCTACCCGCTAAGCCACGGGTACCTACCCGCTGCGCCACGCCTTCCTACCCGCTATGCCACGGGTACCTACCCTCTACGCCACGCCTTCCTACCTCCTATGCCACGGGTATGAATGCGCTGTTCTACCTGCTACGCCACGCTGCTTTGGGTGCGCGGAAAGACATGTACTTTGTCTTCGGCATCAATATTCCAAGAACCGATAGCCTCTATTTCGACTAATTCATTGAGGGCTTTCTTGAGCTGTTGTCGAAATTTGTAAAGCTCCTTGCAAGTTGACCGACTCATCTGACAGATCGTTGCGGTCTTCAGGGGGTATAATTCGGTGCTGCCATAAAGGCCGTGTAACCATTTTGCGAGATTGTTCCTGAGACCAAGCCGCTTGCGCCACTCAAGAGAAGTCCATCCAAGATCCAGCAATGAGCCCAGATCGGCATTCACCCGCAGGAAAAATTTCTTTTTCACCGAGTCGTGGTAAAAATCGTAAATGAGCGGCCCACCATAAATGCTCATTTGTCTCAGCACTGGCTGGTGCACCTTGTCTCCGTACTGCACCTCAACCAGACAAGCGCAGAGACGTCGAATGGAATTGAACAGCCAATCCTGGCCTGATTTTCCAGGTTTCTTGTTCAACGCCTTTAAAAAACCCCGAACCGAAAACTCCACCAAACCATTTGTTTTGCTCGAAACTGCCTGTTGTGCGGCAAGATGCATGGCGTGAAGTATCACATCCAAATCCCCTTGATCGAGCGAACCACCGGTGAAATAAATAGAGACGTTTCTGAATGAAACAATCTTATGTCTTTCCAGATATTTTCGGTGTCCACGCCGAACCATCCCAAACATGGCGGATTGAAGAAAGGTATTGGGAGCAACGTGATTTTTCTGTGCCACATCCGGCAACTGTGGAGTTGCATATGGCTCAAGCATGCCTGGCAATTCAGGAATTGGTTTGCTCAAGATTTCCATTTACAGTCCCACATCCTCGTGTTTTAGCGGCGTGCCTTTACTTGATAGTTTTTCCATCAAGTAAATTTATTTAAGCCAATCGTATTCTCCGGTTTTCCGGATACGTTTTTTCATTCACCCAAGACTTCCGGCTAATAATGGGCATTACTCACCGTTTTTTTTACTCTCTGCTCTACTTGCTTTACATGTCTGGATAAATGAAGGGCAAAATTTAAAGGTTGCAATTTGATTATTTGGCCTACTATTTAATTTGCGTAAAATGGCAAACTACTGCTATTATACGGCTATTAAAATTCGTACAATTGGACGAGCTACAACAGTAACAAGGCCAATTCCCCGCGATATTACTGCGGCAATGCCCCTATTTCCCTTAGCAGCGCCTTGCCAATTTTGTAGTGCGTTAATTGCGACACTTATATTTTTAAAAATATGATGCTTGTTTTTCTCCCGATTATAACCAGCTCTGCTTTTCCCCTATTTGCAGGCTGTTTTGTTTTATTTCTTATAAATCTGTTTTATTCTGCTTTATTTTTTAAAACATTTTTTAAAGCAGATCAAGCAAAAACCTGGTAAGCCGAATGGAATCTCTCAGCTTTGAAGATTTGTTCAAAAAAATTAAGAAGATATCGAAAGGAAAAAATCAGAAAGGAGTGGCGCAAGCTCTTGGGATTTCTCCGCAAGCAATCACGGACGCCAAAAGAAAAAATAAAATCCCAGAAACCTGGTTTGGCATTATTGAGGAAAAATTCGGTCTCTCAAAAGACGAGTTAATCTGCTACGAGGAGAATACGGGTAAAGGGGAATACGCCCACAGTATCCTAGGGCAGCCCGCTGAAAAGGATAGTTACGATCAAATCATGGACGAGTTTTTTGAACTCGTGAAGGAATGGCAGGTTGAAGAAAACGGACGAAGCACCAGAACCGCCATAGACTTCATCCAGGAATTCCCAAAGCGCTTCGAAGAAATGGCGCTGTGGCAAAAAAAGAGGAAAGAAGAAAAAACGACGTCGCCGTTGCAGGAAATGAAATCAGCTGGAGGGAACTAATTGATTTTTGGTAGTTTACAGTAACAATTCTCTCTCCCCTACTGCTGCAGGAAAAAGTCATACAAAGTAAAGTGAAGAGGGGTGCATCCGATACTTATGGCAAATTGCCCTCGTTATACTTTATGTAGCGGTTAGCGCGAAAAACACACAACTGCATACAGTATCGAGTCCGCAAATCCCATAACTATCGGATGCACCCAGTGAAGAGTTACTTGTGAAAGACAATGGAGCCGGTAACGAATTGGCACTCAATTTTCTCGCTTGAGCATTAGATATAGCTGACGACAACTGATTTTATGGAAGCAACATATCGCTACGCGTTAAACCAATTGGGACAGGTCCAGGATGTAACTACTCTCAATAGGGCTGATGTGGCTAGCCTTGAGCCGTTTGTTTGTGTTGGATGCCAAGGGAAGTTAATCGCCAAGCTTGGTCAGAAAATGATTAAGCACTTCGCGCACGCGAACGGCGAAGGTTGCGCTGGAGAAACGTATCTGCACAACCTCGGTAAACGCACTTTTTTTGAAACCTATACCAACTGTTTGGATTCCGGAAAACCTTTTAATTTAGAGCTCGAAACTGAAGTTACATGTACACATTTTGAAAATAAACTTAATATCCATTGTAGTGAAATTCAAAACATTTCGTATGATCTGACCAGTTATTTTGACGCCGTGGTCTTGGAATGTGAGCATGACGGATTTGTTCCAGATGTCATGCTGAAGTCAATCTCCACCAGCGAAGTAATCTATGTTGAAATAGCTGTGACACATAAGTCTTCAAAAGAAAAACGTGATAGTGGTCATCGCATAATCGAGTACATTATAAACTCTGAAGATGACATCCGTTTGTTGAAGGAGACATCTGTTGCCGAATCGAACAGCTCGATCAAATTATACAATTTCAACGCAAAGCCTATACGTCGAGATGTTTGTAACGGAAAATGTCAAAAAGAATTCCGTTGTTTCGTAATCGATTATAAAGGAATGGCGTCCGTCATCAAATCTACTCCGGAAAGCATTGTCCAGAAAATAAATAATAATTCAGTTGTAAGAGCGTCGTTGTGTGAATCAAACGACAAGATTAAAAATGAATTTTACGATTTTATTCAAACTTACGATTTTATTCAAACAGCTCATATCGAAGGAGTCAATATCCGAAGTTGTTATGTGTGCGACAATGTGAAGAACGAAAAAGAGGACGATAAGCTGTTTTGTAAAAAGCGTTTGAAATATGTTCCATCATTTGAAGCATTTCGGTGCAGCTTGTTTTTAATAAGTAAATGTTATCATGAATAAGAAATTTACTGAGCTGCAATCTAAAATATTAAAGCCATTAACACGTGAGCAAATATCAGTTGTATCTCACAACGGTGGACATGCATTAGTCTCAGCCGTAGCTGGATCAGGTAAAACCGTTACATTAATTCATCGAATTTTATATCTTTTGAACTGTGGAGTTGCAAGCGAGAAAATTCTAGTAGTGATGTACAATCGAGATGTCAAAGTATCTTTTGAGGCTCGATTGCAAAAAGCTTGTAGCTGTCTTGATTTAAAAGCGCCAAAAATTTACACCTATCACAGCTTAGGTCGGACGGTATGCAAAAATCTTTCTGAAAATGGTCATATAGACAAATGTTCATATCGGCTCAAGGACTATGAATATTGGCCGGATCTGCAAAAAGCTTTGGATTTCGCAAAGAAGCTAGTTGATTCTGAATACGATTCTGAAGAGCTGTGTAATCTCAGCAGTGAACTTGTTTTCGAGTTCAGCGGATTTATCGAGCGATGGAAAGGCGATCGGCTGCAGCCGGATGAAGTCTTGGGATCGATTGATTATGAAAGCGTTCCTTGGGCGATAAAGAAGGCATACAGCAAGTTTGAAGAATTGCGTCAAGAGGCTAAGTATCGAACGTTCGCCGACATGATTTATGATCCAGCCGTGGCGATAAGAAACAGCCGTCAGGTAAATAATTACATCGGGAACAGATACGAACACATTCTGATCGATGAGTACCAGGATATTAATCTTGCTCAACAAGAGCTGATACAGAGCATAGCCGGATCAAAAGCCTCCGTGATGGCGGTCGGTGATGAGGACCAATGCATTTATGAATGGCGTGGCTCTCGCTCTGACTATATGACCGGTCTCTTTGAACAATTTTTTGGCGATACTACGCGATTCACGCTCTCACATACATTTCGATTTGGTCACGCTCTATCATGTGTGGCCAACACGGTAATGTACCACAATAAAAATCGTATCAAAAAGTTCTGTATATCAAGTCGTAAGACGCCGCGAACAGCTATTCGCTTGCATTTGAGACCAGAGGGCAATAGCAAAGGCCTTATACCCGGCTTGGTTCAGCGTTGGTTGGAGAACGGTGGCGCTTTAAAAGATGTTGTCATCTTGGTTCGAAGCTGGGCTATGGCTCTGGAACCTGAGATGGAGCTGATGAGCGCCGGTATTCCGTACGACCTGGCTGATAAAACAAAATCGTACCGGACAAGGCCGGAGATCCAGGCTTGTCTCGGATTTATGGCCTTGGGTGGAGGTCATGGATTACATGGTATTGACAGCTTGGAATCTAGAGAGCAGGTTTTCTTGGCCATGCTCCGTTATGCAGAGTTGTATTTAAAGAAACCTCAACGGCTTAGGCTGATAAGAAGATTGGCCGAGAGCCCACAGGATCTATACAGAACTCTTGATGCGGCATGTGAAGAAGAGCCTGCTTTGAAAAGCCAGTTACAAAAAGTCTTTAGATTGTGGCATGAATTAGAGGCTCGTGTGTCTCCGTCAATGTCAGCCTCGGAAGCGTTGGTCGAGATTGATAAAGTAATTGATTTTGCGTATAAAATTCAAAAAGGTCACATTCATAAGCAATTAGCTAATGATGCTCTTAGAGGTCTCGAGGTATTGACTGAATATGCTCGAAACCGCAAGGTGACGGTCGATGAATTGATTTACGAATTGAGTAAAGAAGATGAACACAATGAAAACTCTTCTGATTCTGATGTGATTCAAATTACTTCGATTCACAAAGCGAAAGGCGGGGAATGGCCTATGGTAATATTGCCAAGGCTTGAAGAAGGTAGATTTCCTCACTACGAAGATAAAGCTGATGATCCTGGTATAATCGAGCAGGAGCGTAGGCTTTTCTATGTTGCTATTACAAGGGCTTCAAAAGAAGTCAATTTAATTGCTCCGCATGATGATGATTTGCTTGAATGGCTCGAGCATAGTTATTGGGGTTCTCCGAAAAATAGGAAGTTTACAGCAAGTCGATTCTTGTATGAGACAAACCTTGATAGGACGAATGCAGTAATTGACGAATTTTACGAAAAGAAATCTGTTCGAAGAATACAATTAGGCGAGAAAGAATATATGCTGAAAAATTATCTGCTCAAGGCTGGATCTTGTAAAACTGATTAGTTATGACAAGTGATATTGAAAGATTGTCAAAAATTTTGGAAAAAGATCATTTGGTATCTAAACAGAGTATTTTAAAAGCATTTCTGCAGCATGGATACCTTTATCAAATTAATTGTTACATAACATTAAGCGCTGAATTTTTAGGTTACGCATTGCTTGAAACGAAGACTAAGAGTGATGCTAAAAAATATCCTCTTGAGTCAGTGGTGTATTGTCATTCGGTTCGAATTACAAGGTATCTCGAAGGCCTTGCGCATCTTTCTCGTCAAATTGATGATAGCCGAATGTTTCATTGTATAGATTCCTACTATCCAGTGCTGAAATCTCTTTTTGAACTATTCGTAGAATCGAGATTGGTAGTTGCATTCATCAATGAATTTGGAGATTCGGAAGAAACAAGACATTCTTTGGTTAAAAGAATTTTTGATTATACTGATATACAAAAAAAGAAGAATAATTACAGATTTCTTTTCAATGATATTCCTGGCTTAGTTTACCATATTCAGGAACCTGATTCGGTAAAAAAATACTTCAAAAAAGGGAAGTCTGAGAATTTAACTGATCAAAAGAATGTGGCTAAAAAGCTGGGCAAGGATAGAGCGAAAGATATTAGACATTGGTTTCCAACGAGGAATAAGAGCAACAAGCCTTTCTCGAAAAATGATAGAAAAGACTTAGGTTCAATGCGGTGGCGTTGTGAAGATGTACTGGGTGAGTATTTGCCATACGAAGCGGAGCGAAATTTATGGAAAGCGAATTACAGCACGCTTTACGAAATATTGAATCGATATTCTCATCCAGCACTCGGCTATGATGACAATTTTCGACCTGAGCCTGAAAGATTGCTTGATCTTTTTCAGGTTATATGTCCAATGATTATCACTTTCGATAAATTCATTTTGCCTAACATTCTCCAAAAGTTAGATTTTAGAATTGAGAATCACGAACATCTTTTGAAAAAATTTGAAAACATGGAGGCTTTGAAAGAAATCGTTCTGAAATTTTTTGTCATTTCGTCATTAGCTGCAGATGATGTTTGATATGTAGGATACTAAACTTATTTAGCATTTAATCGCTCCAGAAGCTGTCAGAGCTGGTCACAGCACACTTATTCTGACAACCTCTATTTTAAGGAGTGGTATTATGAACGAGCTGCTAAATAACGTAAAAGTAAAACGCGTAATCCCAGCTGTAAATTATCATTTATGGCAGCACTGTTGTATGGATTGCAAATTTTGTTTTGCCAAATTTGACAAGAAATTCCGTGAAGATCAGAATGCGATTAATAGCGCATTTATAGTGAAGTCAGCGTTTAAGGCTGGTGTTTCAAAAATTAGTTTTGCTGGCGGTGAGCCTCTTCTTTGTCCGTGGCTACCAGATCTTCTCCATTTGGCAAAGAGTCTTGGAATGACCACTATGGTCATCTCAAACGGTTATTTACTCCGTGAAGATTGGCTCAATAAAAATTCGATCAACATTGATTGGTTTACGTTAAGTATCGATAGCTTGTCGAACAAAACTAATCGTAATATTGGGAGATCGGTTCAAGGTAAAGCTATTTCAGAGAGCGGATATTTTGAGCTGGCTTCAATGATCAAATCATATGGAATCAAGCTTAAAATCAATACAACAGTTACAAGTTGTAACTGGCGTGAAAACCTCTCTGATTTTATTGTAAACATTCAACCGGTCAGGTGGAAAATATTCCAGGTGTTGCCGATTATTGGTCAAAACGATCTTGAGTTTCACAAGATTAAAGTGAGTAAAGAACAATTCAAATATTTTTTGAAGAACCACCGCGTTGCCCAAGACTTCTGCAACATGGTGGCAGAAGACAACCGCTCAATGAAGAGTTCTTATCTGATGATTGATCCATACGGTCGCTTTTACGATAATGAACTTGGATCTTATCGCTATAGCGAGCCGATTTGGGATATTGGTTGGAAGAAAGCTCTGTCTCAAATATTTGTTTCTTCTGAAAAATTTATTGAGAGAGGTGGCGTTTATAATTGGTAAACTCAACAATTTCATTGAGATACATATGATTGATCTAGGTGCTGATCTTGATTCATGTTGTCTGTGTGTTCGGATCAGCACTCATGATGCACTTTTGAGTGTAAATGTAAATATTTACAGAGATAGAGTATAAATTTTCTATATGAACATTAATAAGCTTGAGGAAGATCTCAAAAACTTGGTTGAGAATTTCGATGAAGATTCATTTATTTACGACTTCTTGAAGTTGTATGATTTTCCACAAGCTTCTATAACTCGACTGTTGAAAGGAGATTTCAATCTATCCAAAAATCCTGGCGAGATACTTTGGAAGAAAAAGCTCTGTTTTAAAGTCAATAAAACCGAGGACCTTCATGAGCTGATCGATTCGTTAGGTAGCGACAAAAACATAACGAAGCATCATCCGCGATTTATCATAGTGACCGATTTCGATGAGTTCTTGGCCGTCGACACCAAAAACAGCGATTCGCTCGATGTTCCATTTCAAGAGTTATACAAGCATTACGACTTCTTTTTGCCTTGGGCTGGTCTTGAAAAATCTCAGCTTCATAGTGAGAATCCAGCGGATATTAAAGCCGCTGATAAGATGGGTAAGCTTTACGACCTTATCCTTCAAGATAACAAAGTATCGAACGAAGCTGATCGGCATGCTCTCAACGTTTTCCTGTCACGGCTGCTGTTCTGCTTCTTCGCTGAAGACACCGGCATCTTTAAAGACGACCAGTTCACGAATGCGATAGCCTCTCACACCTCCGAGGATGGAAGTGACCTCCAAGCTTATCTGCAGCGGTTGTTTCTTGTGCTCAATACGCAAGATACCTCGAGTTTTCCGAAATACCTCCAAGAGTTTCCTTACGTAAACGGTGGGCTCTTTGCTCATGACTTGCCGGTGCCAACATTCAACGCTAAAGCTCGAAAGATCATACTTGAGTGCGGCGAGCTGAACTGGAAGGCGATCAATCCGGATATTTTTGGCTCGATGATCCAAGCGGTCATTCACGAAGACATGAGAGGTGGACTCGGTATGCACTATACCTCGGTCACTAATATCATGAAGGTCATAGAACCTCTCTTTCTGAATGATTTGTATGAGCAGTTTGAGAAGGCTGGTGACAACAAGACCAAGCTGAAAGCTTTGCTCGATAGAATTTACAATCTCAAAATCTTTGATCCAGCTTGTGGTTCTGGGAACTTCTTAATCATCACCTACAAGGAGTTGTGCAAGCTTGAAATCGAGATTTTCAAAAAGCTCTATGGCGGCCAGATGGCTGCATTTCGATATCACGGCCAAATTAAGCTGACGCAATTCTATGGAATTGAGCTGGATGATTTTGCTCATGAAACGGCTAAGCTTTCTCTATGGTTGGCTGAGCATCAAATGAATCTTGCATTCAAAGAGATATTCGGTGATACGAAACCGACTTTGCCGTTACAGGAAGGTGGCAATGTCGTTTGCGGCAATGCAGCTAGAATGGATTGGAAGGCCGTTTGTCCCGCTGGAGGTTCACGAGAGATTTATGTTTTAGGCAATCCTCCATATCTTGGCTTCTCTATGCAGGATAAAGAGCATAAGGAAGATTTGTTTTTAAATTGGGGAGGAACAACTAAGCTTGATTATATAAGTATTTGGTTTTTGAAAGCTGGCGAATATATAAAAGATAGCACGAATAAATTTGCTTTTGTTTCGACGAATTCAATCAACCAAGGCGAGCAGGTCGCATTGTTGTGGCCGTATGTGTTCAAACGAAATTTAGAAATAATTTTCGGCCATACGTCGTTTAAATGGAGCAATAATGCTAAGAGTAATGCTGGAGTAATCTGCTCTGTTATCGGTGTGGCTGTAAAGGATTATGTCAAAAATAAATTTCTCTATACAAATGGTATCGCTCGATCTGTTCGGTCAATAACAGCTTATTTAACTGAAGGGTCGATAGGCTTCGTAGAAAAACGTAAATTTCCTTTCAATATATCTGAAAAATTGGTTTTGGGAAATATGCCTAAAGATGGTGGGCATTTAATTTTATCTACGAGTGAAAAAAATATTCTTGTAGAAAAATATCCAGAATCGATTCGCTATATTAGAAAATATTTAGGATCGAGTGAATTTATACGAGGTGAAGAAAGATGGTGTCTTTGGATAGATGATGCCGAAGTAGATGAAGCATGTAAAGTTCCTGAAATAAATCGACGATTAAATTCTGTTGTGGAAATGCGTTCTGCTAGTCCTAAAAAAGCTACGAGATATTTTGCGAGTAGTCCCCATCGATTTGTAGAAATTAGACATCAAAACCTAGATTCAATCATAATACCTCGTGTATCGTCCGAACGCCGCGAGTATATCCCAATTGGATTTCTGGATAGTGATATAATCGTTAGTGATCTTGCGTATGTTATCTATGGTCCATCGCCGTACATCTTTGCACTTATTTCTTCTAGAATGCACATGACATGGGTAAGAGCAGTAGCTGGTAGATTAAAAAATGATTATCGCTATTCATCCGCTCTCTGCTACAATACATTCCCCTATCCAGTACTATCTTCGTCTCATAAAACTTCTATGGAAGAGGCTGTGTTCGATGTTTTAGAAGCCCGTGAACAACATCCAGAGAAAACAATGGCTCAGTTATACGATCCCGATAAAATGCCTGGAAGCTTAAGACAAGCTCATGATAAAATCGATGCAATTGTCGATAGATGTTATCGTTCAAAACCTTTTTTAAATGACGAAGAACGACTTGATTATCTATTTACTCGTTATGAAGCCTTACTAGCTGCTGAACAACGATAAAGGGATATAAAATGCCTAATCTAATAGCTGTAAATTACGCATGTACTGGTGAGAGCCTTGCTGTTAATTCTATGGGCATGCGAGAGATGCAAGCTCGAGCTTTTGAAGCACGCAATGCTCAGTACCTTCTTTTAAAAGCGCCACCAGCATCAGGCAAGTCTCGAGCTCTGATGTTCCTCGGTTTAGATAAGCTTTTCAATCAAGGTTTGAAAAAAGTCATAGTGGCCGTGCCTGAGAGATCTATCGGCGGTTCATTCGCTAAAACGGATCTTACTTCATTTGGTTTTTTCGCTGATTGGGACTTCGATCCGAATTTTAATCTCTGCACTCCAGGTGGTGAGGCCAGTAAAGTCACCGCGTTCAAAAAATTCCTCGACGATCCAACCCAGACAATTCTCATCTGCACACATGCCACGCTGCGCTTTGCTTATGAAGCGGTCGATGAGTCAAAATTCAATGACGTACTTCTTGCGATAGACGAGTTTCATCACGTATCAGCTGACGGAGATAACCGACTCGGTGAAGTGTTGCGTTCGATTATGAGCAACACATCCGCGCACATCATAGCGATGACCGGCTCATATTTTAGAGGCGATTGCGTACCGGTTTTACTTCCAGAGGATGAAGCCAAATTCTCAAAAGTAACTTACAACTATTACGAGCAGCTGAATGGTTACAAGCATTTGAAATCGCTCGGCATCGGATACCATTTTTACCAAGGACGCTATCTTAGCGCTATTGACGAAATACTGGATACGGACAAGAAAACCATCCTCCATATACCGAATGTCAACGCTGGTGAGTCAACAAAAGACAAGCACAAGGAAGTTGATACGATCATTGATATTGTCGGCACGGTTGTCTCGCAAGATCCAGACACTGGGGTCTTGTTTGTAAAACGTAAACTCGACGGCAAGATTATCAAAGTTGCCGATCTCGTGAACGACAATCCGAAAGATCGAGATAAAATTGTTGCCTATCTTCGTGACATGAAAGCGGTCGACGATATGGACCTGATCATCGCGTTGGGTATGGCAAAAGAAGGCTTCGATTGGCCGTATTGTGAACATGCACTCACCGTCGGCTACCGAGGTTCATTAACCGAGATCATCCAAATTATCGGCAGAGCGACCCGGGACAGTGATAACAAAACGCATGCTCAGTTTACCAACTTGATAGCGCAGCCTGAAGCAGCGGATGACGAAGTTAAGCTCTCCGTAAACAACATGTTGAAGGCAATCACTGCCTCTTTGTTGATGGAACAGGTATTAGCTCCGAATTTCAAGTTCAAAGCTAAAAGGCTGGATGATGACACGATTGAGAAAGGCACTATCAAAATCAAAGGCTTTAAAGAGCCGAGTACGCAACGTGTCAAAGACATTATTGAGTCCGATCTTAACGACCTGAAAGCCGCTATCCTTCAAGATCCGAAGCTCCTGCAAACGCTCCCCGGTGAGTTTATTGAACCTGAAGTCATTAATAAGGTCCTGATACCTAAAGTTATCCAAACGAAGTACCCGGAGCTCAGTGAGGAAGAAATTGAAGAAGTACGTCAGTACGTGGTAGCCGACTCCGCGATTAAGACTGGCGAGATAAAAACCGTCGGTGATAAAAGTTTTGTTCGTATGGCTGGCAAGTTCGTCAACATCGAGGATTTACACATCGACTTGATTGATAGCGTCAATCCGTTCCAGAAAGCTTTCGAGGTGCTGTCTAAATCGGTTACGGCCAGATTATTGAAAGTGATCCAGGAAACTATTGATGCTGGGAGAATCCAGATGACCGACGAAGAGGCCGTTATTCTCTACAAGGACAAGATCGGCCCATTTATGAAAATGCATGGACGAGAGCCGAACATTAATGCCAATGATTCGCTCGAGAAACGAATGGCTGAAGCCTTGGTGTATTTGCGAAATAAGAAGCGACAAATGATGCGTGAAGCAGTGGCATGATGGATTTTGAGAAAGAACTTGAGCAGATAATCGCAAATGATCCTCTGGGATTATTGGATATAAAACCGAAAGCAAGTGCCGTGACCGCTGACCAGCGGTTGATAGCCTCGTTTCTGGAAATTAATGACTTTATCTCCGAAAAAGGCAAAGAGCCTACGCAAAGTCGAGATATCAAGGAAAGAATGTTGTTTAGCCGGTTAAAAGGCTTGCGTGAAGATCCGATCAAGGCTGCAGCTCTAAAAGAGCATGATGTTCATGGGCTGTTGGCGGATGTTGAGATACCAGAGCCGATGCAGGCAAAAGAGATAAATACCATCGAGGATATTCTTGAAGATGACCTGAGTGGTTTGCTCGCCGAAGATGATCCGAATAGCATCTTTGATTTGAAACACGTGCCGAAGACTCCGAATGTTCCGGAGTACATCGCTAAAAGAAAGCCTTGCAAAGAATTTGATAAGTTCGAGCCACTTTTTAAAAAGGTCCAGTCGAATTTGGCTCTGAAGAATTTGAAAATGATCAGTTTTTCAAGTGAAAGACAGATCAAGCCAGGCGAGTTCTTTCTTCTCTCTGGAATGCTGGTTTACGTCGCGACTGTCGGCGAATGGGAGAAACAGAACTTCGGAAACGTGAACGCTCGGTTATATTGTGTGTTCGAGAACGGCACCGAGTCTAACATGTTGCTGAGATCGTTGGCTGCTGCATTATGGAAAGATGTGAACAGCCGTCATATCGTCAGTACGAAACAGCAAGAAGTCTTTGGCGATAATAACCATATTGTGACAGGTGATGAAGCTACCGGCTACATCTACGTCTTGCGCTCTTTGAGTGATAAGCCAGAGATTAAGGAAATAGAAAATCTGTATAAGATCGGGTTTTCAGCTCAGCCAACTCAGCAACGGATTCTTAACGCCAAAAATGAGCCTACGTACCTGATGGCGGATGTGACAATCGTTTCCGAGTATCAGACTTTCAACTTAAACCCTCAAAAACTCGAAAATCTCCTTCATCGATTCTTTTCAAATTCGTGCCTAGGTGTCGATGTTTTCGATAACGAAGGAAAACGACATACTCCACGTGAATGGTTTATAGCACCGATCCACGTAATTCAGACTGCTGTCAAGCTCCTCATCTCCGGGGAAATTGTCAATTATCGTTACAATGCCTCTAAGCAAGAAATAGAGGTCAAATAACGCCGCTATCGTGTCGGCTGAGTGCGTTAATCAGGAGAGTAATGACCAAATCTAGGAATGTACCAGGACAAGCTGAAGGTTATTATCTTCAAGAGACTAGATTTATGTATCATCTGCTGAAAGCAAGCTCTGGTGATATTGTGTCTCTGGAATATTTAGGTGATGTTGCGACACAACATGCGGACGGAAGTGTCACGACCGAAGAAGATAAAAGTACAATTGGTTCGAATCCTGTCACTGACAAATCGGTTAATTTGTGGAAAACGCTACATAATTGGGTGCTGTTGGCTGAGTCAGGTGAATTAGATCCAGCTCGAACGAAGTATGTAATATATGTACCTAATAAAAAATTTACTGGTAGTTTTATTAAAATACTTCATGAGGCTAATACAGAAGAAAACGCTAAAAAAGCCTTCGAATCTGTAAAAAATGCCGTATGGGGTAAAGCGCCAAAATTTGATTTGAAATCGAAAGTCGCAGATACAATTTCGAGTTATGTTGATAAAGTATTCAATAACGAATCAATATCGCTGGCAATTATAGAAAGGTTTAACTTTGAAAGTGGTGGAGACGCTGGATATAAAGAATTGAATGCCGTGATAAAAGATTCTCCGGTGCCTCCGGAACATGCTGACGCTTACAGAACATACTTCCTAGGTTGGATAAAAGAATCTATCGATAAATGCATAATCACAGGATTGACTCCACAAATTTCAAGAGATGAATTCATCAGCGAAACGCACAAAATTTTAAGAAAATTTAATCGTGAAGGAATATTGAGATCAGGATCAGTTAAACCAACGAAAGAAGCAGCAAATCTGCATGTTCAGAAATCACCAACATACATACAACAGCTTGAGTTGATCAACATTGAGTATGAAGACAAATTAACTGCTGTATGCGATTATCTGATGGCTGAAGATGATCGCTATGATTGGATAACTCGTGGCTTGCTTCATGAGTCAAGTGCTGACGAATTCGTTAGTAAATTGAAATCCACATGGAGAAATTATTCAGGGGAAGTAAAGGCTACCATTCCTCATGCTGAACCGGAGAGCCAAGGAGCGGCTGTATTTTTTAAATGTTGTCAATATTCAACGAAAATTGAAAATAACGAACTTCCAGAGCATTTTGTACCGGGAACATTTCATTTACTCGCCAATCAGCCTTCGCTCGGATGGCATCCTAATTGGTCCAACCTTCTTGAAGCTAAAGACCGGAAGGATAAGCCGTGAACGCCTTACGCGATGAAATTAAATTAATCAATAACACTGCATTAGGCTCTTATCTTATGTGGCGATTTTCGCTTGCTTACATAAATGAGCATGAAGTACATGAAGCGCCACCAGGAGTGTTGTTGTTTTTAGTTTTACCGATCCTGTTTCACCAGCCCATACTCGAGTTTATTGATTCCACTCAAAAAAGGTCCGGACTGTCAAAGTTTTCAGAAAAGTTACTCAGTACCCAGCATAAAAAATGTCATTTATTGTTGAGCATTCATGATAGAACGCAGGAAATGAAAGCTCTTTCACTGCGTACAATCAAAATGGCTGTTAATAGCAATTTGATTACTATTGTACCTGACACCGGTAGAGTTATTCCATTTGCTGAAGACATCGTGGGAAAACCGAAAGGAGTTCCGGCGATTGTAAAGAAAATGGATCGAAACGCTGAAAAACTTGGTGCTTGGTTCGCAGAACTTTCTCTTCAAGATATCTCATTTTATTTAAAGGTATTTTTCTGATGCGATTTCAATTGAGTAAATTGATACTCTGGTCATCTTTGCCAGATAAGGAGCCTCGGATTGTTGAGTTTGAACCGGGAAAACTTAACGTAATAACCGGAGCTTCGCGTACTGGTAAATCAGCGATAATACCTATAATCGACTATTGTTTAGCGTCATCAAAATGCAGTATTCCAGTTGATGTCATTCGTGATGCATGTTCATGGTTCGGTGTAGTCATTCAATTAGAAAACGACCAGCTTTTGCTCGCAAGGAAAGGTCCGGAAAGAAATACGGTGCCAAGTGAGATGTTTAAATTGCGAGGTTGTGACCTCGAGATTCCGATGCAAATTGACCATGGGAACACTACAGTTGGTGACGTTAAGCAGATTTTAAATGGTTTATCCGGAATTCCATCGCTTAGATTGGACAGCGATAGCGAAGGTGAGAGCGGATTTAATGCCTCTGCAAGTTTCAGAGACTTGATTTCATTTAATTTTCAGCCTCAAAATATTGTCGCTAATCAAAATGTACTGTTTTACAAGGTCGAATCGTATCAATACCGAGAAAGGTTAAAGAATGTCTTCCCGTTCGCTTTGGGTGTTATAACTGCTTCAATTTTGGCAAAGCAACATGAATTAAAAAATTTACGGCGATTGTTACAACAAAAAGAACGCGAATTTAAAAAAATAAAAAGCATCTCCGAGCGATGGGTTGGTGAGGTTAAAAGTCATGTTTCACGTGCTGTTGAATACGGCATTTGGCCTTCTGAAGCTGATGCATTATCGGACGATACTGACTATTTAATTTCAAACCTTCAAGCTATCGCTCAAAGCACTGATGTTGAGTTATCGATATCCGACGAAGGATTAGAAAAGACCTTAAATACTCTTAAAGAACTTCGGATAAAAGAAGGCGACTTAAGTATTAATCTTGCTGAGAAAAGAAATAATAAATCCGAACTGGATCGACTTCAAAAAACTTTATCAGCACACTCTAACGTTTCTTCGTTAAAGCGCGATAGGCTGAAGCTGTCTGAATGGTTGCTTGATTCAAAGAATCAGGATAACGAGTGCCCTGTATGTGGCAATATCTTTAACCATGATTCTGATAATTTAACTGAGTTGAGCAATGCATTCCATCAATTTGAATTAGAAGCCAAAGCCTCAATAGAGGTACCGTCCGCGTTCTATCGGGAATTGCAGACAGTCAATAATGAAATCCGTGATCTGATAGATAAACTTAATTCGGTCAATCGGCAGATTAAAGCCCTCGAAGTCTCATCAGTAAAGCTTAAAAAAGAACGCTACCGCCGGGATGAAGCGAATAGATTCATAGGCGCTCTCGAAAATTCTCTTACAACGATTGATGAGATTCAAGATGATGGAGGGCTGCAAGATGAGATTGACGAGCTCAATCGCCAAATTGAAGGGCTGCTGAAAGATGTGTCAGAGCATCAGATAGCGCGCAAGAAAACCGTAGCGCTTAAACAAATTTCGACCACCATATCAACACTGCTGCCCGGTTTGGATATCGAAGCTCGGTATGTCAAAGCTCCGTGTGAGTTAAGTATCACGGACTTGTCTTTGAAGATCTCTTTTGAGTCTGGTGTCCAGTATTACCTGTCAGAGATCGGTAGCGGTTCTAACTGGATAGCTTACCACATCGCTTTAACCGTGGCGTTACACCGATTCTTTTCATCCGATGACAGTAATCCTGTGGGCAGTTTCGTTATTTATGATCAGCCGAGTCAAGTCTACTTTCCGCGTAAATTAGCGGACGAAGGCAAGGAAGCATCTAAAGACGGCGAAGAAGAAGTCGATCATGCACATGATTTTTCTGATGAAGACGTCGACGCAGTTCGCAAAATATTTAAAACGATTGCCGACGCGATTTCCGAAGATAAAGGCCGATGGCAAGCGCTGATCTTAGATCATGCTCCTGATAGTGTTTGGGCAGGCATTTCGAATATTCATAAGGTTGCTGAATGGCGTGATGGCGAAAAGCTCATTCCAAGTGATTGGCTGGCGTAGTTGAATATGACTGATTTTGGGCTCCTCGTCATTTGGTGTGGATTTGATTATAAAGATCAAATCCACACCAAATGACGAGGAAAACCAATGAACGGCAATGATATCATTACATTAGGGCTTGGACTACAGGCGCCTTGGGAAATTACGGGGCAAACGCTCGATACCTCCAAAAATCCCAATGAGCTTCGGCTAACGATAGCAGCCAAACGAGGTACGCTCTTTCCTTGTCCTGAGTGCGGCAAGCTTTGTCACGCGCATGATTTCAAAGAGATGACTTGGCGACATCTCAACTTCTTTCAGCACCATTGCTACATTACGGCGTCTGTTCCTCGAGTTCGTTGCCCTGAGCATAAGGTGAAACGTGTTGCAGTCCCATGGGCGCGAAAAGGAAGCAACTTTACCTTACTTTTTGAACAGGCAGCCATGGTCCTTGCCTGTAACCAGCGTTCAACTTTCCAGCCAAAATCATCGGTGTAAAAGTCGACACAATCAGGGGGTGAAATCCAGCCGCTGACCTCGTTTTTTCTTTTTTTCTTTTCCCTTCTTAAAACCTGATGCATATCAGGTGGATTTTCTTCTATTTTTTTCTTTGTAGTTACTTCTTTTACTTCTTTTACTTCTTTTAATACAACTATCTACCTGTTATTTTGATAGTTAAACTGCAGCGCAAGAATGCTTTAGAGGTGACCTCTTATTTTTTCTCACATGCCAAATGACCATGGAGAGCAACCTTCAAGCTGGGTCAAGAATATTTTCATATCCTTGCTAGCCAGCTTCCTTTGCTTATAGCTATTCATTTGCAGCGCGTTCGAAATTCTTTGAGATGACCCTGTGAAGCTGAATCGAGGAGATCCATTATCGGATAGGTACGTATCAGCAGCATCTTCCTTCATAGAAAAAAATAGACCACATGGCATTTTTTGAACAGATGACCCATGAATGGGCTGTTATACCCTTTTGAAAATTTGGCCGGTTTTTATCCGTTGATTTTGGCTGGTTTCCAAAACGCTGATTACACTTGCCCGTGAAATGCCGGTTCTCACTGCTGCGAAGCTCTTACAAATGGATGATAAGCGCCTATGGTGTAACCAGCGTTCAACTTTCCAGCCAAAATCATCGGTGTAAAAGTCGACACAATCAGGGGTTGAAATCCAGCCACTGACCTCGTTTTTTCTTCTTTTTCTTTTCCCTTCTTAAAACCTGATGCATATCAGGTGGATTTTCTTCTATTTTTTCCTTTGTAGTTTCTTTTTATTCTTGCTGTTGGGCAAGCACGTCTCTCACTCCGTGGAGGTGCCAATGAAACGGGCAACCTTTCGCTGCGCCTGTTGCAGGCGGATTCTACCAAGAAACCCAAAGGTGAAAGATCAACGATACTGAGGAGATAAAGCCTGCCAGCGGGCAAGAAAACGCAAGTGGCAACAGGAAAAACTCGCAACAGATCCAGATCACCGGGCCAACAAACGGGCCAGTCAACAGACCTGGCAAAGGAAAAATCCTACCTACTGGAAAGAGTACCGACGGAAAAATCCCTCGTCCGCTGGACGTAACCGACAGCTGCAGCAGGTCAGGGATAAGGCGAAGCGTGGTTCAGCCGCACGGTGCGATCTTGCAAAGACGGACACGTTAACGCCACTTTTTAACGATACATCAGCGATATATTACCTTTCAACCTGCATGGGTAATCTTGCAAAGATGGACGCGTTACCCGTTAAGATAATCCCAATTTCAGCAGGATAGACTGACCTTGCAAAGAAGGACTCGATAGCCTCTGGCCTTGAGATACGCTACCGTGCTCAAAAAAGGAGGTCTTTATGAGAAATGCACTACTCCCCGAGCGAGTACGAACCATCAAGGGCAGCTTCGCTTTTATCGAACATCGTTTTCTACGGCATGGTTTCTGGGCCAGCCTCACCCATCACGAGCTGCTTTTGTATTTCTTCCTGATCATGGTCGCCGATCGACAGGGGCTCTCGTTTTACTCCTACGACAAGATTTGCTCTTTGCTCATGCTCAGCCTGGATGAGTACCTCTGGGCACGGGATAGCCTCATCAACAAAGACCTGATAGCTTTTGACGGCACATTCTTTCAGGTGCTCTCTTTACCGGCAGAACCGATTCGCCAGACAAAGTTACTAAGGGAGCAGAAAGATATGCAGCTCAGTGACCCGGCAACCATTGACCAACTTCTCAGGCAAAGTCTGGAGGTGGGGCAATGATCAGCAAACGAGCGATCCTGGAAATAGCAGAGCTTAAGGAACAGGGATTTTCTATCCGCAGTATTGCCAGACAGTTACAGCTCAATCGCGAGACTGTGGCAAGATACCTGGCAGGTGGAACGCCGAAGGGAATCACGATTAAAAAACCATCTAAGCTGGATCCCTACAGAAAAATGATCGCCGAGATGGTTGCAAGCAGCCCGGATATAAAGGCGCCGGTGGTGCTGCAGAGAATCAGCAGTAAGGGATTTAACGGTGAAATAACCATCGTACGGGACCTGCTCAGGCAATTACGGGGGCAACAATCTCTGCGAGAACCTTTTATCCGTTTTGAATCGGCACCTGGCGAACAGATCCAGATCGACTGGGGCCACTTTGACAGCCTCAGCTATGGCCAGAGCAGCAGAAAACTCTATGGGCTTGCTGTACTCGAAGGGTATAGCCGTATGCTCTACGTCTATTTCTCCCACAGCCAGCAACAGCAAGCTCTGCATCAAGGATTACTGGAAGCCTGCAACTACTTTGGAGGCGTTCCCAAGGAAATCGTGGTCGACAATATGCTCACCGCAGTCACGGAGCGAGTGGGCTCGATCATCCGTTTCAATGAAGCCTTTCTGGAACTTCTCAACACCTTCGGCATACGGCCCCATGCGTGTACCATCCGGGCACCCCACGAAAAAGGTAAGGTCGAGAATGCCATCAAATATATCCGTACCAACTTTTGGCCCGCGCGAAAGATCGTAAGCCTTGATCAAGCCCAGGAAGAAGTACGGCACTGGCTGGATACCGTGGCCAACGTCAGAACGCATGCCACCACCGGCCAGCGGCCCATAGACCGGCTCCATGGACTGCGCCCCTTGCCCGATCCACTACCGGACTGTCGTCAGATCTGTACGCTCCAGGTCCACAAGGATTTTGGGGTCCGTTTCGATACCAATGTCTATTCCGTCCCGCCATGGGCTGTGGGAAAGCAGGTTGTTCTCAAGGCGGACAACCAACGGGTCTCCATCTATCTCAAGGATAAACTGATAGCCTGCCATTATCGGTGTTGGCAGAGAAGGCAACGGCTGGAGTTACCCGGTCACCGGGAGCAGGTCCAGAAAATCAAAAAGAGCATGCTCAGGGATCGGCAGGTGATGGTGTTTCTTTCGTTGGGGGAAACGGCGATGCAGTATCTTGACCAGCTGAGCGAGCTTCGGCTTCCGCTCAAAAAGAATATCACCGCGCTGTTATCACTGGGAGATGAGTACGGCGAGGCAGCACTGCGCTATGGCCTGAAGACATCGATTGCGGAAAAGGCTATCGGGGCGGATTATGTCCGCAACATCCTCTATCAGGAGATGACACCGGTCAGCAATCATCCACCGGTACGGCTCGATCAGGAGGACCTCAATGAAATCAGGCTCACAACTCCGTCTTTGGCCGAATACGACGCCGTTGCTCTCAAAAGGAGGTCTGGCAATGGTTAAGGAAATCCAGGAGAAGTTCAAGGCTTTACGACTCAAGCACTGCGCGCAGAATATAGAATTCCTACTGGAGCAGGGGCGGCAGAAAAATCATTCTGCCCTGCAGACGATACACAGCCTCCTCGACCTGGAGATCGAGCAACGTCGCCGGGCAAGGATCGCGCTCTGCTTTAAGCAGTCGAAGCTACCGGAGCAACCGACCATCGATCAGTTTGACTTCAGCTTTCATTCTTCCCGCAGCAAGCACAGGGCGACTATTTTAAGTCTTCTGGATCTCGAATTTATCCGCAACCAGATGGATGTCATCCTCATTGGCAATCCCGGGGTTGGGAAAAGTCTGCTGGCCAAGACCATCGCCTATGGAGCCACGCAGGCCGGGATAAAAACTCTTTTTACCTCGGCAATGGATATGATCAATCAGCTTGTTGCCGCCCAGGATAATCACACGCTTTTGAATAAACTCAAAACATATCAAAATCCGGATCTGCTTGTGATAGACGAGATCGGGTATCTACCGCTTGGCCAACAGGGCTCAAACTGGTTCTTTCAGGTGATCAGTGCACGGCATAAACAGAAGTCGACCATCATAACGACCAATTTGCCCTTTGCACAATGGGGAAACATCTTTGATAACACCACTGTCGCTACAGCGATTGCCGACCGACTTGTTTACAACTCGGAGATCCTTGTCATGGAGGGAAAGAGCTATCGAAAAAGGGGATAAGAGACCAAAAACACAACCTGGTAAGACCATAGAGGAAGTGCGTTCTCGCGCTGTTCCGAGACGCAGAGGTCTGTCTTGCTCTCAAAATGGCTGGTTTTTATTCGGTGATTTTGGCTGGTTTGCAAAACGCTGATTACACCTATGGCGCATCGTGCAGCATTATGTGACATCCGCTATGAACCGACTGGATCTCTGTGGACTGAAGGCCTTTAGCCTTGATGAAACCAAATCCCGTAAAGGACACAGGTACGTCACCGTTTTTATCGATTTAGATCGATCTGAAAAACCAGTGGTTTTCGCTGTTTCAGGAAAAGGCAAACACACTCTACAAGCGTTCAAAAGACACCTGACCGAGCACGGAGGAAAAGCGGAACAGGTTGTTGAAGTCGTGTCTGATATGTCAGGTGCCTTTATTGCTGGAGTTAAAGCCCATTTTCCCAACAGCGATCACACAGTGGATTGGTTTCATGTGGTGCAGTTGTTTACCAAAGCCGTTAACGAAGTTCGCCGCACTGAAGCTAAGGAAACTGCCATGCCAAAAGCCACCCGTTGGGGGACTCTTAAAAATGCGGATGGCCCACTGACGGAGAAGCAAATAGATGCCTTGGCAGAGTTGATGCACATGGATATGCAAACTTCCAAAGCTTGGCGCATTAAAGAAATGCTCCGCTGGGTTCGCAAGGCAGTAACAATGCGAGGAGCTCAGTGGAGATTGACCAATTTCATCAACGTCGCTTTAGAAATGGCAGGGGACAACGATCTCCTCAGGCCAGTTCGCACAGCTTTAAACACAGTCAAAAAGCACCGCAAGGCCATTCTCGCTCGTTGGGTCTCAGGACACAACAACGCTAGAATTGAAGCACTTAATGGCATCTTCCAAGCAGCAAAATGCAGAGCCAGGGGCTACAGAAATGACGATACGTTCATCAGCATTATTTACCTGCTGGCTGCTCCGATACAGAATTTGATCAAATCCACTTGATACGACGAAGAGCCTGATTTTGACAAAGAGTTTTGGTTCCTCGTCATTTGGTTTGGATTTGATCTTGATAATCAAATCCACACCAAATGACGAGGAACCTGATAAAAATAGCCTGCACCACATCAGCCATCCAGTGGTGCAGACCATTTTTATCTACCTGAACAATATTTCGATTTACCTAGCACACCGTGCTTTTACCTCTACCTTGGTTGGCCTTCCACGCTTTTTCGGCGCAGCTTGCACAAAATCATGGTGTTTTTCTACTTGCGCGGCTGCATCACGTGATTTTTGATCTATCCATAGGTCGACTGAGTCTACGAGCCACGCCAACCGGCGCCCTAGCTTCATTGGAGGCGGCACAGCGCCAAACTGCTTCCTAGCAAGGTGACCATGAACCGCCGCTATGCTCTTACCCAGAATTATCGACATTTCTTCGATATTGTAAAATCGCTTTTTAACCATTGATTATTTCTCCTCAAGAGTTAATTAACTGAAAATGTTTGAGTATTCATGCGACTCATTTACCTTTTCACAAATCATGGAAAATCTCTCAATCCCCCAAAAATGCAACTTGCCCATAAATGGCAGCAAAAAATCCATCTTAGGCATGTCAACTGAGGAAGAAACATCTATTCGAGATGCCCTAATGGGTAAAAACAGCATCTTTGCTGTAAAAATTATCGCAAAAGAATTTGAACGGCGTTTTAAAGGAAAAGGCAGGACTGAACAAAGTATTGTTCGAGCCCTTGCACCTGGGGGAAAAGCTGTATCCTGGACACGATTAGATCAAAATATCTGTGAGTTGTGCCAAAGTTTCTCCAGGACTGCTATTTTATTAGAAAAAAATAGATTTTTTTTGGGAGAAGACTGGGAGAACATGCCGGAAGTGCAGCACCAGCAAATAGATTTTTTTGACAAAGTTCGTTTAATTCTACGATCTCTTCTCCCTAAAAACGGAATCAAACTCCCGCATGAGGCAAAGGAATATCCTACCGCAGAGGACAAAGCCAGGGCATTTGACACATGCTTTCTTTGTTGGCGTTCCGTTTCACGAACTAGGCAGGAAAAAAAGACCCCGCTTTGCTATGTGCATCGTGATCTGATGAGCACTAGTAAAGAATACAGGCGGAGAAAAAGAATGCGGCATCGGATGCTGGAAATTTTAGCTGAATTAAATGCTACGATTCCAACTCCATCCGAAGTGAGAGAACAAAACCAACTCCATCCACGCGACTTTTATTTAAGGGAACTTGCTAAATCGGACAGTAATTTTCCAGCCTTAGTAAAATATCTACATGAGTTGGATCCTCTCGGAAAATCATCGGATGACATTATACGTGCCTTAGAACATCCGATCCCATATCATAAGCTGACGGACCTGGAAAATGCGGCTTGGGATTTTCACCTTGCAGACTTCAGTGCGTATTTTGAGTTGAACTATAACCGGATTTTACTGGCAGAAGCGTGGTTACGAGCTGAAGAGGCTTATAAGCATGGTGGAAAACGATAACTACAACTCTTCAACAATCGTTTTTCCTTGGTCCAATTCTGGTCCAATTTTGGTCCACACCCCCTGAAAAAAAGTGATTTTCCATGAATACTCATTTATATTCATCTACCTAATATTATTTAATAACGTATGATAAGTGGTGGATATTACGGAACGGTAATTGGGACTTAAAATCCCTCGGCCTTAGGCTGTACGAGTTCGATTCTCGTTCCGGGTACCAAGCTTAAAGAGGTGCAATTCTGAGATTATCTTAGGATTGCACCTCTTTTGCTTTCCACCTGAAAGCTGCTGCAGGAAGAGTAACAGTAGACTGAAACGACGAGCTTCTTCCTTAAGGCAGTGGTGCCTGCCCCCCCTTGCTTTATCATTCTTCTTCCCTTTCGGTTATGCCTCCAAAAGAGAGGTACTACACCATACAAGAAAGACGGCTTGAAAAAATCAGCCCCCATCCCCCAACCAGGGAATGAGGGCTAAGTAGCACCACCGGAGCTATGGAAATAGGTTTAATCCGTAAGGAGCAATTCAATCGCAGGTAACGCCGCATGTATAGCACCAGAACTGGAACCAGGATGATCGGTGGCATCTTTGGGATCCGTCCCCGCATTCAATTCTTCTGCGTCAGAATAACCATCGCCGTCATCGTCAGTGTCTGCATTATCGCCGATTCCATCGTGATCTGTATCGAGCCATTCGTTTTTGTTATCAGGAAAGGCATCCTCACCATCCGGCACACCATCACCATCCCTGTCGCCGATTGGAGTAACAGCGGTTCCAGTGAGAACAACAGAGACTGTAGCCTCGTCAAGGTCGTCCGAATCAATGAGCAAATTAGCATTTTTCACGCCCGCTAGAGTTGGGGTAAACAGCACATGCACGGCGCATGCCCCAGATGCAGGCAAGGTCTGGCCACTACATCCTCCCACCAACATGAATTGCGACGAATCTGTACCGGTTAGGACCATCCCCCCAATACGAAGATCGGCAGAACCGTCATTGGTGACCGTTATGGATTTGCTTTGCGTTGCTCCTAAGGTCACCGAGCCAAAGGACAGTGAGCCTGGAGCCACCGTTATGTCTGGTGCTGGTGTTTGGAAGGTTCCACGCCGGTAGACTACGCCGAATTCGGCATCAGACATGAGTTTCGATGTGCCTCCGATCGGTGTCAGAGCGTCTGCTGCCAGGGGTTGAGACACGACTGAATAACCGGTCGTCGTATATCCGGTCTCCCAGGTATCGAGTGGCGCATAGGCAATGCTTGTATCGTCACCATTATACCCTGGCACACCGTAGTCCCCATCCACAATACCAACCGCAACGCTTTCGCCAGTGATCAAATTGGAGGCAACTATGGTGGAAATTCCACTTGCAGGGTCATACAGATCCCACGCCATTCGATAATTGGTCGTCTGACTGTAGGCCGGGTAGCCGATATCGTAATTCAGATCAGGTGGGATCAGGGCTATAGTTTGTTCGGTCACTAAATCAATAGCATAGATACTCCACGTCCCGATTTTAGTCCCATCGCTGAGCTGGATAATATTATAGGCGTCGTACACCAGGTAACGATTGTCTGAGGTAAAATCCATGGTATCGGCATACACAACATCGGCCACATTCTCCCCCTCGGATCCTGGCACTGCCAGAGTGAATTCACGTGTAGATCCTCCATCACGTGTATCCACAACTACAATGGAATTCGTTGGATCACCATAGGCATCCAACATAACAAACCCGTATAATTCCCCCCCCGGAGACATGGCCACTGCATGGATCTGATTAGAATATCCCAGACACTGCTCTTCTGAAAATCCCGCCGTGTCAATCATGCAGGCATCATTCCAGTAATCAACAAAAAACCCCAGGGTCCCGTCGCCGGAAACTGACGGTCGTGCCCGTTTTACTGGGTAGTAGGACAACGGACGGTACTCCCCTGTAGCGGTTTCATAACGGCCAAGATAATTGTAATAATCGGAATAGTACCAATCGTAAGTCAGGAAGGTGAACATCAACGAATCATCACCAGATACAGGCGTTGTCGGTTCAGGCCCCGGTGCTGTACCGCTATCGGTGTCCGTTATTTCCACTGCGTCAAATGCTTCGCCCACCTTGACGGCCTCCGTGGAATTGACGCCATACAATTCTTCAGCTGCCTGAATGCCCGCCAATCGCATATCGATAAACTGGGAATTTGCGACAAGATGCACGGTTTGGGCCCTATGAAAGATGGCAGCAGCCTTGGTCGTCCCAATGGCACCATCTAAGCCAGCGGCCAACATGTAAAAGGCGTGCGTGATAATCGTCATATTGATGTGCACACCACCATAGTCCTCGTTTTGCAACATTTGGAGCAGTTCGCCTCCGCGGCTATAATACTCACTCATTTTTGAGGGATAATTGTACTGGTATCCAGCAATGATTTTCACTGCCGAAGGATTCTGCATGTTGCGACTCGTCGCTTCTTGAAACACCGTACCGTTAATCCAGTCTGTGGAACCCGTCGCGTATTCTTCCACCATCTCCCCAAATATGTCAGAAAAGGCCTCGTTCAGCGCACCGGATTGATCAGCATAGGTCAAATTACAGGTATACGAGGTAACACCATGCGTTAACTCGTGTGCCACAATATCCAGGGCCGCAGCATAGGGTTTAGCATCACCAAAGAAGACCGCATTATAACTCGTGGTCCAGAAGGCATTATTGAAGTTGGTCCCGACACGCACAAACCCAACTACATTCCCACCATTGCCACCTATGGAATCCCACCCGTGACGATTTTTAAAATAGTCGTACGTTTTGCCCAAGTTATAGGAAAGGCTTACCGCATCCGCAAGCCAGCCAGAGGCTGTGTTGGTTGAGGTCACATACGAACTGTTGAACGATCCACCTGATGAAGGCAGTTCTGTATGGTTCATGTCCAGCACGAAAATACCGCCATCAACCTGATCCATCTCTGGAGGGTTCGACGATGTCTTGTACATCGGCTTGCTGGTGTCGATCATGTAATATTTACTGTTTTCAGACCATACATTCAGGCTCCGAGTTACCCCGGTCAGATCCTGACCTGAACCACTGACAGCACCACTCTTCACATCATTGTACGACAACAGTGTCTTGCCATTAAGTGCATCGACCACAACCACCCAATCATGGGCAACATCCACTGAAACCTTTGCTTTCCAGGCGAGTCGGCTCGCCCGGTCACCAGGGGCATAGATAATGAGCTCTTTCTGTACGTTGGTTGTATCGACACCACCGTCAGGTACTGCCGAACGGGCAATCTTTTCCGCCTGTTCGCTTGTCACAGTCGGATTCTTTACGAACCGTTTGGGCGTTGCCACGTACGCGCCATTCATTAAATCTACATCACCATCGGCATTCAAGTGCACGTTGAGTTCGGCAGGCCATGCAGGAATTCCTTTATATTTTTGTTGAAAACGTACATGTCGTCTTCCTAGCCCGTCCACATTGTAGCGTTTAAACTCCAGTTCTTCCCTGGGATTATCAAGGCGAAGGATTCCTGCATGTTCTTTCAAAAAGGCCTCAGAGGTTTTGAGGTCGCGCTCTTTGCCAGGCGCCATACCGCTCACAGCTTTTTGCAATGCCGAAGATTTACCCGCCTTCGTGTCAGCTTCCTTTATTTTGATTTGTCTGGGCGTCCCGGCCAATGATCGATAACGCACATCAAGGCCCTGCGCTGTTATAGCACCTTTGACACCAACCACCGTACTGGGCCTGATCGACGACTTATCACCTCGCATCTTGGCCATTTCAGCCCTTGATGCAATTTTTTTATCGTTCGCTACAGGATCCGCTTTATTGAATTCGTGTTCATCCCAAACCGGAGCCATGAGCCGTTGTAGTTTTTCATACCTGGATTCGCCAACCACCGACGGGCTTGCCTCGAAACGGGACACCTCTCCCTGTTGTGTCGCTGCACCATTACCGTAGAGCTGTGCTGCGTTCGGTAACGATTCGAGATCAACCGCTGCATGGCAACAGAGCGCCGAGAAAAAAAGAGTGATCAAGAAAAAAATAAATAGTACCCATTTCCGCGGCATAGCCATGCCCTCCAGTGAAATTTCTTTGTCGCGTTGCATAAATAGAACGATAGTTGTTCGCTCTAGTCTTTCCCGTTTCCAGCTCGCAACAGCTTGGCATGCTCAGACACCCCGAAAAACAAAAATGCTTGTAGGATTATCTGAGCTGTATTGAATCGCCCATATGCTGAAGAGAAGGCCCCTTGGTCTGTAAAGCTGATGTTCGGTCCAAAACAGTTCCTTCAAATGCATCGATCACGATCACCTGCGCATCAACCAAGGATTTTTCGGCATAAACCCGGTAAGCAAGTTGAGCTTTTGTGCCGGTATTAAAAAAAACTAATTCAACTCGACAACCAGTCAAAATGCCACTATCAACCCCAAGTACATGCGCAACAATCTCTACAGCCTGTTTTGGGGTCAGCTCAGGCACGGTATCTATTTGGGCAGGAGTGGGCAGATAGTGCCCGTGTATTGCAGTGATTTGCCCATTTCTATCAAAATGCACGCTAAGCTCAGCTGGCTCAACTGGTACCCCAGCCCATTGCTGAGTAAAATGGACGTGATCCATTCCAAGAGTATCCTTCCAGGATCGTTTCACACTTAACTCTGTACGGGGGCACCGCAAGTGAAACAGCGTTCGATACGCGCATATGTAGGTCAAAGCCACCTCCACAGCATCCATTCCTGCAGCACGGCCCTCAATCTCTTGCAAATATTTCAGCTCAGTACCCAAGTCTTTCCCTTTAACCCAGACAATGGTCCCATTACGCGGATCATAGCGGACTTCTACCCCTTGAGGAAATGTCGACATTTGTGGTGTACCCGAATAGTTAGCATTGCACAGAGCAGTGCCAGCTTCTGCAGCCGGAGTTACTTGGCAAACAACCCAAAACAGTATCACTGACAGGCTTCGTATGATCATCTCAGCCCTTTTTGAATAAGGTGGCATCAAACCTCAATCTCGCAAAGCCCCCAAAGGGGTTCAGGAAATCTGCCGCTCGATCGCACACGATTATAAAGAGTTAACAATTGACCTTATAGAGCAGCACTCAAGCACAGTACAATCACCTAGGGAAATGGAGCCAAGGGACCGAAAATCTGTGATTAGGTGAACTAAATTTACAAAAAAATTATAAAAGATACTCCTGAAAAATGTTTTTTTGTTAATTTCCAGCAAAACACCTTATTGCAGAGCAACGAGACAACCGCCTCATATCCGAGCCAAACCGAACTCTGAACAGACCTCCCCCCTACTCCATGGGTGCTCGACCGCTCAAAATTAATGTCTCCCCCTCTCTTTTTACTAAAAAACTGACTAATTCTTTTTTACAGACCTTGCAGTAATAGGTAAATGAAAGTAACTGCTGAATTCCACCATCTCGCCCCACATAGGAAGCAATGATTATTGGTTTTTCATAGATTTCATGTGAGGTCACATCTCCACATTCATCAGAATTACAGTAGGTTCGAATTGATTTAACGGTAAATTCAATACCATTATTGTCAATCTGATCATTAAAAACCTCATTAAAAGGAGTACTTTTAACAAAATCAAAAACACCCTTTTTTACAAATTTTTCTACCGAAACTGGAATAACCTCCTTTGGCGCCCCCCTTTTCCACCTATGACATAGACGGATTTATTATTTTTGATAAGTTTAGAAGTAACTACTCACCCCTATTCTTCGGCATCAGGCAAAGTTCCTGCCAGTGCCAACTGGATAGCGACAAGAGGATTGATCAGGGCAAGCGCACCAAAATGTCCTAACAAAGCCTGTTTAGCGACTGGGTTAGGCTAACTTGGCGTTAAAAATTGAATGAAATCGAATTATTATTCAATTTTGTTCGCATATCCTATATAAACTACCCTTCAAAAATCACCAATTGGAGAAGGGGGATGAAATCAACAAAACCAGACATAGCTTCCCATTTCGAAAACTTGAAAGATCCGAGAGTCGAAGGGAAAAACCGACACCTGCTCATCGATATTATTACCATTGCCATCTGCGGGGTGGCATCTGGTGCATCTGGCTGGGAACAAATAGAAATTTTCGGACAAGCCAAACAAGAATGGCTCGCAACGTTTCTTGAACTCCCTAATGGTATCCCTGGACACGATACATTTCGACGAGTCATATCTTGTCTTAATACCAAAATTTTTCAAGAATGCTTTTTGAGTTGGGTGCACTCCGTGGTCGAGGTTACTGATGGCGAAATTATCCCTATCGACGGTAAGACCTTAAGGCGGTCGCACGACTCCAGGTCGGGGAAATCAGCCATTCATATGGTCAGTGCTTGGGCTGCGAACAATCGACTTGTCTTAGGGCAAGTCAAAACCGAAGAAAAATCAAACGAAATCACCGCAATTCCCGAACTTTTAAAACTGCTGGAAGTCAAAGGCTGCATCGTGACTATTGACGCCATGGGGTGTCAAAAGAAGATAGCCGAACAGATCGTCCAACAAGGTGGTGATTACGTATTAGGCTTAAAAGGCAATCAGGGCTCATTACTTCAAGCCGTTGAAACGATTTTCAGTCAAGCAGACGCAGAGACCTTTAACAGCGATAAATTTGATTTCTACCAAAGCGAGAGCAAGGGCCACGGTCGCCACGAAATCCGCTCACATTACACAACCGATGCCGCCGAGTTGCCAATGGCTGCACAGTGGAAGGGGCTCCGGACAATTGGTGTTGTCGTTGCAGAGCGGCAAGTAAAGAACAAAAAAACGACAGAATGCCGCTATTATATTTCGAGCCAAGAAAGCAAAGCTGAATTTTTTGCCAAAGCGGTTCGCTCCATTGGGACATAGAAAATTCTCTTCACTATGTACTTGATGTCACATTTCGAGAAGATGAATGCCGAATCCGAAAAGACGATGCCCCCGAAAATTTTGCCGTACTGCGACATATTGCACGCAATCTTCTTCAGCGAGAGCAAACCAAAATGAGTATCAAGCAAAAACAGTTTCGATGTGCCTGCGATAATAACTTCCTCGCCAAGGTACTTGCTGGCTAGGATTTTCGTGCGCTTGCCCTGGCTGTAGAACGAGCCATGGAGATGATTGATCTTGAGATGGCTTTTGACAAGCCTACTTGCTCATAAGACCTGTGGATATAAAATGATTTAAGCTGACTGAGTAACGTGTGATTGCTTTAAAGGCTTCTTGTTCAGTATCACCTGACCAGGAAGCCTTTTTGCGGCTTTCTTTATCCAGATGCTTCCTACAGCACCACAAAAAACAAAATTGCGCAGTAATGCAATACGCTGCCCGCCAACACAAAAAGATGCCAGATGGCATGATGAAAAGGAAGGCGGCGCCAGAGGTAAAAGACTATTCCACCGGTGTAAGCAACCCCTCCCCCAAGCAGAAGCCATAAGCCTCCGTGGCCGACATTGTGCAGCATGGGCTTGACGGCCGCGACCACAGCCCACCCCATGCTAACATAAAGACAGATCATGGCAGCGCGATACCGACGTAAGCGGGTCGTTTCAATCACAATACCCAAGACAGCCAGGCCCCAGATCGCCCCAAACAAAGACCACCCCCAGGGGCCACGCAGGCTGACCAAGGTAATAGGGGTGTAGGTGCCAGCGATGAGAACCAATATGGCGGCATGATCAAAAATACGGAGAATTTCCTTGGCACGCTGATTGGAAACAGCGTGATAAAGAGTCGAAGCCAGATAGAGCATGATCAGCGCTGTACCAAAAATTGAGCAACTGACCACATGCCAGACTGTACCGTAAAAACTCGAAAAAACGACAAGAACAACCAGGCCTGCGACGGCAAGTGCTGCACCAAAACCATGCGTCCAACTGTTTGCGAGCTCTTCCGCCGGAGTGTAACGAGAGTGAAGAGTTGAAGTAGACATAATCCCCTTAAGAATCCCCTTATAAAGGGCTGCATTGCTCCTCCACCAAGCTCATCCCAGGGAGGAACCAATACGCTTTATACATCTGCGGTGCATGTTTTCAAACTAGGAAAAACAATGTAAAAAAAGTAAACATCCATCATCATTTTTTCCAGTCACCGTTCTCAGCAAACAAAATTCACTCAGCCTCTCAGCATAATCGGTAACATCCCTCTAGACGTATGAACAACACGCCCCTTCGCATGCTCTTGCTGCTGGCCCTTCTTGCAGCCTATCCACCGCTCTCCACCGACATGTATCTTCCAGCCATGCCCCTGCTGGAAAAAGCCTGGGGACAAACAACAACCATGCTCAATCTGACCTTATCCGGCTTTCTGCTTGGATTTTGTTTTGGTATGTTGTTCTACGGCCCGCTCTCCGATCGATTTGGCAGAAAACCCCCGTTGCTTTTCGGCATAGCGCTCTATACGATCACCAGTTTGTGCAGCGGTTTTGTCGACACCATCTATCCACTTATCGTTTTTCGTATCCTTCAAGGGATGGGGGCCGCCTCAAGCACGGTCATAGCCATGGCCATCACCAAAGATTTATACAGCGGTTACGAACGGCAACGAATTCTCGCCTACATGGGAGTTATCATGGCTTTAGCCCCTATGTCAGCCCCTGTCATCGGAGGAGTGTTGCTTTCTATGCTCTCCTGGCATTGGATTTTTTTCACCCAGACCATTCTCGGCCTTGTCTCAATAGTTGGCGTCCTGCGCATGCGTGAACCACTGCAACACCGCTCCACGGGTGGCATTAAAGCAGCTTTGTCCATGTACAGCCAACTCATGAGCAACAGAGGATATCGCAACCTGGTCCTCCTCTTTTCTTGTATTGTCTGGGCACCGTTTGCTTTTATCGGCTCAGCAAAAGATATCTACATGACCCAGTTTGGCCTGAGTCCCCAGGTATTTGGCTACTATTTTGCCTTTAATGCCCTTGCTCTCATGGCTGGATCGTTTGTGTGCTCCCAAACTCAAAAAAAGATCTCCTCAGAGAACCTGATGCTGATAAGCCTTCTGGGGATGCTGCTTGGGGGAGTTGTCCTTTTTCTCAGGCTTATAGCAGGCCCCTGGGGCTTTGCTCTTCCCATGGGCATCCTTTCCTTTTTCTTCGGCCTGGGAAGACCACCAAGCAACCATCTCGTTCTCGAACAGGTTGATCAGGGCGTTGGTGCGGCTTCATCCCTCATGGTTTTTTTCTATTTTGTGCTGGGTGCTTGTTCGGCCTGGTTTATCTCACTTGGGTGGTCGGATACTATCCAGGTCATTGCCGTTACAGCCATGCTCACCAACGGTGTTGCCCTGGTTGGGAGCTACAGATTGTTTCGAAACCGTTGAAAGCGGCAGGCAAGTCGCACGTTCAGCCCTCAACCATGGATACTTGAGATTCCCGTGCAAAAACAAGGGTGATTATACAGGCAAAAACGGCCAAACCTCCGTAACACAGGGCTATATGGCAAAGATCAAAGATGTGAGCGAGACGGCCTGCTATAAAACTGGTGACAGCTGCCCCCGCATAGGAAGTCGCATAGATCAGAGATAAAATTCCCGCCCGTTCCCCAGGAGTAATACCCGCAAGAAGCGATCGAATACTCCCAGTTAACGTCGCTCCCTGGGCAATGCCAGCGAGTGCACTGGTCAGAAGAAAGAGGCCAATGGAACCTGACTGCAGGGAATACAAAATGGTTCCAAGAAACAAAGTAAAGGCACACATTCCCAACCGCTGCGCATTGACTGGGTTCAAAAATTTATTCAAAGGCCCTCCCACTGCGCTGGGGAGCATGAAGGAAGAGAAAGCAAAGCCTGCAAGTAAAACATTCTCGCTCCCCAGATTTTGGGCGGCTATCGATGGCCCGAAGGCCTGATAAAAGCCTCCTAAGGCCCAGGTAGCCACAAAGGTGCAGGCAGCAATGGGATAGAGCCTGCGATCTGCATGGGGCATAGAAAACTTAGGCCGAAGCGACTTGAGCACGCCCGGTGTACGTTGTACGGTTTCGGGACTGCACAACAGCAGGATCGCAGATCCAGCAAGAACGATCAACATCACCAGGTAACAAAGCACTCGCGGATACGGCCCATATTGGGCTAGGGTTCCGGAAATGATCGCTCCTCCGGTTAAGCCAACCAGTTCAGCGCAGGCGGCGCACTATCTGCTATGTAGGAGGTTACGGTGCTGGAGGCCAGCCCACAGGAGATACCAAGCAGTAGACGCCCAACAATGAGTGGTGTTGCATTTTCCACCTTCATGAGGATTACACAGGCAAGCGCCGTCAGTCCATAGGAGACAAGAGTGATAGGTTTGCGTCCCAGATGGTTTGAAATCCGCCCCATGAAGAGCAGGGCCGAGATTGCTCCAATGAAATAGACCACTGCCGTCAGGGAGAGATCGCTATAACTGAGCCCATCTGTACGTCTATAAAGGTCGTAGAGAGGGATGGGAGTGGCTGAGGCCGCAAAGAGGACGATAAAAGAAAGTGAGGAGGAGATAAAACCGAGATAGCGCATGGGGCTTCTTTCTGATGAAGAACTTGAGGAACAATGAATCTCAATGGATGTAGTTCATCCAATCATCCTCGGTATCGTCAATGGCGTACTGCTCACCGAGCCCGGCGTTGTTAATCAGAATATCGAGATCACCGAACTCTTTGATCGTTGCCTCAAAGACTTTTTTGCAATCGTCAAGCGAGCCAATATCGGCAACCACTCCTATGGCCTTATATTCTTTGTCGGTGATCTCCTGTACCACCTGATCGAGTTTTTCCTGTCCACGGGCGGTGAGCACTACTTTTGCGCCCTCTTCTGCAAAAAGATTGGCCACCGCATAGCCAATACCATAACTCGCTCCGGTGACGATCGCGGTTTTGCCAAGTAACATTTGTTTCTGCATAGGATACTCCTGGTCATTATAGAGGATGGATACAGGAAGGGAGCCAATGGCAAGAAATCTACTTTCTCGATGTTCTGTATCCCTTATCGTATGCAGAAAAAAGTACTCCTCCGGTGTGGTATTGCAAATACACGATCCTCCCAATGCTTTGCCCGATTCTCCATATCTTACTGCAGGAAACTTCTATATTCCCCCCCGGGCGAGTCTCGCCGGGGGATTTTTTATCCTGATTGGTTGCTTAATTTTCAGTTGAAGGGGCTGATACAGGCTTTCTTTGGCCGCATTTCTCAGGTTCAGCCGGTCCGTATACAACAGGCTTCTCACTCTGTTCACGCTCCTGTTTGATTTCCTCTTTTGCCGCATACTCCACACAGGCCTCATACTCGGCGCGGATAAATCTGCGTTGGAGTTGTTCCACGCCCGCGCAATAGGAATCGAGCACAGGATACTGCGCGCGCAGGGCAGCGAGCTTTTCTAGCTGCGGTGGAAACAAGGTTTTATACTCCTGTAAGCGGTTACCGTATCTGGTCACCCCCATAGCAGAAAAAACCAGAACACCCAAGGCCCAGTTATCAAGATGATCAATCCGATTACCGTTGACCGTGATGGCATAAAAGCCCAGAGCTACGGCGAGCACCGCAAGTCCGAGAAAATAGCTGAACCAGCGCGTATATTTTTTCTTGTCACGAAATATATCGGTGTCCGGTGCTGTGTGCAGATTGATATTCATGTACTGTCTCTTTTATTGTTGAATAACGTTCTCTTCTACGCTCAATATTGTGACCAGAGAGAACCGTTCATGGACAAAGGAATTAGAGGTATTCCACATCCTCTCGTTTTTTGTTGGAGGGCTCAGGCTGCATCGCCCGTTCTGCGGCCATACGCATCAGCTCTATGGCATAGGTGGAACCGGAAAGACTGAAACGGGAGACCTTGAAACGGTCATTTTCCATGGGCACCGCAATGCTTAAGTATTTGGCCTGTTTTATAATCGTATCAATCTGATCAAAAGGATAGATGTAGAGAACATTGTTCTTTTGTAACTACTCACCCCTATTCTTCGGCATCAGGCAGAGTTCCTGCCAGTGCCAACTGGATAGCGACAAGAGGATTGATCCCCTGGCTTGCCATGGTCTGCAGGTAACTTGAAATCCTGCAGTAAGCCTGGGCATATTGTTTACGTCGAAAACAACCGGATATTTTCTGTTTTACCTTAGCCATGCGAAGATCCCTTTCCGCTCTGTTGTTGGTGAACGGTACATGTGGTTCTTTGGCAAAAAGCAAGACTGCCGCCTCATGCTTTTGTAATCGCTCCCAAAGATTGTGCGCATCGGATTTGGCTATCCTGCCGCGCTTCCCTTGGGTTTTTGGAGGGATCTTGGGCAACTCCTTGCTGCCACGCGTAAGGATATTACGGTAGCGCTTCTGCAGGTTGGCATACTCCCGTTCGGTAAGACATTTTTCCGGACGTTGAGCCACCGTACGACACGTTTGCTGGAGCACCGCTTTTAGATTGCGGGCCCACCGGTATTGGTTAGAGTCAACGACAAACGTCAACTCTCGCAAAAGGTGCGAGCCGCAAAGTCCGTGACCGCAATGGTCGTAGGATAAATATGATGCCCAGCAATCATGGATGATCACCCCGCCATACCGAGGGATGATATTCAATCCTTCGATTGCCTCCTTGCCCCGCTTTCGATGCAGTACTTTCAGGGTTGTTTCGCCGGAAGAATAGACGTGAATCCAGTGATTCTTCCCTTCAACCCGAAACGAGGTTTCATCCACATGCAGGGATGGAGCCTGCAGCAGCCTATCAATAGCTCTGGATTCCCATGCTTCGAGTGATTGGTACAAGCGCAAAACAAATTTGAGCAGGCTGGCCTCGGAGATTACGCTACCGATCATGGCTGCTATCTGTTTTTGAACCCGGTTTAAAGCGACCATCTGGCTGATAACCAAATGAATGGCAAACGCTTTAAGCCCATTGCCGTACTGCAGCTTACCCGGCATATCCTCAGGAAAACGCCCCTTGACTGTTGCTTCACAATTGGGGCATTGCTTTATTTCTGCGTCAATGTGCTCGACAACTTTTTCAAAAACGATGTCGATTTTTGTCCGACGTTCATGCCCCTGGCATGCAACGCTATCCAGCACCATTCCGCAGATATCACACACCTCGACCTGAGCAGTGGTGACCGATTCTTTGACGCGTGTATTACCAACCCGCCCATTGACTTGTTTTCCCCTGCCGGTAGTGGTGCAGTGCTTGGTAGCGGTTTCGTCTTTTTCGGTTTGCGAAGAAGGAATGCTCGAGTTTTTGTTTCCCTTGCGCGTTGTCTTCTCAAGAAAGATAGAGAGTATCAACTCGACGACAACCAGCAGGCTGTTGACCAGGACCCGTATCTCAGAGGAAACTTTGCCGGCGGAACAAAGCTGTTCAAATTCCTGTTTGAGGAGATCGACTTCTTCGCGTACCCTTATTTTGTTTACTGTTCCCATGGGTTTACTATACCATGGCTTTTTTCGGCCTCCTGTGTGCCCCTGAGTTGAACGATTGAGCGCTATCGCATCTGTTTGCTATCGGAACGCAATAATGGAACGATTTAGAGACGACCAAGCGCGTTGATGGGCATTTTTGTTGACATTCCTGGCTATTGGAAAAAATTTCAGTAAAAACCTGTCAAGTTATTTATTTGGTTTTGAGCTTTTTTTAGAGGGTGTGAGTAGTTACGTTCTTTTTATACTTATGTCCACAGACCAGTTTCACCTGGATGGCGCCAGAATTTGAATTGACCAAAGCCGGTGTCTTATACCCTTTCTCACAAGAAATGCCTATATCAACCAGATACATACAGTTTCCAGAATCCAGATAACAGTATTGACCCAGAATATGGCTAGAGGAATTCAATGTCGAAGCGTAGAGGAAATCATGGCCATCGATATCCAAGACCCAGTCCTTTGAATAACGTGGTTTCGCCTCTGAAAAATTTGCGCAGAAAAGTACGACTGACACAATAATCCATCCTTTACCCATTTTACCACCTCCAGCTCTGTTTCCATCATCCCTGTCTGGGAGATTGCTTGTCTCTGCATATCAATCTGCCATTACATGCAGACCGAAATCCTGATCCCGCGAACAATATCCGTTACGCAAGCACAGCTCATTATTACCGGTTCCCGCAAAGATACAAAAAGTAAAAACTTGATCTCCAACTGGTGTCCCCAACTTTTTTAGGCATTGGTTTCCTTCATCAGAGAATCATTTCCCCCTCCCCTGCTACTCCATTTTTTTAGCATCCTTTGGGTCACCATACCAACATATGTGCATGGAATACTATACCTCGTGAGACACGGAAACTCAGAATGTTCATCCCTATATTGAAAGAATAAACAATCCCACCGAGTGTGGCATGGTTCTCTTTTCACTTGCTGCATAGGCAGAAGTGCCAAGAAATTTGACTTTACCCGTAATTTCACATAGCCTTTATTGAATTCCGAATCGCTGAGAACCGAGGTCACCCGCTCAAATATTAAGCCAAAATCGCTCAAAATTTTAATGTTTCCGTTTCGTTCTCAGCTCTTTAAGACACCCATTACCAGCTCTCCTTCCTTTATTTTTGCACCTTACCTCCAGATACAACAGGGCGTATCGATAAGGTGCAAATAAGGAAGGCAGAGAAGAATGCATGCTCTAGAGTATGGTATTCATCTCTTATTTCCAGTGAGGTCAAGACATGCCCACATTGTACTGGTTACAAGGCGGAGGCTGTGGCGGAGATACTCTTTCTTTTTTAAACGCAGATTCGCCTGATGTGGCAGCGCTCTTCCAGGGCCTTGGCATAGATCTGCTCTGGCACCCTTCCCTGACCAACACCTCTGCTCAAAAACAGGAAACACTCAATCAGCAAATTCTCGCGGGTGAGGTGCCCCTTGATCTCTTCCTTCTGGAAGGCGCTGTCTTGCTTGGCCCCAACGGCAGCGGTATGTATGATGCTCGGGATGGCAAACCCAAAAAAGATCTCATACACCTGCTGGCCCACCAGGCCCGGTACGTTATCGCCCTTGGGACCTGTGCGGCCTATGGCGGGGTCAATGCCCGGGAACGAGTGGAATCGGTTGGCCTGCAGTACGATAAAAACGTCCGAGGCGGTTTTTTAGGGGAAGATTTCGTGGCTCAATCAGGGACCCCGGTGATCAACTTAGCGGGCTGTCCCTGCCATCACGACGTGATTAGCGGAACCATCATGGCTCTTAGTCGTGGACAAAACCTGGCACTCGACAGCTACCAAAGACCTCTTGAGTGGTTCAATACCACGGTGCACCAGGGCTGTACCCGAAACGAATATCATGAGTATCGAGTGGAAGAATCGACCTTTGGCGAAGCAGGATGTCTTTTCTATCACATGGGATGCCATGGTCCTCTCATCCCAGGTCCCTGCAATAAGTTACTCTGGAACCAACAATCCTCAAAACCCCGCTCTGGTGTTCCCTGCTTTGGCTGCACCGATGCCACTTTCCCCGGCAAAAAACCTTTTTTCACCACGCCAAACATTGAGGGAGTCCCTTTACGACTTCCCATAGGGATCAACCGGGCCCACTACCTGGTTTATAAAACCATGGCCGCAGCGGCTGCGCCGGAACGTCTGAAAAAACGATCACAAAAAGTGTAGCAAGGAATACGTATGACCATCATCAAGGATATCAATATTCCTTTGAACAGAGTTGAGGGTGACCTCGAGATACTCGTCGATATAGAAAATGGCGTGATTTCCCAGGCACGCAGCATCGGCACCATGTTTCGCGGTTTTGAAGAGTTGATGCATGGCCGGGGCCCTCTTGATGGTCTGGTGATCACCCCGCGAATCTGTGGCATCTGCAGCCTTACCCACCTCAACGCTGCCGTTGAGGCACTGGACAGCATCAGCGGTGTGGAGGTCCCTGACAATGCGCGAAGACTCCGCAATGTCGCCCTTATGGCGGAGACCATACAAAATGATCTACGTCACGCATGCCTCATGTTCATGGTTGATTTTGCCCAACCTGAAGCCTACAAGGAGGCCTCCTTCTACCAAGAAGCCCTGGAGCGTTACGATCCACTTCGTGGACGAATCACCCATGAAGTCATCAAAGCAAGTAAAAAACTGCCTCAGATCATAGCCATCATCGGTGGGCAGTGGCCCCACACCTCGTTCATGGTTCCCGGGGGGGTGGTTTCAATCCCTGATATAAGCCGTCTTCTCCAATGTAAAATGATCGTCCAGGAGGTTCAACTCTGGTACGAGCGTGTAATCCTGGGATGTTCTTTGCAACGCTGGCAAGAGATCACAACCCTCAAAGAACTTGATGCCTGGCTGCTGGAAAGCAATGCCCACCAGGAAAGCGAGGTGGGATTTATGATCCGCTGTCTGCGGGAATCGGGTGTGGCAGAGCTTGGAAAGGGAACTGATAATTTCATCACCTACGGCAACTACACCCTCCCCCGTGAAACCAACGTACAGGGGCACAACGGCCGAATGTATGGCGCAGGTTTCGTCGCAGGTTCAAAACGAAATCCCTTTGACCAGGAACTCATCCGTGAGGATCTCTCGCACACCTGGTTTGAAAAAATGGATCCACCCCAGCACCCCTCTCGCGGCCGAACAGTTCCCGATACAACGGTAGTCCCGAGCAGCAACGCTTACTCCTGGGTGAAAGCACCTCGCTACAATGCAAAGGTTGCAGAAACCGGCCCACTTGCTGAGATGCTGGTCAATGGCAACCCGCTTTTTCAAGATATGGTTACCAACAGCGGTGGTACTGTCCTGGCCCGGCAACTGGCTCGTCTGACCCGGTCTGTTGACCTTCTTCCGACGATGAGCCTCTGGCTTGAAGAGCTGGTGGAGCACGGTGGTGATTCGTTTTACACCCAGGTCAAAGAAATTCCCGATGGACAGGGTGCCGGACTCATTCATGCTGCCCGTGGTGCACTGGGACATTGGGTCAAAATAAAGAACGGAACCATTGCCCGCTACCAGGTGATTACCCCCACCGCCTGGAACGGATCGCCCAGAGATGGAAACGCAATCCCCGGTGCCTGGGAGCAGGCTCTGATGGGTACTGAGATTAAACATCAGGAAAACCCTATTGAAGCCGGACATATTATTCGTTCGTTTGATCCCTGTATGGTTTGTGCCGTACACACCCTGAAAAAACGCATCCCGCTCTCCCCTTTAGCATGAACCAGATTATCTGCATTGGAAATCGGTTAGTCCCAGTAGATGCCGCCGCTCTTCTGGTCTATGATTACCTGTGTGCCGGGGTTGTACCTGATGGGGTTGAAGTGGTTGAGGGGGGCCTTGCCGGGATAGATTTACTGCCACGCCTTGAACAGGGAGGGCGGATTGTCTTTGTCGACACAGTGGCGGGGTTTACTCAAAAAGGCCAAATGGTGGTCCTTGATCGGGAGACCATTCTTGCCCAGACCCCAGAGCCACGTTTTGGTCACAATGCGGGTATCGGTTATCTTTTAGCCCTTTTACCCCATGTTTGCGAGGGCACGCCACCCGAAATGATCCACCTTGTTGGCCTGGAAGGCCCATGTGAAAAGGAACGCATTTATCAGGCTGCCAGACTCTGTCTTGATCTTGTCACACGACCAATTTCAAAATGAGATGGAACACCCCCATGCATAGCGAACTCATCCGTGAAAATGAACTCCTAAAAAAAGAAATTCGTGTTCTCCATGAAGCTGCTGAGTTGACGGCCGAGTTGGTTACTCAGCAGTTTGAGTTGACCGAGCTTGAAAAAGAACGCTACCAGGAGGTAGCTGACAATCTCGAAGGATTCAAACGGACCCTGGATCAGATCGGTGACTGTGTCTTCATGTTTGACCCACTGAACTACATTTTTGATTACGCCAACAATATCGCTTTTAACCACACCGGTTATGGAAGAGAAGAGCTCTATAAGATGAGTTTTTCAGATTTCGGAGCAAAGTTCAGTGGAAAAAAAATGGCGGAGACATTTGCTTATCTCAAGGAACATCCTGAGGAGTCGCTGCTCTTTGAGACCACCTTTACCCGAAAAAACGGTGTGGAGGTACCAGTCGAAGTTTTTGTTCAATACATTGCTCCCCTCTCCAATCAGGGCCGTTTTTTCTCCATAGTGCGCAATATTTCCCAACGTCTGCTTGAAGAAAAAGAAAAAGAGCAGATGCAGGCTAAAATGCTGCACACACAAAAGATGGAATCAGTCGGTGAACTGGCCGCCGGGATTGCCCATGAAATTAACACGCCCATTCAATTTATCGGTTCCAATCTCAGTTTTCTCCAAGAGGCCTTTGCAGATCTTAACGAGTTGATCGCAATCCAGCGGCAACTGGCGGAATCTCTCCGTGCTCGGGCTGACTTCGCTCAAGAGCTTAAAGCCGCAGATGACTGTATAAACGCCATTGATCTGGAATACCTTCAGGAAGAGGTGCCCGAAGCAATCAAGCAGGCCAGTGAAGGGGTGGAACGGGTCAGCAAGTTGGTGGCAGCGATGAAAGACTTCTCCCATCCTGGTGCCCAAGATAAAGAGCAGACAAATCTCAACCAGATCATTCAGACTACCCTGCAAATTTCCAGTAATGAGTGGAAATATACCACGGATATTGACCTGGATCTGGATGCAGATCTCCCCCGGATCCCCTGTTTCCATAATGATATTGGACAGGTCTTTTTAAATCTGATTATGAACGCCACCCACTCAATCAAAGAACGGCTGGAAAAAACACCTGACAGCCCCAAAGGCCGGATCGTCATTAAAACCGCACAAAACGAGAGCGAAATCATAGTTTCAGTCCGTGATAATGGGCTTGGTATCCCCGAATGTATTCTATCTAAAATTTTTGATCCATTTTTCACCACCAAGGAGGTGGGCAAAGGGACCGGACAGGGGCTTGCCATTGTACGCAACGTGATCATCAATAAGCATGATGGGGATATAGAGGTAGAGTCAATAGAGGGAGAAGGCTCAACTTTTGTCATTCACCTGCCACGTTTGCGACACTAGACAGTGCATACCTCGTATGGCATTTCACTTCGGATGTGAAAAAAAAAGGCCGCCGTGCAGTTATACACGGCGGCCTTTTGGTGTGTAGAAATTACAGACAAAAAATTTTCAGTGCCCGCCACCCAAATACGCCTGTTGCACCTGCTTATTTTGCAGAAGATTTTCTGCAGTATCAGCCAGGACAATATTGCCGACCTCCATGACATAGCCACGGTGGGCAAGCTTGAGCGCGGCCTTTGCATTCTGCTCGACCAGAATGACAGTCACCCCTGCTTGATTGACGGTTTTCACCGTCTCAAAAATTGATTTCACCAGAATTGGCGCCAGGCCAAGACTGGGCTCATCCAGGAGCAGTATTTTGGGGTTGGACATTAAGGCCCGACCAATGGCCAGCATCTGCTGTTCACCACCACTCAAGGTTCCGGCCAACTGTTTTCGCCGTTCCTCAAGCCGGGGAAAGAGTTCATAGATCCACTGCCGGCTCGCAGCGATTCGCTCAGTATTGGTGGAGGTAAAGGCACCGAGCATCAGGTTTTCTTCCACGGTCAGGGTACCAAATACACGGCGGCCCTCCGGGCTCTGTGTGATCTTGAATTTAACGATCTCATGAGCGGATAACTTATGTAGGGCGTTCTCTTCAAACATGATGCTGCCGCCGGTAATCTGGACTAAACCGGAAATGGCATTGAGAGTCGTGGACTTTCCCGCACCATTGGCACCGAGGATGGTTACGATCTCACCGGCTTCAACCTGCAATGAGATGCCATGCAGGGCCTCGACATTGCCGTAGTTGACCCGAAGGTTTTCTATGCTCAACAACATGACGCTCCTCTATTCATCCTCATCGACACCAAGGTAGGCCTCGATGACCTTTGGGTTCACCTGTATTTCAGCAGGTGAGCCGGTGGCGATTTTCATTCCATATTCCAGCACGACCAGCGATGAGCAGACCTGCATGACCAACCCCATGTCGTGTTCGATTAAGAGCACGGTGATCCCCTGGGCCTGAATAGCGCGAATAAGCTCAATCAGCTCTTTCGTCTCCTGATCATTCATGCCGCCTGCGGGTTCATCCAAAACCACCAGTTTTGGTTTGGTGGCAAGGGCTCTGGCTATCTCCAGGAGTCGCTGATTACCGTAGGAAAGATTTTTTGCCTTATTTTGCCATTCACTGGCAAGACCGACAAATTCAAGTTCTGCCATTGCCTGCGCCATGGCGACTTCTTCTTCCTGGCGCTGTGCCTTGGTACGAAACATGGCCGCCAGAGAGCCGGAGCGCATTCGACAATGACAGCCAGCCAGCACGTTCTCCAGAACCGACATATTTTGAAAGAGTCGAATCGTCTGAAAGGTCCGGGCGATCCCCTGTTCAACGATGGTGTGGGTGGGCAGGCCCACCAGATTGGTTCCATCAAAAAGAACGGTACCGTTATCAGGCTGATAGACTCCTGAGATCAGGTTAAAAACCGTGGTTTTCCCCGCACCGTTTGGCCCGATCAAGCCGACAATACTCCCCTGCTCCACCGTAAAACTGACATCGTTGACAGCCATAAGGCCACCAAAACTTTTGGAGAGGTGTTCAACCTGCAGCAGTGTGCTCATTTGCCACCTCCTGAGGGAACAAGCTTACCCAGGTCGTACCGTTTGGGCCGGGGGGGCAGAAGCCCCTGATTGCGAAAAATCATCATCGCCATCATGGCTGCACCAAAGACAAGCATGCGATATTCGGCTAACCCACGGAATACCTCAGGAAGCCCCACCAGCAGGAAAGAACCAAGAATAACTCCGGGAATGGAGCCAGCTCCACCAAGAATTACAATGGTAAAGAGAATGACCGACTCGGCAAAGGAGAAGGATTCAGGTGCAATGATGGTCATTTTTGAGGCATAAATAGTCCCACACATGCCTGCCCAGACAGCACCGATAACAAAGGCTTCAAGTTTGTAGCGAGCGACATTTATACCGCAGCCCCCCGCAGCGACTTCATCTTCTTTGATGTAGTGCAGGGCCCGTCCGAAACGCGAATGCTCCAGCCGAATCAAGAGGAAAATGGTTAAAGCGGCAAAGCCCCAGATGAGATAGTAAAAATGAAAGGGCTTGGCGATTTTAAAACCAAACAACATGGGACGGCTGATGCCAAAGATACCGTTTGCCCCACCAGTAATATCAAAAACATTGTTAATCAGGGCAATGCGCACAATCTCGACGATACCGATGGTGACAATCAACAGATAATCACCACGCAGATGAATAATGGGCCTCGCGACAATCAGAGCAAAAAGGCCCGCGAGAAGCCCCGCTGGCAGCATGAGCCAAAGAACCGGGATGCCATACTGGGTATTGAGAATAGCGGTAAGGTAGGCGCCAATTGCATAAAAGGCAGCATGCCCCATATGAAAAAGGCCCGCATGACCCAAAATAATATTAAGGCTCAAAGCCAGGATCGCGTAAATGCCCACATTGTTCATCACGTCTGTCCAGTAGGCGTTAAGGAAAAACGGACAGGTCGCCATGAGTGCGGCAAAAAGAATTGCTAGAATCTGTGTTGGTTTCATACTTTTTCAGCCACCCTTTCCCCTAACAAACCGGTGGGCCGGGCAATGAGGATGAGAATAAGAACACAAAAGGAGATGGCATCCTTCCAGGCTATGGAGATATAAGCAGCTCCCAGGGCCTCGATCACTCCAAGAAGCAATCCTCCGACCATGGCACCGGGGATATTACCAATTCCCCCAAGAATGGCAGCGGTGAAGGCCTTAAGCCCGTACATCCAGCCCATATTGAAATTGATTTGTCCGTAATAGAGCCCCACCATCAGACCTGCAGAACCACCGAGCGCCGGGCCAATGCAGAACACCAGCATAATGACGCGGTCCACATTGATGCCCATCAACCGGGCTGCCCCCTGATCGATGGCTACCGCACGGATGGCGGTACCGATTTTGGTCTTCTGAATGAAAAAATACAGCGCTGCCATCAGAACCACAGAGGCCAGAAACATGATGATGCGCATCAGGGGAATATCCACGCCAAAAATGTTGACCGCTATTCGTGGTAGGAGATCATGGGGGTAGACCAGCAGGTTGGGACCGTAAATGGCCATGACCGCGTTTTGGAAAAAGATCGAGGCTCCCAAGGCCGAAACCACCGCGGTGAGGCGGTGGGACTGCCGCAAGGGTTTATAGGCCACCCGTTCAAGCAGGGCACCAATGATCGCAACCAGAACCATGACCATGACCACCAGCACCAGTACTGACGCCAGGGCTCCTATCTTATCAAAGAGTCCCAGAGACAAGAGCAGGGTCAGGCCAAGGTAGGCACCAATGGTAAACAGGTCGCCATGGGCAAAATTGATCAGTTTCAAAACCCCGTAGACCATGGTGTATCCCAGGGCTATGAGGGCGTAGATGCCGCCGACGGCAAGTCCGTTGGTCAGCTGTTGAAAAAATTCTTCCATAGTAGGTGTCAGGAAAGTGTGGACAGTTTGGGTTTGAGCTTCATGAGTCTTTGGCAAAAAAACAGATTGATATCATTCTCTTATTTTGCAAAAGGCTCACGAGATACTAAAAGAAAAGCGCCGCCAGGGATCCTGGCGGCGCAAAAACAACAGGCAGACCTCAGGGCTGCAAAACAAATTTCCCTGTGGCGTCAACCTTATAGACGCGATAGAGATCGCCAACACGGTCGCCCTTCTCATTAAAGGAGATTTTTCCGGTCAGGCCGGAGAAGTCTTTGAGATCGTGTTTGAGATAGGCGGCCAGCTTATCGCTTTGAGTAGCACCGGTCTGGGCAACAGCCTCGGCGATAACCCGATAGGCGTCACCGGCGAGAACAGCCCAGACAGACCCCGGAGCCTTGCCGTAGGCAGCCTGATAATCGGTCATGAATTTTTTGGCCTCAGGTGTGTTGAGGTCCCCGGGAACAGGAGGACTGAGGAACATGTAGCCTTCTGCAGCCTTTTCACCCGCGATCTTCACCAGATCCGGGTTATTGGTGGCGTCACCGCCCAGCATGGGCACGTTCCAGCCCATATCCATTTTCTGACGCAGGAGCATCCCCGCCTCTGGATAGTAACCGGTAAAGAAGAGGACATCGGGGGCCGCGGATTTCAGCTTGGTGAGGATGGCATTGTAATCGCGCTCACCGGGAGTCAGAGCATCAAAGAAAACGATCTCTTTTCCCTCTGCCTTCAACAGAGCCTTGGCCTCATCTGCCAACCCTTTGGCATAGGAGGTGTTATCGTGAAGAATGGCGATTTTTTTGAATCCCAAAGTATCCAAGGTCTTGGCAGCAACCATGCCCTGTTCGTCGTCGCGGGGGCAGGTGCGCATAAAAAGCGGCAGGCCCTTTTCTGAGAGGCGAATGGCGGTGGATCCGGTGGCAATCTGAAGGATATCGGACTCAGCGTAAATATTCTGTGAGGCCTCAGTCACCGAAGAACCATAGGTACCGATAACAGCGGCAATGTCTTTGGTCGTCAGACGGGTTGCGGCCAGGGCTGCCTGACGTGGGTCACCGCCATCATCTTCAACGACCAGATCAACTTTGATCCCATTGATGCCACCAGCTTTGTTATTCTCAGCTACCAGCATTTCAACGATCTGTTTCATATCCTGGCCCTCACTGGCCCAGGAACCGGTCAGGGGGCACATCAAACCGATACGAACGGTCTTGGCCCAACCTGTTCCCATGCCAAGCAGAAAGATCATGACACTCAGCCAGACAAGGGTATACATCCTTTGCTTCATCGAGACACCTCCGGGGTTGAGTCGTTTACATAAACGACATAAAAAAACTATCCAGGACCTCAGCGCGTTCCTGGTTTTTCACCTGAATCGTGAGTATTGAAAAGGATCGCTTGCTTAAAGGCAGCGGCAAGGTACTGCAAAACCGCTGTCTCGCAGGCGACGCCGCGACTATGCATGATTAGTCAAAAACACGCAAGGAAGCAACCACCTTTTATAGAGGAGGTCTGTTCTTGTGTATCTCTTTGGCTGAAATTCATCCAGAACAACGCTCATGGTTTCCGGGAAATGTTCAGCGCACCCCAGCTCCATCATGGGGTACATTCTCTCGGGAGACAGCTTTCAGCCCTTTTCCTCCACATCAGCCCAGTCTTTACGGAGAGTTTCCAGATGTTCCTGATAGGATTTGGCATCCCCATATTCGACGAATTTATGATAGCGACTATGCATGGTGGCAACTTTTCGCGCATGCTTAATCGGGCACCAGTACTGTTCGGTTCGGGCAGCAATTTCCTGGACATAGCCGATCAATCCGTTGAAATACCCACAGTACATGCAGTTAATCTTCTCGATGATATTCAGATAGGCCAAAGCGTGTCGATCAATGACCACATAGTCACTACGTCTCACCTTTGGAATGCTATAAAGGGTAAAGCAGATATGCTGGTAGAGGGTCACTGTCACATCCATGAACACCGCGGGAATCAGACACCCCCAAATGAAGGGGATAGTGAGCAGGTTAAGCAGAGGCAATGTTTTGAAATAGCTAGAGACTTTGACAAAAAATTGCTTTTGGTACTCTTTTGCCTCTGCTTCAAAGACAACTTTCTTTCCTTTGATTTTGTAGAAAAATTCCGCTTCTTTTTTCTGAATTTCGGCAATCAACTCCTTCTCGAGTTGTTTTATTTGCTGGATGATTTCTTCGATCCGACTCATACCATTGTTTCCTCTGTACTTGATGGGAGGGAGCTCTTAACCCCGGTGTAATGGACAGAAAAATAGGTATGATAATCAAATTATTGCGGCACTGCAAACAGCACTTCCGCACGATTTATACTCAGTATCAAGGCGCACGCATCCTTGGTATCCAAGCAGACCTCGCATTTTCAAAAAAAAGGGGAACAAAGAATCATCTTTGCTCCCCCAAGTCATTTCTTACTTTATCCTGAATCCGTGACGACCTCAGACAATCCACCGCGTTTGGGTCTGTCGGGTACGATTGCCAGCCTTGCTGGCTGAGGCTCATGTGTATACGCCGTACGCTACGGTTATTTTGGCGTCTTGTTCATTGAAAATTCCTCAAGTTGGCGCAGTGAAGACGCAGTATTTATGTATTGCCCTGAATTTATTATAAATTTTATCTAAACAACCGCAGCCAAACGATCATGCACAAAGCTGAAGGCGGTGAAAGCAGGGCAATGTCGGCTGAAACGTAATTTTAATCGCCTGCCGGTGCAGATCAGTCGTGCTGCCAGGTACATCAATTCCTGAATTACGGTACGCAGTCTTCTTCGTTTTGCTGAATGCCGCACCGGTCCGAAAGGTGCGATCAGGCCCGCTTGTCCGATAAAGCGAAGAATGTTGTAAGCAAAAGCGCCTAACGTCATGACCAGCGCGTTGGTAGCAAACTTGCCGCTCGGGAGCCGTTCGAGATCCAAATCGGTTTTGAACTCGCTATGGAATTGCTCCGAGGTGGCATGCTGGCGATAAAGCTCAATTACATCTTCAGCGGCTACCGTAAGGTCGGTCCACCACCCCTCAAGGGTAATATCAGGATTGAGGAGAAACTGACCCGCTTTATCGATGGTCCGTTCAGTTACACGAACGATACGCTTTAAAGTGTAGGAGGTACCTTTGACTGCTTTCTGCTCCTCCACGAGAATGGTGCAAACACGTTTTCCTTTTCTGGGTGTCTTTACTTCCCCTTGGGCAAACACCTTGTCGCGCCAGGCTATAGGGTCGCTCTGTCTGGGGTTCCATTTAACGATGTAATGTGTATTTTCGGCGTCCTCCAGGGCGACCATGGTATCGAGGGCATCGTTGCCTGAATCTGCACGAACGAGCAGTGGTTCTCTGGTGAGCTCGCGAGCAGAGGAAATCACGCGATTAATGAAATCAACAAATCCATTTTGGCTATGCTGGCTGCCAGGTCGCAGTTCCACTTCCAGGCACCACCCCTCTTTACCTAGATAGGCTGCCATGGGAGCATAGCCATCGTAGTTTTTGTAGGTACGGCTCACGCCTTCTTTCTTGGTCTTGGAATTATTCTGAGGGAAAACATCTACATCCATGGGGATGAGACCGCTCCGGTAACCAGAAATCGGGGCTTCAAGGCGCTTGAGCATGGTTCGTGAGCAACTATTAATTGTCGGAACAAGACAAGTCCCGGACTCATCGAGACGCTGCCGCAACCGCTCGACCGAAGGAATACGGCCTATACCAAGGGCTTGCTTGAAATAGTCGTCCTCTCGCATTGAGGCGATGGCCTGATAGTCACTCTTCCCCAGGCAAAGTAGGCCAAGATAGCTGCGAAGCACATCGATCTCGGCAATGCAATTACCCCCTTTGGCTAGACGGCCAACTTGCCGACTGAGGTCGCTGTGCCGGTTGATGCAGGCACCGACCAGAGCGAGCCCGGAGTGACTGGTGTAAAATTCTTCGCTGCTTTGCTCGAGGATAAATCGCTTCATGTTTTCACCTGTCGAGTGAGTTTTTTGTGACAGGTATACATTGCAATATTTTAAAGAAAAATCAATAATTTAACTGCATTATCCCTGCAGTTTTATTGATGAGTTATCACGGATTAAGGTTTATGCAAGGCGACGGTGCAGCCTTGCATTCACATTCTCTTTTTTGATTACCACAGAACCTCAGCTCCAGTATTCCTGCAGACCGTGCCACACAAGATTAACTGACGATTAAGCACCGTATTTGTAGGGTGGGCACGTTTTTTTTGTGCCCACCGAAAGCCCTATCCTTTACAGGTGAGATCAAGCATACAGCTATGAACCGGTGGGCAGAAAACAGCGCTCTGCCCACCCTACAGCAAGCGCATCGCCTGTATCTGGCTGTGAGGTGCCTGCCCAGCTGAGCATTGATGGTAATCAAATTCTCTTTTAACGCCTGAGATCAAAACGATCTGCATTCATGACCTTTACCCAAGCATCCACAAAATTTTGGACAAATTTCGGTGAATAATCGTCCTGGGCATAGACCTCGGCATAGGCGCGGAGGATTGAATTTGAGCCAAAGACCAAATCAACACGGGTGGCCGTGTATTTTGTCTGCCCAGTCACCCGATCAACAAGCGCGTATTCCGCTGTCCCCTTGGGTTCCCATATGTAGGCCATATCCGTCAGGGTGACAAAAAAATCGTTGGTCAATGCACCTTCACGTTCAGTGAAGACACCATGTTTGGAGCCACCAAAATTCGTCCCCATAACGCGCATACCACCAACAAGGATGGTCATTTCAGGAGCTGTGAGCCCCATGAGCTGGGCTCGATCTAAAAGCATTTCCTCGGGTGCCGGAATATATTCTTTTTGCATGTAATTGCGGAAACCATCGGCAAGCGGCTCCATGACTGCAAACGAGTCCACATCCGTCATTGCCTCCGTTGCATCGCCACGTCCTGGAGCAAATGGCACTTCAACTGGAATGCCAGCCGCTTTGGCGGCCATCTCAACGCCCACATTGCCTGCAAGCACGATGGTATCCGCAAGTGAGGCACCTACCAGACTAGCCAGTGGTTCCAACACCGAGAGCACCCGTTGCAAACGTTCTGGCTCATTGCCTTCCCAATCCTTTTGCGGAGCCAAACGAATCCTGGCCCCGTTTGCCCCACCGCGTTTATCCGAACCGCGAAAGATCCTTGCGCTGTCCCAGGCGGTACTCACCATATCGGCAACAGACAGGCCACTTTGAGCGATCAAGGTTTTCAGGTAGCCAATGTCATAGCTGGTATTTCCTGCTGGCACCGGATCCTGCCAGACCAAATCTTCCGCAGGTACATCAGGCCCGAAATAACAGCTCTTAGGGCCAAGGTCACGGTGGGTTAACTTAAACCAGGCACGGGCAAAACAGTCGCTGAAATACTCCGGATCTGCCATAAATTTCTGACAGATCTTGTTGTAGATGGGATCAACTTTCAGGGCCATATCCGCATCGGTCATCATCGGCATAACCCGGATAGAGGGGTCTTCGGGATCGGTGGGCATGTCTTCTTCTTTAATGTCGACCGGCTTCCACTGTTTGGCACCTGCCGGTGATACGGTGAGTTCCCATTCATGGCCAAAAAGCATCTCAAAAAAGCCCATATCCCATTTGGTGGGGTCAGTGGTCCAGGCGCCCTCAGGGCCACCTGCAACGACGTTACGCCCGATACCCCGTTTTTCTTTGGGCATCCACCCCATTCCTTGGGCGGTAATATCCGCATCTTCCGGCGCAGGACCGACATTATCTGCTGATTCGCCTCCATGGCACTTCCCGATGGTATGCCCACCAGCGGTCAGGGCCACTGTTTCTTCATCATTCATAGCCATGCGGGCGAAGGTCTCTCGTACTTGATCTGCCGTTGCCTGGGGATCTGGCTTTCCATTCACACCTTCGGGATTCACATAGATCAACCCCATCTGCACGGCGGAGAGTGGGTTTTCCATGGTATCTGGTTTATCCACGGCTTCATAGCGCTCGTCAGAAGGTGCCAGCCACTCTTTTTCAGCACCCCAGTAGGTATCTTTTTCGGGATGCCAGATGTCGGTGCGTCCAAAACCAAAACCATAGATTTTTAACCCCGCCATTTCATAGGCCAGGGTACCTGCCAGCATAATAAGATCCGCCCAGGAAACTTTATTCCCGTATTTTTTCTTAATAGGCCAGAGCAATCGCCGCCCCTTATCCGTATTGGCATTATCCGGCCAAGAATTCAAGGGGGCAAATCGCTGGTTACCCGTGCCCCCGCCTCCGCGACCATCCTGTAAGCGGTACGACCCTGCAGAATGCCAGGCGACACGGGCCATCATACCTCCATAGAACCCATGATCAGCAGGCCACCAATCCTGACTGGTGGCGAGTAATGCTCGGATGTCTTGTTTCAGGGCATTGACATCAAGTTTTTTCAATTCTTCGTGATAATCAAAATCTACATCAAGTGGGGTTGTTTTGGTGTCATGTTGGTGCAAGATGTCCAAGTTCAGCGCATTGGGCCACCAATCCGTATTGGATTTTCCAGCAAGAGTATGGCTTCCGTGCATTACCGGGCATTTACCTTTATTTTCGTTGCTCATAGATATTCTCCTGCTCTTGAGTTGTTATTGGTGATTGTCCATTAGGCAATTTGCAACATCACGTTGTTATTCCATTTAATCCACCCAACTAAGGTTCCCCATTTTACCTCCTTCCAAGTTTTGACCATCCACAACAAGCCTGATTCACAACCTATTCGAGACCAATCAAGGGATACGCTGTGAAAGAATCTGGCGTCTTGCTTCTGTATGGAGTTATTCCCTCTCGAATCCAATAAGACATGCCACTAAATAAGAATCATTCTGATTAATCTTGTCAAGCCTCAATTAGAAAGACACACCCTACAAAACGAACGAAAAATTTATTGGTTACTCTCTATACAGCATAACGGACTCAGCCTGTTATACGACCTAAATACAATATATTTTCTCCCACATTAATAATTTCTATCAACCAGGCCCCATTCATCTGCGCCTGTCACGTTCAAACTAAAACTTTTTTAGGGATAGCTAATATTAAACTTGACAGTTCCTCCCTAACGGAGCATTATCCACTTGAAAGTTAGAGAAACCTAAAAATATTTCACCACCCAACGTATCAAATTTCGGAAATGTCATGGACCCTATACTTATCGACAGAGCTCAGAGGCTCAACCGTAAAATCTGGGAAATAGATCCTTCGAATAAATGTGCATTGATAGGCACCTGCCTCAGCCGACTTGAGTTGCGCAAGCTGGCTCACAACACAGTGTATCAGATACCAAAAGGACTTGATGACTACCAGCTCCATGCTCAATTTATACGAATTTCAGACACCTGCAGTACCGCTGGAAAATCCTTACACAAATATCTCCATAAAAAATATCGATTGGCTGCTAAAGCCTACGATCGCTGTCAAGATACCAAGGCTCTTGCAGCGCTTTGGAAAGAGGATTTAGCACAAGGCAAGATTGACTCTGCCTGGTGGGCTGTTCTTATCCATCCACAGGCAACAGCATCCTTTCTTGCACATTGTTACGGCACGTTGCACATGCTCAGTCACGATTGCACCAATAGATACCATCGGACTCGACAGCGCATAAGCGAGCTTCGGACCAAAACTGATATGCTCAGTGAAGTTCTCGTCTCTGAGCGACAAAATTTTCGTAAAGAAAGAAAAGAACTCAAATCCCTGATCAACGACTTGAAAGCTGAGCTCAGATCGCAGCTAAGGGTTCAGCAACAGGTGGAAGACCAGAAGAGACAGATTAAGCAGCTGCAGCAAACAGTAGATGAGAGAGAGCGTCTCAATGATCTGCGTCAGGAAAATAACAGCCTCTTTGGCCGAGTGGATGAGCTCACAGAAGAGCTTACTGGGATGGGAGACAAATTCAAGCAACTCTCTGAACAATTGACACAGCTTGAACGCGAAAAAGAGACCATGCAAAGTCGTGATGTGGAACACAGTCGAGTGATAGCAGCCCTTGAAAGAACCCTGCTCAACCATATGCAGCAGGAAGAGAACCCCTGTACCCATTGCGAGAGCAAAAACACCAGCAGTTGCCCGGGAATCAATCTTTGCGGGAAAACAGTCCTTTATGTTGGAGGACTCCATAAGATGGTGCCCCACTATCGGCAACTGGTTGAACAGTCAGGGGGAAATTTTCTCCATCATGATGGTGGCAAGGAGGCATCCCGAAATATTCTTCCCAAAATGCTTGGTAGTGCAGATGCTGTCCTCTGCCCCGTGGACTGCGTCAGCCATGATGCATGCAGCTGTGTAAAAAAAATGTGTAAACGCTATCACAAGCCCTTTGTTCTAATGCGCAGCTCAGGACTCTCCTCCCTGGCAAGGGGACTCGATGAAATTGTTCAATAGTCTATTGACGGTTCCGTAAAAAATCAAAGTCCTATAATTTTTAATCCTTAAAAACTTAATGTTACAGCCATAGAAACGTCGTCTTCAAGGCTTTATACGACAACGAATAATTGTACTCAGGAAAAGACAAATGAACCAAACAACCATTCAAGCCGATCAGCGAAACGGGAATTTACACATCAACCTTGACGGTCATTTTTCTGCACAGGTAGCCTGTGAGCTCTCGAACACCATAGCCAGCTCGTATACCGGCAGGGGAAATATATTTATCCACACAGCTAAAATTACAACCATTGCCCCAGACTCACGCACAACTCTCTCTGAGAGAATCAACCTCCTTGGATTACCTGCTGAAAAATTATATATGACAGGGGTGAAGGGGCTTGATATCAGCCCGGACAAGGGCAAAGTCATCGTCTATGAAAAACGAAAAAAAGGGTGCTGTGGTCAATGCAAAAACTGCGGATGCCATAAGGCCAGATAATCCCCCCGGTCTCATTATAGAAGGAAGCAGACTGCCGCACGGGGAGCTTTGGTTCAGTTGCTTCTAAAGGATAGAGCTGTGGCAAATGAAGCGCTACTGCAGTTGCCACAGCTCAGCAATTTTCACGACAAAAGGTCAGCCAAAATTTCTCCGCATTTCTTGAGGAACCAGATCAAAAAACAACAAGGCCTGGGTTAATGCATCTCAAGAGATGGCTTGGTTATCAACGCTAACTGGGCCTCTTCATTCTCCACTGAAACTTCAATGGCTGCCCGCAACAGATCAATTGTTAAATCATTTGGATGGCGTTTAAGCCTCTCAGAAAGGAAAAGCAGATTATCTAATGTCTTCCCTGTAAGTTCCAATGTAATATGTGCACTCTTCATGGGTTACCCGACCTCCTTGTGCGAAAATTCGCCTTCTGTCTACTCACCAATAGCATTGTAAACTTGAGGCACATCTCCATTCCAGACCTCTCTTTCCTCCAACGATTTGAAGTGACGTTTTGCCGGCAAACAAAACGCCCGGAGAAGGACATGGCAACCGGACACAATTCCCTGGCGAAAAAAGAGGCCGGAACAGAGTTTTTACAGCTGTACCTATTTGTTATCCTTGAATTACGTTCTAAGGGTATTCGTTCATTCGTTATATATTTCGGGTTAAGGCACTCAGGCCTCAAAAGCACTAATCAGCCTCTGTACCGCAGCCACAGCTGGAAGCTGACCACTACCAACACGGTATTCTATATCTCCAAGGATCGCGTTCACCCCTGGATGCTTGGCAAACAGGGTACGAAGGTGGTCATCCACCATCTCATGCACCCACTTAATGTTCTGTTCCTTACGGTGGCGTTCAAACACCCCGGATTCAGTTGTTATTTCGCGGTATTTTGCGATGACCTTCCAAATATTATCAACGCCCTCGTTGGTCAGGGCTGAACAGGTGTACGCATGAGAGGTCCACCCCTCCGTTGATGGCTGCAGATAATGCATGGCCCGCTCATATTCACTGCGAGCAGTCTCGGCAAAAAGTTTGTTTTTCCCGTCAGCCTTGTTGATCACCAGGGCATCTGCTAATTCCATGATGCCCTTTTTGATACCCTGCAACTCGTCACCAGCTCCTGCCAGCATCAGCAGAAGGAAAAAATCGACCATGGAACGAACCGTTGTCTCGCTTTGGCCGACACCAACGGTTTCTATCAGGATGACATCAAATCCAGCCGCCTCACAAACCAGCATGGTCTCCCGGGTCTTTCTCGCTACCCCACCCAGAGTGATCCCGGCTGGGGAGGGCCTGATAAAGCATCGTTCATCCCTGCTCAAACGCTCCATTCGGGTTTTATCCCCCAAAATGGAACCACCGGAAATTGAGCTTGATGGATCGACTGCCAACACAGCGACCTTATGTCCCTGCTCAATCAGAAAGCAGCCAAAAGACTCAATAAAGGTCGACTTGCCGACCCCGGGAACACCGGTAATTCCGATACGAATTGAGTTTCCGGTATGTGGCAGCAGGATTTTGAGCACCTCCTGCGCCTGGGTTATGTGTTTTGGCGCGTTACTCTCAACAAGGGTGATGGTGCGACCGAGGATCGCCCTGTCCCCACGCAAAACCCCTTCAGCAAATTCCTGGGGTGTCAGCTGCACCCGTTTATGACGAACCTTGGGTTTTGCGATCTGGTCTGAATTTTTATAGGAGCTTATTCCATCATGCCCCGCTTCCACCCCGTCCATCACCCGACAGGCGAAACCTTCGCAATTCCCCTCCGGTGCCCACTCCGGTTTTTTGGTGTCAGATGCCATTGGTCCTCCTCTCATCAAGTTTAAAAGGGGACCCCTGTATAAACACGATCACAGGGGCTCCCTTCGGGGGATGCGTCCCTCCTACTCGGCGTGCAGGCGTGCTTTCAACTCCTCAAGGACCTTCATCGCCGCTACCGGAATAACGGTACCGGGCCCGAAAATGGCGGCTGCGCCATGGTCATAGAGATACTGATAGTCCGGAGCAGGAATAACACCGCCGATGACGGCCATGATATCCGGGCGACCCAGTTTCTCCAGTTCTTCAACCAGCGCGGGCAAGAGGGTTTTATGACCGGCGGCCAGCGAGCTGAAACCAATAATGTGGGCATCGTTTTCAACTGCCTGCCGTGCCGCTTCTTCAGGAGTCTGGAACAGGGGTCCGATATCGACGTCAAAACCAAGATCAGCAAAGGCAGTGGAAATAACCTTGGCACCACGATCATGGCCGTCCTGACCGAGCTTGGCCACCATGATACGCGGGCGGCGCCCCTCGGTTTCCTCAAACTCCTTGGTCATGGCGATGACCTTCTGTACTTCTTCTTTTTCACTGAACTCTGCCTTGTAGACACCAGAAATCGATCGAATCACGGCCGTATGTCTCCCCCATTCCTTTTCAAGAGCAAAACTGATTTCACCAAGTGATGCACGGGCTCGAGCCGCTTCAATGGCGAGAGCAAGCAGGTTCCCTTCACCGGTTTTGGCACAATGTGTGAGGGCATTCAGTGTGGATTGGCACTTGGTTTCATCGCGCTCAGCTTTCAGCTTGGCAAGGCGTTTGAGCTGGGCCTCACGAACGGCGGTGTTATCGACCTCAAGAGTGTCCAAGGCATCTTCCTGGTCCAGGCAATAGGAGTTGACACCAACGATTTTCTCCCGACCGGAGTCGATACCTGCCTGACGACGGGCAGCGGCCTCTTCAATACGCATCTTGGGGAGTCCGGTTTCAATGGCTTTGGCCATACCACCCAGGTTTTCAACCTCCTGGATCAGATCCCAGCCACGCCGCATGATGGCTCCTGTAAGGGCCTCCAAATAAAAGGAACCTGCCCAGGGATCGGCTGGACGAAGAATATTGGTCTCATCCTGGAGATAGAGCTGCGTATTTCGGGCAATACGGGCAGAGAACTCTGTAGGCAGGGCAATTGCCTCATCCAGAGAGTTGGTATGCATGGACTGAGTATGGCCAAGGGCGGCAGCCATACCCTCGATGCAGGTACGACAGACATTGTTAAAGGGGTCTCCTTCGGTCAGACTCCAACCAGATGTCTGGGAATGGGTACGAAGGGCAAGGGACTTAACGTTTTGCGGATCAAAGGTCTTGATGATCTTGGCCCAGAGAACACGGGCCGCCCGCATCTTGGCGATTTCCATGAAGTAGTTCATGCCCTGGGCCCAGAAAAAGGAGAGCCGAGGCGCAAATTTATCAATGGACATGCCGGCATTGACCCCGGCGCGGGCATAGTCCCAGCCATCGGCAAGCGTATAGGCCATCTCGATATCTGAGGTGGCCCCCGCCTCCTCCATATGATAGCCTGAGATAGAAATACTGTTGTATTTCGGCATATTTTGCGCAGTAAAGGCAAAAATATCGGAGATAATGCGCATGGAGTTTGCTGGGGGATAAATATAGGTATTACGCACCATGTATTCTTTGAGGATATCGTTTTGGATAGTGCCCCCCAACTGCTCCTGCTTGACGCCCTGCTCTTCAGCGGCAACGATATAAAAGGCCATAATCGGCAAAACCGCGCCGTTCATGGTCATGGAGACCGTCATCTGGTCGAGCGGAATACCTGCAAAAAGGACATTCATGTCCAGGATTGAATCCACAGCAACACCGGCTTTGCCCACATCACCGACAACGCGCTCGTGATCCGAGTCATAGCCACGGTGGGTGGCCAGGTCAAAGGCGATGGAAAGTCCCATCTGACCGGCTGCAAGGTTACGGCGATAGAATGCGTTACTCTCTTCAGCGGTTGAGAAGCCCGCGTACTGACGAACCGTCCAGGGACGCTGGACAAACATGGTGGCATAAGGCCCACGCAAATACGGTGGAATACCCGCCATGTAGCCGAGATGGTCCAAGCCATCATAATCTTTCCGGGTATACATCGGTTTGACATCAATCTGCTCCACCGTCCGCCATACCAAGTCTTCGGCGCTCATACCTGTCTCTTTTTTGACCTTGGCAGCCCAATCCTGGTAGCTGGCTGGTGAGACTTTGGGATTCAGTCCAATGGTGGTAAAATCCGGTGCGCTCATGCGATCACCTCCAGGTGTTTTTGCAGTTTGGTCAGCAGGTCCAGCGCATTGACGCGAATATGGAGAAACTCATCCACGCCTGCTTCTTTGAAGGCTTCTACATGATCCTTGGGATAGCCTGCGAGAATGATCATCATGCCAGGATCAGCCGCTTTGATTTGCATGGCAAGATCTGGAACTATCTCAGGATATGTGGCATCGGTTGAACAAATCACCACGGCCTTTGCCCCAGAATCAAGGGTTGCCTTGGCTGCCTCGTCAACGGTGGCAAAGCCATCGTTTGCGATGGTCTCAAAGGCCCCCACATTAAAAAATGCGGTGGAAAAATCTGCTCGCCCCTTGTGCTGAGGAATGGGCCCCATGTTGGCAAGAAAAAGTTTTGGTGGCGCACCGGTCTTTTCGGTAAACGCCTCGGTTGCCCGCCGGATACGTTCAAAAGACTCAGTCCCCCGGTGAATGTTTAAAGGTTTCACCGTGGGTGTTGCACTGCTTTCAGCGGCAATTGCTGTACTGAGCATACCGATGGTCGCCCCTTGACGGGCCGCAGCGATGGCTCGAACCACCAACTCGCCATCAAGAATGGAGCGTCGTTCTGCCAATGCATCGATGGCGGCATTACAAGCGCTTTTATCTACCGCGTTGGCATGGGCCTTAACCGCCTGGACTCGTTGTTCACAGAACCCCTCTTGGTCAAAAGGCTCGGCAAAGAGCCTTTTTTCAAGGAGGTTGGGATACATATTGGTGCCGACGAACCGATCTGTACGCGTTGCAACATTTTTCGCCCGCTTGGCAGCAACCTCGGCAACCGTATCCTGGGGCATGCCCTTGTCCAAGGCTGCACTCATGCCCCCGGCTTTTTCCACTTCCTGCAGAAGTGCCCAGGATAATTCGGCCAGCTGGGCTGTAATTTTTTCCACATACCAGCAGCCACCAGCCGGATCCACAACCTTATCAAAATGTCCCTCTTCTTTGAGCACAATATGGACATTTCGTGCTATACGTCGCGAGAACTCATTGGGTGTGCGAAAAATCTCGTCAAAAGGACCGACATGCATACTATCTACGCCGCCAGCGATGCCGGAAAATGCCTCGGTTGAGACACGCAGCATATTGACCCAGGGATCGACCTCTGTCTTATTCCAGGTCCCGGTGCGGGCGTGGATGTACATTTTTTGTGAATTCTCGTTCCCACCAAAGGACTCTACAACCTGAGTCCAGGTCATACGAGCAGCCCGGAATTTGGCAATTTCCATGAAAAAATCATTGCCAATGGAAAACTCAAAGCTCATTTTGGCGGCTATATCATCAATGGCCAGTCCACGCTCCATCAGCTCACGGATATAAGTAACACCCGTTGCCAGGGCAAAGCCAATATCCTCTACAGCGCTTCCCCCGCTGTTGCGATAGCCATCGGTATTGATGGCTATGGTTCGCAGTTTGGGAGCATGTTCAAGGGCCCATCGGGTTAACTGGGCCATTTGATCGTAGTACTGGGCCAGGGATCCCTGGAGTTGCCCCTCGACCGCGAGCGTCCCTAGGGGATCAACAGCGAGCGAACCTTCCAGTAGTTTTGTATCCCCACCCTGCTCTTCAACCAAGGCAGCAATCATGGCAAAGGGAGCGACACCAGCGGCACCACAGGAAAGGCGGATTGGATGCTTGCTGAGATCGATATCTTGAAACGCGACTTTGGCATCGCTGAGGCAAGTCAAGGACAAGCCGCCCTTCCCGACCAGTTCCGGTGCGACCTCCGGATCCTGGCCGGTTAGGGTAGCTTTATCTAAAATTATATTGAGGCTGTTTTGCCCACGGCTCAAGTCGTAGCTGGCAGCCCTGTTAAACTCCTCAGGGCTTGCCAGAGTGATCTCCTGGGCAATATTCCAGGCATTGACTCTATTTCCTGAAGCGATTGTCCCGCGTACAAAAGGTCTTTCACCAGGTAAACTGTCTACCTGGGGTAATCCTTCGAGGTCATGCATGAAATACATCGGCTGAATATCGATGCCCTCGTAGGTTTTCTTCACCAAGGATTTTTCAAAAGGTTTCCCTTTGAGTTGCTTATCCACCGCCTCCATCCACTGGGCGTGGCTGTTTGCAGGGAAATCCTTGAGAATGTCCAATGCTGTTCCCATTCTTCACTCCTTGTTGCATAAGTGTGCCCATCCACAATTTCTGAAAGAACACAGGTTATAAAAAAAACCCCAGGCCTGATCCAGGCCTGGGGTTCCCCTGATTCTGCATCTATGAGCAGGCTTAAGCTTTGCCTTTACACAGATGCGGGGATCAACAACGGGAACCACGGCCGCTTACGCTGATCAAAAAATTGGCAGGTCTTCTGGCTTCCGAATCATTCTACTCTTCGTGTCTTCCCGATCAGATCTGATCAGTGACGTTGTACGAATTTCGTCCTCGGTTACAGCGGCCGGACCGCAACGGACTTGCACCGTTTTCCCTTTTCAGCCACCAGAAGGTGGCACCAATTTTTTCTTGATAACAATGAGCTACAACAGAACTTCTTAATGCATCGGACCAACATTCTCCAATATTCTCAGTACGTTACCTATGAATGGTGCAACGAGAAGAGAACCACGACAAAGACAAAAAAAATCCCCGAATCAATAGAAATTGATTCGGGGATGCCCTGGTTTATCCACGTATCGGTTCTTTCCCTGGTCCAAGGGGAAAGCATATGTCATCTTCTCAGGTAGGTCTTCTGACTTACGGATCAATCTACTAACTGCGCCTTCCCAGCCTCTTGGCCAGTGACATTCTGCAGCGTTCGTCCTCGTATACAGCGGCGGGCCCGTCCCCGAATCTCACGGGGTTCCCTTTTATTCCTTACGGAACCTGAAAATGTATTACTTTTTTCTCATACAGCTTGATTGCTTTTTACCTAAACGTTTTCAAACTGTTATGTCAAGCATTAAATTCACATCGTTCTCTCTACTCGATCAATACAAGTCAACAATTCACCAATAGTATTGAACCATAGAAATGTTTTGACCACAATCCGCCGCTGGCCGAGATGTGAATTCAAGCCAAAGCCTCACAGATCATTTTTTCAAAGGCAATTCGGGTAAACGGCTTGTGGATAAAATGAACATTTTTATCTTTCATTCCATGGTGTTCCATCACACCGGAGCTATAGCCAGACATAAAAAGCTGTCGCAGTTCCGGCCGCAATAGTAGTATTTTTTGAGCAAGCTGCGGCCCATTCATCTCCGGCATGACCACATCGGTAATCAGCAGATCGATGCGACCATCATACTCCTGGGCCACCTGCAACGCTTGTGATGGTGCGTGAGCAGCAAGCACAGAGTATCCCAGAGACTCAAGCAAGAGCGTCGCCATCTCTAAAATTGCAGGTTCGTCCTCAACCAACAAGACGGTTGCGGCTGTATGCTCGAGCTGTGATGTTTGCCCCGTTTCGTGAGCGTCTCCCGTGCACTCTGTAGCAGGAAAATATATTTCAAATGTCGTTCCCTGGTTGAAGGTACTTCTCACCTGAACAGATCCATTATTTTGCTTCACGATGCCATGCACCGTTGCTAAGCCAAGGCCCGTGCCCTCGCCCACCTCTTTGGTGGTAAAAAACGGTTCAAAAAGATGGGGGAGAATTTCCTGCTCCATCCCACTCCCGTTATCGGTCACGGTAAGCAAAACATATTCGCCTTCTGCTTCTGTGCCTGGGCCAATTGGGATTGCAACTTTTCACGCTCTAATTCTTTTTGTTTATATTGAGTGATATCTGTATGGGTACCACTCATGCGTAACGGAGTACCATCAACATCACGCTTGGTCACACTTGCCTGGTCAAGTATCCATTTGTACTGACCATCTTTAGCAAGCATACGATACTCCATGCGGTGTGCCGGGCTCTTTCCCTGAAGATGATTATCAATAGATTCCCACGCTGCTTCACGGTCATCGGGATGATGGAGATCAGTCCACTGCTTAACGCTATCCTCTATTTCTTTCTGAGTGTAGCCTAGCATCTCTGCCCAGCGTTTGTTACGCCTGACTTCCCCCTCTTTGATATCCCAGTCCCAGTAACCGAGCTGACTTCCTTCCATAACCAGCTGCAACCGTTCTTCACTCTCACGCAGATCCTCCTGAACCTGTCGTTCTTCGGTGATATCCAGATTTACCCTCATAATCCCCAAAATTTCATCCCTATCACGAATGGGGGCGACGATGGAGTGATATTCACTACATTCACCATCTTTGGTGATCAATGCACAATCGTAAGAAACAATATTTCCCTCAAAAACCTGGGCATTATTGTTCTGCCAACTCTCCAGGGTCTTGCTGGGGATGGTTGCCTCTGTTTCGGGTTCTACACGTAAATTGCCCCAGAGTTTAACTGACTGCTCTGACTGAATAATGATTTTTTCGTTGGTATCGCGAGCCCAAAAATCAAAGGGAATGTTGCGCACCATAGCCTCCAGCAGTGCCCCCTGGTGCTGTAAGGACTCTTCGGCCACTTTTCGAGCAGTCGTGTCTCGTACTGTTGCCAGCATACCGTTAATGGCTGGATCGTGAAAAAAACTCTGAGCCACGGCCTCAGAGTAGACCCAGCCTCCATCTTTATGTTTGTGCCGATATTCAACAGCAACCGTATTTTCGGGATGAGCTACGGCAGCATGCCAGGCTTTGCGAATACTGGGCAGATCATCGGGATGAACACAACACAAAGCCCACCCCATCTATAGAGGCAAAAAGACCTCCTGCCATCTGCGGTGCGAGGGGCCATTCCCATTCAGAAGAATGGACCCAAATCCACAACAATGCAAACAACATGTAAGCAAGGATAATTTTCACAATATCTGTATGCTTAACCATTTATGGCACCAACATGATAGGTTGAGGCTTCTCAATATCTCCCGTGACAGAACATTGATTGCTTCAGGAAGAAGCACCCGAGCCGAATGCTTTACTTTTCTTTATTCCCCCAGAATTCTTCAAGAAACCCTCTGCTAAACCGGCGTACACAAAATGTTTGCAGGGAAAGGATCTGCTCCTTTTCCGAATCTATTGCCTTAGGGCCATAAGCCTGTAATTTCTTTTTCCAAATGGAGGTATCCTCTTGAGCCAGGGTCGTTGCCAATAATATTTCAGCGGTCAAGATAGCTCTTCGTTTCATTGAATGGGTAGCTTCAACAATGGATAACCCCTCCTTTGCCAACACTAAAACCTCATCTATGCGTTCCAGAGGTAGCAGTCCGTGGAGAATCGCATAGAGAATATTGAGCGCCTGGTTATGAAGAACGACGGGCATTTCATCACGATCCCCAACACGCCGCTTGAACAGAACACCACGTGCTCCATTTTCGATGGAGCGGTACATGCTTTCTTTGTTTGTAGGCTCTTCGAGAAAAACAAATCGTTGTGAAATTGAGAGATTAACAAAGGTTGCCCCGTATTCGAAATCCCCAAGCCCCGGGACCAGAAGACACTTTCGGTACTGTTTGATGGCAGATGCAAAATCACCATCCCACTCTGCATAATTAGCTTTGATATTATGGAAATGCCAGAGCCACAAAGGTTCATTTGTGGCACTGTGACCAAAAAGCAAGGATCCCAACATGGCCAAAGCTTGCTTTCCTTGATTTTTTTTATGCGCAAGTCGCCCGGACACAACCATCCAGGCACGACGTTGAAAAAGACGCACTGCAATACTCTGCGGAGGATTCGTCTCAGGAGGGAGAGTGACTTTCTCCAATTGGGAGAAAGCTGATTCAAAGTTACCAACGCGTTCCTGGAGTGAAGAAATTGTTATGCCGTACTGCACAGGGTTCAGTGGTTGTAGGTACGTGGCCAATTTGAGCGCCTCGTTAAACTGGCCGTTTCGTTCAAAAAGCGTCAAGAGAGTATCAAGCACCTGCGGCCGCAGCATTTGATAGACCGAGCCAGTATTCAGTCGAATTTCTACCTCCTCATCCATTGAAAACATAGGCCCCAGCATGGGTAACCAGTACAGCAAAATGAGATCATATTGTTGGGTCGCCTCTATACGCTCTAACAATCGCTCCAGGATACTCACCTGTTCTTTGAGGGGCAAACTTATTTCCAGCAGCTGATGCAGACAACAAAGGCTGATAGGAGACTCAAGGAGGTTTACAATTTCCTCCCAATGTTCTTGCAGCTGAACCCGTATTTCGTTTCGTGCCCTCTCTGTTACATCCACAGGCCCATGCCAGAGAATTCGCCCCCGTTCATCAAGTTGCGTCATTCCGAAATCTTTGGACATTCGCTCAATGAGCAGACCGGTCTGGTTCGCTCGTTCCTCGGTTAACAGTAACGGGGCAATGCAACGGATCAGTCTGGCAGTGACATACGGCTGAGCAACAGGAGCAACCAGAGCCAGCGCCCCCATCCAGCGCAGCAGAGAGAGTTCCTGCTCGTCATAAACATACTCACTGACCTGACAGGGGGGTGACACTTCACGTTGCACCCGGCTGATGTCATGTTTGCCAAGCCATTGCTCAAGTGTAGACGCCTGATCATGACGAACATGCCAGACACTCTCTTGAAAGTGGGAAAGTAGAAGAGGTGCCAGCAGACGCCAGAACCAGTGATTCCTTGGAAGCGTATCCACATTATAGATATGGAGATCTCCATCTCTTTTCCAGCTTCTGACAACCTTGGCAAGGCGTCTTCTTCGGCGTATATCATGAAAAAACCATGATTTGAGCACATCGTGCAGCTGGGAACTTTCTCCGGAGATGATGGCCGGAGCCAAAGCGAACCCTGCAATTACAAGAAACATCAGAACCAGGGAGAGCCAGTCAGCAAAATTTCCCCTAAATTGTTGGTAAAGAAGGAGCTGCTTGGCAATATCCTCGTAAACCGAGAGGGCTACGATGGCGATTAAAATAATTGAGACCGAAAAAATTCTCAGGCCCCATGAGAGCATGCGATCGAGCATTTGGCGGTGGCTGAACTCTTCTAAAAAAAGTTTCTCCAAGGCTGCATAGCTGTCTTTGGGGGTCAGTGTCAGGAAGATTCCTTTTTTTGTCTTTGTAAACAGTGGATCACTTAACCATCTCCGTGGACTGGAGTGCAGCATCCCGATTTTTAAAATGGCTCGATGCTTAATCACGACACAGACCTTCACGGGTAAGCTGGTTTTGTAACGGATCACTGAAATGATAGTTGCCGGGTTTCACAGGGAAAGGAAGATGCGCTAGAACCTGCTGACGATACTTTTCCTGGAATAGGTTGTCATATGCAAGCAGGCCTTGCTCGAGAAGGTTGAGGTAGACTTGAGCAATGACCCCTTCTTTCAAAGAAGAGATTATTTTTCTCCGATCTGTCGCGATGAAGGTGATGATTGGTTCCTCTGCAACAAATCCACTAATCTGGGATGGAGGTAACGAGACACAGGCATAATTTTTTTCTCGTTGCTGCAGGATGATACGTTCCTGTTCACTGATTGAAACAAGCACACCCCTACAGACCGCCCTCTGCTGAGGCTGCAGATTGAGAAAGACCCCAGGAACCTGTTTCATATCATCAAATTCTATGATTTCAACAGCATCCCATACCGGAACGTACCCCCGCACGGACACCGGTATAAAGTCGGATTGCACCAGTGTTCGCCTAAAAGATTTTTGTGCGCTATTTTTATTGATCAACGATCCATAGCCAAAAAGATACATCAACCTATCCCTTCTAGAAAACGATTATCAACCAAGTGGACACCTTCAGCTCAGAGCCCGGGAATACCAATAGGCCCCGGCAGATCAGGAATACCACAGCTCACTAAAGTTAAAAGGAGAGTGACGACGATAAGAATTTTGTACAATCTATAAATCATGCTGAGCCCCCTCACATTAGGGTTGCACCTTATAGGCAACCAGATAACTGTACTCAATTTTATCCTCTGAGCTACTGGTGACAACCCCTACAACCAGCTTCTCAGTCTGGGCATTCACGGAAAAATCAAAATGCCCCTCTTCTCCATCAATAAAGACAGGATCATCGGCTCCGGTTCGCACAATCATTTGATGGGCTGGAATTGAGAAACGAAATCGGTAGTTCTGCCCCTCAATAAGCGTATCACGCATAGGCACCTGAATACGGGTTGGAGCCAGGGCACATTTAAAAAATCGAGGTGCAGTCACCTTCCCCCCACTGCGCGCTCGTTGCAGGAGACCATTTGTTTGCAACCCATAGGCGAACCCCGTGGGATTTACATAAGGGAGACGAAAAAAAGTTTTCTGGTCAAGAGGGGGATTGAGCAACTGATATTCTGCCTGTTGAGGAAAATGATTAAATACAAATTGTTCAGGAGAAGCATCAAAGTATATCTCTTTATAATGCCAACGAAACGACCTGCCCTTGCGTGACCCCGCCCCCCAGGTAGGATCAAAGAGATGAAGAGTACCGTCAATTTTTGCTATATTCCAAGCATGGTTGGCGACAAGCTCTCTTGCAGTTGCCCTACTGGTTTCATCTTTGACGTATCCTCTAACCTCAAAGACTTCTAGCCCTAGACGCTGTGCCAAATCTGCAAAGAGACGACTGTACCCTGAACAGACAGCGCGTTTTTGTCGAAACGCCTCCTCAGCATGAGGCCCGCTGTTTTTCCTGGTTTGAGGAGTCACATCATAGGCAATGTTGTGGGTTATCCAACACCAAACGCCTCGAATCTTTTCCCAGTCAGTTCTTGCAACCAGCCCGATGGCACGGGCTACGGCTGCAAGGGATTTCTGGTCACTGGCAGAAAGGTTGAGTATTGCCCGATCAATCTTTTGAAAATCACTTCCCGGATAGCGTCCTTTCCACTGTTGTGCCTGAGAATCGGTCGGTTCCTTCTGCCCGCATGCTGTCAGGATAGAGAACAGCACTATCCACAACACGACTTTCCCTCTATTCTTTCCCCACATATGTCGCACCTGACTGTTTTGATAAGATATTGCAAAGCAATAACATATGCCTAAATTGCCAGATAATATCAAGACTTCTGCACTTGCCAGGCACCCATAATCATTAGTACTGTCTATTTATCCTCTCGATTTGTCTGTTGATACTGAATCGTTTGAACAATCATATCTACGACATAATCAATACCAAGAGAAGTGCTGTCAAAACTCAGCATGTAATTATCTGCCTTTCCCCAAGTCTTGCCGGTGAAGCGCTGACAATAATTGGCTCGTTTGCGATCTGATGCTGCCAGTAATTCTTTGGCTTCTTCTTGAGGCACAGCGTATCGTTGGATGATCTGTTGCTCTCGATCGGTTTCGTTGGCATGGACAAATACCTTCAAAAGGCAAGGTGAATCCATCAGCACAAAATCAGCACAGCGCCCCACAATCACACAGGACTCTTTAGTAGCAATATCTCGAATAATTTTACTTTGTACCATAAAAAGCGCATCAGGAGGCGGCATGACAGAATCTACATAGGCATAATTTTGCTCGTAAAGGGTATAAAATAGTGAATTGGCCAATTGCTGTTCATTTTCTTCTATATATTTTGCAGTAAATCCACTTTGCTCGGCCGTTAGCTCAATCAGTTGCTCATCATAAAAAGAGATACCCAGTTTTTCGGCCACCAGCTTGCCCACTGCATGCCCACCGCTGCCCAATTCCCGAGAGATGGTAATAATGCATTGGCCAGCTTTCCTGTCAACAACTGTGGCTGAAGCTGTTTCGTCGACCGGGTCCATCGCAATCCAGGATCTTGGCAGGCTAATTGTTTGATTAAAGAAGCGCACACAATACCCCACCAGAATGGCAGCAGCCACAGTCCCCTCACGAATCCCCTGCACATCGCCCAGAAAAATCAGAGAACTTATAATTCCAGCAATAACCATGGAGCTATCCACTGCAATTTTGGTCTTACCAAATTCAAAACCAAACCGTTTATTGAGGGCCATTGCCAGCCCTTCCCCCGGAAGATAGGTCAGCTTGGCTTTCACCTCAAAATAGACGCCGAGCGCGAGGACCACACAGCCCAACAGACAATAAAAGGTTTGGGAGAGATAGTTCTCAGGCTCGATCCAGGCCACCATGGGCAGGGTCATATCAATGAACCAGCCAAAGAGAAAGACCACCGGTATTTGAATCAGCTGGATCCATTGATAGGCCTTTTGCAGCACCAAAATCTGTAAAATAATCAAAAGGATGTTAAAGGCAATGGTTGTCTGGCCAAGCGTCAAGGGAAAGGTAAGACAGTAGACATAAGGTACACTGGAAATAGGCGAAACACCCAGATTTGCCTTGACCGAGAGGTCCACGCCGATGGCCATGATAAATAGGCCATAAATAAAGAGCAGAGTTCGTTGAATAAGTTTGTCGTTTTTCATTTCACTTCATCGTTCACAATTTTGCCGATCATCATAAAAAAAAAGCACAGATGAAATTATCTGCCACACTGACAGAAAATTTCCTCTGTGCTCTAATACTGCTCCAGGGCCTTCTTCAGGCCCTGAAAATAATCATTTTTCAGGTGCGGTTTATCTGTCTATGCTCTCCAGTCAGCGGCAATATCAGCCGGAAAACATGCGCCAGACGAAGGCGACAGCTCCGCAGAGAACAACACCGATCACAATGGGCATAAAGGTGGAAACCAGGGTCCATTTCAGACTCTTGGTCTCCTTGTAGATGGTATAAATAGTGGTTGAACAGGGATTATGACAGAGACTGAACAGCATCAGACAGATGGCTGTAAGCGTGGTCCAGCCGCCTGCATGCAGCAGCATAGCCAGAGTTGCATTTTCACTGGTCTCAAACATGACCCCTGCCCCCTGCTCACCGACCCCGGCAACACCTGTTGTCAGTACAGTGAGCATGAGCACGGTGGGGATAACAATCTCATTGGCTGGGATTGCGACAATATACGCCACCAAAATAACGCCGTTGAGCCCGATTAACCAGCCGGGGCCATCAAGTATTCGTACCAGCCATTGGGCAATCGAGGCATCCCCCAGGTGGATATTACAGATAGACCAGAGGACCACTCCTGCTGGAGCGGCAAAGACTATGGCTCGCCAGAGGACGATCAGGGTTCGATCAACCAACGAGGTATAGAGGGTTCGCAGAATATTCGGTGGACGAAAAGGAGGGAGCTCCAGGGTAAAGGTCGAGGCCTCGCCTTTGAGCACAGTGGTCGACAGCATCCAGGATGTCACAAAGGTAAAGAACACACCCAGCAAGGCCACCCCCAGCACTGCGGCGGCAGAGACCAGCCCAGCCACGGCCGGAGGAACAAGAACTCCTAAAAAGACAGTGGCGAGGAGAATCTGAGTGGGCCAGCGCCCATTACAGAGGGCAAAGTTATTGGTGATAATTGCAATCAACCGTTCCCGGGGTGAGTCAATGACCCGGGTCGCCACAATCCCTGCAGCGTTACAGCCCCAGCCCATACTCATGGTCAGGGCTTGTTTACCGTGGGCACCAACACGCTGGAAAAGATGATCCATGTTGAAGGCCACCCGGGGCAGATAGCCAAAATCTTCCAACATGGTGAACAGCGGAAAAAAAATAGCCATGGGGGGCAGCATCACCGAGATGACCCAGGCCATGGTCAGATATAACCCGTCAATCAGGACCCCGGATAGCCACCAGGGAAAATGCGCCGACTCGGCCAGATGTTTTAAAAGGGGGTGGCCGTGATCCAAGAGCAGGTTGGCCAGCAGGCCTGAGGGGACGTTGGCCCCAATGATGGTGATCCACAAAACAAACGCCAGCATCAGGACCATAATAGGTCCACCGGTCCAGCGGTTGGTCAAAAGCGTATCCAGGCGCCGTTCCCAGGTCAACCGATGGGAAACGCCTGTCTGCTGCACGTTGCGCTCGGCAATTCGCGCTGACTCGGCATACACCTTCTCGACCCAGCGATCATGAAAATCCTGGGGGAGTTTCCAGCGTAAATCACTTGCTCGTTTTATTATATCTTCTGGGCTCATTGATTGTATCTCTGGGTAGCTGGTTATCTGCTGCAGGCATTAATCGTTTCTGTCGACACATGGTCTTTGGCCAACACACCAATCTCACCGGAGGCGACTGCCTCAACAATACGGGGATCGCCTTCCAACAGACGCAGGGCAACCCACTCTCGGTGGGGCATATTGGGAAACGCTTCGCCAAGGGCGAGGGCCAGTTCATCGATGCTTTCCTGGACAGAACCGATGTCGTAACTGAGCTTACGCGGAGTGCAACTGCTTCGACCATTTGCCATGGCGTCAATTTCGCTGAGCAACTCCTGGATTCCTTCTCCCTGGCGGGCAGCCGCCAGGACCACAGGGACTCCCAGGTCACGCGCGAGCCCCCGGGCATCGACATCCAATCCATGAGCTTTTGCCTCATCCATGAGATTGACACAGACAATCGCCTTTTCCGTGATCTGCAGGACCTGCAGGGCAAGATTGAGATTACGCTCCAATCGCATGGGGTCAAGCACGACCACGGTCACGTCAGGACGCCCAAAAAGAATGTAGTTTCGAGCCACCTCTTCATCCTCAGTGGCAGAAAGCAGCGAATAGGTACCTGGCAGGTCAACCAGTTTGTATTTTTTCCCGCCCAGAGAAAAACCACCTTCAGCGCGGGCGATGGTTTTGCCAGGCCAGTTGCCTGTATGCTGTCTCAGCCCGGTTAAGGCGTTAAAAACAGTACTTTTCCCGGTATTGGGGTTACCGGCAAGGGCAATGACAAAATCAGTCTGACCGAGTTTCACTCCCAGCCGTTCCAGTTTGCCGCCACCACTGGCTGGACAGTTACTGCAGTTCGCTCCTGATGCTTGGGTCATCTTACTGCTCCACGTTTCGAATGCGTATACGATCAGCCTGCTCTTTACGAAGGGCGATACAGGCTCCGCGAATGCGATAGCCCACGGGACTTCCAGAAGGATTCATCAGCTCGGCCACGGTTATGGTTCCGGGGACCACACCAAGATCAAGTAACCGATTGCGCTCTAAACCACGACACAGCGAAGACATTCCCACGATCTGCGCCTGGGCCCCCAGGGGTAACCGAGAAAGTCTTCGTATGCTTTCATCGAGCTCCTCCCCTGCTGCCAGCTCAACCACAGTCATTTTATCAGCGACCTCCAAAGGAAAAGAAAAACGCTCTCCTTCGAGATACAGGGTGATCTCCCGGTCGTCTTTCTGCTCTATACGGAGAAGAGAGTCTGTGGAAATGCCGGCCTGGGAAATAAGACTGTAGAGGTGTGCAGGCTCATCTTCGATATGAATCACACGACCAACCCAACCGACTGGATAGGCGGAAAGCAAGGCGCCACGCTTACTGGGCATTTCTCCTGTTCTTGAAGGAATAGGATCGCCGTGGGGGTCAAAACGCGGGAATCCTAACTCCTCTTCAAGTTTTTCAACATCCTCTTTGGAAAGTTCGTGCTCGCGTTCATCGGCAAGCTGATGCCACTGCGACTGGTGGTGACCGGTTTTTTTGGCCAGATAGGTTTCATAGAGTCGGTGGGCTTTAAGCACGTGCAAGGCATAATCTCGCCCGTTTGCGGTCAGTTTATAGTCGCCCTGACCGATCAACCCTGCACTTTCAAGTTCCAGCAGAACCTGGCGAGCCTCATCAGGGGAAAAGCCGAGTTTCGCAGCAAGTGCATCAGGGCTGACCTCCTGCTGTTCATACTCGCACTCGGCAAGAAACTTCAACGTATGCTGTATCTGTATCTGTTCGCTCATAATCGTTTGGGTATCCTGACAGAGGTGCCAACAAGGCTCCGTGCCCCCCGCGAGGCACTGACTTGTGGGGGAATAAAACCGGCAACGACTAGTACCTTTCAATGACCGGGGAGCTTCGTATCTCTATCGACAAAAAGCGGCAGCAAAAAGGAAAAGAGAGTGTTGGCAAGATATGTTCCTAAATGGATGTTCTACAGTACTCAAAAGTAGCAAAGACAACAATAGGCAGGCAAATAAAAGTTTCTGGATGGACAATAACCAAGGTACACCACATCCAATGCAGACATCCAGTTTTTTCAAAAAATTCCGTTTGGCCCCCCTTGTCTTTGTTATCCTGCTCGCGATCGGTTTCCCCTGGTCTGTCTCTTGCGCGGAGCCGCCCCCACCATCGGTCAAGATTGCCCTGATCCATTTTGCCCCGGAACATAAACAACCGGGGACGAACCTCGCCAAGTTGCTCGAACTCAACCGCCGCGCCGCGGAAAACGGGGCCTCCATCATCCTCAACACGGAAATGGCTGTGTCTGGATATTCGTTTAGTTCCAGACAGGACATCGCGCAATACACGGAAACACGGCAGGGAAAAACACTCTCCTCCATGCGGGCGCTTGCCCGGGAAATGGGCGCTTATATAGGTATCCCCCTGCCAGAGCGGGATCCAGCCACGGAAATCTACTACAACTCGTCCTTTATGATCGGGCCCGAGGGAAATATTCTCTCTTCCTATAGAAAAATACTCACGGTTGAAAAACGATGGGCAAATCCTGGCAATCCATATCAGCCAAATTTTGTGGATACCCCCTGGGGACGTATCGGCACTGCAATCTGCGCAGACTCCTACAGTGGTTTACTCGCAAGAATGGCGGCTCTGAAGGGGGTAGATCTTTTATGGGTTCCGGCAAACTGGCCCGAAATGGGGAATCTCAATCCCGTCACCCTCTGGCGAGCCAGAGCCCTTGAGAACGGATTCTATGTCGCAGCCTGCAACAGGACCGGCAAAGAACTGAGCCTGGATTGCAGCAAGACCTTTTCCGGGGTCTGGGCCCCGGATGGCAGGGAAATATTCAAGGGGACCTCACCCACAACACAAATATTCTATGTGGATATTCCGCTGGATGCTCAGGGCCGTTTCGCGGGAATACAACGCGATAAAAAAATGGCACAACGCAATGTCAGCCACTACCGCAACCTCTACCTCAGGCCCTGGTTGGATAATCTGACCACCTATTACAACCTCCCGGAAACGGGCGAATTACAGCTGCACTGCCATGTTCCCCAGGCTGATTATCTCGATATCGATGCCCTGGCGGCGGCGATGACAAAAGAAACAAAGACTGCGCCCGCACTGTGGATCCTTCCCCAGACCGAGCGCGCCGGTGTTGATCTTGACAGACTGGCACAGCTGGCCAAAGAGCTGAACGTCGGCATCGCGCTTTCACTGCGTGGGGCTGAGGGGAGTGTTCAGTCGCTGCTGATTACCTCCCAGGGCATAGAGAGCTTTGTCGCGGAGAAAGGTTCTGGACACTATACCCCCGAATTCCCCTATACCCTCCTCCATTTCGGCCCGGCTGCCATTGCCATGGCCCCTGCCAGCGCCATTGAGCACCCGGAACTTGCGGTTTCCCTCTCCAAACTCGGGGTGGATCTGGTCGTCATTTCTGAAAAAGAAATGACTGCAGAAGAGTTCCTTCTTGTCAGGGTACAATCGATAGCAGGGATTGCAATCGCAGCCTGCACCTCCAAAGAAGCGCAACTTACCGGAATAACAGCCAGCCATGCGGGGTGGGATGAGGCAAACCTGGACCAGGCCGGTGTTGCCCAATACACCTTAGACACCGCGAAAACCCGCAAAAAACGGTTCCATGACGCGCTGGATTTTGAGCTTCTGCTTTCTCGATAGTTTATCGGTTCAGCGCAATAAACAGGCCATTGACCTTGCCGATCAGGTTCAAGGTCTCGGGGTACCTCGGGGGTTGATTGTTACGAATCGATCCCTGCCCTGCGTTCCAGGCAGCCACCACCAGATCAAGCCTGCCATCATAGGCCTGATTGTATTTGGCGATCAGATAGCAGGTGAGCAAAATATTGATCGCCGGATCAAAGAGGTCATCGGGTTGCAGGGTCCGCAATCGCTCCCCGGAGACATAGCGGACCCGCCCCCCCCGAGCGAGAAACTCATCCGCCACCTCCCGTGCGGTCGGGTAAAGCAACTGACAGAGCCCCAAAGCCTTTTTCCCGGAGACCGCAAAGCGATCACCACCCGATTCCGCCAGCATCAAGGCGCGGATGAAATCCGGATTGACCGTATACCCCGAGCGAAAATAACTCAGCGAGCTGAAGTAGCGGATTAGATGCTCATGGGGCACTATCGCTGCCCGCTGCTGTGGTGACAGCTCGACATCCAGATATTTCCGTAGATGGGAGTCGACCCCATTTGCCCGCCCCATCCCCGGCAGGAGGCAGAGGGCAACCAGCAGCCCTGTTCTTGCCACCTTTCTCAGTCGATGCGAGAGCTGCGCTACGTTGTTTCCCATTGGTTTCCTTCCTCTTTCTCTTAAGCCAATACCTGTTACTGGCCAGCGTGTTCGAAAAGCGAATATACGCCCTTCTTTTTTTAGGATCAACTAAAAAAATCTATCGGCAACAACATCTCGAAACCTTCCAAAATATCCCCAATTTTTTGAAAAACCGTGACCCTGGTCACAAACTCATCCTACAGACCCTGTACAGTGGCCAACCCGAAGTTATGCAATCAACCTCTGGCAGGTGACCTGCAATCGCCTGACCACCAATCTCTCACACTCTTTACTCAATAAAAGGAACAGACACATGAACGCTCTCCAACTTTTTTCCACTGACCAGCAGGCCTCTTCCCCCCTTGGCTCAACGCTTCGCCTGAGTGCCTGTTGCGCGGCAGTACTCCTGATGGCGCTCCCGGCAAACGCAACGAACAGCCAGGACAAAACCTATTTGAGCGGCCACCTTGGTGCTGCCATGCTCCAGGATTCGGATATCGGGTCCTCTTCGGGCTCAAATCTCTCGGTGGACATGAACCTCGGCATGGGCATGGGCATGGCTGTTGGTCGCAGTTTTGGCAACACCCGGCTTGAAGGCGAGCTCAACTACCAGACCAATGATCTGGATACAGTGCGTTTATCGGGTGGGGGCAAGAGCGATTGTTCGGGGGACGTTTCCAGCTGGTCGCTCATGGTCAACGGCTACTACGACTTCAAGGGAAGCGGACCGGTCAGTTCTTTTCTCCTTGCGGGCGTGGGCTTTGCCCGTGTCGAAGTCGACGGTTTCAATGTACCGGGATCCGGCGTAGCTGACATGAGTGGCGACGATACGGTTCTGGCCTACCAGCTGGGCGCGGGTATCGGCTACGCAATCAGCGAAGAGCTCACCTTGGACCTCAGCTATCGTTACTTTGCCACAACCGATCCTTCCTTTAACGGAATTGATGTCGAATACTCCAGCCACAACCTCTATCTGGGGCTTCGCCTGGCTCTCTGATCAGTTATTGCAGATCTTGTCGCGGGCAAGGCCCGTCTCCTACACAGTTTCGTGGCTTTGGGGGATTGTGGGGGCTGGGCCACCCCGCGACATAAATGCCCCCTGGGCTTCTTTAGTGGAAAAATTTTTTTTTTGGTAAAACCGTGACCCTGGTCACAAAAGTTTTTCGGGATCGCGGTAGTATTGCTCCATTCTTAGCTGCCTCTTATCTTGTTTGGAGATCTTAAAATTTATAGCCCAAAAGAAAAAATAAACTAACATTCATTTTTCCTGCAGAACTGTGACCCTGGTCACAGAAACTTCTCAACGAATACGGTACTCTGGGCTCAACATCAAGACAGACTAACAAAATATGGAACTTCTAAACCACAGTTGGAACACACTGCCGGCGGGGGCCGGAATGGACAGATTATGAACACGACCAACGTGGATGTAAAAAACAGATTTAGTGAACTCTACGACGAACTGTTCAACCACGACGGCTACGGCCGGATGGAGATTGAACTGAAGATACTGCGGCGAGGGCAGAAGGAAGTGATCCTCCGCTGTGGCAAGGAATACCGTTTTGTGATCGACTTTCCCTCTGGCAGGCGGCGCGGCGGCACACCGAGTGATTCGGCGCAGTCGACCCCTTTGGGAATGGTCGGCAACGGTGGGCAGTAGATCGCAAGGGGCGGACGAGCACCCCGCCCCCTCTGCGATCTAGACAAGCGGGGAACCCCGCCATCTTTACCATATACCTGCCGGGCGCGGCGCCCGGAATATTGTACACCCTACACCATACTCTATATCATAAGGCGCCCGGGATCCGAGGGGGAGACGGCTCCGCATGCATGCCTGTAAGGAGGGCAATGACAATGCACCAGACAATGAATGAAAAAATCCAGGCCAAACTGCAGAACAGCGAAGGTTTCACCCTGCTCGAGATCCTGGTCGTTCTCACCATCATGGGCTTCTTGATCGCCATGGTCGCCCCGCGCCTGGCCGGTATCTCCGGTAGTGCTGTGGATACGGTTTGCGACTCCAACCAGAACCGCATGATCTCCATGATGTCCGGTTACTATGAGAAGACCAGCCGCTACCCGGATAAGCTGACCAACATTGTTGAAGAGACTGATGGTGCTGGCACCTACCAGATCCCAGCCATCTCCGACGACGATCCGGATAACGGAGCTGAGACCATCGCCAGTGAATTCAACGACCGTAATCACTTCCGTATTCACTACCTGACTACAGCGGAAGTGCAGGAACTGAAAAACATGGGCATCGTTAACGTGTATAATCTGAACGCCTATGACGCTTACGACGACACCCTTGCTGTAAAAGCCGGTTATGATGGGACTGCTGCAACCGGACCGAACGAGGTAGACCTAGCCACTCCCGTGGTCAAGTCTCCGGCCATGGAGAAGTTTACCCTTGATACGGACGTTGTCGCCAACCCCATTGCGGTGATGATGGTCGGCGCTGGTTATGACGGCGCAGCCTGGGATATTTCAACCGAGGAACGCGGCTGGGGTGAAGCTGATTTTATGGGCCGTATTGTTCTTGGTTTCGGTCCCGAGAACGGCCTAGTCACCTCCGGCATCGTTTCCAATGCAGCCCATTGCCCGGGTGGTATCCAGAATGCCGACAACGTGACCTACAACGATTACAACATCGTTCTGCCCCGCCTGGAAGCGACTGTGGATGAAACAAATACTGGTTATGAAACAGCCTTTACTGCAATTGATGCTGATAGTGACGGCACTGACGTTCAAGTAGCGGCCATCAGTTACGATGATGCGCCCTCCGCCGGATACGACTATGTGGGTAATGCAGACAACTACAAAACCCGCATTTATGACCTGGGCGCCCAGGAAAAATGGCAGTATGCCACCATGTGCCCGGAAGGCCACAAATTCCCCGCTGATGACGGTGAATTCTGGGGCATCGACCTGAACCCCACTGCAGGCTCTGGTGGACCGACTGCTGGTGCCCTCAACTAATCCCACATAACCACCACCTCCATCCCCGGCGGGGCAGCCCCACACCCCGCCGGGAACCCCGGCTCTTCGTTCGAGCTGGAGGCCGCACTCGCTACGACCTCCAGCTGGACCGAACGGCCCACAGTTAGGCTTGTTTTATCCTGAGACCAGACCGGCATCGCCCGCGACGACAGCCAAGCCACAGAGCCCCCTGACAGACTTCAGATGTTCCCCCAGGCCAACGTCGCGGGCGATGGGGGGGAAACATACAAGAAAAACCACCGAGCTCCGGCCTGATGTGAACACGTAACAAGGAACCACGCACCCCCATGCCCATGCTCGCCTGTCTCTGCCCCTTGCGGCTGCTGCCGCTTTGCCCTGCCTCCTGCTGCACCACCTGCGACCTCCAACGACCGTCCCTGCCTCCTTCACAGGATGCGGTAGAGCGCAGGCAAAGAGAGGAGGGGTTCACCCTGCTGGAACTCCTGGTGGTGGTGGCCCTGCTCGGCTTTGTGGTTTCCATGACTGCGCCTCGCCTGCCGGGCATTGTCGGCGAAGGTCTGCACACTGTCACCCGGACCAATATGACCCGGCTGCTCAGCCTGATTACCACGGAACTTCAGAAGAACGGCAAATACCCCACCGACATGATCAACATCGTCACGGTGGAGGGCGGCACCGGCACCTACTACAAGCCCATGCTCTCGGACCAGGACCCGGAGACCGGGCCCGAGGTGCTCAGTCTAAAGATGGACAGGAGGCACCATTTTTTCCTCCACCACCTCAATGCGGCCGAGGCTACGGAGCTGCGCAGACTGGGCGTGCTCCACGTGTACAATTACAACTCACCCTATGACCGGAACGTGGTGCCGGGCATGCCCAACATGGAAGCGGTGACCACCGGGGTGGCAGTACTGATGACCGGCGGCGGCGACAGCGACGGCGACGGCACTATCGCAGCAACGGAAATCGATGTCACCGAACCGGATCGCGGCCATCCAGGCGAGATGTTTCGCATGGTCTTTGGCCTGGGCACCGAGACCTCACTGGTGGCAAAGGGGCTGATCCATGGGCCTTCCACCTGCCCGGAGAGTGGCATGGCGCCGATCAACTACGAGTGGAAATGGTACAGCCTGCTGCTGCCGCGCCTGGAGGCCACGGCCAAACGGCTGGTGAGCGATGACCCGTTGGGTATCGGCGGCGACGGGCCGGTGACCGCCTATGCCGCCACGGGAACGCACACGGCTGCGGAGCTGAGCGCAGTCACTCGAAGAACCGAGAACACCTACGAGGCGCAAAACAGTGTCTTTTTCGCCATCATGGACAGCGAAGGAGAGGTATTGCCGACGGTAGATATGTCCGGCTGGGGATTGGATTTGAATAACAACGGGAATATCGATTGAGGATGTGTCGGTGGGCACGATACTGCCGTGCCCACCCTACGCTGGCTTTGACAAAGCCCTCAAGCGGCACGGATTTTAACGAAAGGATGGGTATGAAAAAACTGGAAATCATGCATGTGGTCATGGCTGTTTTGTATCTTACAGACGATCTCCATTCAGACGTCATTACCTCTCGGGTGATCGATTCCGATCTTTCGGAACTTGGATACAAGGGGGCAACGCCGGAGAGATCCATCAACGCTGCCCTGAATAATTCTAAAAAATGGTCTCAGTATTTTTCACCTGGTTCCTACAAATCGCATTTTAGCCTCAAGGATAAGAACGAGGTCCTCCAATTCGATGATGTCAGGCTGGCCCTCTATGCAATCAGAGAGCAGCAGCAGAAAAACAAGTTGCAAGCGGATCATGTGGTTGAATGCACGTTTTCCGATTCTTCACTGCTGGCACTTCGAAATTATCAGGCGTTTCTGGAAAACGGGGAGCCGACAATCAGAACAATCAGGCTGCCGAAAAAGGTGGCGCCGGAGGATCTAGTGCTCGAATTGCCGCAGCTGCATTGAACTCGATCACCTGTTCGCGGATCTGTACTCCACAGGCAGAACAGTAGCCCACCGGAAAGGGGTGCTCATGACCACGAATTATCGTTCAACACAAACAACCAATGAGCCACAAACGACCAGCAAGCAAACAAATTCCGCCCCCAACCCACTCTCCAGGCTTCACCCTGGTGGAGATCTTGATGGTGCTGACCATCATGGGCTTACTGGCGGCCATGGTCGTCCCGGTTTTAGGGCATCTCAATACCCGGGAGCGGGAACGGATCACCCGACAGAAGATGGAACAGATCCGGCGGGCTCTGATGGGCGATCCGGACCGGTTCGATGCCAACGGCCGCCGGATCATCGGCGGCTATGTGGGCGACATGGAGGCCTGGCCGGACCTGTGGGAGGCCGCGCCCCAGGTACGGGAGACGGTGGTCGGCACGCCGCCGGATTTTGACCCGGAATCCGCATCCAATGACGCGATCTATTACTACCGCCCCATGGGCAGCTTTGGTGCGAAGAACTGGCGATGGGGGCGCTACCCCACGGATCCCCAGCCTTCCCCAGCCTATCGCAAGCTGACCAATGCCGCTGGCAACAGCGACCACATCGGCGGCCTGGAGACGGAGAACGAGGGCCAGCCCCGGGGCCTGTGGACCGATCAGCCCAGCGGCGAGCAGGCCTCCCAGCTTGATCCGGATCGCTGGAAGGGCCCCTACCTGGTCTATCCCAGGGACTACAAACCCGAGGACAGCGATCACCTGGCCACCGACGATGGTGGCTATCGGCTGCTGGCCCCGGTGTATAACCCGGGTCTTGGTGCCGAGGAATGGGAGGAAGGCGATTATGCCCCCGCTGATGGCGACCTGGGCGAGCACTATGACCAAAAGGAAGACTTCCGCCTGAAACAGACCGATGGCCGCCTGGCCGACGCCTGGGACCGAGCCTTTCGTTTCTTCATCACAGAAGACCCGGACCATGCGGGGGAGACCCTGTTCTGGATCATCTCCGAAGGCGCGGATTACGAAGGAACCTACCCCACCAAGGGGGATTGCGGGACCGGGAGCTGGACCGTGGACGCGGACGACCGCATGGGCACTAAATATGACGCCTCCGCCAGCGATCCCAAGGGCTACAACCCGGATGATCCCTACAACGAGGACAACATCGTCATGACCATCTCCTCAATTGAGTGGCGAGCGGTGTTTGCCGAGCGCAACCTGCGCAAAGCTCAGCAGATCGAGGCCCTGATGCTCCAGGTGCGACGCGCCCTGATCGGTACGGCCACCGCCGGTGAAGACGGCTTCAACAGCGGCTACACCGGGGCGCTCTGCCGCTGGCCGGCCCTATTCCGCTGGGAGGACAACGGCACCACAGGTGACGAAAGCGACGACTTTTGGGACGATCAGAACGAGGATGCCACCCCGGAAAGCTACACCAAGGGCCAGCCGCGCGGGCTGTGGAGTGACGCGCCCAACACCGGAGAGGATGCAAGCGCAGTCGAGTTTGACCGACTGCCTGCCCCGGCGCTGGTGATCAGCGATCCTTCGACCACCATCGGCACCGGCTCCGGACCAGGAATCGGCTGGCAGGGTCCCTATCTGCCGCCGCCGATCGCCCAGGGCAAGGACGAACAACTGATCGACGGCTGGGGCCGGGAGCTGCTCTTTTTCCTGGATGACGGCGTTGACGATCAGCTCAACACGGACGATGACCGGCTGCTGGTGCTCAGCCGGGGGGCGGACGGCAAATTTGATTTCGCCACCACCGATGCGGATTACCAGGAACCGGCCTCGTTTACGGAAGAGGTGGATGTCACCGCCTACGACCCCAATGACAGTGGCGGCTACAACGCGGACAACCTGGTGATGATCCTGCGCGGCTCGGACTGGCTGCCCGGCTGGCTGACCCTGGAGACCCTGGTGGTGGAGAACGCCACCAGCGGAATCACCAAGGCCCGGTTCGTCTCTGGGATCGATGCTTCCGGCAACCTGCTCTCGAAGCTGTTCACCGCCGGAACAGACGGCAGCCTGAGCGGCACCACCTGGACCCTGGGCCCCACGGCCCTGCAGTTTGACAGCACGGACTCGGCCTGCACCGGCACCCGTCAACTGGTGGTCTGGGAGGACAACGGCACAACCAACGATGCAGTGGACAGCGGCGAGCTGCAGACCACCATCAACTACAACCTTTACCCGCATAACGGGCACGAACCGAGAACCAATCTGAACCTGGATACGAACTTATTTATCGCCGCACCCTGACTGAACAGCACATGTTTTTCACACTCTAACGCGGCGGTGGGCGCCGGATCATAATGCAACTACCTTTCACATTCCCCAACATACCCCGCCCCAAACAACTGGGCAGACGGATTGGCAAACTGCGCGGCAGGCTGGAGCGGCTCCTGCCCACCCGGCGAATGCTGGCGGTGGAGATCTGCGGTCAGCAGCTGATCGGCGCGGTTGCCGAAGGCAGGGGGCGGAAACTGACAGTACAGAACTTTGTCATTCTCGAACGCTCCAACCCCAACGATGATCTCCCGGATCCGGCCAACCTCACAGAACTTTGCGAACGGCTGAACTATCCCTCAGGCCCCATGGTGCTGGTGACGCCCATGGCGCGCTCAGTCCAGATCACCATGAACCGCGACAAGGTCAAAAAGCTGCGCCAGTACCAACTCTGCGATGCCCTGCGCTGGGAGGTGGAACCCTATACCGGCATCTCCGGCACCCAGGCCCTGATCGGGGCTGAGCGGATCAACCCGACAGAGCAGGAACATATGGTCCTGCTGACCGGAGCCGACCCGGAGATAGATGTCAATGTCTCGGTGATCGAGCAAAACGTCTACCGGGCCATGCGCCAGCTCTGCAAACGGGCCAAGCTGCGGCTGATCCGACTCTACCCGCCTGAAGTCTGCTTTTTCATGCCCCTGTTTCTTGACCAGCCGGAGGTGGCCCAGGCGGTGTTTGACATCGGCCAGGACTACGCCAACTTCACCGTACTCAAGGGCAAGCAGCCCAAACAGATCAACACCTACCCCCTGGGGCGGGAGGTGCTGCTGGAGATACTCGAGGGGGGGGAGGAAAGCGACGCCCTCCAGTCGCTTGATTTCCTGCTCAAGCAGGTTCCGGGCCCTGTACCACTGCTGCTGACCGGTGTGGGAGCCACCCAGAAAGCGATTGTCGAGTTTATCAACCAACGCTGCGAGTACGGGGCACAACCCATGGAGCTGCACCGGGCCGATAAGCTGGGCCGGGCAAGCCATGACGGCCAGAATGCCCTCTATAGCGTGGCTGTGGGCGCGGCCCTGCGGGAAATCACAGGTGCGGCCTGGCAGTTGATCGGCATCACCGACGCCATCCCCCTGCCGGTACGCATTCGCCAGAGCGGCCACCTGGTGCCCATTGGCGCGGCAATCCTCATGGCCGGTGGTCTGCTGGCCCACTACGGCTATATGAAAAACTGCAAGGAACGCTACAAACAGCAGATCGTGGAACTGGAGAGCAAAACCGCTGCGCGCAAAAAAAAGTTTGATCAGTATGACAAGCTCGATACCCAGCTCAAGGAGCTGGAGCGCAAGACCAGCGAGCACAAAAAAAAAATCACCTTCCTCAAACAAGGGGCGGATGACAACCTGATCCATCTGGAGCAGGTACTGCTGGCTTTTTTCAGCCTGCCCGAGGCCATGCGGCTGGAATCGGTGAGCCAGCAGGAAAACGGTACCTACCTGGTGCAGGGGTTGACCGGGGATTCGGCCCTGGTCGGCCAGTTCTCCGTGGAGCTGCAAAAACACAGCTGGTGCCGCTCGGTACGTATCAAGGCCATGGAACAGAAGGGGGCAGAAGGGCTGCAGTTTACCCTGGAACTCAAAACCAGCGAGACCCCACCACAGGCAGCCACAAAAACCGTAGCCGCCGGCAAGGGGAAACAACGGCGATGAAGAAATTGACCAAGTTGGAGTCCTTTGGCCTGATCGCCGCCATCCTGGTGAGCGGCAGTTATTTTTACATGAAAAAGGTCTACGACCCCGAGGCCAAGGCCCTGAAAAAGACTATCTCCCGCCTCAATCAAAAAATCGGCGCCTATAACAAGTTACAGGAGCCTCCCAATCCGGCCGGTTTAAAAAAACGACTGGAGCGGAAAACCGCCGAAGAGAAGGAAATGGCAGCAGCCCTGCACGCTGCGGGTGGCCGAACCGATGCCGAGTCTGAGGTCACGGAAATACTGGCCGAGATCAGCCTCATGGCCCAGCGCGAAAACATGCAGGTGCTCAAGCTGATTCCCGGGGACACCGTGGAAACGGATGTGTACAAGTGGCGCAAGGTCGAGCTGCAGTTGCGCGGTCAATTTTATAATTTTGTGGTCCTGATCGAGCGGTTGAAACTGATGGCCCAGCCCCTTGAATTGCGGCAGCTGGAGATCAAGCTCGTCCAGGGAGAATATGATGAAGTGCTTATTACAGCAACCTTGCAGGTATAACCCAATGAATAGGAAGAGAAAAATCATCACCCTCAGGGGCCTGGGGCTGGTTCTGGCCTGGATGGCCAGCTCCTCTTCAGCCTGGGGGGTCGTTGAGCAACCCGCCCCCCTGGTGCCGGGCAGTCTGGTCGAATCGGCCCGCAATCCCTTCAGCACCCCAAAGAAACATCTTTCCAGCGCCAGTTACGGCAAGGTGGTCGAAGGATGCCAGCTGCGCGGCATCATCAAGGTGGGTGGGCAGCAGATAGGCCTGTTCGTGGTTCAGAGTCCAGAGGGGTCCCAGGCCAAAACCGAGGAAATCCAGCTGCGGAGGGTACGGGTCGGCGAGAAGATTCGGGTGCTGGGCAAAGACCAGGAACACCTCCTGACCCTGCTGCAACTCGGTGAACGCTCAGCGGTGATCGTGGGGGAAAACAATCAGCAGTATAAGGTCTGGCTATGAAGGGGCGTTCTCCAATTATTTGTCTGGCAGCGATGCTCCTGCTCCACGGTTGCGGTTACAAGGAACGCGAGGGAGTCCTGCTGGACGGGCATCCCTTTTCCCAGCCGCCCCAGAAGGCCCGGCCCCAGCAGGAGAAGCCTCTACCGCCGATCCCTGTGGAAAAACCGATTGTGAAAATCATATCCGGAAGTCAGGTCTCCGGCATGGAGGAGGCCCAGGCCCTGATGCGCCAGCGCCACCGCAGCCCCCTGGGGTTGCGCACGGTAGTGGAACAGCTGGCCGTCAACGAGGTGCCGCTGATACAGGTGGCTGCCACCCTCTCGGAGATGTCGGGCTTTAACATCGCGGTCTCGCGCAAGGCCGCCGACCTGCCCATCACCACCTATCTGCACGATATTCCCCTGCGCCAGGCCCTGGAGTCGATCTGCCGACTCAACGATCTCTGGTACCGGGAAGATGAACGGATCATCACCCTCATGACCACCGGGGAGTATGCCAGCGAGATGGTGATTCGCCGCAACGAGAAGAGCCGGGCCTACTGGCTGCGTTACACCAACGCCAACGATATGGCCAAGATCCTCCAGGCGGTGATGAGCGCCAAGATCCAGTTCAACGATATCGGCAGCGAAGAGGTCTATGGCCATGTCAAGGAAGAGAAAGAGGCCGGTACCCAACTGACAGTAAGCGAGGAGACAAGCAAGCTGAGCACCATCGACAGCGCGGAGGTCAAGAAGCTGGTCAACCTGGGCGAGCTGGATCAGAGCGGCAACAACGCCCTGGCCCTGAGCAAGAAAATCGACAAGTCGGTGCCTGCGGTGATCACCGTGTTCAAGCGCAACAACTCGATCATCGCCCGCTCCCTGGATGAATCCATCCTCGAGGATATCGGCCGCATCATCGAGCTGATGGACACCCCCACCAGCCAGGTGCTGCTGGAGATCGCCATATTGCAGATCAATCTCACCGGTGGCTTCGAAAGTTTTTTTTCGGTGGATTACCCGGGCAACACCAACCTTTCCTTTGATAGCCTTATGAGTTCCTCCGGACCATCCGCTCCCACCTCCACCCTGCTCTTTGGCAATCAGAACATTCAGGCGCGGCTGGCGCTCTATGCCAAGGATGACCGGGTCAAGGTACTCTCCACCCCCTATCTGATGAGCGCCAACAACTCCAAGGTGGAGTTCTTCATCGGCCAGGAGGTGCCCCTGCGCGACGACGTAGAGAGCAAGGTGCTCTACAACGATGACGGAGATGTCACCAGTACCATGTTCGAGGTCACGGTCAACCGGGAGGAGCTGGGCACGGATATCGAGATCTCCTCGTTCATCAACGAGGATGGGACCATCACCATGGACCTGGAGGCCGAAATCTCCTCGCCCCAGTACAACCTGACCACCATCGGCGTGGCCAACGAGGCCACCGGCGATGTGGTGGAATTTCCCCTGGATGGGAAGGAGACCAACGAGCTGACCTCGATCGTCACCGCGGCCTCGGGCCAGACCATTGCCCTGGGCGGCATCATCCGCGAGGAGCTGCAGGAGTATGAAAACAAGGTGCCGCTTTTGGGCGATATTCCTGGCCTGGGGTTCTTTTTCAAGGATATCAGCGACACCAAGGAAAAAACCGAGACGGTGATTCTGCTCACCCCGCATATCATCCGCCATCCGGAGCTTGCCGGTGCCGAGACCGAACGTTTTCTCGAACGCCGCAGTTCACACCCGGTGGCGACCCATGGGGTGGACACCATTCTCGATTTTCCAACCAAAGACAAGAACGAACAGGAGAACAATGATGCAGCCGCTGGAACAGATACACCAGGTTCATCCGCTCTCACAAAGTAAACCCGGCTCCATGGATGAGCTGCTGCGCCTGACAGGCCAACTGGGGGCGACCGATCTCCACCTCTCGGGCAATATGCCGCCCTCCTACCGGATTCGGGGCAAGATCACCCCCTACCCCTGCCCGCCGTTTACGCCCAGAGAGCTGGAAGAGCGGCTGGGGGAGATCATGTCTTCGCGCCATATGGAGCTTTTAAAGAGCAAATACTCGGTGGATCTGGGCTTGAACAAGCCCGGAGTGGGCCGCTTTCGGGTGATCATCTTTTACCAGCGCGGCTGCATGTCCGCAGCCATCCGTATGCTGGCGGATGGCATGCCCGGATTCAAGGAGCTGGGGTTGCCGGAGAGTCTGTCCCAACTGCCCAGATTTCATGATGGCCTGGTTTTGGTGACCGGGGCCACAGGCTCGGGTAAATCCACCACCCTGGCGACCATTATCGATGAAATCAACCGGACCAGCCAGCGCAACATCATCACCATCGAAGACCCCATCGAGTACGAACATGCCAATATCAAGTGCATCATCTCCCAACGGGAACTGTTCACGGATGTGGCCTCCTTTGCCGATGCCATCCGCGACAGTCTGCGCCAGGATCCCGACGTGATCCTGGTTGGTGAGATGCGCGACCCGGAGACCATCCGCACCGCGATCACCGCCGCCGAAACCGGCCACCTGGTCTTCTCGACCCTGCACTCCCGGGATGCGACCAGTTCGATCAACCGTATTGTGGGCACCTTTCCAGCGGGCGAGCAGAGCCAGATCCGGCAGCAGTTGTCCACCTCGCTGCGGACGGTTGTCTCCCAGCGGCTACTGCCCAATACCGGCGGCACCGGCCGGGTCCCGGCGGTGGAGATCATGTTCATCAATACCGGCATCTCCAACCTGATCCGCAACGGTAAGGACGAGATGATCTACTCCTCCATTGAGACGGGCCTCAGGGAAGGGATGCAGACCATGGAACAGTCGCTGGTGCGGCTGGTGTACGAAGGCAAGATCTCGGTGGAGACGGCGCTCGGCGCGGCCCGGCGACCGGATCTGCTCCAGAAACGGTTGTCGGTGATGCGGTGTGTCTGATTTTTTTTCGGTGGACAATGTTTTTTGGTGGGCACGATACGGCCGTACCCACCCTTGAAATACCTTTGTATGTTGGGGTTCCTTCGTCACCACCAACCTACCATACACCGAAGACAGGGTAGGTTGGTGGTGAGGGACGAACCCCAACATTTTCTCTCCCAAACGACCCTTTGCTGAGTGACAACAGCGTAGGGTGGGCAGTCCTTTTTCTGCCCACCGAAAATACGAAAAACAACGAAAAAGAAAGCACATGGCACGACAGCGATTCGGCGAATATCTGATTCAACACAAAATTCTGACCAAGGAGGCGGTCTCCTCTATCCTGGATGAGCAACGGGTGCTCCAGGACGAATTCGGGCAGCTGGCGGTACGCCGCGGGCTGATGAATGAGACGGAATTGGTTGGGCATCTTTCCAGTTTTCTCGGCATTCCCCTCTTCGATGCCGAGGTGGTCAAACCCGACCCGGAGCTGACTGGCAGGATCCCCAAAAAACTCGCCCTCAAGCTGGGCCTCTTCCCTGCCGGTTTCGGCGCAGGTGGAGAACTGGTCTGTGCCTGTGCCGGACCGATCAATATTGCCGCCTTGCAGTCGGTGGGACGGCTGGTCAACCGCACGGTGAGCCTGCAGCTGGTCTCTCGCAGGAGTCTGCGCAAAATGCAGACCGAACTCTACAGCCGCCAGTACGATACCTCGATCAAGATCAGCGCCGTGGCCTCCGCATCCGAGGACGATGTGCACCTGATCAGTGAACTGCTGGAAAAGCTGCTGTTGCGGGCCATCAATCTCGGCGCTTCGGATATCCATGTGGAACCGGCCTTCAACGACCTGATCATTCGATTTCGGGTTGACGGCATGCTGATGGTAGCCGAGACCCTGCCGATCAAACTGGCGGGAAAGCTGCTGACGCGCATCAAGGTCCTGTCCCGGCTCAATATCGCGGAAAAACGTATGCCCCAGGATGGTGCCTTTTTCTTCAAGCCGGAGCGGTTGGATGTGGACATCGAGGGCACCAATATTCGAACCTCGATTCTACCGGTGGTCCACGGAGAAAAGGCGGTTATGCGTATTCTCCCCCCCCACGACTCAGCCATTGACCTGGAAACCATCGGCATGCAGGCCGACACCCTGGAGCTGTTTCGCCAGATCGTCACCACCCCCTACGGCATCGTTTTGGTCACCGGCCCCACAGGCAGCGGTAAATCCACCACCCTCTATTCGGTGCTGCGCATGCTGCGCTCGGACACGATCAACCTGACCACCCTGGAAGATCCGGTGGAGGTCAAGATGGGGGGAGGCATCAACCAAACCCAGATCGACCCGGGCCCCAAGATCACCTTTGCCGGGGCCCTGCGCGCCATTCTCCGCCAGGACCCGGACGTGATCATGGTGGGTGAGATTCGCGACGGTGAAACCGTGCGCGTAGCGCTGCAGGCGGCTATCACCGGCCATCTGGTGCTCTCTACCCTCCATACCAATGACGCCCCATCGGCCTTTACCCGGCTGATGGACATGGGGGCGGAACCCTTTCTGGTGGCAAATTCAATCCGTGGGGTGCTGGCCCAGCGCCTGGTACGCCGCGTTTGCCCGGACTGCGCCGAGCAGGAATCGATTACAAAAAGCGAACTGCGTATGCTCGGACTCCCTGAAAACGAAACGCTGATGGTCAGTCGAGGCCAGGGCTGTGAGGGCTGCAACTTCAAAGGCTATCGGGGACGTAGCGGCCTCTACGAGCTGCTGGCGGTGGATGATCAACTCCAGAAGATGGTGGCCGGCCAGGAGACCACGGACCGAATCAGGGACTACGCCATAACCGAGTTAGGGTTTCGCACCCTGCGCGATGAGGGCATCCTTAGAATTCGCCAGGGGGTGACCACGCCCGAAGAGGTCATGCGGGTCACAATGGGATAACAAGGAGAGTTTGAATTATGCCCATGTACGCTTTTACCGCCATTGATGCCAAAGGAGAGCTGACACGTTCGACCCTGGTGGCCGCGAACCCGACGGCAGCGGCCAACGCCATCCTGGCCAAGGGAATGACCCCCATGGAGATTCGCGAGGCCGAAGAAGGCAGCGGCGGCGATCTCAACAGTCTCCTGCTCCAATTCGGCCGAATCAGGCTCCAGGAGATCCTGCTCTTTCTGCAGATGATGGCCGCTCTGCTCGGTTCGGGTATCACCATCACCGAGTCCATTGCGGTGCTGCATGAACAGATGCTCAACCGACGCTTCAGGCATGTGCTTGGTGAGGTCAAGATGCAGATTGAAGGCGGTGTCTCCTTCAGCGAATCCCTGGGCCGTTTCCCCACCGTCTTTCCCGAGGTGGTGATCAACATGCTCAGGGCCGGAGAAGCGGGTGGTATCCTGGAGCGGGTCCTGAGCGATCTGGTGGTATATCTGGAAAAAAAAGCGGCCCTGCGCAAGATGCTCATTCGCAGTTTTCTCTACCCCTCGGTGGTGCTGGTGGTGGCCATTGGCGTGGTCATCTTTCTGGTGGTGTTTGTCATCCCCAAATTCACGACCTTGCTTCAGGGGTCCAAACTGCCCTGGAACACGCAGTTGATGCTGGATATTTCCGACTTCATCATCGCAAACGCCAATACCTTGATCATGGGCACCCTGGGAAGTATCGCCCTGATCATCACCCTGTTCAACCTGGAGCAGAGTCGGCAGCTGATCGACCGGTACAAGGTGTATCTGCCGGTATTAGGGCCCATTGCCCGCATGGGAGTGATCGTTCAATTTACCCGTACCCTGGGTTCTCTGCTCAACAGCGGCATTCCCCTGGTGGAGGCCCTGGGTATTACCCGTGACACCCTGACCAACAAGGCGGCACGCACAGATGTGGACCAGGTAGCGGACAAGGTGGCTGAAGGAGAGCAGTTATCCGAGGTGCTGGCCAAAGGCTCCCTCTTCACCAGCCTGATGATTGCCATGACCCGTATCGGGGAGCAGTCGGGCAACCTGGATAAGCAGGTGACCCTGGTGGCGGACCTCTACGAACAGCAACTCGAAGACCGGATCAAATGGATGAGCAGCCTGATAGAGCCCATGCTGATCATCTTCTTGGGCGGCGTGGTTGGTTTTGTCGCCTGGTCCCTGGTGGCGGGCATGCTCGCGTTGTACAAGTCGTAAAATGCAGCATGTTACGCAGATCGGAACGTCGTTCTCGGTGCTTTTTAAGAAAACGACAATCCTTGATGGCATCGTAAAAAGTCAAAAGACAAAATTTGGGCTCAATAAATTCAATATGTTACGAAGCTCGGAACGTCGTTCTCGAGGCTTTTTACGAGAACGACAATCCTTTACTTGTTTTTAAACAACACATTTATCCGCCATGAGTTCAGGAAAAATTTTAACATATACCATCATCCTCATAGCCTCTGCATTAATTTCATATGATTTCATAAAAACAGCTAAAATAAACAATTTCATTCCAAGCAATTCAGCAATAGATCTATCAGCAGATATCACTATAGACGAAGCGACCTTAAAAATTATAAACACAAATAAAGATCTATGGTTTTGGAACAATGTAATTATAAAAATAAATGGCATCAACTCATCAGGTTACACAACAAAAATTGACAGAGTTACCTATCTCAACATATATAGCTTGCCATTATTTGATTTCACGAAATCAGATGGAGAAAGATTTAACCCTTTTACTCACAAAGTTCTAGAAGTTGAAATATTCTGCGATCTAATCAATTACAAAAATATAATTGATAACAATAAGAAAGGATACTACCAAACAAAAATGATTAATTAAAACCCCATGCAACAAATCACATTCAAACAACTCATAAGGAGCAGCACATACCATGAAACGAATTACCCTAACCTTTGCCTGCACCCTTGCCCTTTTGGTGGGCAGCGGTTGCGACCGGCAACCGGACAATGCCCTGGTCCAGTATAAGGGCGGCGTCCTGACCAGCGAAGATCTGCAGGCCCATTACCAAAGCCTGAAACGGAAAAACCAGTTTCGCTCCAAACCGGAGTTACTGACCCCGGAATTTGTTTTTGATCATGCCCTGAACATGGAGATGATCATAGCCAAGGGCCTGGCCGAAGGGCTGCATCACGACCCGAGGATCAGGACTATCCTCCATGAGCATATGAGTGATCTCTTTCTCAAGATCATGGAAGAGAAGCTGATTACCCCCATTGACCGGGATTCGATCACCGAGGAAGAGATGCACGCCTTCTACGAACAGCACAAAGACCAGTACCAGGATAAATCCAGGTATACGCTTTCCGCCTTCAGCCTGGATCCAAACAAGGCGACAGAAGCGCTTGCGGCCGTCAAAAGCGGGCAACTTGATTTTGCGGCGGCTGCTGCCGACTACGCCCTTGAAGAACAGGCGCAAAAATCTGGGGGAAAAACCGGAACCCGTACCCTGCGCCGCTTTCAGCCCAACTGGCAGCCGGTTGTCGAGCAACTTGAGCCCGGGGTGGCCTCCGGGCCGATCCAACTGGACGGAAAAACCTGGATTATGCGACTGGAACGTAAAACCCCCTCGCATCAGTACAGCTTTGAAGAGAAAAAAACCTATATTCGCAATGATGTTCTCTATGCCCGCTACCGGGATCAGTGGCAAAGCGTCTATGACGGCTTGAAGAAACAGTTTGAGGTCCAGGTTGACCAGAAGCTGCTTGATGCATTCTATCAACAGGCAAAAGCTGCAGAGCAGCAGGCGCAACCGGAGATCCAAGCCCAGCAGACCGAGAAAACCGCGCAGGTCAGCCAAGGGGGGACCCCATGAAGCGATCGTTCCTGCTGGCTCTGGTTCTGCTGCTCCTCCTGCTGAGCATGACGGAAGCGGCCCTGGCGCACTCGAACAAAGGCCGCAAAAAAATGGATCTGGACCTGGACCGGCCCACGGCGGACAACTTTGCCTATTTCATGGAAAGCTACGTGCACCGGGAGCTGTATCGGGGGCGAAACCCAAAGTGGGAAAACCGCTATTATGTACGAGAATTCAAAAATGTCGATATCAACGGCAACCAGGCAGTGGTTGATTTTATCGCCCTGGATGCCAAGTCCAACGACACCTTTGACGACTCCATGACTTTTGTACGGGGAGAGGATGGAGTCTGGCAGCACCAGACACCCGACGGCACCAGGGTTACCGTCTACACCTATGTGCCCAAGCTCATCTACTATTCCAAGAAATTCTCCCGTATTGGCCCCATTGTCGGGGTGACAGGGGCGAGTGCAGGAATTTTAGCTCTGGTTGTTCTTCGACGACGGAGAGCAGCCGGGAAAAGTGCCCAGAACCTGAACGGTGCCGATGCGAGAGAACTCCCGGGAGCAGAGTTGAAGGGGACGGGTGAGTTCATGGACTCGAACAAAAACATCAGCTGATAGCGGGATACCCTCTTCATGGATAAATTCAGCCTGGCAGGTGTGCTCATCATCAGCTCGTTAATGGCCTTTACCGACGCACCCCAACAACTTCGAACCGTTATCGACGAATCCATCCGCACAGGACAACAACTGGCCACCGCAGGGGATCTGCGCTCCATGTCGACCATGCTTGAGATGTATTATTTCAAGCATGGTCGCTATCCCCGTGCCGATCGTTTCGAGCCCTGGCTGGCTGCAAACTTCAAGGAAAACCATTTGAAAGACCTGGCCAACGATCACTGGGGACACCCCTATTTCTATAGCGATAACCAGGAAAAATCCTACAGTCTCAGCAGTCTGGGCGAAGATGGTATTCTGGGGACCGAAGATGACATGACGGTGACCGGACCATGAATACCGTGCAGGTTCTTCAAAACAGCTCCATCGCCCCTGTGCTGCTGAGCAGTTGCTTTGGCCTTGCCCTGGGGAGTTTTCTCAACGTGGTGATCCTTCGGCTTCCCGAGGGCTTCCAGGTCTTTTTTGGTTCGGTTTTTTCACGCTGCCCCCAATGTGAACGGCGCATTGGCTGGTACGACAATGTTCCGGTGGTCAGCTACCTGCTTCTGCGTGGGCGCTGCCGGGCTTGCGGCAGGAGGATTTCCATCCAGTACCCGCTGGTGGAACTGGCCATGGCAGCCATCACCACCTGGCTGTTTTACAGCTATGGCCCGACCCCGTACTTTTTCCTCTACACCCTCTTCTTCGCCCTCCTTCTGGCGGTGGCCGTGATTGACCTTCGCCTGAGAACCATTCCGGATTCTCTGGTTATTCTCGGCTGTTTTGCCGGTATCACGGGCAGCTTTTTCACCCCATTCCCTGGCTGGATCAACGCCCTGGCAGGGATGGTACTGGGCTTCCTGGTACCGCTGGTAGTCACCACCATCTATGAATGGCTACGCGATAAAACCATGATCGGCGGCGGAGATATCAAGCTGCTGGCCATGATCGGAGCCTTTGTCGGCTGGCAGCCCCTGGGGAGCATTCTCTTTTACAGTGCTCTTCTGGGCCTTCTGGTAGCGGTGGCCGCCAGAGTGACGGGGAAATCCGACCGGTTGCCTTTTGCTCCCTTTCTTGCTTTGGGCACACTCATTGCCATGTTTGCTCCGCTTTTTTTTTAACTTTACAGGTAATGCCATGAAACTGCTTCAGACTCTCAAAAAACTCAAACGGCTGCGTCTTACGACAATCAATGGAAAATCAGCCACCCTCTTTCTGCTTAATCGCAGGATACCCAAGCTGGGTGGGGGCAAGGCCCGTTTCGGCTCCATCACGGATCTGCACCTTGACCGTAAAAACAAAACCATCGCTTTTGAAATAACCCGCGCGAAGGAGACCAACACCGTCACTGTTCAGGGGTATGGATTTGCCGCCCATAAGGGACAATCGGCCCTTGAGTGGAAATCCATGGAATTCAATGGTCCCTCGGGCGATATCTACCGCCAGGCCCTTGGTGAGCTCAAGCGTATCGAGATCCCCCGCACCTATATCACCCTTCTGGAGGCTATGCTGTGAGCACAAAACAACAGCGTCGACGCTTACTGATCGACACTCGTTATCAACTGCGACAGATGCTGGCTGTCCTGAGTATTAATCTGATCCTCATCCTGCTGAGCGCGGTTGTTGTCTCCTGGTTTTATCTGATGTTCTACAAAGGCAACATGGTTTGCGACCTCAACCGTATGTTCCCCTGGTATATGGGCGGTGTGGCCCTGATCGCCATCTTGCTGCTCAGCCTGTGGAGCCTGAACCGCAGCCGTTCCGTGGCAGGCATGATGCGAAAAATTGAAACTGTTCTTGTCAAAGCTGCCCAGGGACAGCTGCCTGAGGCCCCCCTGGTGTTCAGAAAACACGACTATTTCAGCGCGCTTGCCACACCGATCAATACATGTATCGCGCGACTCCGACTGCAGGACCAGCAACGGGATGCAACGGTGCAGGCCCTTAAGGAAATGCAGACGGTCATTGCCCAACACCCCCAGGAACAGGAAGTGCTCCAGGATAAAATCAATGCTCTTGTGACCATGTTGAAAGGCCCCCATGCTCAGAATAAATAAGGTGCGCCATCTATCCCACCTTGCCATGCTCTGCCTGCTCACAGGCTGCCTTCTTCTCAATGGGTGCAACAATCCAAAGGCAGGAGGTCTCACCGGCCTTCCTGCGCCGGAATGCAGCCTGAACATGCTTGATGGTACCAGTATCAGCCTTGCCGACTTACGGGGAAAACCTGTACTGCTCGAGTTTTGGGCTCCGTGGTGCGAGGGCTGTCTGAAGAATATCAGCCCCTTAAAAAAATTGCATAAACGTTTGGGGACAGAACTGGCAATCATAGCACCCTCATCAGAAATCGGACCTGTGACGGTGCGCCGGTTCGCCCATGAACACTCCATCCCCTACCCCATTGCTCTTTCCAGTCAGCACCTGCTCGAATCGTTTCAGGTACATGCCATTCCGGTGACCGTGCTCATCGATCGCCAGGGCATTATCCGCTATCATCATGCAGGCCAGTTCACCGCTGCGGCCCTGGAAAAACGTATCCGTGAGCTTCCCTGATATTCTGCGAAAATGCTAAAATAGTATCAAAAACAAATTGATACTATTTTAGGCCCGCCCTTTTCTTCTGCGCAACAGCCGCACCTGCGCTGATATGCTTGCGGCCTCACGAAACACGCGCACTAAAACTTTTTTAATCCTTGACAACTTTTTAAGGTAAAGCTAAAAGCGTGTATCACAGCTCCCCAATAGGGAGCAATTATTGAGGCTTATTCTTCACTACGAACCTTATCGCCTGTATATCTCTGAACAAATGAAATCATCCCTAGCGCAGCTTCATCCCAGCACAATGGCGGATCGCTCGACAATGCAAGAACGCACAGGTTTACTCAAGAGCCCTCTATTACTGCGCTTGTCTCCAGAACTGCAGCAGCAACTGCAAACCATGGCTATCTTTCGCCCCCTCAAGCGCGGAGAACACCTGTTTTTTGAAGGTGAGCCAATCCACCACTTTCACTACCTGCTCAGCGGCCGCATCAAGGAATACTACCCCACCAGTGAAGGTGAACTATGCCTGCGGCATATCGCCTTGCCTGGTCACTACCTGAGCCTGCACCAACTGCTTTCCAAGCACATCAACTATAGTTACTCAGCTCAGGCCATTGCGGCCTGTCGCTGCTGGTCCTGGCCCATCAATTTTTTTTCGGACATGATGAGTCGTGAGCCCTCTGTCTCGATGCAGGTTGTCCGCCTGCTCTCAGAAAATGTGGAGCACTCCTGCCGACACACCTGCCTTTGCCGCAAGTCACGGGCTCTGGCAAAAGTCGCAGGCTACCTGTTGAGCAAAAAAGGCCATCTGACCCGGCAGGCCAGACTCATCGGCAACATAACGCCCTCAATCCAGATAGATCTCCGTCCCCTGGAGCTGGCTGCCGATGAAATCTGCCTGGCCAGAGAAACCTTTTCCCGAGCCCTCACAATTCTCACAGAACAGGAACTGGTGCAAGTCAGACATGGTGTAGTCGAGTTGCTCGATGAGCAAGGCTTGAGAGAAGTAAGCACGGTAGCCAATGGTCCTGGATGCGTCAAAGGGAGAAGACGTAAAAAACAGGGGTTGTGAGTACCGGTCGATCAGGATGAGAACCTGGATTCAGTAATCTTTACGCTGAAAAATTGAGATCTGCATCATCTGGCCGGTGATCCTGGAGACATGAACATCGCCTATCAGGGTATACGCTTCAGGATCTGCTGCGTCGGGATGGTCTGGATCGTTTTTCCTGACAAGCTCCAGGGTCTGAGCCTTAGGTTCAAAAAAGACTACGGAACCACCGGGTTTGCTCACCCTGAAGGCTTCATGGAAAACATTTTGCCGCAGGGCTTCATCGATGTGGTGCAATACTCCAAAAAAGAAGACCGCATCAAATGATTGTTTAGAAAAGGGCATGTCGTCTGCCGCAAAAGGCTGAAAGTGTATCCGCTCTGCAACACCCAAACGTTTTGCCTTGTCATACCAATCCTTGCCCGCGTAGATGGACGTATCGTTCGCCGGTTCCCCGGTCACAACTGAAAAGCCCTCCAGCGCCAGTGAAAGGGCGCATTGCGCGGCCCCCGTCCCCACATCAAGAATGTTCGCCCCTGGTTTGAGCTCAAGTGTTGCAAGCGCCAGAGAAACATCACCTGCCACCGCAGTAAAAATTGGCCCCATTATCTCGAATGAAGTATCGCCGTCCAATTGTATCACCTCTGTGAAAATGTTGTCTCATTAAAAATGATACCTGAATCTGTGACCGCCCGCCGCCACGGATCCAAGATTTCCTTTCGCAGTCCTGGTGAAGGGGTCACGTCGTCGTGGACTTCGACCAGAAATATTCGTTTTTGCACCAGGTTGGATCAAGAAAAACTGTGTATCCCCCGTTGCCTTCCCCCTCCACTTTTACTCGTTTTCGTTCCTTTATTGCAACAGCATATTTCAGCCCCTCCGTCTTTTATTAGACGCGTCTAATTTTACAGTTGACAGGAGCTCCTATCAAAGTTAGTCTCGCCTGAGTCAAATTCGTTATTCCCGTATACAGCCCCGTAAACGATATCGCGAACTTCGTACCATACCGATTTCATAATCGGAGATCTTAAGCGTTTTAACTCTTTACAAGGGTATCAATGTTCAAAATTTTTGCACTTTACACTTGATCAAAGGAGGCCTGATATGTTTGCATTTATACCAATAGCGTGCAGTGTAGCCACAGCCCTGACATGTGTCCTTGCCCTGCAGACCGGCAAAGGGACCATGCGAACCCTAGGACGAAGAAAGAGACGAAATGCCAGAAAAGCTCGATCGTGAGACCAAAAAAGAAATTGCCAAGATTGGCATGACAGCCACCCTTGGCATTACGGTGATAACGGCGCCCTTTTTAAAGGGCAATCGGTTGATGAAAAACCTGCACACAGGTGCGGGTGTGGCCCTGGTCGCTTTCAGTCTCTGGCATCAGTTTCTTTACCAGCCAGAAAAGCGGACAACCAAAGTGAAATCGCTAACTCCGAGAACAGATTTGTCCCCTGCTCCGGTTGCTGCATCAGATTCGGCAACCGACCTGCCCCCTTCTGCTTAGACATTTTCTCCGCCACATACCAACACCCCGCACCGCATGATTTGTGGTGCGGGGTGTCTCGTATTGTCTAACGAGGGATGATTTCCTAGAAGAATTCGGGGTGAGGGGGCATCAATGACTGCTTACGATAACGTCACATGAATTATGTGAAACTTGATGGCAACGTAAAAAGTCAAAAAACTATAATCTGGCCTTAATAAATTCAGCTTGTTACGCAGCTCGGAACGTCGTTCTCGGTGCTTTTTACGAGAACGACAGTCTTGGGTCTGACGGCATCCGCGCCCCTACAGCAGGTGCAACTTCCGATCCGCCGGGCAAGCTTCTCATACCAATCTGTATCATCCAATAGACGTAACACCGCCTGCATGAGTTTTTCCATGCTTTCGTGAGTTGTGACCCTTTCTTCTGCCCGCCGCAGGCACACCCAGGCCCCGCACCGATTGTTGATCAAGGTGACGAGCTCGTCTGCAGTGGCAATCAATGCCTCTGGTTCCGTGGCCAGGTCACCGGCCCGCAGAAGGAGCAGGTCCGCCAGCACTCTATCGCCGGTAATGGCAAGCACCTTACGCGCAAGAAAAAGACAGCTGCCATGATCGGTTGCTCGCCTTCTTGCCTGCTGCAAGATTTCGCGTCCGGCCTCCAGGTCGCCAAGCTCCTGCACGACCTGCTCTGCGATTCCTGCCAATTCCTTCACACACTCGCAAAAATTCGCTGCTGCTCGATAGAGTCGCAGAGCAAGGGTTCTATCCCTGAGATATGTATGGCAATATCGAGCCATCTGCGCATGATCGCCACTTGATTTGAGCGTATATATCGTTTCGGAAGCTAGAATTTTTGCGATCTCACGATCATTCAGCAAGCTGACAACCGCACTGATCAGAATCTGGTAATCCTCAAGGGTGGCACAAGATCGCCGTGCGATTTCCAGGGCCCTTGACATCCCCGCACTGTTGTTGGCAAGGGCAAAGTTCGCCGCAAGTTGCGTAAAGTCTGAAGTGGTACGACACTGCTCATAGCGCAGTAGCTTCAGGTCATCGCCTGCTTCGCTGTATGTTTGAGATAACGCCATCGCTCTGTTTCCTATTGAGGCTAGTAGTAAAAAAGTATCGTCCTATTCGCTCCACAGGCAAACTCGGATCCAAACCGACGTACCTGAGCCAATAAAAGTTAGATTAAACTAATAATATTGTCAATTGAAAAATTGACCTGGAATTTTTCTCCCCCTCCATCTACAGACAAGCAAAAAAAATCATATTTTACAGTGTATTAGAATATAATATATACAAATTAGGTAACTCTAAAAAATTTATTGACATTTTCCCTCGCAACCGTCATGATAGCAAATATTAGACAACGCTAAAAAAGTAAAATCAACTTAACACTTTCCGATCGAGTCTTGAGGTGTGCTTTATGAATACGATCACCGTGGCTTCACGTCCCCTGGCCAAACGACCAATCTGGGAGATTGAACCTTGCTTCAAATGTGCCCTTGTCGGCACCTGTCTGAGCCGGGCGGAATTACGAAAATTAGGCAAAGAAAAGGTCTACAAAACACCATCCAAGCTTGATGATTATCAGCTCCACACCCATTTCATCCAAATCTCGGACACTTCGGATGACTCAGGACGCGCCCTGCAGAAATACCTCTCAAAAAAATACCGCAGCCATCAGAAAAAATACCAGATGGTCAGGGATGAGTCAGAGGTTCTGGCGCTATGGAAACAGGATCTGGCCGAGGGAAAAATTGATGCCGCCTGGTGGAGTGTGCTGGTGCACCCCTACGCCTCGGCCAGTCTTGTCAGCCGTTGTTATGGCGAGCTGCATATGCTGAGTCATGACTGCACCAACAGCATGTATCGCACACGTAAACTCATCGCTGAGCTGCGTTCAAAGCTGGCGATGATCGAGGAGGTCATGGGATCTGAACGACAACAGTTTAGAAAGGATAGAAAGATACTCTTGGCTGAGAACACTGCCCTGCAAGAGGAGCTTACCGCCACCAGGACCGCCCTTGACAAAGCGGAGTCAGCACTGAAAGATCCCCGGGATAGAGCGACGGCAATCAACCAAAAGCTCGAACAGAAACAGGAGCTCATCGAGAGTATACGCCAGGACAACAACATTCTGGTTGGCCAGCTCGATGCGCTGAGTGAAGAGGCGGATACCCTGCGCAGCAGGGTCGCCCGCCAGGACAGTCAGGTGCAACAGTTAAAAGAGGCGAACAACTCCCTGGAACAACGCTGCCAGGAGCAGGCGCGGGAACTGGCCGTACTGGAGAGAGATTTCTTTGATCGATTGGGTGATGAGCAAAGCCCCTGTTCGGTTTGCGCCGACAAGGATACATCCAACTGCCCCGGACTGAATCTCTGTGGGAAAACCGTGCTCTATGTGGGCGGGTTGCACAAAATGGTCCCTCACTATCGCCAGTTGGTTGAACAGTCAGGGGGCCGTTTTCTCCACCACGATGGAGGGAAAGAGGCTTCTCGGAACATGCTGCCGAAGTTACTGAACACAGCGGACGCTGTTCTCTGCCCCATAGACTGTGTCAGTCATGACGCCTGCAAGTGTGTCAAAAAAATGTGTAAACGATACCAAAAACCTTTTGTTCCCATGCGCAGCTCCGGGCTCTCATCCCTGGCTCGGGGACTGAGTGACATTGTGCAATAACTATTACCAAGAACGGATTTCATCATGGATATACAACCACTTCAGACAGTCTACCGGGACGGCAACCTCCATATCAGCCTTGATGGCCCCTTTACCTCGGAGACAGCCCTGCAGCTCTCCAATACCATTGCCACTGATTATTATGGAGAAGGCAATATTTTCGTGCACACCGGTAGGGTATCAGCCATTTCCCCCCAAAGTCGGGTCACCTTTGAAGAAATGACGGAGATACTTGCTCTACCGCGCAAGAAGATCTATCTCACCGGCCAGAATGGGCTGAAGATAGGCCCCAACAAAGTTCGAGTCATCGTCTATGATCCCCTTGATAAGGGCTGCTGTGGCAACTGTCATGATGGTGAACATTCGGCTGACACCTGAGGGTCCGAACGCCTACACTCATCACATCACGTAACAGTGTAATTTTTATCCACACCAAGTAAGGAGACAAGCACCATGGCAAAAACACTGATCGTCTATGGTTCAACCACAGGAAACACTGAAAACACCGCCATTGAAATCGGCAATGTACTCGGGAAAGAGGGGCATGAAGTCGTGATTCAGGATGTCAGCAAAAGCAAGGTGGCAGACCTGGGAAATGGGTATGACCTCACCCTGCTGGGCTCATCGACCTGGGGCGATGACGAGATCGAGTTTCAGGAGGACTTTGCCTCCTTTTTTGAAGAGATGGACAACGCAGATCTCAAAGATAAAAAAGTGGCTGTCTTTGGATGTGGCGATTCCAGTTATACCTACTTCTGCGGTGCGGTTGACGAGCTCCAGGCCAAAGTTGAGAGCCTGGGGGGCAAGGTGGTGGTCGAGTCACTGAAAATTGATGGCGATCCGGGTGATGTCAACGATGAGATCGTCGACTGGGCTAAGGAGGTGGCGGCGGCTCTGTAAGCTGCATTTTATTCTCCAGGAGGCGTTCTCGATTGTATTCGGGAACGCCTCACTTCTCTGCTCCACTATCCGGGATATACCATGAACAAGGGTGAACTCATCACCATACTTGCAGGCGAATGCGGCATGAGTAAAGAGGCCACCGGCAAGGTGGTCAATTCGTTACTGACCATCATCTCTCAGGCGCTGGCAACAGAGGATAAGGTCAAACTGGTGGGGTTTGGAACATTTACTGTCTCACGACGACCAGCGCGCAGGGTCCGCCTTCCACAAACGGGAAAGCTGATCGAGATCCCCGCACGAAAGTCGGTCCGTTTCAAACCTGGCGCTCAGATTCGGGAGAGTGTTCAAGCTCAGGAGCTGGATCCATGACCTGGTCCATTCGCTGCTCCCGTACCACGTGGCTTTCTCAGGCCTTGACCACCAGAATCTTCATTGCCATGCCGCCACCCAAAGCATAGCGGCTCCCATCTTTAGCCCGAATTTCATCTGCTGGTGCTCTGATAGAGCATGGATCGATTTGTACTCAGCCAACATTTTTTCTATCGCTCCCCATGTCCGAACCAAAAACTGAATCAAAATAGTCGACATTCGACATGAGATAATATCGAGAGAAAAGCCCCCTTTTGGTTTTTTTCGTACTGATGTAAAAAGACTCGTTCGGACTTGTCCGTAATAACATTGTTGACACTCAAAAAATAAAAACGTATACTTGTAAATGTAACAACAATGTTACCACTTTCATAGGGGTGAAATTATGAGAACAACAGTAAGAAAAATTGGGAATAGCTTGGGAAGTATTATCCCCGCGCCAGTGGCGAGAGAGTTTGCGCTTGAAGCCGGCAGCGAGATTGAAATCTCAATGAAGGACGGCAAAATCATAATTGAACCAATTTCTGAGATAAAACGGTTACCGTTTTCCGAAAAGGATCTACTCAAGGGATTAACAGCTCACACGGCCCATGCGGATGAACTGTCTGAAATTTCACCGACAGAGTGGGGTGAATAGTGGCTCGTTACACTCCTGATCGAAACGATATTGTCTGGCTTGATTTTGAGCCAACAAAAGGCCGTGAGATAGGCAAATACCGGCCAGCTCTGGTTTTGTCGAGCAAAGCCTATAACCGGCAAACCGGCTTATTGATTTGCTGCCCTATAAGCACCAGTATCAGAGGGGGGATAACGGAAGTTCCTATCCATAACCTTGATAAGCCCTCTGTTGTTGCGGCCAGCCTCATACAGACGCTGTCTTGGCAGAATCGAGCCGCCAAGAAAATTACGACCGCTGAGGCAGGGGTTCTGGATGATGTGCTTTATCGTCTGATTCCACTGATTGGTGGTGGAAACCTTCTAAACTGAACATGAATCAAAATGTAAGCGATCAGGGGGAGCAACAAAAGTGCTGGCCTCCTCGGATTTGTAAGCGATTGTGGGGTGCCTTCGAAACTAGGCATCGGCCTGTGCAGCGTACACCTGTACGTAAATAGGCCGATAACACCGCAGATTCGGTGCCCCGTGATCGCTTACATCAAAATAGCCGAGAGGCGAGCAATGCACAGAGACTGGACCAACGCCAAAAATGAAGACATCGAAATTCGCATAGATTTAGTGCGGCCAGAAACCAGTGTTGAATACAGGTTTATTGACGATTTTTCAAAAGCAGGATGGCAAGCCAACCCTTTTCAGAGCGTAAATTTTCGTTGCGGTGCTGGTGATGAGAAGGAAGCTCTTAAAGCCGTTGATAAATGGCTTGAGAACTCCTGAAAGTGAAACAAAACATTCGATCCAGATTGAGAAGGTACGTATAAATTTCAATTTTCTAATATCGAGGCTTACGAGTGTCTCTAATACAATCTTTGTCTTTTTTTCTCCTCTAGTAGTACCTCAGGGCAAGCGCACCAAAATGTCCTAACAAAGCCTGTTTAGCGACTGGGTTCGGCTAGCTTGGCGTTAAAAAGTGAATGAAATCGAATTATTATTCAATCTTGTTCGCATATCCTATATAAACTACCCTTCAAAAATTACTCAATTGGAGAAGGGGCATGAAATCACCGAAACCAGACATCGCTACCCATTTCGAGAACTTGAAAGATCCGAGAGTCGAAGGGAATAACCGACACCTGCTCATCGATATTATTACCATTGCCATCTGCGGGGTGGCATCTGGTGCCTCTGGCAGGGAACAAATAGTAATTTTCGGACAAGCCAAACAAGAATGGCTCGCAACGTTTCTTGAACTCCCTAATGGTATCCCTGGGCACGATACATTTCGACGAGTCATATCTCGTCTTAATACCAAAATTTTTCAAGAATGCTTTTTGAGTTGGGTGCACTCCGTGGTCGAGGTTACTGATGGCGAAATTATCCCTATCGACGGTAAGACCTTAAGGCGGTCGCACGACTCCAAGTCGGGGAAGTCAGCCATTCATATGGTCAGTGCCTGGGCCGCGAACAATCGACTTATTTTAGGGCAAGTCAAAACCGAAGAAAAATCAAACGAAATCACCGCAATTCCTGAACTTTTAAAACTGCTGGAAATCAAAGGCTGCATCGTGACTATTGACGCCATGGGGTGTCAAAAGAAGATAGCCGAACAGATCGTCCAACAAGGTGGTGATTACGTATTAGGCTTAAAAGGCAATCAGGGCTCATTGCTGAAAGCCGTTGAGACGATTTTCAGTCAAGCAGACGCAGAGACCTTTAACAGCGATAAATTTGATTTCTACCAAAGCGAGAGAAAGGGCCATGGCCGCCATGAAATCCGCTCTCATTACACAACCGATGCCGCCGAGTTGCCAATGGCTGCACAGTGGAAGGGGCTCCGGACAATTGGTGTTGTCGTTGCAGAGCGGCAAGTAAAGAACAAAAAAACGACAGAATGCCGCTATTATATTTCGAGCCAAGAAAGCAAAGCTGAATTTTTTGCCAAAGCGGTTCGCTCCCATTGGGGCATAGAAAATTCTCTTCACTATGTACTTGATGTCACATTTCGAGAAGATGAATGCCGAATCCGAAAAGACGATGCCCCCGAAAATTTTGCCGTACTGCGACATATTGCACGCAATCTTCTTCAGCGAGAGCAAACCAAAATGAGTATCAAGCAAAAACAGTTTCGATGTGCCTGCGATAATAACTTCCTCGCCAAGGTACTTGCTGGCTAGGATTTTCGTGCGCTTGCCCTGAGTAGTACCTGCAGCACATTTACTCATTCTATTCATATATTCCATGTCTCGAAATTCTGGGTCAATCTGTATTCTATCCGATTTGTTCAACTATTTTACCATAAATAATTGAACGCATCTCTGATACAACTAATAAACTAAATTTTTTTCCCTTGATTCGCGAAGCTGCATTACAGGAGTGCATATGAAAAAATCGTAGCTAACACTATCTTTCTTTCTGAATAAACACCTAATTCTGTTTAACCAGTCATGCCCCTTTTACTTGGGTATCAGGTGACAGTTTTACGTATACTATATCTGGCTGGAAGTTCACCCACTAAGGTTGCTGCTTATTTCCCGCAGGGCGAAACCTTAATGAGCGCCCAGCCTTTCTTATTTTAAACCAAAAAAGGAATACATGTGGAAATTTTAGATCTTGAAGTATTACAACGCGCAACCGGGTATAAGACCTCTGCTGATATAGCATTGTGCTTATCCAAACAAGGGATTAAATATGTACAAGGAAAACGCGGAAGACTATGGACAACGGTGTCTGCTGTTGATGCAGCCAGGGTATTCAGCCTAATGCGCTACCGCCGACAGAAGAAGACGATGAAATCACCTTTGCAGAAATGGTCTATTCATGAAAAATCAAAACTGGCCTGCATACGTCAATCTTTCTAACGGGCGTGTTGTGTACCGCCCACGGGTTAAGGGGGCTCCTCCATTTGGTTATGGTGTTGACTCAAGAGGTTTCCTCAAACCTCCGATTAAATTGGGTAAACCAAGTGACAGCGATGATCTGATCCTGGCCCGCTACCTGGAAGCAAGGCGAAACCTAAAAGTGGATGACGATGGTGTTCTGCACAAAAAGCATTCATTGTTCTGGATCCGAGACAAGTATATCAAGTCTCCCGGCTTCAAAGCACTGGACAAGCACCAAGGACTCCTACGAAGTCCATTTAAACGTGTTCCTGAACACGGAGATCCAGCTCAGAACTAAAACTGTGCCTCTTGGAATGTTCAAAGCAAACAATTTATCCCTTCCAGGATTAAATTCTTTGCGAGAACAGCTAATTTCAGAAGCACAAGCCAATGGAAAAACCGGGACCAGCTACGTAAACGGTCATATTCGCGTAGCAAGGGCAATGCTGACTTGGGCACTGAACCACATCGAAGGGCTTGGCTTACAAAGCAACCCATTCATGGGTATTTCTCTGGGAAAAGAACCTAGAAAAAACAGGTATGTAACTGATCAGGAATACGAAGAGCAGTATCTATTTGCTATAGATAATGCACCCGGGTACTTGCCATTAGTGTTTGAGCATGCTTATCTTCTTGCATGCCGTTCGATAGAGGTGACCACGTTGACCGTACCGGACGCCAACGAAATTGGCTATCTGGTTCATCGAACCAAGGGAAGCAAAGATAATATCATCACTTATACAGAGAGGTTACGTGCCGCAAGGGAAGCTGCCATGGCTAACCGCGCGACAACAAATTGTAAAAGTGATCTCCTACTTCCGTCAACGAGGGGGACCCAATTAACTAAGGACACCCTTCAGTCCGCCATGCAAAAACTGAAAAAAAAGATGCACAAGGCGGGCAAATCTGATATATGCTGGGATCTTCACGATCTGAAACGGAAAGGAATTTCCGACGCAGAAAACGCCAAAATCGGCGGTCACAAATCGGAAAATATCCTCCAAAGGTATTTAGTAAAGCTGGAATCATATAAAGCGTCAGCTTGACGCTTGTTCCTAACTTTAGGAACAAATGGCTTCCAGCCAATTAGGGATCAACAGCTAAGCAGCTGTTTTTACAACTTGCGAGCGTGGTGAAATTGGTAGACGCACTGGACTTAGGATCCAGCGAGCTTAGCTCATGGGGGTTCGACTCCCCCCGCTCGCACCATCTTATCTGTTGTCTCTTTTCAAGAAATCCAGCACGCACACACGAGCTGTGCGCGAGCCCACAAATAATCTTGCCGCCGGGGTACCGCTGCGGAAACACGAACAAAAGGAACCGCTGTCCATGGAAATCGTCGTCGAAAATCATTCAGAGCTGACAAGAAAACTGACCATCACCATCCCGAAGGAAACCGTTGCCCCGGCTCTGGAAAAAGCCTACGCCAAGATCAACAAAGAGGTCAAGCTTAAGGGTTTCCGCCGTGGCAAGGTTCCGCAAACCGTTCTTGTTAAAAATTTTAAAGACCAGGTTCAGGCTGAGGTTGGTGAAAAACTGGTTCAGGATACCTACTTTGATGCGGTTGAGCAGGAAAAACTGGACACCGTGGTTCATCCCGAAATCACCGAGCACAATTTTCCTGAAGATGGCACCTTTGTTTACGTTGCCATGGTTGATGTTAAACCGGAGTTTGACCTCAACGAGTACAAAGAACTGGAGGTTGAGAAAGCCTCCATCGAAGTTACCGATGACGAGATTGCAAATGAGTTAAACCTCTTGCAGCGTCACCAGTCAGCTCTGCAGACTGCTGAAGAAGGACATGCGTTGGCCACAGATGATGTAGCGGTTGTCGATTTTCAGGGATTCCACAATGGCAAGGCCATGAAGGAAGTACAGAACGAGAACTTCAACGTTGACATCGGAATGAACCGGTTGGGCAAAGAATTCGAGGAAAAACTTATCGGGCTGAAAAAAGGCGATAAGACCCTCTATGAAATCACCTTTCCCGGCGACTACCCCAACCCCATGCTCGCGGGCAAAAATGTTGAGTTCAAAGTGGACATCAAAGACGTCAAAGTTCGAGTTAAACCCGAACTTGACGATGAATTTGCCAAAGATATTAAACCAGAGCTGAATACCCTGGATGATCTCAAACAGGATATTCGCGATCGTCTGACCAAATCCAAAGAAGACGCGCAGCAGGGCGACATTGATGACAAGATCATGAATAAGCTCATCGAGCTGAATCCGCTTGAGGTTCCGCAACGTCTGGTCAACTATGAAATTCAGGAAATGTTGAAACAGACTGAAGAAAATTTAAAGCGCAGTGGCTTGTCCTTTGAGTCTGCCGGTATTAATCTTGAAGAACTGGTCGAGAAAAATAGAGAAGTTGCTGAAAAACGAGTGAAGGGAGATTTCCTCCTGAAACGAATCGCTGAGGTTGAAGAGATTAAAATTGCTGACGAGGATATTCAGCGCGGCTATCAGCGTATCGCCGACCAGTACAACATGAGCCTTGACGAGGTGAAAGGATATTTCAAACGTCGTGAAGAGATTCTGCCGTTCATGAACGAACTGCATAACGAGAAGGTGCTCAACTTCTTGCGTGACAACGCTAAATTTGTTGAAGTTGCTCCCACCGAGACCGAAGCTCCCGCAACCGAAGCCTGATCAGGCCCCTTTCCCCTTAGCCAGTTCCTTTCGGCGGCGAATCAGACGATTCGCCGCCACAATGAGTTTTTCGGAGAAACACGCATGAACTTAGTCCCCATGGTAGTTGAGCAAAGTCCGCGTGGCGAACGGGCTTTTGATATTTATTCCCGTTTGCTCAAGGAACGTATCATTTTCCTCGGCAGCCAGGTCAATGATGATGTCGCCAGTGTGATAGTCGCTCAGTTGCTCTTTCTTGAAGCCGATGATCCAGACAAAGACATCACCTTTTATATCAACTCACCGGGCGGTTCGGTAACCTCTGGCATGGCTATTTATGATACCATGCAATACATTCGTTGTGATGTAGCAACTCTCTGCATGGGTCAGGCTGCATCCATGGGTGCATTGCTTCTGGCCGCTGGTGCTGCAGGCAAACGTTTTGCCCTGCCCAACTCACGGATTATGATTCATCAGCCGCTGGGAGGATTTCAGGGACAGGCCACGGATATCGATATTCATGCCAAAGAAATTCTGCGCACCCGCAATGATCTCAACACCATTCTTGCAAAACATACTGGAAAATCCATGAAGAAAATTCAGGCCGATACTGAGCGTGATAACTTTATGGGTGCCGTTGAGGCCTGCGAGTATGGTCTAGTCGATAAAGTTTTGTCCAGCCGGGAGGAACTCGGCGGGGAGAAGTAAGAGTGAGCAACGATTTCCAAGACGAGCACAACATTGCCTGCGTTTGTTCATTTTGCGGTAAAAGCCAGGAAGAAGTTGGCAAACTGATCGCTGGGCCTAATGTCTACATCTGTGATGAGTGCATTGGCTTGTGCAACGAGATCATGGCTGAATCAACGGATGAGGAAATCCCTCAGGCCGACTTCAACCAGCAGGTCCTCAAGCCTAAAGAAATCAACGCCTACCTCGATCAGTATGTTATCGGGCAGGAGCAGGCGAAACGGGTTCTTTCGGTGGCGGTTCACAATCATTACAAACGCATTAACGCTCCGGTTAACGCTGGTGATTCAGAGGATGAGGTTGAACTGCAGAAGTCGAACATCATTCTTATCGGCCCCACCGGTTCCGGAAAGACACTGGTTGCACAAACCCTGGCAAAATTACTCAACGTCCCCTTTACCATAGCCGATGCCACGACTCTAACAGAGGCTGGTTATGTTGGTGAAGATGTTGAAAATATTCTGGTCAGCCTGCTTCAGGCTGCTGACTACGATATTGAGCGAGCCCAACGCGGTATTATTTATATCGATGAGATCGACAAGATTGCTCGTAAATCTGATTCCGCCTCCCTGACCCGTGACGTTTCTGGTGAAGGTGTACAACAGGCCCTTTTAAAAATCATCGAAGGGACCATGGCTTCGGTTCCACCTAAGGGTGGAAGAAAACATCCCCAGCAGGAACTGGTTCGTATCGACACCAGCAACATCCTTTTTATTGTAGGCGGAGCTTTTGTTGGATTAGAGGGCGTGATCAAACGCCGAACCGGAACCAAAGCTATAGGTTTTGGGGCGAAGGTTGTGAGTCAGAAGGAGCGTACCCCCGGAGAACTCCTCGCCTCCATCCAGCCTGAGGACCTCCTCAAATTTGGCTTGATTCCTGAGTTAGTTGGTCGCTTGCCGGTCATCGCCACCATGAAGGAATTAAACGAAGATGACCTCATTCGCATACTCAAAGAGCCCAAAAACGCACTGAGTAAACAGTATCAGAAACTTTTTGAGTACGAAGGAGTAACGCTGAGTTTTACGGAAGGAGCGTTTAAGGCGATTGCCCAAAAATCCCTGGAACGCAAATCCGGTGCCCGTGGCCTGCGTTCGGTTATGGAAGAATGCATGCTGGAGGTAATGTATGAGTTACCCTCCGATGACGGTGCGACTGAGTGTGTTATTAATGAGCAGGTAATCACCGAGGGTGAATATCCGGTTATCCTCTACGATAACACTGAAACCAAAAAAATTGCCTGAGAAAGCTATGAGCGAATTGACCGCTGAAACCTATCCGTTGATGCCCCTGCGGGATATCGTTCTCTTTCCTGGTATGGTTGCCCCCCTGGTCGTTGGCCGGAAAAAGTCCATCCAGGCGCTTGAGGTGGCCATGGAAAACCGATCCATGATCTTCCTGGTTACCCAGAAAGATGCACGGATTGATGATCCTGAGCAGGACAACCTTTATACCCTTGGCACCTTGGCTTCGGTTATGCAGCTTCTCCGTCTGCCCGATGGAACGATCAAAGCACTGGTCGAAGGGAAAAAACGAGCGATCATCGTCGGTGCTTTTGAAGGCGGTGAGACAGAGGAAAGCTACTATTCGGTTCGCCTGGTTGAAGCGCCGGATGAAAATGTTGATCAAGCCGAGGTTCCCGCTTACCTGCGCGAAATGCGTAAGGCCTTTGATCTCTACTCCCAGGCAAACAAAAAATTGCCCCGTGAGGTGCATAAATCCATCACTTCGCTGGAAGAACCAGCAAAGATGGTGGATTTAATTACCTCGCACATTCAACTCCGCACCGAAGAGAAACAGGAAATTCTTGAAATTATTTCTCTCCCCCAGCGAATCTCCAAAGTTCTTGAAATTCTGTACCGGGAAATGGAACTCTCCGAGATGGAGCGTGATATCCACTCCAAGGTCAAAAAGAAGATGGGGGTCACCCAACGCAATTACTATCTCTCTGAAAAGATGCGCGTCATTCAGGACGAGATGGGCCAAAATGAGGGTGGTGACGACCTGAGCGAACTCCAGGAAGGGATCGACAAAAAACGATTGCCCAAGCTGGTAAAGGATAAGGTTGTCAAAGAGTTTAAAAAACTGCGGCAAATGCCGCCCATGTCGGCTGAGACCACTGTGGTTCGTAACTATATAGACGCCATTCTTAGCCTGCCATGGAAGAAAAAATCTCGTTCCAAAATCAATATAGACAAAGCTGAGGCTGTGCTCAACGAAGACCACTTTGGTCTTGAAAAACCCAAGGAACGTATCCTCGAGTACCTGGCCGTTCAAGCGCAGGTCAAAAAGATTCGCGGACCGATTATCTGTCTCGTTGGCCCTCCTGGCGTGGGGAAGACCTCCGTCTGCAGATCAATCGCTCGGGCGATGGGACGTGAGTTTGTACGCCTTTCCCTTGGTGGAGTACGGGATGAGGCTGAGATTCGTGGGCATCGCCGGACTTATATTGGTGCCATGCCTGGTAAAATCATCCACTCCATGCAAAAGGCAGGTGTCATTAATCCGGTTTTTTGTCTGGATGAAGTCGACAAGATGTCGGTTGACTTTCGCGGCGATCCCTCGGCAGCTTTGCTTGAAGTGCTTGATCCTGAACAGAACTACGCCTTCAATGATCATTACCTGGATGTGGATTACGATCTTTCCGAGGTTTTCTTTATTACCACAGCCAACAACCTCCATGGAATACCCGGTCCTCTCCAGGATCGCATGGAAGTTATCCAATTGACCGGTTACACAGAGGAAGAAAAACTGCGTATCGGCCAGGATTTTCTGCTTCCTAAACAGCTCGAAGCCAACGGTTTTTCCGAGGGAGATATCACCCTGAACGATAAATCAATTCTGGAAGTTGTACGGCGCTACACTCGGGAAGCTGGGGTTCGTAATCTTGAACGGACTCTTGCCAGTATCTGCCGAAAGGTGGCCCGTGACCGGTTGAAAACCCAGGAGCCCAAGAAGAAGTACCGTATCTCTCCCCAGTCAATCGAACGCTACCTTGGCGTTCCTAAATACCGCTATGGTTTAGCCGAAGCGCGGGATGAAATCGGTCTTTCTACAGGCATGGCCTGGACTGAAGTAGGTGGTGAACTGCTGCAAATTGAGGCAACGGTCATGCCCGGTAATGGCAAACTGACCATCACCGGTAAACTGGGCGATGTCATGCAGGAGTCGGCCCAGGCAGCCATGACCTATGTTCGTTCTCGCGCAATTAAACTTGGGCTGGAACCAGATTTTTATCAAAAAATCGATATCCATGTCCATGTTCCGGAGGGTGCTATCCCTAAAGACGGCCCCTCTGCTGGCATCACCATCGCGACCTCAATCGTCTCGGCGATTCTCAAACTCCCTGTTAATCGCCACCTGGCGATGACTGGTGAGATCACCCTTCGTGGTCGAGTTTTGCCCATTGGTGGGCTCACGGAAAAACTTTTGGCAGCCAAGCGAGGCAACATTACCCACGTTCTTATTCCTAAGGAGAACGAACGAAACCTTAAAGATGTGCCAGCTAAAATTCGCGGCAGTCTCTCCATTGATCTGGTGGATGATGTGGATAATGTACTCCAGCGGGCACTGAAAGTTAAAGGAGAGGAACCCCTGTTTAAGGACGTTCCTATGGAGGCTGTCTATAAAGATTTCACTCTTTCCTCACATAATTCGCCAGCTCACTGAATTAGCGTTAAGTAGAGCCTGTGTCCAGCTCTGCGAGGGATGAAAGCCCTGGAAATTCTTCACAGTGGACATACTTTTTTAATTGACGAAGGTGCCGGTCCCTGATATATACACCCGCACACTTCAGGGCGAATAGCTCAGCTGGGAGAGCATCGGCCTTACAAGCCGAGGGTCACAGGTTCGAGCCCTGTTTCGCCCACCATACATACTGGGGTCGTAGTTCAGTTGGTTAGAATGCCGGCCTGTCACGCCGGAGGTCGCGAGTTCGAGTCTCGTCGGCCCCGCCAGTATACCGAGGGTAGTTGGAGCAATCCAACTACCCTTTTCTCCCTCAAAGGGGGGAAAGAACAGATGGCGTGCATCATCATAACTTCTTGTGCAGACAGAAAGTTTTAGCAAGCCAAAGAAAAAAATAGATTGACAAAGCGAGCAAGCTCAAGTATAATAGCTTTACTTGCTGGGGCGAATAGCTCAGCTGGGAGAGCATCGGCCTTACAAGCCGAGGGTCACAGGTTCGAGCCCTGTTTCGCCCACCATACATACTGGGGTCGTAGTTCAGTTGGTTAGAATGCCGGCCTGTCACGCCGGAGGTCGCGAGTTCGAGTCTCGTCGGCCCCGCCAGTATACCGAGGGTAGTTGGAGCAATCCAACTACCCTTTTTTTATTGCACGGAATACCTGATTACTGCATAGCCTTTTTTAATCCCGACAACACATTTCAATTGTTGAAGATTTTAAAAAGGTGTAGAAGACATAGCAGAGGATCGCTCGACACGAGCACACCTCACCCAACAACCCCTTTGCTGTGCTTGGTTCCCCCCAATTCGGCAAAGGGGTTTTCTTTTGCCCCACACATATTCTTTGTTATGGAAACATTTGTCTGGAAAAAATCATATGTAACCGGCATAGCCCAAATTGACAGGGAGCATCATCACATGCTCGAACTGATCAACACTATGTATGCGGCCTTGAGAAGGGGTGCTCGCCCCCATGAAGTTATAGAGTACTGTCGTGAACTGGTCGCCTTTACCGAGCTGCACTTTCAAAATGAAGAAAAGTACATGGCTTCGATTGCCTACCAGTCCCTGGCTGACCACCATCAAACGCATCGAAGGCTCATGATGAAGTCACGCGCCTTTCTCCACGGGCTTGAACTCAATTTCCCCAAACAAAATACTGGTATATTTCATGTTTTACGGGAAATTTTTATTGATCACATCCAAAGCGATGACAGAGTCTTTGGCCAGGCCTATCACGACGCCGTTGTGCAGCAGGTGGCAGCTTAAACGACGCGTACATTCATCCCCCCTTATTGAGCTTCCCCTTTCTTCACTACCTAGCTGTACCTCGACACACTCCCCTCAAAACACCTCACATGCTCAGTGACGTTCAGCTGCGCTGCTGTGATAATCAAAGTTCTTTTTCACTTCGCTTTGTTTTCCTTGGTTCTCGTGCATACCAGAGTAAACCAAGCGAGCACCCGATTATACCGGCTATTTCCCAGGGACTTAAATTTTCTTTGAGCACAATCCAGGCCAACAATGCCGTCGTTACCGGCACAAACGACATAAACAAAGCAACAGGAATGGTACCAAGCTGGCGAATGGCATAGGCCACACACATAAGCGCAATTACATTCACCACGCCCCCTTGATAAACAGCCTGAACTGCCATATCGTGGTACATATTAGTTGACATTCCCGAGGGGAAAACAAACCATAATGGTGTGAATATAAGGACATTCACAACAGGTACAATCACCAGCACATCTTGCCAGTTCACTTGCCAGAGTCGAATCCCCGTCATGTGAAAGGTATAGCAGAGTGCGGCCGTTATCAGCAAAAGCATTCCAATAGCTTGACTTGCTGAAACGCTAAAATTGCCTGTCATAATCAGATTAGAAAAAAAGATCAGACCAATGGCCCCGTAGCGATGCAGTGCTATTTTCTGGCGAAAAACCAGCCAGGCAACCACAGCTCCCATGACAGGAAGCATGCCATTGACCAGAACACCGGCATGGGCTGCGTTAATGACTTTCAACCCATAGAAGGAGAGCATGGTGTAGGGAAACCCTACGCCGAGTCCTATTACCAGATACTGAAAGAGGGTGTACCGTTTCCAGGGGTATCGGAACACTGCCGGAGACACTAATATAAATGCCGTCCAATAACGAAGCATCGTGATATCAGAGGGTTGCAACGCGGTGTGCACGCCAAAACGAGAGAGGGTAATCCAGCCGGACCAGATAAAGACCACGGCAATACCAGCAATATAAGGTTTCAATGTATTCATGGGCTGTGGATTACCCGGAATAAACGGTACTGACAAGCTCTTCTCTTGAGGTGCACGCATTTCATTGTCCCCTCGTTCAAGGGGATGCACTGTTGACTCCTCCACCATCGCACCTGAAACGCATTAAGGAGGTACCCATGACTCGAGCACTTCACCCATCCAATTTTTTTTCGAAGCAGCTCAACTTTGACAATCGCTTCACCCGGGAATTACCATCTGATCCCATCACCACGAATACCAGACGTCAGGTTGCAGGAGCATGCTATTCCAAAGTGCAGCCAACACCTGTGCGTGCACCTACATTGGTGGCCTATTCAAAAGAGGCTGCCGGATTACTTGATCTTCAACCTGAAGATATCCAAAGAACAGGCTTTACCCAGGTTTTCTCAGGAAATGTGTTACTGCCTGGCATGGATCCTTATGCCATGTGCTATGGCGGCCATCAATTTGGAAACTGGGCAGGGCAACTCGGTGATGGCCGCGCTATTAACCTGGGTGAGGTAGTGAATCAGCAAGGGCGCCATTGGATGCTGCAACTCAAAGGAGCTGGCCCGACCCCCTATTCCCGCAGTGCAGACGGATTGGCGGTTCTGCGCTCTTCCCTTCGTGAGTTTATCTGCTCTGAAGCCATGTATCATCTGGGTGTACCGACAACCCGTGCACTCAGCCTCATCCTTACTGGCGAGTCGGTTATGCGGGATATGTTCTACGATGGTAACCCTGCCCTGGAGCCAGGTGCTGTGGTTTGTCGACTTGCCCCTACCTTTATTCGCTTTGGCAATTTTGAAATTTTGGCTGCCCGGGGTGATCTCGCCACGCTCAAACAGTTGGTCGAATTTACCCTTACCCATCATTTCCCTCAGTTTGCTCCTGCCACAACTGAGCACATTCTTGCTTGGTTTGAGCAAGTCTGTCGCCTCACAGTTCAGTTAATGGTTGAATGGCTTCGGGTTGGTTTTGTCCATGGCGTGATGAACACTGACAACATGTCAATTTTGGGACTCACCATTGATTATGGCCCCTACGGCTGGCTTGAGGATTATGATCCCACCTGGACCCCCAACACAACCGATAGCATGGGAAAAAGGTACTGCTTTGGCAGGCAGGCGCACATTGCCCATTGGAATCTGGCGCGGCTCGCAGGGGCTATTCATCCCCTCATTGGGGAGGCCGCTCCTCTTGAAGAAATTCTTCAATCATACACCACGTGGTTCAATCAGTCCTGGCAGGAAATGATGGCAAAAAAACTGGGATTACTCTCTTTTATTCCAGCTACCGATCAAAGGTTAGTGGATGACCTGCTCAGCCTTTTACCCCAGGTTGAAACGGATATGACCCTCTTTTTCCGTAACTTGGCCCAGATCCCCCTCATCGTCGATCGAGACCAGGATCGTCTTGTCCCTCTCATGGAGGCATTTTATCAACCCAGCGCATTGACCACCGATATTCGGGAAAAATTCAGCCATTGGTTAGCTGGTTATGCCCATCGTCTCTGTGAACAGCAGGATGAGCCCTCTGATCGTGCAAGTCGTATGCATCAGGTTAATCCACTCTACGTTGCACGAAACTACCTGGCTCAACTCGCTGTCGATAAAGTTGAACAGGGTGATTTTTCCCTTGTGAACGAACTTCTTGAGGTGTTACGCCATCCTTACGCGCAACAACCTGGCATGGAACGGTTTGCCCGTAAACGTCCGGAATGGGCCAGACATCGGCCCGGCTGTTCGATGCTTTCCTGCAGCTCGTAATTTTGCTATGACTTCATAGGTACATTCAAAGAAGGAGCACATGTGGTACACAAAACAAACTGGCAGGCGGTATTGTTTGATTTTGATGGGGTGATTGCTGATTCCACCGCAGTCAAAGTCGAGGCATTTCATACTCTTTTCACCTCTTTCGGCTCCATGATTCAGGAAGCTGTCGTTAACTATCATCTCGATAATGGTGGCATGCCCAGAATCGAAAAAATACGTCACTGCTATACCCAATTTGTTGGCCGTCCTATTTCTGACGCACACCTCACCCTTGAGTGTGAAAAATTTGCCGATATGGTTCGCGAGGCAGTGATTGCTTCTCCTTTAATCCCCGGAGCCCTTGAAACCCTCAAGAGTCTCAAAGAACAGGCCATCCCCTGCTTTGTTGTCTCAGGCACTCCGCATGAGGAGATGAACGCCATCGTTGAGGCCAAGGGGCTCAAAGAGTATTTTGTCGAGGTACATGGATCTCCCCGCACAAAGCCAGTGGTAGTGGCCGATATTCTGCAACGATTTACACTTTTCCCCAGTTCCTGTCTTTTCGTCGGTGATGCCCTGGCAGATTACCAGGCTGCGCAGAAACACGGTTTAAACTTTCTCGGTATTGTCCCGGCAGGCAAGCCGTCTCTTTTTCCTGCCCAGACAACAACGGCCCCAAAGGTTGAGCTGCCATCCCCCCCATGAACGGAGTGGATATGAGGCTCAGCATGCGCTGGAAGCCTGGGAGAGAATGAGGTTCACCTTGACACTCGAGGTAAGTTTTTCTATACACAGAGATTAAGCTTTGCGGCAGAGGCCAGAACTATATACGTTTTCTTGTACCAGGCTTCTTGTCCTGGTGCGCTTATCCTGCCGCTCTATATCGTGCTGGGATGACTTGCGTGTTCTTTTCAAGTCTCCCTGTTTTTATTTTGACCGCCAGAGGCCAAACATGACTCAATTTGCCGGAAAAACCGCTGCCAATCTGCAAAAAATCAGGGAGACCAAACCCTTGATTCACAACATCACCAATTTTGTCGTCATGAACTATACAGCCAATGTCTTATTGGCTGCCGGTGCATCCCCGGTCATGGCCCATGCAGACAGTGAAGTGGAAGAAATGGTGGATCTGGCGGGTGCCCTGGTGCTTAATATCGGCACCCTGACCGATAGCTGGGTCAACACCATGATAAAAGCCGGTCGCCGTGCTGTGGAACTCGACAAGCCGATTATCCTTGATCCCGTAGGTGCTGGTGCCACTCAGTTGCGAACCAACGCAGTCAAGGCAATTTTAGCCCAAACCTGGGTAAGCATTATTCGTGGTAATGCCTCGGAAATTCTGGCCCTGAGAGGACTGAATTTTGGATCAAAAGGGGTCGATAGTGTCAACAGTGTCGAAGAAAGCACTGCAGTCGTGATCGAAATTGCCCGCGAACTGGGAACAACCCTGGCAATTACTGGAAAAACCGATCTGGTTACCGATGGTGTAAGAAATTTTCGTGTCCACGGGGGACATGCGCTCATGCCCTACGTAACCGGAACAGGCTGTTCAGCCTCGGCACTGCTTGGCGCTTTTCATACAGTGGATAAGGATCCGGTCTCTGCAGCAGTAACCTGTCTGGCTTTCTTTGGCATCGCAGGAGAAACAGCAGGCCAAGAGGCAAAAGGCCCCGGCAGTTTTATGATCCATCTCCTCGATGCACTCTACAATCTCAGTCCGGCTGAGGTTGAATCCCGATGTCAAATTGAAAAAATCTGATCGTCCATGATCGATCTTTCACTCTACCTGGTGACCGACCGTGCCCTCTCTGCCGGTCGTGACACGGTGAATGTGGTGGCCGCAGCCCTTCGCGGAGGCGTGAGTTGCGTACAACTTCGTGAAAAACAAGCCACTACCCGAGAATTCATGGAAGAAGCCCGGGCTGTGAAATCCCTGCTCGATACCCTGGACAAACCTGTTCCCCTGATTATCAATGACCGCTTAGATGTGGCCCTTGCCGTCCAGGCAGATGGGGTGCACCTGGGACAAAAAGACATGCCCATCTCCGATGCTCGCAGGATTGCAGGGAACACTATGATTATTGGCATCTCAGCCGAATGCCTTGACGATGCCCTTGCTGCTGAACGAGATGGTGCAGACTATGTCGGGGTCAGCCCAGTGTATGCAACCCCCACCAAAACCGATACGGCGCCACCTCTTGGCCTCTCAGGACTCCATCAAATCAGACAGGCCGTCTCCTTACCCCTGGTAGGAATTGGCGGTATCAACGCCAATAACGCTCTTGATGTTCTCCGCGCCGGAGCAGACGGGGTCGCTGTGGTCTCGGCCATTGTCAGTGCTCCCTGTCCGCGCAGTGCGGCTGCCGCACTTTTGCAAGACATCAACCGATTTAAAGTAAAACACTCAAAAACACTGCACCTTACCCCCCAGTGAGCACGGGGCCTCCTCCGCACAATCGTCCCCGTACAAAGGAATCCATGAACGCCAAAAAAGTCTACAAAAGAGTTTTAACCATCGCCGGATCCGACAGCGGTGGTGGTGCCGGAATCCAGGCTGATTTAAAAACAATCAGCGCTAACGGCTGTTATGCCATGAGCGTTATTACCGCGCTCACCGCCCAAAATACCGTGGGTGTTAGTGGTATTCACGCTGTTCCTGTAGATTTCGTTGCCAGCCAGATGGAGGCAGTGCTCTCCGATATCGGTGTTGACGCCGTCAAGATTGGCATGCTCTTCTCCCCTGAGCTCATCGAAACCATTGCCAGTCAGCTCAACAAATTCAACATCCAAACGATTATTCTCGATCCGGTCATGGTGGCCCAAAGCGGAGATAAACTGCTTCAGGATGAGGCCATTGAAGCCTTAAAACAGCACCTGATCCCCATGGCTGAGCTGATCACCCCAAACCTGCCAGAAGCCGCAGTACTCCTGGGGAGAGAAGAGTTCACCGACAGCAAAGCAATCGAAGAGGCAACGGTTGAACTCATTTCCATGGGCTGTCGTAATGTTCTCATCAAAGGGGGACACCTCGAAGGTGGAGCCAGTGATGATTGCCTCTACCTCGGAGCTGAAAAACGGTTAGTCATCCTGCCAGGTGAGCGCATTCCAACTCAAAATAACCATGGGACAGGGTGCACCTTAAGTGCAGCCATTGCCTCATTTGTCGCCCGTGGTCAATCCATTGAAGAAGCTGTCCGCAGTGCCAAGGCCTACATCACAGGAGCTATTCGAGCTGGAGCCGAATACACCATCGGCCAGGGACATGGCCCAGTTCACCATTTTTATCAATTCTTCTGAGCAGGGGGAACAAGGGTTTGTCCCAGGAGGCCCCGGAAATCTCACTTGCGCGGATCGGTCTTGACTTCGCTGGCAAGCCTCTCTTTCACGATCTGAGTTTGCGCCTTGCAGGCGGGCAAACCACCTGCATCCTCGGCCCCAGCGGTTGCGGTAAATCAACGCTCTTAAAGCTCATAGCAGGTGTTTCCCCCCTGCACTTTAGCGGAGAGATCACTTTTTCCTCTGGCCTGTCCCAGCACCCCGTTGCCTGGATGGGCCAGAACGATCTTCTCCTTCCCTGGCTGAGTCTTTTTGACAACGTACTCTTAGGCCCGAGGCTGCGTCGCCAATGCAGTTCAGAGCAACAAGCCAAGGCGCATGCCCTTATTCAACAGGCGGGACTCTCCGGTTACGAATCCGCCTTACCGGGCACGCTCTCCGGCGGCATGCGACAGCGCACCGCACTTCTGCGCACTCTGATGGAGGAGCGACAGATCCTCCTCATGGACGAACCCTTTACTGCCCTCGATGCACTGACCCGGGTCCGCCTTCAAAATCTCTCGGCCGAATTAACCCGGGGAGCAACGGTGATCCTGGTAACACACGACCCCATGGAAGCCTTACGTCTTGGTCATCGTATTATTGTCCTTGCCGGCAGTCCCATTGCAGTTGTGGAGGAACTTATCCCTGATACGCCTCCTCCCCGTGAAGCGGGCACAGCTCTGCTTAATACCCACTATGCCCACCTCCTCTCCCTTTTGATGCAAGGGGGGGCACAATGAACCAGCTGCGTGGGTTGATCCTTTGCTGTGGGCTGATTGTATGCTGGCAGATCCTGGTACTCATTACCGATGTTCCTCCCTATATCCTCCCTGGCCCTTTTCCGGTGGCCACAGCTCTGGTTTCCCATTTTTCTCTTCTCGCTGGCCACCTGGGCACAACCTTTACAGAGATTCTCCTGGGATTAATCCTGGGGACCCTTTTGGGTACCTTTACAGCGCTATCCATGATCATCTCTCCGATGCTTAAACGGTGGATGTTGCCGGTCCTGGTAATCTCCCAGGCTATTCCTGTCTTTGCCCTGGCGCCGGTCCTGGTCCTCTGGTTTGGCTACGGCATGGCCTCCAAGGTGGCAATGGCAGTACTGATCATCTACTTTCCAGTTACGGCTTCTTTCTATGGGGGGATGCAGCGCACAGAGCCTGAACTCTTGGAACTCGCTCGAATCATGGGAGCGGGCAGGCTTGAGATACTCCGCACTATTATCATCCCCTCCGCCCTTCCCGGCTTTGCCTCTGGCCTACGGGTAGCGACAGCAGTTGCTCCTATTGGTGCCGTGGTAGGAGAATGGGTCGGTTCCAGCGCGGGGCTGGGCTACTACATGCTGCACGCTAACGCTCGTATGCAAATCGACAACATGTTCGCAGCCCTCGCGCTTCTGGCCCTCGTCTCGCTCCTGCTCTATTTCTGTATTGATCGTCTGTTGGATAAACTTATATATTGGCAACCCAATCAAGGAACTTCATTATGAAAAAATGTCTGCTGTTGCTGTCTTTGCTCTGTATAGCCCTGTTGCAGAGCATGCCTGCCCAGGCCGGTGAAAAACTCACTGTCCTTTTGGACTGGTTCGTCAATCCCGATCATGCGCCCCTGTTTGTGGCCAAGGAGAGGGGGTATTTTAAAGATAAAGGCCTCGATGTCGAGCTGATCGCCCCTTCAAACCCCAATGATCCCCCAAAACTAGTCGCCGCAGGTAAAGCCGACATTGCTGTCTCCTATCAACATCAGCATCAAATGCAAATTGATCAGGGGTTACCCCTGGTTCGTATCGCAACCCTGATCGCCACCCCACTCAACTCTCTGGTGGTCCTGGATAACGGCAAGATCAACTCCATTAAAGACCTGAAGGGTAAAACCATCGGTTACTCTGTGGGGGGATTTGAAACAGCCTTATTGAAGGTCATGCTAGAAAAGGAAGGACTCAGCATTGATGATGTCAAACTGGTCAACGTCAACTTCTCACTCTCCCCTTCCCTGCTCACCGGACAGGCAGATGCAGTCATTGGCGCCTTTCGCAATTTTGAGCTGAACCAAATGGACATTGAAAAACATCCGGGCAAAGCTTTTCTGGTCGAAGAGTATGGTGTTCCTTCCTACGATGAACTCATTCTCGTGGCCAACAAGGCAAAGCTGGATGATCCCAGACTGCGCAAGTTCGTTGATGCCGTGGAAGAAGGGGTGCAATACCTGGTCAACCATCCTGATACAAGCTGGAAGCTCTTTGTCAGCAATGGCCGTGAATCACTTGATGACGAACTCAATCGCCGGGCCTGGAGGGACACTCTGCCCCGCTTTGCCTTGCGCCCCGGTGCCCTGGATAAAAAACGGTATCTCCGTTTTGCCCAGTTTCTTAAAGAGCAGAATATTGTCAGCAAAGTCCCCCAGCTTGACAGCTGGGCGGTAGAACTCAATTGATCTTTTTCTTTTCTGAGGTCTATTCGTCAGCCTCAGAGATACAATGTGGTTGTGGCCGGGGAGCGTCTCCTTTGTTCCCCGGTCCCTTCCAGCTTTCCAGTATTTTTTGCAGATGATCCATGCCGCCCCTGTTCACAGGGACTTGCAACACGTTCATTCCTCTTGCAGTACTTTTCGCTTCGATTTATTCAATTTTTTCCTGGACCTCTGCCGGGCTGACTTTTATATTGCACTTTGGCATAGAGTAACGCGGTGGGTATCCGGTTACAGAAATTGAGTCTCCATGCGTGATGATTCACGTAAACCACTGGGAGGAGCAACACTGGTATCTAGGTGTGCGCTAGTTATACTGCAGTCGCCCCATGTCTCAATTCTTCTTTTATAACCAAAAGCTGCCCTCACCTTGGGAATTATCCCTGTCTGACCGGAATCCCATTCACCCAAAAAAACAACTGAAAAGGAGTTTTTTGTGCACCATCAAAACCTACTCTCCTCTCTTCGCGCCTGTCTTCTCATTGCTCCTCTGGTTCTCGGATTAAGCTGTACCCTGGAGGCTAAAAGTATCGGCAAAGATCAGGTCAACATACGTTCGAATCCCAGTACAAAAAGCAAAATTCTCTTTAGCGCCCCCTTGGGGTATCCCATTTCCATTGAGAAAGAATCCAAGGACTGGGTCTTTTTCAAAGATTGGCAAAACAACAAGGGCTGGGTCTATAAACCTCTGGTTTCAAACATAGATACTGCTGTCATATTGGTGGAAAAAGCCAACGTCCGCAGCCAACCGACTGTTAAATCCAAGGCAATGGCTATTGCTGAAATGGGTGAAATTTATAAAATCTTGAGTAAAAGCGGCAACTGGGTCAAGCTGGGATATTACCACGGTGGCTCCGAGGTTGGCTGGATTCGAGACGACCTGATTTTTGGTGAATAATTTTTTTTTAACTGAATCTCTGAGCATGCATCAATGCGTCAGTTTCGTTGTTTACAACCTGCCGTTTAAAGTAAACTTTATCGGCTGGTTGTAAGCCAATCAATCAGCTCGTCGACTTCGAGCGATGTTGCCTTAGTGTCAGAGTTACAAACAACAAAGGACCTGCTCACCATGGGTACAGGTCCTTTGTTGTTGTGCTGAGCACTCTTGAGCGGGTGTACTCAGGCCCCTTTTTGCTCAAATTTCTGCTTACCGAAATCCTGCATTGCCACCACAGAACGACGGATATTTTCACGCATTTCTTTCCAACTGGTGTAATCGCGGGAAACCTGCAAAGCACCGTACAGCAGCAAGGAGTTTTCAAGGCCTACGGTTTCATCAATGGGCTCTGCTGGAAAACGATCATCTATTGCGGCGGGATTAGCCTCTTGCTGGTAAAATGCAAGACGTCCAAAATAGGTCGCCATTTCTCCAAGCAGATCCCAAAAACCCTCACGCCATGCACCAATTCCTCCGGCCTGCACCAACTGGTAAAGGCACTCCCCCACCGGCTCAACCGGAAACCCGACCTGAGAGAATTGATACCTTCCATCTTTTGGTGGCTCATCCCCGTTAACCTCATGCCAACTGAGCAGGGCATGGGCACGGGTGGCTATTTTCATAGCCTGGAAGCGAGACCAGAGTAAAAATTCATAATAATAATCCGCTATGGCCTGTTCCGCTTCCATACGATAGATATTGCCATTTTCCCGGTTATATTGATCCAGGTTGCCAAGGTGGACAATCTGGCTGATCACGGAGTAAATATAGGAGAGATCGACGATCGCCTCTTTGTTCACCAGAATCTTGTGCGTGCCGTCAGCGCTGGTATTGAACGCGAGCCGTGCTGCGTTATCCTCCAGGCCAAGCCGTGCGAAATAGGCATCAAGCTGCGCACATTCATCGGCATAGTTCTCTGTCTTGATCAGCAGGGTTCGTGCCAACAGATCTTTGAGCTCAATTTCCTTGGTCCCGATAAACCCAAGTGCCCGATTGATTTTCTTAGACTCAGCACTTGAAAAATTAAACATCTCCATATATTGCCCCTCACAAGCAAAAGGGCAGCTCTAAGCTGCCCCTGTTAAAACGCTGTGCTCCTCGCACCTGGTATCAAACCGGTATTGATGAATACTCACCGACTCAGGTTAAAGTTATTGCGCTTTCTTTTTCTCCGCCTCTTTTGCGGCCATAATCTCTGCTTCATTTTCCAGCAACTCACCAAGAAAGCGGGCTGTTTCCCCCACAACCTTAAGACAGTGTTGCCGCCTGCTCTCGGCGTTGCCGTAAAAATTTTTCACCTCATCACGGTCCATCCAGTCAACCCGGGCAATCTCGCCGCAGTTGATCCCACCGTACTCATCCGTGAGCTCTTTAAAGGATTTCATCACCTTTTTTGTGGCAGCCCACATACGAGGATTCTCTTTTTCCTCAAGGCTCGAACGACTATACAGGGTACCAATCACACTGGCAGCGCCAACTAAAGCCCCACAGACGTGGCCGGTTCCCCCGATACCCCCGCCAAAAGAACCAAGGGCTTTGATGACGGAAGGATCCTGCACTCCCAATTTCTCCTGGCCAACCATGGCCAATACCTGACTGCAATGCAAACGTTTTAAAAACAGATCTTGTGCCTTCTCCTGCATCTCATCGGGCCGCATGATTCCTCCATACATTGAATTTGATCAATAAGTAGTGTAAGAACGAGGCCAATGTACCTTAAACTCCAAGAAACCGCACCGCGTTTGTACGACAAAACCTTTGAAATTCTTCAGCTATACGTATCAACTTCTTCCTCAAATAGAGCTAGCACCGTGTCCCCCTCTTCTTCTCCTGTTATTGTTTTTGATTTCGAAACCACCGGCCAGGCCCCTAAATACGGAGATCGCCCCATTGAAGTGGGAGCCGTAAAAATTGAACGGGGATGCATAATCGATACATTCCAGTCGCTGATGAATCCCGGTTTTACCATAACCAGGTTCATCGAATCGTTGACCGGAATCAGCAATGATCTCTTACTCGATGCTCCCTCCTGTGAGGAAGTGATAGCTACATTTGCTGACTGGATTGAAGATTTGCCGCTGGCCGCTCACAATGTAGGCTTTGATCGCAGTTTTCTTGACGCTGAACTGGCACAGATTGGCCGCGAACGCACCAATCCCTTAGCCTGTACAGTCCTCACTTCCCGGCGAATTTTCCCAGGCTCTCCCAACTATAAACTGGCTACATTGGTTGATTTTTTGGGGCTAGCCAATGACGGCGTCTTTCACCGGGCATTGGCTGATGCTGAAATGACAGGTCATCTCTGGATAGCCATGACCGAACTGATCAAAGATCGCTACGGACTTGATGAAGTGCCTTTTTATCTCATGCAAAATCTGATGAAGGTGGGAAAAGCCAAGGTAGATCGCTATCTGCGCAACTTTGCAGAACGACAACAGAATCAATCACTTTTTCATTCGTGATTGCACAACAGATGGAATTTTTTTTTGGGGGGGAGTCCTGACTACCAGCCTGGCTTTTTTTTAGCGCTCGGCAAGCATTAAGGCCACTTCTGTATAGACATCTGCACTGGTAATGAGTTTCATACACTGGAGATGTTTTTTGGGACAGCGGGGTTTGTTGCAGGGGCTGCAGGGAACCGGTTTATGCAAAACCACCGCGTTTTCTGAATACGGGCCAGTGAATAAAGGATCTGTGGCCCCAAAAAGAGCAACCAAAGGTACCTGCAGGGCTGTTGCCGCATGCATCAGACCGGAATCGCTGGTAACCAATACATCACATTCACAGAGCAACGCAATAGTCTCAATTAAGCGGGCCGTACCCGCCATGTTGAGCATCTTGGGTGCGGCTGCACCTGATTGAGCGATGATCTCGCTGCAGTTAGCCCGTTCCGCCTTGGAACCAAAGAGAATGATTCGCGCCTGGGGATCACGGCAGATCAGCTGGGACAACTCGGCATAACGCTCCGCTGGCCAGCGTTTTGAAGGAGCATAGGTGGCTCCGGGAATGAATCCAACCAGTGGCTGTTCTCCGACTTTAATGTCGGCGAGCGAGCTCACCCGTGCTTTCATGGCATCAATCTGATCACCAAAAAGATACAATTCGAGATCGTAGCTCCCCGAACGCATACCAAGACTCAGCATAAGACGCATATACATATCCACCTTATGCTTTTTCACGACAGCCAGCGTCTCGTGCACCCCATGGGTTAACAAGGGGCCACGCCCTGCAGCAACAGCCCCGGCCCTGATTGGGATACCGGAAAGCCGGGTGACCAATGCCGGCATGAAGCGAGGTGTGAGCAGAATCACGGCATCAAAATTATACTGTCGCAGGTCCCGCACAAGCTGAAAAAATCCACGCACACCACTATGCTCACCATCTTTTTCATATACAAGAAGACGATCGATGCGGGGGCTGAATTGAAATATATCATGCACCCTGGGAGTTCCCAGAAGAGTGATTTCCGCCTCGGGATAATTTTCACGCAGGGTCCGCACCGCAGGAGTGGACATGACAGCTTCGCCGATACGATCAGCAGACCAGATCAGGATTTTTTCAAGGGACTTTGGCAGCGGTTTCATCACTTACTTGGCTACCTTTTCAATCAGACCTGCCAACCGCTCAGCGGCAAAGGTAATACAGGGATCCTGAGAGAGTGCAATTTCATAGTTGGCGATGGCTTCCTCTGTTTGCCCAAGACGCTCCTGATTCAGGGCGAGGTTGGCAAAGTCAATGGCCGATGCAGGGTTGAGCTCAACTGCCCTTGTGAAGCAGCGGACCGCCTCCACAAATTGCTCTAGCTTAAAGTGGCAGACGCCCATGGTATTATATATATCCGGGCGCTCTTCATCACTTTCCAGCCCCTTGGCAAGCACCACGATCGCCTCCTGGTACCGTTCGAGATCCCTCAAGCAACATCCGCTGTAGGAGTAAAGGTAGGGAAGATCTTCCTCATTGGGTACCAGTTGGAGTGCTTCCGCAAAACATTCCAGGGCCGCCTCTGCAAGACCGTGCTCATAGAGATGGCGGCCACGATAAAACGGCAGGGCGTAAGCACCAGGGACCAGGGCCTGCATCGCAGCAAGTTTAGCATCGAGCTCTTCACCTGCAAGCAGTTCAGCTGCGAGCTTGGCAGCGAAAAGTGGTGCATTCCCCCCCATGGCCCGCTCCCGAAAATGAGCGCCGGGAATAATAGTGTAGACCGCCGGTATCTGCAGCTGAGGATGCATCGTATCCAGGACAAAAACCTCCAGACCGATTTCCCCCAGTGCAGCGACACAATTCTGAACTTCCTGGTAGATATCTGCATCATGGAGATCAGCCACCTGGGAAAGGGTGATTGTGCCTGATGGCTCAACCACATGGGCAACCTCAGTCAGCGACAAAGGTTTTGGCAGACCACTGGCAACATAGTTGGCGTTGGAATTAAAATCACCGGCCAGCTGAGCCACCTCGGTCAAGGCACGGATCAGAGCTTTATTGGCATCGGGGGTTGTCCCGGCGGTGTACACAATCTCACTTGTATCAGGAAAGGTGCTTGGATCCCAGGCGAGGGCTCCAATAGTCGGGATGCCTGTATCCAAGGAAAAATCGTTAAGATACACCTCAATACCGTTACGACGAAACTTCTCTACCAGCTCGACAGCCACTGGATCGGTGATAGATTGGAGATCAATCTGGGGAGTTGGTATTTTTTCACGCGTGATCAAAGCACAGACATGACGCTCGACCACCTCACTGATCCCCTGCATCACCGCCTCCTCATAGGTATTGCCAGCGGAGGGACCATTGAACTCGTTAATGGCATAAAACCAGGAGAAAGGTATAAGCACCTCACTGTTATTGCTCAGCTTCCGTGCCCAGGTCCATTGCAAGGGTAAACCTGTCAACAGTTCCCTGAGAGTAGCAGGTGCAAGCGTCGTATCGTGCACCGATTCAAGCAGCGTTTCGATGGGCAGTACAGGGTACCCCTCTGCCTCCATCGAGGCATAGTCGCCCCGGATAAAGTTGTCTTCATTTTGCAAAAAACTAAAAAAACTATACCGCTCACCGAGCTCCATACAGGCACTTGCCCGCGACTGCTCTGGGGTGGAGCCTTTGCCCATCTGTTTCTTGTTGCCGATGACTCTGCGGGCATCTTCGCCACATACACTGAAATAGACCGGGATATCGAGGCGTCCGTTATCAATACGGCGAATCTCTTTGAGTACATCCAGATTGCTTGCTTCAAGCCGCTTCTGAAAACGGGCGACCGTCTCTTCCGGGCTGCAGGCCTTATCCTGGTCGAGGGTATATTTTTTGCTACAGGGCTGCAGGCTGATCAGTCGTTTTTCCATAAATCTCATTTGGGGGCATGCACGTGGGCATTGATCTCATGATTTTTCCTGAATGCACACCGATTCAGGATTCGTGTAACTTCGGGGGGCTCCCCCTCCTCAAGCAAGTAACTGAACTCCGGCTGTCTTGGCCAACTGGGCTTTCAATTCTGACAATCGCTTTTTCCAGCCTTCTCCTCGGGCGAGCAGTTGCATGTGCCGCAGGTCATCATCTTTTGGTTCCAGAACAATTTCCAACCGACTCTCAGGCATCAGATCGCCGAGCCGCTCTGGCCATTCGATAATGCTGACACCATCATAGTCAAGATACTCAGCAAGACCGGAGGCCTCAATATCATCCTCATCTGCCAGACGATAGAGATCCATATGGGCGATGGGCAGGCGCCCTTGATACTCGTGCAAAAGGGAAAAGGACGGGCTGGAAACATACTGTTCCTCGCCAACGGCAAGCCCACGGGCAAGCGCCTGGGTCAAGGTTGTTTTCCCTGCCCCCAAAGGACCATAGAGTAAAAGAATATCCCCTTTTTGCAGCTTGTTACAGAGAACATAAGCTATTGGTACCAACGACTCAGGGCCTTGGCAAACGAGGATAAGCCCATCTATATTTGATAATTTTGTATCCTCTGTCACGATTATCTGGAAAATCAAAAGAATGGGATAAACAATACGATGTTTACCTACCACAGGTGTAAACTTATAGGAAGCCCGAAGCGGATAAGCATAGCGGCTATTTGTGATATTTATGACCAGCTTTTATGGTCCAGGCACGGTACAACTGCTCAAGCAAGATAAGACGGGTCATCTCATGGGTAAAGGTAAGCCTGGAAAGAGAGATGGTCTGCTGGGCATGGTCAAGCACCGATTGATGAAGACCTAAAAAACCACCGATACAAAAGCAGATCTGTGAAGCTCCCTGCACCTCCCATTTACTCAGGAGCTTGGCAAGCTCAAGGGAATCGATTTCTTTCCCAAGAGGATCCAGGGCAACACAAACATGGGCTGTCTGTGCCTGTTCGAGAAGAAGACCGGACTCAGTGAGCTTTATGGTTTCATCAGAATCGTTTTTTTTATGCTTCTCCCGAAGAACTGGCAAATCTACCTGGGCAAAGCGGCCCAGACGTCCGGAATAATCGCGTATGCCTGCATCCAGATAGGATTCCTTGGTCTTACCGAGAAAGGGGATGAGAAACTTCATCGAGAAAATTTATCCACATCTCCCTGGTCGCTCAGAGCTTGAAAGATACGGCAAAATTCTTGGTAGCTGATCTCTTTGTTGAAGCCTGGGCAAGACTCGGTAATCGTGATGTAGTTGTTTTCGTCGGCCAGCATGCTGGGATGCAACGGCCATTGCCGACAACGCCAGGGACGACCTTCGTGTACCGTACATCCGGTATCCTGATCATAAAAAATGCAGTGTCCATCCCGAATCTGCATCTGCACCACAGAACCGGTGATCCGCCAATATTTTTTTTCGACCTCTGCCCGACTTAATCCGAGCGCGTTAACCATGCGCTCCTGGTCATGCTCGTCCAAAGAGACCGTGGTTTCTCCATGGCAACAGAATCCACAGAGACTACAGGTATAAATATCAGAAATAGTTGGGATAGATTCAGAACTCATAGCAGGTCATGTGTTGGTTGAGTCAAATAGAAGAGTTGGAAAAAAGCTCTCAAGGAAAACAGTGAACGCAGGCATGTCAAATACGCAAAAAAAAACGCCGGGCCTTTTGCAACAAAGGCCGACGTCAAACCAAGCTTGAATCAAAAGAGCCTTAAGCGTACCCGATGATATCACCAAAGATCGAAATATCAACCCCGAATTTCTGCGCAGCTAGGCGCCATTTCTGCTCCACAGGTGTGTTAAAAAGTACTTCAAGGTCAGCGGGGACAGTGAGCCAACTGTTATCCATCAGTTCGTTTTCCAGCTGTCCGGCCCCCCAGCCCGCGTAGCCAAGCATAAAAAGATACTTTTTAGGCCCACGTCCCAGAGAGATATCCTCAAGTAGACGGGTATCGCGACTGAGATGAATCCCCGGTTGCACTTCAACCGAATACCTATCCTCCACGTCAGTGGTGTAGAGAATAAAGCCTGCATCTACCTCAACCGGACCACCCATGTAGACCGGTTCCATAGGTCCGTCAGGGATGGGAAGGCTTGAGCCATGGAAGACATCAAGCAGGGTAATTTCAGGGTTGGGATTATTCACCACCAGCCCCATGGCCCCTTCCTCATTATGCGCACAGAGATAAATCACCTGCTCCTGAAAGCGCGGATCAGGCATTTGGGGTGTGGATATGAGAAAATTTCCAGCCAGACTTTCCATGAGGGGTCCTCGTTGAACTCTTTGTTTCAACTGTATGCTACCATCTGAGTTCAAACAGGGTCAAGGAGTGTTTTTTGCTGCATTCCGTGACAGAGCATGCTTGCCGCGAACTCCGCTTTTTTGTACGTTATAATCGTAACAAGGTTTTCAAGCAACTGCTGGGTGTCCTGAATAATTAGATTTTTCAATCAATATCGGGAAAAAACCGTCTTCTGCTGATTGAAAAATACCACAATGATTCAAAAGCCCCAGCCTATCTAGAAGATACGGGTCCACCATGAGCGAACAATCTCCTCTCAACTGTCAGTCCACTAAACTTAAAAATGCCATAACCTGGATGGCGGACAGCATCCAGAATAACCCGGAAAAAGCGCGGCACCTCGTTGTCCAGGAGGCAGAACTGCGCTTTGACCTAACCCCGGTTGAATGTGAATTTTTAGATAAACATTTTACCAAGGCGACTGTCTAAGATCTATTTTTGCCCTTGTTAACCGCTACGCAAACTAGTCCCTTAGAATAACCGGAATGTCGTGCTTCGTTTTTTCAGCAGCACGACATTTTTTACGCCCTGTAGCGATGCAGCAAGAGGGAACCATTCAGAATAAATCCCATCATTAAGACTGATAACAATCTTTGTCGATGCACTCTCGGGTCCTCTGTTCATTTTTAGAACGACCTTAACAGCTCCATAATCCCCCTCTGTCATTCACCGCCTGTTAGCTCCCCTCTCTCTTTTCTTTGCATACTTTCTACAATCCGCCCCAAAAAAACCTGGCACATATCAACCTGATTTATCACTAAAAAAAAAACGATCTACTTTTCTTCACCTCCCTTTTTTCCAGACTGGCCGCTCTCTTGCCTTAACTGAGGTGATGGCAGTATCCAAGGCAGATTCTCATCAGGAGCACCCATGATATTGCAAATCTATCATGCGTGCTCACGGATTGCGTCTGCAGAACTTTTTTTCCTTTTACAAGAGAGGTGTGTGTGATGAAGCTTCAAGGTCGGGTCGCATTGGTAACAGGAGGAGGACGAGGTATAGGCCGGGGAATCGCTCTGGAACTTGCAAAAGAGGGCTGCAGCGTTGCGGTTGCTGATCTTAATCTCGATGATGCCAAGGCAGTTGCTGCAGAAATTCAGGCCCTTGATCGAAAATCTCTTGCGATTCAGGTCAATGTCACCGATTGGGAAGATGTGCAAAAAATGGTGAAAACTACCGTTGATGAACTTGGAAAATTGGACATCATCTGCAATAACGCAGGTGTGATCAGTATTAAATCCGTGGAAGAACTCACCCCTGAAGACTGGGATTTTGTTCTGGGGGTTAACGCCAAAGGCGTCTTTATGTGTTGTAAAGCAGCAATCCCCGAGCTGAAAAAAAACGGATGGGGCCGCATTATCAACACAGCCTCAATCGCTGGCAAAGAGGGATTCCCCCAACTTTCGCATTATACTGCATCTAAATTTGCTGTGGTTGGCTTTACCGTCTCGCTGGCAAAAGAGTTACAACGCGATAATATCACTGTAAATTCTATATGCCCAGGCATTGTCCCCACCCAAATGTGGTACGGCCCCAATGGGCTTGCTGACAAATGGAAACTCGAGGGGGAAACCATGGAGGAATCATGGAAGCGACATCAGGATATCCTCATTCCGCAAGGGGAAGGTCAGACACCTAAAGACATGGGCCAGTTGGCTGTTTTTTTTGCAACCCAGGATCATATTACGGCCCAAAACATCAATGTTGACGGCGGATTTACCTGGCACTAGGAACATGCTGACCAAGACATCAGCTTTGTATGTTTAATCCTCATCGTTACAAGGTCTTAATCAGAGTACAGCTGCCCCGTGACTGCCAGGTGAGCGACCCGACGGTTAAGGCCTTGTATTCCTGTATCATTTTCGAACAATTCCCCAAGCGTTTTCTCTCTACAGAAAAAACTTCTCCCAGGCTGCGTCAGACATGATGAAAGACGATTTGAATGAAGCCCTTGCAGTGACTGACTCAGGGGCTGCATGGTCCATCCCTCCGGAGGCTCTTTATCCTCTCATACTCGTGTTCATTATTTGAACACAGCAAATCAGTTACAACGAAATAAGGGCTTGATGACAACACAGGATCAGGCAGTTTAAATCCAACCCAGGCCTTTTTTCCAAACTCGCAATCGTAGAAGATCTCCTCCGTATAAAGCAATGACATGCTCTAGAACAAGTTCAGCAAGATTTTGACTGTTCTTTGTAACAGGTTTTTTTAGCCGCTCATCCTGCAACTGGATGATACACTCCACAAGTTCTTGGTGCGCAACTCGAAATTTGTGACAAATGCCCTTAAAATTAAATTCTGGATATTGCTCATACATCCACAGAGTAAGAGGCTTAAGCTCCTTCCAGGTAAACCCCTCTTTGGGGCCTGTCAACTCCTGTTGGCAACATGCTGTATGGACGAACTGACACCACTGTATTCCTAATTGAGTCCAGCCCAGCGCGTGAGCAACAAGCTCGGTACCGGTCAGCTTCTTCCCAGCAATATGGCCTGGAATCGTCCCTATGTTCACCATAACTGGTGGCATAGCTTCCAGTTCGAGCATAAGTCGGGAAAAATGGATATGCACATCTATGTGGAGCTGTTCTACGCTTGTGTCTGCCATTGTCTTTTCGAACACCTCAATGCTCTTTGCCGTGCCAGAGAGGTAATTGAATGATGACAGTGGTCCCGTTTCCAGATTCACTTTCCATCTCGATGGTGCCTCCATGATCGGCGATAATTTTCTGAGAGATGGCTAGTCCCAGACCGGTACCAGCCTGCTTGGTGGTGAAGTAAGGATAAAACACCTGTGACAAGAGTTCTGGCTCGATTCCAGGACCGGTATCATGAACCTTTAACTCCACTTTTTCAGCCTCTTCCAAGTTGTTGAGGGTTATAACGAGTTCTCCCCCTTCATCCATCACCTGCATGGCATTGATGAGCACGTTCATCAATACTTGCTGAATGCGATCCCTATCTGCAATAATTGGCAGAAGATCGGGCGCACATTCAAGCGTAATATCAATGTTGTTGTCTGTTGCTTCAGCATATATGAGAGTCATGCTGGTTTCCACCAGTGACCTCAGATCAATTCGCTCTAAATTAAGCACCGAAGGCCGGGTAAAACTGAGCATTTCGGTGATGGTACGGTTCATTCGCTCGGTTTCCTGAATCAGTAACTCTGCTGTTGCCTGCTCTTGACTGCCTACCGGAAACTTATTTTTTAAAAGCAGGGCTAACCCCTTGATCGAGCTGAGAGGGTTACGCACCTCATGAGCAACGCCACCTGCCATTCGCCCAACCGCTGCAAGACGTTCATTCTCGCGCATTCTTTGTTCCAAACTGCGAATTTCTGTTACGTCAGAGATTAAAAGCACTCGCCCCATATACTGAGCTTGTGAATTAACAATGGTCAAAGGATGACAAAGAAGTGAACAACGGCGCTCGCCAAAACGGATCTGTACTCCTACCTGATGTCGTGGATCTTCCTCACTTGACGGTGCAGGTTCGCTATTAAAAAAACTGAAAAGTTGTTCGGGCAAGATGTCCTCAGGACGCCTTCCTGTTGCCCGATGGCGCTTGATACCGGTGAGACGGCTAATGGCGTGGTTCCATGTTGTGATGTAGCCATGCTCGTTGGTGGCAATCACACCAACAGGGAGTTTGGTAATCAAAAGTGAAGTGAAGGCCTGAATGGTATCCAGAGTCTTTTGCGAGATACGAAAGCCCTGAACCGCAGAAAGAGAGAACCACCCCCCCAAACCAACGAACAACATGGCAAGTGAAAGCATAAAAATCTGCATTCGCAATCGCCTGAGAGTTCGATCAAACTCCTGCATATCAAGGCCAACCACCACAACATGAGGATTATTTTTTTGAATCTTGTCAGGAACCAGACGAAACAGAGAATGTTTACCGGGGGAGGGTGTTTGAAAAAATAACGAGCCCTGCTGCTGTGCTAACGGGGCGATGGGGAGCGGAAGTATCGAGGGGAGAATCAGGTTGAAAGGGCGAAAGGTTTCAAAAACGCGCCCAAATTCTTTAACCTGCTGAATCTTAAAGATCAGCTTATGGGCCCCCTGCTTTTGACCGGGAACCAGCTCTAACTCTGGAATTGTTGCGACCTGACCGACCTTCGCATGATTGTCATGGGCGATAATGTGCCCATTTTTATCAACCACCATCATAAATCGAAGATCTGGATCTTCGGCAAGATGATCAATAACCCGTTGCACATGAACTGCCCAGGACTCGTTATTCCAGTAATCTTTTCGTAGGTCAGTTAAGTAGGAAGCGCGAGCGCCTGAGTGCAGTACTCGAATCAGAGTCGAAGCCTTCTGTAGCATGGCATTGGTCATGAGCCGCTCTTCCAGACGCAGATTATGAAAGGCAAAGGTTACCACAATCATAATCAACAGGCCACCTGCTGCTGCCAGTAACCAGGGAGAAGAAAAAATATAGGAAGGTCGTTTTAAAACCATGGTGATTTTGGTTGTCTCCACCACTTCTCAAAAATTCACAAATACAAAAGACGAGCTGATCACAGATTCAGTGATCTTCCTTGCAAGCGATACTCCAATCGCAGGTGAGCTGAACGGCTCCCTTCTTCATGGGACTACTCAATGAGCGGAACCATACGATGCACGGAGGCCTTCTCGGTACCGTCGGGCAGACTGGATACTTTTTACACACCCAAAAAAAGAAAATTGGATAAAAAGGTGACAGTTCCTGCCAGGCGGGGTGCTCTGGAATGTACTCCCCCGGGAGACAAATCTCGATAAGCACACTAAATCGGCATGTTAGATGAAAATTTTTTTTCTGGCACACAACTCGCAAATAAGAGGGCACAACAGGCAATAATTCAACCTCATGGACTCAGGAGTATGAAACCATGACAACAACCAACACCAAAAAGAAACTCATGATGGCTGCCATCCTGACCAGCGGGCTGACATTGGCAATCAGCCAGGCGGCAATGGCGCAGCCGAGTCAAGGCGGTGGGAACAGCACCAAAGGCGCTCAGGTTGACATGCCTTGTCACTATCAGATGAACGGCGAGTATACCAAAGCTCGAGAAGCATTTCTGCAAAACACCACAGCTGAGCGCAAGTTACTGGCGCAAAAAAAAGCAGAGATGCAGGCAATCATGAAAGCAGGAACACCAGACACGGTTAAAGCCTCTGCAGTAGCCGGAGAGCTCTTTGAAATTCGCGAACAACTTCGCCTCAAAGCGCTCGAAACAGGAATGCCACTTTCCATGCTTCTTATGGACAGTGGACAACATGGCATGAGCCATAAAAAATACCATACAGGTGGTATGAATCGACAGTAAGCCAAACCTATAATCTTTTTCTTTCCAAGCCCTCCTGTCGCCCCGGCGGTTCCCTCCCTCCTTTCCGCTGGGGCGTTTTTTTCCCTGGAACTCACATCATATTCTCCGGATCAACATCCACACTCAGCCGCACGCTTGAAGGCCAGAGCTTTCCCTTTTGTTCGAGAACTGCTGAACATACCGCATGCAAGACCTGCTGATTACTGCTTTTTAAAAGCAGTTGCCAGCGCGTCTTATCCCGTATCTTGACCAGCGGGGCAGGAGTAGGCCCCAAAAGATCCATGCTGGATGCCCATTTATGGGCACGAATAAATCCTGCCACCTGCTGCGCCGCCTGCTGTACCTGCTGTTCACGGACACCAGAAAAGCGAATGTTGACCAGGCGAGTGAACGGTGGGTAGGCAAGCGGTGCCCGCACAGCAATTTCTCGAGCAAAAAAGGCCGGGTAATCATGCTGTTGGGCAAGTTCCAGCGCATAATGATGGGGCTGGTAGGTCTGGATAATGACCACTCCGGGATCCTCGCCTCGTCCTGCTCTGCCTGTCACCTGGGAAAGCAGACAAAAGGTGCGCTCGGAAGCCTTGTAATCAGGCACACTCAGGCCGGAATCCGCCCAGATTACCCCCACCAGGCGAATACCTGGGAAATGGAGTCCCTTGGCAATCATCTGGGTACCAATGAGGATATCAACCTCCCCTTCACGCATGGCCTTTAAGGTGGCCAGGTAATGTTTTCGATTGGCAGTGGTATCACTGTCTAAACGGGCGACACGTGCCTGGGGGAAGAGCTGTTGCACCTCCTCTTCAATTCGCTCCGATCCGATGCCGACGCCACGCACTCTCGTCGAGCCACAAGCAGCACAGACAATCTTGGGGCTTCGGCTATACCCACAGTAATGACAGAGTAACAGATTGCGACTGCGATGGAGCGTCAGGGACACCTCGCAGTGACGACACTGGGCAATGGCTCCGCAGTCTCGGCAGAGCATTGAGGAGGAAAATCCTCGCCGATTGACAAAGAGCAAACTTTGCTTGCCCATCTCCAAGGTATCGGCAAGAGCGTTCATCAGAGGATCGGAAAAGGTTAAATCAGGACGAGAGCGCTCGGTTTCAGTCAAATCGACAATCTGTACCTGGGGCAGCGGCTGATTGGCCACCCGCTTTTGCATCTGCAAAAGTTTATATTTCCCTTCTTTGCAGTGATGAAAACTGATAACCGATGGCGTGGCAGATCCGAGGACGACCGGGCACTTGGCCATATTTGCCCGAAGCACGGCGAGATCACGGCCGTTATAATGCAGCCCATCCTCCTGTTTATAGGCTGGTTCATGTTCTTCATCCACAACAACCAGCCCCAAATTACTCAGGGGAGCGAAGACAGCTGACCTGGCTCCCAAGACTACATTCGCCTTGCCCTCTAAGACCCGTTGCCACTGATCAAAACGTTCGCCATCGCTGAGCCCACTGTGAAGGACGGCAAGCTGTTCACCAAATCGTGAAAAAAAATGGGCCTCAAGCTGAGAGGCCAAGGCAATCTCAGGGACCAGTACCAGGGCTGTTTTTCCAGCCGCAAGGGTGTGATGGACAGCTTGAAGGTAGACCTCTGTCTTGCCACAACCGGTCACACCGAAAAGAAGAAAAGGCGCAAAAGCTTCACTCTCGATGGCAGGAAAAATCTCAGCAAGCACTCGCTCCTGCTCAGTGGTCAAGCTCTCTGGCTCAGGAAAAAGTGGCGGCGGCTCCCCAAAAGGATCACGATACACCCGTTGCTCAGCAAGTGCTAGCATTCCGGCTGAAGCCAAATCTCTGATTCGAGGGCCAGCTCCGCTATAGACCTTATTTATTTGAGAGCGTAAAACCGGTTGCTGCCCCTGGGCAAAAAATATCTCTAAGAAAATCCCCAAGGTTTTCAGCGCTGCTTTTTTAAGTTGCAGCGTCGAATCATCCGCCAACGTGGCGAGTATCTCAGTCTCTTCTTTATCTGTTATCAGCTCAAGGAGCTGTTCACCCGGTACAACAACGGTCTGAAGCTTCTCTTTAACCCGCTCTGTACCCCGGCTGGTAGGCTGGAGTGGCAGCGCTGTTCGCAAGACTTCACCTAGCGGGTGGAGATAATAACGGGCAATCCATCGATAAAAGGGAAGCAGCTCAGCGGGAAAAGCAGGTTGCTGATTGAAAACCTGGAGAATGGGTTTAATCACAAAATGAGATTTCCCCTCCTCTTGCACTGCCGGTCCCAACACATAGCCCACGGCCTTACGGTTCCCCAGGGGGACACGAACACAACAGCCCACCGGAAGAGGATCAGAGCTTCCGCTGGGCTGTGCGTAGGTCAGAGAGTAAGGCAAGGGGGCGTCAACTGCTACTTCGTATAAACACTCCACCTCTATTCAGTCTGGTATCGAAAGCATTACAGATCTGCGCAGATAGTACGCAGATATTCACGGAAAGGACCGCCCAGCTCGCGGTTGCCTAAAGAAAAGTCGACAATGGCCTTGAGGTATCCGAGTTTATCACCGGCATCATAACGCTTGCCTTGAAATTCGTAGGCGTACATACCACGTCGGTTGGATAAGGCCAGCAAGGCATCAGTCAGCTGGATCTCGCCACCGTGCCCAGGCGTGGTTTTTTCTAGCAGGTCAAAAATCTCCGGCATCAACAGGTATCGACCGATAATGGCCATATCTGAATTACAGGTCCCTGGAGCCGGTTTTTCCACCATACGGTCAACCTTAAAGGTTCGTTCCTGCTCTATGGCCAGCCCTTCGACAATGCCGTACTGATAGGTATCTTCCATGGGAACCCGCTGCACAGCCACTATGGATTCGCCGACCTGATTATAGAGATCTATCATCTGCTTGCAACAGGCCGTCTTACTCATGACCAAGTCATCGCCCAGCAACACCATAAATGGTTCGTCGCCAACAACATTACGAGCCATCCAGATTGCATGACCAAGCCCCAGCGGCTCTTTTTGACGAACCGAAATAATATCGATCAGGTTGGAAATATTGTTGAGTTCTTCACGTAATTTATGTTTTTTACGATCCTTAAGTACGGTGTCGAGTTGAAAATCATAGTCAAAATGATTTTCAATGGCTGACTTTCCGGAGCTGGTTACAAGAATAACCTGCTCTATACCTGAAGCCACCGCCTCCTCGACAATATACTGAATGGTGGGACGGTCAACAATGGTCAGCATTTCTTTGGGAATGGCCTTGGTGGCCGGTAAAAAGCGAGTCCCCAATCCCGCCACTGGAATGACGGCCTTTCTGATCGTTTTCATGCAGTCCTCGTAATCAATAGACGCTATATGTTCGTCCTTTAAAAAAAGTATTTGTCCTGTTCTTGCTCGTTTTGCACCGCATAGGCTACGTTTTTCCTGGGAGGGAGCAAGGAAAAAAATCGGGTTGAGGTTTTCACCTTTGTATTTGCTTCCAGGACAAAGCTTTGGTATCAAAGGCTTCCCCTTCAAAGGGGAAACCAGCTGAATACACATTACACCTAAAGTGTATTATTGTATCCTGAAGCCTGTCAGAGACTCAAGAAAAATTCTTTAATTTCATGCATCTTTCTTATCCTTCCCAGCTCCCGGTGAGTGAGCAGCGTGAGCTGATTGTCTCCACCATTGCCCAACACCAGATTTTAATCATCATTGGTGACACCGGCTCCGGTAAAACCACCCAGTTACCCAAAATGTGCCTCGAAGCCGGGTGTGGCCAAAACGGCCTGATCGGTTGTACCCAGCCTCGCCGCATTGCGGCCATCTCCGTTGCCGAGCGGGTTGCAGAAGAGATGCGCGCGCCAGATAAGGTGGGCTACAAGATCCGGTTTCATGACAAGACCTCCCAGGACACCGTCATTAAATTTATGACCGACGGTGTGCTCCTGGCCGAAACCCGGCAAGACCAGCAGCTCGCCCAGTACGACACCATTATCGTGGACGAGGCCCACGAACGCAGTCTCAATATCGACTTTCTTTTGGGCTACCTCAAGAATTTGCTGCCCGCGCGCCCAGATCTCAAGCTCATCATCTCCAGCGCCACCATTGATACGGAAAAATTCAGCAAACACTTCGACACTGCTCCGGTCATCTCGGTCTCCGGGCGCACCTACCCAATCACCACGGAATATTTCGAACCAGAGACGGAGGATGAAGACGAGCGCTCCTATGTGGATCAGGCGATCATGGCAGTGGAAGACCTGGCCACCAGGCCCCAGGGGGGCGATATACTGGTCTTCATGCCCACAGAGCGTGACATTAACGATACTCTGGATGGCCTGAAGTCGCTTTCTGACTCCCACCTGCTGTTGCCCCTTTTTGGTCGGCTTCCTGCTGCGGACCAGCGTAAAATATTTCGTCCGGCCAAAAAACGAAAAATCATCGTTGCCACTAACGTGGCCGAGACCTCGGTTACTGTCCCAGGCATTCGTTTTGTGGTGGATACGGGCCTGGCCCGCATTGCCCGCTATAATCCACGCAGCGGCACCACCAGCCTCAAAGTCAGCCGCGTCTCCCAGGCCAGCTGCCAGCAGCGCCAGGGCCGATGCGGACGAACCGGCCCCGGTATCTGTATCCGCCTCTACAGTGAGGATGATTTTTTAAGCCGCGATGCCTACACCCTACCGGAGATTCAGCGTTCCAACCTAGCTGAGGTTATTTTGCAGATGATCAATCTCAAACTTGGCGATCCGGCACGATTCCCCTTTATTGACGCCCCGCTTTCCACCGCCATCCGGGAAGGCTATAAGCAGTTGCGGGAACTCGGGGCCATCAGCGACCAGCACCACCTGACCGCCAACGGCAGGCTCATGGCCCGCTTGCCTCTTGATCCCCGCATCTCCCGCATTATCATCGAGGGCATCAATCTGGGTGCCAGCGAAGAGGTAACTATTCTGGCGGCGGCGCTCTCGATTCAAGATCCCCGGGTTCGCCCACCGGAAAAGGAGTTTAAGGCGGATGAGGTCCACCGTCAGTTTGTCGATAAACGATCGGATTTTCTGACCCTGCTCAATATCTGGAAGGCATTTTTTGTCCCCGGTGAACCTGCACCTTCAAAATCCAGACTCTCCAAATTCTGCAAGGCTAACTTTCTTTCCTGGCAACGAATGCGGGAGTGGATGGATGTCCATGAACAGATCACCCGGCTTTTACGTAAAACCAAAGGCTATGAGAAAGCCAAGGAACCAGCGAGCTACGAGGCCATCCACCAGGCCTTGACCAGCGGATTTTTGCGCAACATCTGCCTTAAAAAAGAAAAAAATCTCTACCTGGCCAGCGGCAACCGGGAGGTGGTGCTCTTTCCCGGCTCCGGTCTCTACAACAAGGGCCCGCAATGGGCAGTGGCCAGCGAGTTTGTCGAAACCACCCAACTCTTTGCCCGGGGACTGGCCGAGATCAATGTGGATTGGCTGGAAGCTCTGGGCGGGAGTCTTTGTAAGCGATCCTGGTCCGAACCCCACTGGGAGAAACGCAGCGGCAAGGTGATCGCCTTTGAACGGGTCACCCTCTTTGGCCTCACCATCGTGGCCGGGCGCAAGGTGGAATATGGTCGAATTAATGAGACCACTCTGGCCGAAGCGCGGGAGATCTTTATCCGCCAGGCGCTGATCGAGCATCAGTTACCAGGTACATACGAATTTCTTACCCACAACAAAGAACTGGTTGAAAGCTTCCAAGAGATGGAAGAGCGAACCCGCCGCCGTGATATTCTGGTGGATGACGAGGTCCTCTTCAGCTTTTACGATGCCCGCTTAGGTAAGGTCTATGATCGTTTTACTTTAAACCGCTTTTTGCGGCGTAAACGGGATGATCAGTTTCTGCGGATGAGCAAAGAAGACATTTCTCTGGGAATGCCGGATGCCGAAGAGCTCTATCGTTTTCCAGCCACCCTCCACTGTGGCGAGTTTGAGCTGGAGCTGAATTATGCCTTTGCCCCGGGTGATCCGGCAGATGGTGTCACCGTACGCATTCCCCAGAACCTTTGTGGGCACCTTAATCCGCAAGTCTTTGAATGGCTGGTTCCCGGCATGCTGCCGGATAAACTTCTGTTGCTCTTAAAACGACTGCCAAAACAACTGCGCCGCAGACTGGTCCCCCTACCCGATGCCGTGGACAGGATCATGGACAGTATCAATCTCTACCATGGCTCCCTCTATCAAGAGCTGGAGCGCATCCTCCTGCGCAGCTATCAGGTGCGTATCGATCGCAGCGACTGGCAGATCGACACCCTGCCACTCCATCTGCGCATGCGCTTTGTCCTGGTTGATGGCGAGAACAAGCCGCTGAGCGAAAACCGCTCCTTTGATGCCCTGGAGCAGCAGGCGCAGCAGCAGCTCAGCCCTCCATCGACCAAGGCCCAGGCCAGCAAACTCCCCAACAAAAGGGAAATCACCGCCCAGGATCTCGATTCAATTGATCCTAAAATCCCCCTGACCGACAAACAGGGCCGTATCATTGGGCTCTTCTTCCCCCTGCTTGCATTCGACGCTGCCCAAAAAATACTGACGCTCTCCTACACCGAGGATGAACAACAAAGCAGAGATTCGATTCGCTTGGGCGTGCAGTTTCTCTACACCCTTGAATTTTCCAAGGAGATGAGCAGCCTGCGTAAACTCTGCAAGACCTCTCTCACCAGCCACTCCGCCTCCTGGCTCAGCCTGGGAGCCAGGTTATCTGCAGCAACCCTGCGCAGTGCACTGGAGGCCTATCTGCTTGACGGCGTCTTTGCCACGGATGGCAGCCTGCCAAGCGTCGCCGAGTTTGAGCAAACCCTGCAGCAGGTCAGACAAAAGGGACTACTGCGCACCGCCACCAGCCTGCTTGACCAGGTGCAGCAAACCCTGCAGCAACGGCGGGTGGTGCACCAAAAAATCAACGACTGGAAAACCCGGTCTCGCACCAACCGATCTTTTCAGGAAAGCCGCTACCTCCAATACCAGACGGCCCTTGAGCAGATCGTTTCCGAAAATTTCCTCCACAATCTCCCCCCCGACCAACTCACCCATAAACCACGCTATCTCCAGGCATTGGCACTTCGCATCGAACGGGCTGAGCATGATCCGCTCAAAGACGATAAAAAGGCTCAACGTCTGATTAAGCCGCTGGCAAGGCTTGCGCAGATGGCCACGTTCACCAGCCCCACCATGGCTTGCAGAACCTGTCAGGAGGAATACCTGCAACTGCTTGAAGAGTTTCGCGTTTCCATCTTCGCCCCAGAGCTGGGGACGGCGCAGCAGGTCTCAGAGAAACGACTGACCCAGAAGTGGAAGGAGGTGGAGGATATCTGCCGCAGGGTGGAATAAGAACGAGTTGCACTTACCCATGTAATCTCGTAGAGTTAAAAGAGGATGTTTGAAAGATGGTCCCTTGCGTTTCTTCTCTCAAATTGGTGACTCTCCAGAAATGAGGATTTTTGTTCAAGTTCAAGGCATGCGAAAAATTTTACCGCAGGCATATAAAAATATTCCGAGGATAAAATTTTTCGCATAACGCCGAAATTGGGCAAAAATACCATTTCTGGATAGACAAAGGAGGTGCAGACCATGGAAACAACTAGTATCACCTACCAATCCTTACGCGATCTCGCGGTTTTTCAGGACCAGTACGATCGACTCACCCACGAAATTCAGCAGGTACGGGTCCAACTCGACAGTAGCCCTGCCCTTGCCGATGATGATCCCAATGCTGAAAAACGGGAAGAGTGGCGTTCCTGGCTGCAGGTACAGATCAAAAGTAAATGCAGAGAACGTAAAGAACTGCTGAAATTCATTCACGACAAGGGATTTCAAATTACTGAATTACCCGAGTAAACCTCGCCATATTCCTCAAAATCTCTCACTGGTACTGATCCCATGCGCTCTTTGTCGGCCGTTTTGCTGGGCCTTGTTCTGGTTCTTTGTACGCTCGTATCCTCTGCGCAAGCCAGACAATCCCGTTTTTTCGTGATGGGCAGCGGAACCATGCATCTGCTCAATCATCGCAATGAACGGGAAGCCACCGTCCATCTGCTCAAACCAGATGGTTCACTCAACCAAAAGGGACTCGACACTGTCGACTGGGTCTTTGGTTACCCAACCAAGCAGATGGGAGAGCACATCTCGCCACGGATGCTCTTTATGCTCAGCTATTTTGCCGAGACGCTCGCCCCCGGTAAAACCATTCACATCACCTCCGCCTACAGGAGCCCGGAATACAATAAAAAAATACGGGCCATGGGCAACAATGCCGCGCGCACCTCGACGCATATCGATGGCCTGGCGCTTGATTTCTGGCTTGAAGGGGTGGCAGGAAAAAAAATTTGGGAAACCGTGAAGGCAAAAAACTGTGCAGGCATTGGCCATTACGGCGGAAAGATCGTTCATTTTGATGCGGGCCGCCCCCGCTTCTGGCAGGCAGCCACTTCCGGAACCCGCGCCAAACGCCCGGATGAAAATCGCCATCTCTACCTCTCCACCGACTTTGACCGCTACGCCCCCGGCGAGCAGGTGCGGCTCTCCCTTTCCAGCCTGAGTAATTTCAACTTCGGGGTCGCACCAACAGTGGAGCTGTACAGGATGGAGGAATCAAAAGAGCCGGTCACCAGCCTGGTACTTGATCAGGCAAAAAAGGCCAGCTGCACGATGCTGGGAACCCGTAAGGCTACCCGTTTTTTAACCACACACCTGCCTGAAGATCTTGCACCAGGACGCTATCAGCTCAAACTCTCCTTTTGTGATCGCCCCTTTGAGGCGATGCCCGAAGAAAAGCTCTCCAACATCATAGCAGTCGGTGGTAATCATTGAGCCAATGCTTCTCGAATCTTGGCGTTCAGTGTATTTTTCGAGAATGGTTCCTGGAGAAAATTGACATTGTCATCCAGTACACCGTGGTGGGCGATGGCGTTTGCGGTATATCCCGACATGAAAATCAGCTTCATTTTAGGACACAGAGAGCGTACTGCACTCGCCAGGTCCCGACCGTTCATCTGAGGCATGACCACATCGGTTATCATCAGGTGAATTTCATTTCCCAACTCCTGAGCAATCCCAATGGCTTCATTTGGGCTTCCAGCAGGTATAACCTTGAAGCCCGATCGCTCCAACATCATTTTCGTCATCTCTAATATCATGGGCTCGTCTTCAACCAATAAATTGGTCTCACTGCCCTGAGCTACAGCTGCATCCTCCTCCTTCTTGGGAGAGGACTCGTGGCTCTCACCATGCTGGGGAAAGAATATTTTAACGACGTCCCCTCCCATGGTTCACTGTAAACATTGATATAGCCGTTATTCTGCTTGATGCCATACACGGTCGCAAGCCCTAAACCTGTTCCCTTATCCACATCTATGGTCGTAAAAAACGGCTCGAAGATATGCCCCACCGTTTGTTTATCCATACCACAACCGTTATCGCTAACAGCAAGATACACATAGCGACCGGGAAAATATCCCATATGGTACGAACAGTACTCTTCATCAAAGCTGGCATTGCCGGTTTCTATATTGATTTTACCTGTGCCGGAAATTACGTCGCGGGCGTTGAAAGAAAGGTTGGCGAGGATCTGATCAATTTGGGAAGGATCAATCCGGAGCGACCTCAGATCTTGACCTGGGGTCCAGTTGAGCTCGATGTCTTCACCAATGAGGCGCTGCAACATTTTCAGCATCCCGGCGACTGTTTGATTGAGATCGAGCACTTGAGGAGCAATGGTCTGCTTGCGTGCAAAAGCCAACAGTTGCCGGGTGATCCCCGCCGAACATTGTGCTGCTTTTTGAATCTCAACCAGCTCCCCATAATTTGGAGATTCCGCTTCCATCCGCTCAAGAATCATATCCGTATAACCGAGGATTACCCCCAACTGATTATTGAAATCATGGGCTATCCCCCCGGCCAGACGACCTACGGACTCAAGTTTCTGCGCCTGTTGGAGTTGTTCTTCGAGCAGATGACGCTTCCGTTGAATTTTCTCTTTTTCAGCGGTGATATCTCTGGCTATGCTTGAGGCTCCGACAATTCTCCCCTTTTCATCAAGAATAGGGGACACTGCCAGGGAGAGATGGAGCAATTTGCCACTTTTTGTCTTCCACGTTGTCTCGATCTGCTCAGTCGCCTTTCCTGCTTTGATTTTTTCCAACTTTCGGGGCATCTCATCGGGCGTATCAGCTGGTGTCAGATAAGAAATATGCTTCCCGATGACTTCATCCTCTGCCTAACCAAAAATCTGCTCCGCGCCCTTGTTCCAACTCATTACAATGCCGTCAAGGGTCTTGCCGATAATAGCATCTTTCGAAGACCCGACAATACTGGCCATTTTCTGCAAGGCCCGCTCCGAGCGCAGGTGTCTTTCCCGATTTTTGGCGTTGAAAATTGCGACAGAACACATTTTGGCTAAAGGAACAGCCAGGGCGGCATAGCGCTCCTTGTATTGGGCAAAACTCAGGTCATCAATCTCCAGCAGACCAAAATGCTCTTTTTGAAAATGTAGGGGAAGAATAAAGCCACGACCGGACTTCGTCCAGAGAAGAGTCTTCTCACACTCCTGATCATCCGGCCTGTCTGTTTCCACATAGTTGAGTCGACCGGGGGCAAAAAAAAGCATAAACAGCTCCTCGATGCGGCCAAGAGCTTCTTCCCTGCTCTCTGCAGCCAACAATACATTGAGTAGATCGATGATCATCAACTGATCGCTAAAAAAATGATCAGGTGGTGGTAGTGGTTTGCCCTTCTCACGCAATTCCATTACCAGGTTGAGCAATGAAAAACGCAGCATATCCAGACCAACAGGAACAGTCTGAATGGGGAGGTCAAGATACGCTCCCATGGCAGAGAGCTGCGGCTCGCAATCCCCATAAACCCCGGTATCGAAGAGGACAAGTTTATTGCAGCTTTCATGAAAAAAGGCTCTGGCAGTCGCCTGATCAAATTCCCATTTGCCGATCTGCTCTCTCCAACGCACCACCCAACCGGGTGTCAGCAGAAAAGCCCCTTGAGCGACACAGCGCTCAACCAGCATCTGAGGGGCTATCAAGCTCAAAGCAAAACTGAGGGGCCAGCACATTCCCGCTTTCAAAGTTCTCAACGACAAAAGGTGAGCCGGCAAGACAGCCCCCACCGATAATGGTGTTCAACTCACTCGCCTGATCCTCAAAAAAATTGGGCCAGTGGGCAGAGCCTTTCTGAAAACTCTGCTGACAGGAGTAGGAATAGGTTTGAATATGCAGCTTTGCTAATTTTTGCGATCCCGAAACGACCGCCTCAACCTCCTTCTTGAAATAGGGGCAACACCAAAGTCTCATATCAGGCTCCGAATGTTGTTACCCAGTCAAGCGGGTATTGCCCCCAACGCTGGACCGCATCCACCACAGCCAGCAGCGTCTCTTCTTCGACAAAATAGGGAATCTCGCCATGATTGTCAGAGAGCACAAAACCACCACCTGGTCCGGCCTTGGCGATCGCCTTTTTGACCTGCAATTCAACCTCCGCCGCGCTCCAATGCGTCATCTCCAGGGCGTTGAGGTTGCCGACCACAGTTAACTGCCCGTTGCACGTTGCTTTCACCTCTGCAAGATCCTCCTCGGCGCTGACGCTTACTCCGATAAACCCGGCCCGGATGAACGAATCGACAATTGAAAGTCCTCTCCCTGATGTCAGATGCACCATGACCGGTCCCTGTATTTGGGGAACAATGTCGCAAGCAATAGGCATCCCAAATTGTGCGCTGATCTCCCGGGACATGATCGTGGGAGACAAGGCCGGGTCAACATACATGATACTTGAGGCCCCCGCCTCTAACTGGGCATTGGCCCATTATCTGCAATAATGGGCGTTGACCTGGAGGAGGCGCTCGATAAGAGCAGGGCGCTCAGCCATTAAAACGAGATAGGCTTCAAATCCCAGCTGCATAATGGGCAGAGAGAAGGGAGAGATCACCACACCAGCGATAGGGGTAGCATCGCCAACAATGTTTTTACCCCCCCGTATGGCAACGAGATTCTCCTGAAGAACCCGATTCTCACCCACCTCTGGCGGCTGAAGTTGAAGGATATCTTCTGGACGGCGAATTATCGGCTCTCCGGCATTGGGTGGCCCCTGCTCAAAATAGATGACCTCACCTCTCCAGGCCTCCATCTCCATGACCGCAAAGGGATAGCAGCACAACAGGTCGTTGCCGAATTTTTTCTTTAAACGAAGCTGCCCCTCTATTACGTTCTCCGGGCGAGCAAAGTATTGCTTGATCGTCAGCCCCATTTCCCGGGCAGGATGCATCGCAGCGGGGAGAACATACGACACCCTATCGGGCTCCTGAAAGGAGAAGGTCGCCTGGATTCGCTGTGCAGACGTCATTGCCATAGGCGCCTCTCCATAATATTTTTAACAATTCTAACGGCATCACTGGAGTTGCTGCCCATATAATCCGCCCCGACCTCCTTCCATAACTGAGGATCCAGGCGAAAGGGGGCTCCACCGACCACCACAACGGTCTTACTCCCGACCTTTTCAAGGCCTTGGACAACGTCTTTGACCCGCCTGGCTGAAGATAACAGCAGACAGGAAATAAGCAGGATTTCTACATTTTCTTGTTGTGTTCTCTCAACAAGATCAGCAGCGTTGAGCCCATGCCCAAGATCTGAGAGGTGGTAGCCGGTCGAACGAAGGGTTGACATCACTAAACGCTTCCCCAGCGCATGAAAATCTTCAAGCACGCAGATAGCGATTTTGGGATGCGAACCGTGCAGTGTCTGCAAGGAGGGGAGCAGTTCATTTATCAAGTTTTCACAAATTCTCCCTGCCATATAGACCTGGGAAAGTGATATCACTCCCTCTTCCCACATCTGCCCAATGTTTTCTAGGGCAGGCGTTATCACCCTCTCCAGCGGACCAACTCCGCTTTCTTCTTTGAAGACGCTCTCAAGGAGAGTTTTTCCCTCTTCAGTAGCCATACGCAGAAGACAATCTGCAAAGAGTTTGGCTGTTGCATTGAATGCCGCCACCAGCCCCTCCTGTCAAAAGAGTATGGGGTTTGGGATAAATCCAAGCGTAACCTATCGGGGGGGGGTAATCACCGGACGAACCCCGTATATTCCTACCTGTAAGCGCTTGCGGGGGGCGCCTTATAACTAATGCCGCACTGATCGCTTACATCTAAGCTTATTCAACCGCACCTCAATTCTGTTGATCTTGACATACTCTTACGATGCCAACAAAATTCATTTTGAACAAGCGTTACCAAACATCATTTTCACGGACGAGAGGAACATCGCAAAAATATGAAGGTGGGCCCCTTAATACAGATGTGACTCTCCTCAATTGAAACGATACATGCTCATGCGGATTTCGCCCATGCCGGATGGAATGCTTCGAGTGGAACACGTGATCTTGAATATGGAACAACGCTCCGCACCTGTTCAGATCAGGCATGCGGCCAAGGGAGATGAGCTCATTTACCAGCGTTGCAGTGTCTGCGGGCGTATTCATGATGGCAGCTGGCGAGAACCGCAAGCCGGGCACGACAATGACGCCTCATACGGTATCATCGTTGTGTATACGGTCTGCGAGGACTGCCAGCAACAAAACCAGGGGGAGGATGAACGGTAAGCGTCAAGGGGAGGCAAACGGCCCGTGATTAAGCTGTTTGTTTATTTGTGTTTTCATCTTCTTGTGGTAACGTAAAAAGTGTCTGCTAAACTTCTGCTTTTTCTAAAGAGAATTTCTGAATTCACATTATCTCCTGACAGAGCCCTGACTCCGCAACAACCCCAGGTCCCTGTTGATCGACAGGTGCCCAAGCGCTCCTAGTTCTTTTATCCGCTAAGATTTTACCAAGGAGGAAACCTATGAAGAGAAGCATGATCTTGATTTCAGCCCTCAGTCTTGTTGTTTTCCTGGCCAGTTTCGTTCATGGAGACGAAAAACAAAAACTCAATATTTACTGCGGAATAACCATGCTCAAGCCCATGGTTGAAATTGGAAAAATCATAGAGGCAAAACACGATTGCACCATCAATTTTGCCAAGGGTGGCTCTGGTAAACTGATGCAGGGCCTTCTGAAAAATAAAAATGGAGATCTCTTCCTTCCCGGTTCGGAGTCCTATATCAACACTTTGAAAAAAGAACATCCCGGATTGGTGGTCAGCAAAGGAGAGGTGGGCTACAATCAGGCGGCAATTTTTGTGAAAAAAGGAAATCCCCAAGGAATCACTGCTGATTTAGACAACTTCACCAGTGAAAAATACAAAATTATCATCGGTTCTGCGGAGAAAGGAAGTATCGGCAAGGAAACCAAAAAAATTCTGAGTAAAAAAGGCATCTACGAACAAGTTCTCCAACATGCGCAGGTCACCTTGAATTCCAGCAGTCTGGTTAATGCCATCAAGGCGGGAAAAGCTGATTTAACCATCAACTGGTTTGCCGCTTCAACCTGGCCGGAAAATGCCCAGGATGTTGACACACTTGCCATTGACGAACAGTTTGCCCAAAAAAAGAAGCTGGTGCTTGCGGTGCTGAAGGATTCAAAAAACGTGGAGCTGGCGCAGGCCTTTCTAAATTTTGCGGTATCTCCCGAGGGCCACGCTATCTTTAAAAAATACGGGCTAGCGGATTAAGGCTTGCGTGAACCATTGATGATAACCGGTTTCTGTGGAGCATCTCCATGACCGGTTATCATCGACACATACTTTCTCCAACCTGAGAGGAGTTGTTGCTGTGGGAATTCAAAAGAAAATGCTTTTTGGGGCCTCGTCAGCGTTAATTTTCACATTCCTCCTGCTGCTCTTTATGATCAGGTATGGCCTGACGGTGTCCAGTGAAAATCTGGTTGGATCTATCATCACAACAGTAGAAAAAAACAATACGCATGCAGAACAGATTTTAGCCCACGGCTTTGAAGGCATCGCAGAAGACCTGCAAAAAACAGATCAGACAATTCAAACAATAATCCAGGGCCTTTACGGCTCATCCTATACGGCACTTGCCAAGGCTACGGCCAACCAGATTTTTCCCATGATCGCTGACTTCGATTTTGAGAAGGCCACCAGCACCATTGAGAAACTGCTCGAATCAAACGATGAGATCCCCTGGGTGAGGTTCGCCACCAGCAAAGAACCGTCCACATCGGACATGTACGAATTCGGGACCAAAATCACTGGAAAAAATCAGCGACTTTTCACCTCCACGATTCAAGATGACCTCACCTATGTTGCACTTGAAATTCAAATCAACCTCTCAGCCATGTCGGCACTCTCTGCTGTTCAAGAGGCTTTTGCAAACATCAATAATCTCAATAAATCATTGAATACGCAGCTTGCAGGGACTCGAAAACAGGAACTGATCAAAGCACGTCAGGTTGCGGAAGTCAGTGTACAAAAAAATATCAGTCAGTTTTCATACAGGCTTTCGTTCATCATGCTGGTCGCGCTGCTCGGGGTCTGTTCGGTTATCTATTTACTCAACCGTTCGCTTACAGGTCCTATCACCGGTATCGTCACCTTAACCAAAGAGATCGCCTTGGGTGATCTCACCCAACATATCACCATTATTCGTCAAGATGAAATCGGATCTTTGTATCGGGCGCTCAATGAAATGAGCATGAACCTTCGCACCATGGTGCAGAATATCAGCAACGGCGTGCAGACGCTCTCTTCCGTGTCTATTGGGTTGGCTGACAACTCACATCATCTCTCGGAAAATGCCCAAAAAACCCTGAATAAAGTCGATCACGTAGCCACTATGACCAGTGGCATGCGAATAAACATGGAGCAGGCATCCCATTTTACTCAACAATCTTTTGGTAATATCAATAATGTTGCCCAATCAACCGAAGCCATGAACAACTCCATCGCTGATATCGCGGCAAAGATGGAGGCAACCAAAGCTATCACCATGGAGGCAGTAAGCAAATCTCAACATGCATCCAGTCAGATCAATACCTTGGGTATGGCGGCGCTGGAGGTCGGCAAGGTAACGGAAACCATCAACGATATTTCCGAACAGACTAATCTGCTGGCATTGAACGCTACCATTGAGGCCGCTCGAGCCGGAGAGGCAGGAAAAGGTTTTGCCATTGTTGCCAATGAAATTAAGGAGCTTGCAAAACAAACCTCACAAGCGACCGGTGAAATCCAAGGGAAGATTGACGCGATCCAAGATGTCACACAAAAGACAGTAGAAGAAATTCAGCAGTTTTCACAAATAATTGATAATATAAACGACATGGTCTCGACCATATCGATTACTGCTGAAGAACAGGCGAGCGAGACCGGCAGAATTGCAGACAATGTGGGAACCATTTCCACCGGTATTCAAGATGTCAGAGAGAATGTCAGCCTGGCGGCCAACACCACCAAGGATGTGGTAGCTGATATTTCAGAGGTTGATCAAGCCTCGCAGGTAGTCAACGAAAACAGCCGACAAATCATGAAAAGCGCCCATGAACTCAACCAACTGGCCGACAACCTCACGAAACTGGTCAATCGATTTACTGTTTAAGGAAATCAGATTACCAGCAACGCGCACGGATTCGAGGGGATCAGTTGTTCAGTACCAGTGGTTGTTCAAAGGTTGCCTTGAGCCGTTCCGTCTTGGAGAAGATGGTAATTTTCATATCCAAGACAACAGCACCTGGCGCAGCGCTGTAGAGGCGAGCGTCCAGAGATCCCAGTTGGAGATCAAACATCCCCTGGGTCTTGTAGTTCCCGGAAACACTGAGCATTCCTTCCAGTGGCGTCATTTTCCCGGGCATAACCAGAGGCGTTCCCTGGGTTTGAGGTGCTACCCCGGCGGCCGCAAAGAGCACACCACCGTCGGGCCGGATGAACCATTGAGCGTTTTCAAAGAGTGCGCGCAGCCGCTGCTCTGCCAGGCCCCGGGGTTGTTCGTCCCATTTTGGCCCCATGATGCCGCCTGTTTGCCCCTGGCGCTGCCAGGAAACACCCGTGATCCGGGTAATTCTCCCTGCCCTATGGGCTCCGGCGACCTCGGCCAGGTTGATCTGCCGGGTGGGGGCGGCCTGCACGGCCGGACCTGCATCGCGCAGAACGGCCACGCCCACAGGTCGCAGACGCTGCCCAAAGGGCCAGCGGGCCTGGCGGGAGCCGTCAATTTTCAGCAGCAAGAGCCCTCCGCTCCCGCTGACACCTTTGACATCCATCTCAGGATCCGCGACGAGGTAGGTGTCATCAGACCACTGGGCAATCCCCTGTGGCCGTCGCAGCGGACCTGAACCGGCATCCGGAGTTTTAAAGGTCAGCTCTTCAAACACCCCATTGGGATGCAGGACAAAGACACCACCATTGATAACGGTTTCGGTTGTTCGTTTATGAGCGTGATCTTGTTTTTTACTGGGGTTTGAGCTGGGCCAAATGTAGACCTGTTCGCTCCGTTTCGAGCGACTCCCTGCATCGACGAGCAGACAACGTCCGGCGTTATCCACCAGCATTTGCCGGATGGTACGCCAGTAAGTAGCATATTCGGCCCCACCCGGCTTGCGATTAACCAGGACGGTTTGTGCCAGGGGGACAGGTATAGAGGGGGGAGCCAAGTACAGCCCGCCCTGATTTTTCCTGATATGAACCGGTTCTTGACGCCCAAGAGTGTCCCCCACGCCGGTTCTCCAATCCGGGGGAGCGCTCGTTATAATGCCTCCGGTCACATCATCGATGAAGTGGGTTGCGATCAGCAGCCCCTTCGATGTATCTGCTACAGCTCCGATCCTCTTCAAGGGACGATTTTTTCCATCACACAGACAACGGAGTTGCCCATCAGTGCCTAACTGCCATAGCCCTGTCTCCGGATCCGCGATCAACAACTGGCCCTTACGATCCATGGTCAACGAGCTGGGTTTGAAGAAGGGGCCACCATGTCTCATGCCATGCGCCTGAAAGATAACCCGAGCCGCGCCATTGGATTCCACTCGCCAAATTTTGAAGGTTTCCGTTACCAGCTTGGGCGCATCGAGGATATAGAAGCACTGCCCACGAATATCGGCCACGATGGCTTGAGGGCTATAAAATTGAGCCGTACCAAACGGTACAGGTTGTTGTCCGACCAGGCGGTAGAGCGTGGGATTGTAGCGAGCGATCAGCAGGATCAGATCACGCTCGCCTGTGGGAGCTCTGAGCTCGGCACGCACCAGAGGACCAACGAACAAACCAAAGACAAGGACTAAAAGCAGTATCCGGAAAGCCGTTTGTATTCGCACCATCCCTTCCCTCCAGCGTTTCTCACCTTAATCTGTCAGTGATACATTTTCCCCTTATGCTTCAGCCAGCCATCTGCATGACGATTTCCCGGATCACGGTGCGTCCAATGAAGCACCCCACCTTGAGCATTCCACTCATATTCGCCATAAAACTCGATACTATCGCCCGTGCGAAGACTGATAATCCGGGGAGCCAGATCAATATTGTGGGCAACCAGGAGTGTCTGCCCCGAATGCAAACGTAGAATAAATCGCTGGTGCTTTCTCCCTTTGGTATCATCGGCTAGGATTTTGATAACTGTCCCCGAACCATGAACCTGAATATCGCTTTGCTGATTTTGGTAGGCATGGGCCAGGGCATTATCGCCGGTTGCGGTCTCTGCTTTGGCATGAACCGCTGAAGTAAATACAATGGGCGCTTGTTGAGCGATGCCATAGAGGGTCAGGCAGGCGAAGAGGATCAGGACTAGTTTTTTCATGATTTTTGTGGGAATTCTATTTTTCAAAAATATCGAATGGATGTTTCCAGGGGCACTTTACGCAAAGTTGTACAGCAGGTTGGCAAATTATTTGGTTCGGAAATTAGTAGTCACGCTGGACAAGACATATGAACTTCTCATAAACCGTGACCCGAATTTTACATGACCCGAATTTTACACGCTCCGTAATTGGTCACCAGGATCGAATGGAATCACTGGCCGAGATCATCTGGATTCCGCCCTTCCGTCATCCCCGAGTGCTTCTATCACGGATCCCCCCCTGACAACAAAGAGGAAACCGTGGTCTGACTCCAGTTTATTTGCGCCGTGACATGGAGCGCTGAAGAGCTCAATGCGATAACGCACTGTGATGGACAGTTTCTTGATAATTGAGGAAAAGGCCCTCTTCTTCTACTTAGTCATAATTCTAACCACAATTCTTGCCAAAACACAAAATGGTTAGTATTGTGACCATAGATATTTTTAGGAGGAACCGACATGCAGACTATAGAGACCTTTGTTCCGATCACTCAAGCCAAAGCAAAGCTCTTGGATATGGTGCGACAGATCAACGACACCAATGACACCATAGCGATCACAAAAAATGGCGTCCCCGAAGCCGTCATTTTGTCCATGGCAAAGTTTGAGGGATTCTTAGAAACCATTGACATCCTTGCCGATTCAGAGATGATGGGGCAATTGAGGCGATCGGCGCAAGATGTTAGCGCTAACACCTTTGTTGACTTGGATGAGGCTTTTTAATGCTGTATCAGGTCAAACTGACATCCACTGCCAACGAAATCGGGAAAAAATTTTCCCCTGAAATAAAAACTGCCGCCAGAGCTGCGCTCAAAGAACTAGCCCAAAATCCGCTCCTCGGTAAAGAACTGCAGGCCGATTTAGCTGGTTTTCGGTCCTATAGGTTCATGCGATATCGAATTATTTATAAGGTGAATACTATAGAAAAAATCATCATTATTTGGGCAATTGGTCACCGACGGGACATATACGAAAATTTCAGCGAGTTGCTCCTGAGGAACCAAACAGCCCCAGCGAATTCTTAAAAATCGCACTAGGGAAAGAGAGGAACCATCACCAATCGCTCAATGTATTATAGGCCAGTAGCTCAAAACCAGACATCGCTACCCATTTCGAGAACTTGAAAGATCCGAGAGTCGAAGGGAAAAACCGACACCTGCTCATCGATATTATTACCATTGCCATCTGCGGGGTGGCATCTGGTGCCTCTGGCTGGGAACAAATAGAAATTTTCGGACAAGCCAAACAAGAATGGCTCGCAACGTTTCTTGAACTCCCTAATGGTATCCCTGGGCACGATACATTTCGACGAGTCATATCTCGTCTTAATACCAAAATTTTTCAAGAATGCTTTTTGAGTTGGGTGCACTCCGTGGTCGAGGTTACTGATGGCGAAATTATCCCTATCGACGGTAAGACCTTAAGGCGGTCGCACGACTCCAAGTCGGGGAAGTCAGCCATTCATATGGTCAGTGCCTGGGCCGCGAACAATCGACTTGTTTTAGGGCAAGTCAAAACCGAAGAAAAATCAAACGAAATCACCGCAATTCCTGAACTTTTAAAACTGCTGGAAATCAAAGGCTGCATCGTGACTATTGACGCCATGGGGTGTCAAAAGAAGATAGCCGAACAGATCGTCCAACAAGGTGGTGATTACGTATTAGGCTTAAAAGGCAATCAGGGCTCATTGCTGAAAGCCGTTGAGACGATTTTCAGTCAAGCAGACGCAGAGACCTTTAACAGCGATAAATTTGATTTCTACCAAAGCGAGAGCAAGGGCCATGGCCGCCATGAAATCCGCTCTCATTACACAACCGATGCCGCCGAGTTGCCAATGGCTGCACAGTGGAAGGGGCTCCGGACAATTGGTGTTGTCGTTGCAGAGCGGCAAGTAAAGAACAAAAAACGACAGAATGCCGCTATTATATTTCGAGCCAAGAAAGCAAAGCTGAATTTTTTGCCAAAGCGGTTCGCTCCCATTGGGGCATAGAAAATTCTCTTCACTATGTACTTGATGTCACATTTCGAGAAGATGAATGCCGAATCCGAAAAGACGATGCCCCCGAAAATTTTGCCGTACTGCGACATATTGCACGCAATCTTCTTCAGCGAGAGCAAACCAAAATGAGTATCAAGCAAAAACAGTTTCGATGTGCCTGCGATAATAACTTCCTCGCCAAGGTACTTGCTGGCTAGGATTTTCGTGCGCTTGCCCTGTTCTATTCCATTCCCACGTTATTTGGTTAACTCTATAAAAAGGTCTTTACTCATCATTCCCCTGGTGTCTTCTTTTGTATCGAGTCTTGTTGTGACGGCTCCTTCTTTTTCTTTCGACCTTTACAGATTGTCCGTTTGCGGCCGCCATGCAAGCATTTGCATATTCAACACCATCGCATCCAGTAACGGGATCGTAGTTCATTGTGCATGCTTGGGGTCTTGCTTTACAGGTCCCGGTGACGTCGCCTCCCGGGCATAGTTGACTGGCAAAGCAATACTCAGAGTCTGAACAATCAGTATTGGTAGTACACTTTGCCCCCTCGATCGCGAATGCAGCTTCTACCATGCATAGAAGGAGGAGGACTGTTTGGAATAAGTTCTTCATATTTTGATTTGAATCGTTCGCCTGTACTGAAAAACGTTGTGGAGGAGATGTTTTTTCGCCTGTTTACTGGATAGTATTTTGCCCACTGAGTAGCTCTTGCTTGATTTTCAAGCAGTTCAACGTTCTATCAACCATTGGTTTTTTCATAAAAATACAAAAGGCAGCAGAACGTCAATCAATTTATTTCGATTTACTGATACCTTGTGAGCGTTCATCAGTGCTTCAGTTTCGGTGTTCCGTTATCGCTTACGCGTGGTCGGGTATATTGAGCACTGGTGTAGGTTGGCGGTGAGGTACGAACCCCAACATGATACTTCGAGAGGGCTCCATCTTTCGAGAAACAACTCCAGGTCTTTCATATCCTCGAATCCCTGTGTCGCGGGCATGACCCGCTCCAACAAATCCGAGGAATGGTAAGCATTGAGGACGTGGGGGGATAATTCTACAGAAAACGCACCGAGGTGGTATTGAAATACTTTTCTTCCAAAAGAGAAACAATCCGGCGGACGATATTGCGGCGCAGATCCAGCTCCTGGGGCGTGCTGGGATCCTGATGGGCCTCGTTGATGCGGGTTCCAACGATGAAATGGATGATGTCGCTCCCAAGCATCTCGCGAACGATATCCCCTGCCGGGTTGACCGGCAACTGATCCATGGTGACATCCGAGGCCAGTAACTGGGCCACATGAGCAAGGGTGAGCGAGCCCTCGGTGATGAGATCAATACCCTCCATCTTGGCATGCGGGGGCATACCGGTGTTCGCCTGGGTGAGATCGACGGTGATGGGACGCTGGAGAATACGACCGATGATGGTGGCGGTGGTCCCGCCGCAGATAATCTTGCGCCCGGGAAAGGCTGTCGCTGCCTGGGCCAACTCAAAGTCACGCTGGGGAACGAAGGGCGGTCCGGTCATGATGAGCAGCTGTCTGGGGACTCGAAAATAGACCACCGCGCAACTGGCATCGTCGCGGGCATAGCCCCGGTCGTTCTTCAGGGCCTGATCCATCAGGGCCCCGGTGAGGCGCCGCGAGGAGATATCGTGATTTCTCCCCAGAACCCTGCGTAAAAAGGCAATAGCCCGGGCCTGAGTCCAACCAAGGGGCATATCCTGCCGCCCCATCCCTGACTGAGTAATCCCGTCTGAATAAAAGACCAGCCTATCCCCCACCTGCAACCGGGTCCGCCCATGGTAGATCAAGCGATCTTTCCAGCGTTCAAGTTGAATCTCAGAACGCGTTAGGGGCACAACCTCGGTCCCCCGCATCAGCACCAGCGGCGGATTGCCGTGCTCGATAAAACGCAAGGATCCGGTCTCATCCAAATCAATAAGGGTGAAGGTAGAATAGCTGATCTTACGCACTTCACAAATAGGCAAGGTATCCATGATCGAGCGAGCCCAGACACGGGTATCAGCACAGGTTGAGGCAAATTTCAGCGCCATGGAGGCAGTTAAATTGGCAAGCACCGAGGCCTTGACTCCAGAACCAAGTCCATCAGAGAGCACGGCCAAAATCCTTCCCTCTTCCTTGATCCGGCTGGAGAGAAAGACATCACCGCAGATGGACTGCCCCTCTTTGCAGCGGGTGGCGTGGTTGATATCGATGAAGGCAGAATCAGTCACGGATGTAAGGCTCAATCCCGTCGTCGTCTTCAAGTTCCAGCTTGGTCGGGGTAAACGATTCGATAATGGAGTTGAGGGTCACCTCGGACTCGGCCGCATTCTCACCCAGGAGATAGGCAATCTTTTGGACCGTGGCCAGATTTTTCTGAATAACCTCCCGAGCCCGGCGAATGACCTGCTCCTTCTGCACCGATGGACGGGTAATATCCTGGAGAATGGCCCCAACCACCGAGTAGGGATCAATCGTAAAAATCGACAGATGCAAGATAGTATCGTGATAGCGGATATCCCGATCCACAATATCTATATCGTTTTTGAGAACGTTGGCAAAGAGATGGTGAAAAGGAAGCAGCATCTCCAAGGCAAAGCCTTCAAGCTCGCTGGTGGATTCGGCCGGGTACTGTTGATTGACAATGGAGACAAAGGCCTCATTACACTCAAGAATATTAAGATCACCATCCACAATAACCACGGCTGAGGGCATCTTATGGATAAGCACATTGGCTTTTTTGAAAGCCAGCTGCCGCATCCAGGATACGCACATGGAACGCTCCGCCCGCTTAGCCACCAGGGCCTTGCCAAATTCACGGCAGGTATCATAACCACAACCACCGCAGTTGAGTTCATCCTCGATGGAGCGCTTGCCAATTGAACGCAGCACCTCGCTGATACGGGCTTCGCCAGGAGGCTCCTGACAGTGCAGCTGAGGAACTATGGTCCGGTCGATATCTATAACCGGCTGACGGGGAAGCTCGCTGGCATCGGGATAGCTGGCCGTGGTCAGCACCCGGTGACGCTTAAAGACGGTATTTCCTTGCCGGGTCACCTTGGGGCCGTTGATGCAGCCCCCCTCACAGGCGAGGAGCTCTAAGAAGAGCCCACCCGAGTCCATCTCCTCCAGGCCATCCAGTGCATTTTTAACCGATTCCAGACCGGAAAAGCTCATAAAAGCACTATCATCAATGCTGCAGTGGGCCTGAATACCGGCAATCATGCCGCCATCCACCGGGTAGAGCACACCCTCCTCGGCCGCTTCCGGTTCAAAGCTCTCTTCGCCCATTGTACTGAGCATGCGCGGATCGATGTGTTCCGAACCAAGCCAGATACGTAGATCCTCAAAGGTCAGGGCAAGATCCAAAAGGCTGGGATTTTCATCTGCCTCAATTTTTTTGGCGATACAGGGGCCGATAAAAACGATACAGATATCCTCGCCATAATGACTGCGGAGAATGCGACAATGCGCCAAAAGCGGTGAAAGCAACCCGGTGACAGAGTCCACCAGATGGGACTTATGTTTTTGAATATAGGTAACCACGGTGGGGCAGGCGGAACTCAGGAGAATGCGACCTGGTTCTTCCCGTAGGGTCTTGGCCACATGGGCACTGACCTGCTGGGCTCCGAGGGCGGTTTCGGAGACACCGTCAAAGCCGAGCCGTTTGATGGCGGCAACCATCTGCTTAGGAGTGACGCCGGGGAATTCGGTGATCCAGGAAGGGGCCAGCGAAACATATACCCGGGAAGGGAGCTTGAGCAGCTGGCGGGCGCGGGGCAGATCGTTGCGCACATGCTTGGCCGCGTTGGGGCAGATGGAAACGCAGGAACCGCAATAGATGCACATTGCAGAGACAATGGTGGCATAGGCATCCCGTACCTGGATTGCCTTGACCGGGCACTCACGCACACATTTATAGCAATCCTGGCACTCGTGTTTTTCAGTATAGATTGGCTGCCGACGGTCCATCGCTCATCCTTGAAACAGATAACTTTCAGGAGTTCTCCACCTTCAGGCAAATGGCAACGACTCAGTAGAGGATTCGCTCCTGTCGCGGGCATGGCCCGCTCCACAAGATATCTAGCCATTCAGGACTGAGGCGGTAGAAACAAACACAAACAATTTCAGGGATCCTGTGCCTCTTTTTTGGTATGCAGGTGGTGCTTGAGCAGCTCAGGGAAACAGGCGGGCTGCACATTGGAGTACAGGGTATCCTCAATGGTGATGTGGGGTCCCTGTGTACACTGATTTTCACAGAGATGCCCGACAATTTCCGGCGTAAACCCGGCAGATTCCGCGCAATGCTGCAGGGTTTCAATGGCTCGCCCGTTATTTCCTCTTGAAAAACAAGAGCTTCCCATACAGACCGCTATACGGAGGGTAGAGTTATCTTTTTTAGCGGGGATAGGTGCATGACTGTCTCTTCCTCCCTGCCCTTCTCCTACCTGGCGCCCAAGGGATTTAATCTGGGCACGAATCAGCCTGTCGGACTGCTCGGCGCTCTCAATGCGATCGGACTTGCCCGGATAGATGGAGTAGAGTTCTCGAAATTGCCCCGGTGTAAGATTCGGCATGATCACATTGGCCCCACGGCGCAAAGCCAGCTCCCTGCCCTGCCAGGAATTTTGTACCGCCACCGCCGTGGTTGCGGGAATATTGGCATCGGGTCGCAGAATTCGGGCCAGGGCCACAGCCTTACAGGCCATTTCCAGGCTGGGCTCCACCTGGTCTGTCGAGTCGGCGATCGGGTTGGTGCGACCAAGCGGCGTATCCGGATGGGCAATAAAAGGCCCAATTCCGATCATATCCAGATCGAGCTCTTGAAAAAGGAGGATATCATCGGCCAGGATCTCATAACTCTGGCCGGGAATCCCCACCATGACACCACTACCGGTTTCATAGCCAAGCTCACGGAGCTGGCGCAGCAAGGCCACCCGATCAGATATCTGCCCCCCACGATCCGGATGAATGGAACGATAGAGCTCACGATTGGAGGTTTCAAAACGCAGCAGATAACGATCGGCCCCGGCCTCTTTCCAGATGCGTAGATCCTCTGCACTGCGCTCGCCAAGACTTAAGGTAATGGCCAGGGGAGTTGCGGCCTTGATCTGCTCTAGAATCTCGGCAAGCCATTGGGCTGAAATAAGCTCATCCTCTCCCGACTGCAAAACCAGGGTACCGTAACCGAGCTCGGTTGCCTCAAAGGCACTCTGGAGAATATCTTTGGCGGCCAGGCGGTAGCGACTCACCTGGTGGTTACCTGCACGTAAACCACAGTAATGACAGCTGCGTCCACAGAAGTTGGATATCTCCACCAGCCCCCGCAGATGCACCTCATCCCCCACATATTCACGCCGAACCGCATCGGCCCGGTTCCATAACTGCTGCAACTCCTGGCTATCTTGGGTACGTAACCAGTGCAAGACTTCCCCACGCTGCATCCTTAGTAGCCTCCTGCATCGCTACGGACAAGTTCCAGGGCAGCGGGAAAGGGACTTAAGGCTCGGGTAAAAATGCCAAGGCTGAAGGAGATCGCCAGGCCATAGTTGGTGATGGGTACACCGGCCTCGCGGCAATGGACGATACGGCTGAGGACCTCACGCCGATTCAACATGCAGGAACCGCACTGAATAACCAGTTTATAATCAGGAAGATTCTCTGGGAAATCATGCCCTTGAACATGGGTAAACGCAAGCTTGCCACCTACGTACTGGGTGAGCCAGCGCGGAATCTTCACTGTACCGAGATCCTCACCAATGGGATGATGGGAGCAGGCCTCGGCGATGAGCACTTTGTCGCCAGGTTGCAGCTGGTCAATGGCCAGTGCTCCTTCGACCTGGGTAAGCAGATCGCCTTTATTGCGGGAAAAGAGAATGGAAAAGCTGGTCAGTGGTACCTCGGGGGGGATATCGGCCGCGACTTTCAAAAAAACCTGGGAATCGGTCACAACCAATTTGGGCGGCCGTTGTAACTGAGCAAGTGCCTGACGGAGCTCCCGCTCCTTCACCACCAGGCTGATGCAGTCGCCATCAAGCAGATCACGCAGGGTCTGCACCTGGGGAAGAATTAACCTGCCTTTGGGGGCCTCTTTATCAATAGGGACCACGAGTACAACGGTCTCCCCTGGCCCCACCAGATCGGAAACAATGGGCTGCTGGCCAACAAAGCCTGCGGGTGCCTCTTGAATGATAGCCTGTTTCAAACCACCAATGCCAGTCCCGTTGAGAGCAGAGGTTTTCACCACAGGGAATTTTTGTTTTTGCAGGGTGGTTACAAGAGGGGGTGCTCCTTGTTCCTGATCCACCTTATTCACGACAACAACAACAGGAATATCGCGATCAGCCAGCGCTGCAAGGAGCTCCTCTTCAAAATCTCCCCACAGACCAGCCTCAGTGACCAGAACTCCGAGATCGGTGCGATCAAAGACCGCACGGGTGCGGGCTATACGCACCTCCCCCAAGGCACCGACATCGTCAATACCTGCGGTATCAATAAAGAGAACCGGGCCCAAAGGCAGCAGTTCCATTGGTTTTTCAACTGGATCAGTGGTGGTTCCAGCATGGCTGGAGACGAGCGCCGCCTGTTGACGGGTAATGGCATTAAGGAGGCTGGACTTGCCTACATTGCGCCGGCCAAAAAGACCGATATGCAGGCGCAGGCCTTTGGGAGCTGTTTGCATCATAACGTACGCACTATTTATTTCTTATTTCCCCTTTCCGGGGAACAATCCTTAATCCGTGACGGCGGGTGAAACTGAACATTATATGAATTTGTAAAAAAACGTTGTCTCATTAAAAAAATGGGTTGTTCTGTAACCACCCGCCGTCACGGCTTCAGGACAAACCCGAGCTGACACACAGCGGTTGCGCTGGTTAGCTGGTCAAATTCAGTCTGGCTGAGTCCAGCTTCAAGAGCGAGCTCACGCACAGTTTTTCCACTTACGGCTGCTTCCTGGGCGATCTGAGCCGCCTTTTCATGGCCAAGAACAGCAACCAGGGCAGTGGCTGTGGCAGTGGTGTTCTCCACCTGACGCGCACAGACAGCCTCATTGACCTTGATCCCGGAAACACAGTGGATGCTGAGGATATCGCAGGAACGGGTCAGCAGTTGAAAATTCTCAAGCAGTGTGTGGGCAATTAAGGGCAGAAAGGGATTCAGCTCAAGATTGCCGCTGCTGCAGGCCTGGGTCAGAGCCAGGTCGTTGCCTATCACCAACATGGCCGCCTGGCTGACCGCCTCGGGGATAACCGGATTGACCTTACCTGGCATAATGGAGGAACCGGCCTGACGTGGAGGCAGGCGTATTTCACCAATGCCCGCTGTCGGCCCCGAAGAAAGCAGACGCAGATCACCACAGATTTTCAGTAAGGATGAGGCAAGCGCCTTGAGGATAC